>NC_016803.1:3090000-3690000 GCF_000189295.2 Pseudodesulfovibrio mercurii | reverse complement strand
CCTTTTCGCGCCAAAATAGCCTTTGACCTTTTTTACAATTTTGCTTATCAAGCCCTCTGCGTTGCCGGGCCTTGCTTCCCGGCCCGTCACCCACGAAAATCACCCTCATGGAGGCATGAAAATCCCATGGCTGCAACCAATCCCGTTCAACCCGACGTGCTGGCCGACATCGAGTCGCGCACGCCCCAATCCCTGCACCCCATCCTCGAAGCCGCCTTCAAGTACCGCAAGCAGCTGATCCTCGCGGTCTGCGCCATCCTGGCCGTGACCGTGGCCTACGCGGGCTACAAGGCCTGGGCCGCCCGGGCCGAGGCCAACGCCCAGGCCGCCCTTGGCGACATCATGGTCACCACCGTGGGCGCGGACCGGCTGGCCAAGCTCGAGGCCCTGCGCCAGGACGTGACAGCCTCGGTCAAGCCCGCCGTCATCCTCGAGGCCGCCCAGACGGCCATGTCCCTGGGCGACTACGCCAAGGCCCAGGCCTACTGGGAAGACCTGGTCGGCCTGACCGAGGGCGAGATGCAGTTCGTCGCCCGCCTGGGCCGCGCCAAGGCCATGGCCCTGGCAGGCAATGGCGCCGAGGCCCTCAAGGAGATGAAGGAGCTGGCCGGGCTGGCCTCCGCCGCCTACACCGTGCCGGTCTACCGGCAGCTCGCCCTGGCCGCCGAGGCCGCGGGCGACAAGGCCGAGGCCCTGGCCGCCTACAAGAAGCTGGACGGCGAGAACGTCGGCGACAAGGCCTACATCGAGTACAAGATCTCCCAGTTGGAAATGAACTAACCGAATCATCAAATAGAAAGGCCGGACGTTCACGCCCGGCCGCAGGAGAGGCAACATGGCAAATCCGCTCTTGGGTGACACCCCCGGCGTCACCCAGCTGCTCCTCGGCAACGAAGCCATCGTGCGCGGCGCCGTGGAGGCGGGCATCCAGGTGGTAACCTGCTACCCCGGCACCCCGTCCAGCGAGGTGCCCGACACGCTCTACCGCATCTCGCCCGAAGGCAAGTACTACTTCGAATACTCGGTCAATGAAAAGGTCGCCCTCGAGGTGGCCGGAGGCGCGACCCTGGGCGGCGCCATGGCCATGTGCACCATGAAGCACGTGGGCGTGAACGTGGCCGCCGATCCGCTCATGACCCTGTGCTACGTGGGCGCTCCCGGCGGGCTGATGCTCCTGTCCGCCGACGACCCCGGTTGCCATTCCAGCCAGAACGAGCAGGACAACCGCATCTACGCCCGCCTCGGCGGCATGCCGGTCTTCGAGCCCGCCTCGGCCCAGGAGGCCAAGGACATGGCCCGCGACGGCCTGCTCCTTTCGAAAAAGCACAGTGCGCCTCTGCTCCTGCGCACCACCACCCGCGTGAACCACCTGCGCGGCGCGGTCACCTTCGGTCCGGCCCCGGACCCGGGCAAGCCCGCCGGCTTCACCCGCAATCCGTCCCACAACGTGCCCATCCCGGCATTTTCCCGGCCCATGCACGTCCGCCTCATGGAGCGCATGGCCGCCCTGCAGGAGGAGTCCGAGAACTCCCCGTACAACACCGTTTCCGGCAGCGGCAAATACGGCATCGCCTGCTCGGGCATCTCCCGCGCCTACGTGGCCGACGCCCTGGACAACGCGGGGTTGGCCGACCAGGTCACCATCCTGGAGCTGGGCTTCTCCCACCCCCTGCCCGAGAACAAGTGCCTCGACTTCCTCAAGTCCGTGGACACGGTCCTGGTGGTCGAGGAGCTGGAACCGGTCCTGGAGAACGACCTCCGCGTCCTGGCCCAGAAGCACAAGCTCGACATCGAGATCAAGGGCAAGGACGTGCTCCCGCGCAACGACGAGTTCACCGTGACCATGGTCGAGAACGTCATCCGCGAGGGCCTCGGCCAGGGGCCGGTGCCCACCTGCGAATGTTCCCTGCCCGACCTGCCGGGCCGTCCGCCGAACCTCTGCGCGGGCTGCCCGCACCGCGGCACCTATTTCGCCGCGCGCAAGGTCTTCGGCGACGACGCCATCTACTCCTCGGACATCGGCTGCTACACTCTCGGCCTGCTGCCCCCCCTGCAGACCGCCGACTTCCTGCTGTGCATGGGCTCGTCCATCTCGGCGGGCAGCGGCATGGCCAAGGCCACCGGCCGGACCGTGGTCGGCTTCATCGGCGACTCGACCTTCTTCCATTCCGGCCTGACCGGCGTGGCCAACGCGGTCTTCAACAGCCATGACATCCTCATCATCGTCCTGGACAACCGGACCACGGCCATGACCGGCCACCAGCCCAACCCGGGCGTGGACAAGACGGTCATCGGCGACAACGACCATCCCCTGGACATCGAGACCGCCGTGCGCGGCCTGGGCGTCACCGAGGTGCGCACGGTCAACCCGTTCAACCAGAAGAAGACCATGGCCGCCATGGAAGAGCTGAAGGACATGACCGGCGTGCGCGTGCTCATCGCCAAGGAGCCCTGCCCGCTCTACACCCGCCGGGTCTACAAGAAGGTCGCCCCGCAGGTGGCCTATGTGGCCGAGTCCTGCACCGGCCGGTTCGACTGCCTGGACAAGTTGGCCTGCCCGGCCATGTACAAGGAAGGCGGCAAGGCCGCCGTCAATCCGATCCTGTGCAACGGCTGCATGCTCTGCCTCCAGGTCTGCGGACACATCAAAGCCAAGAAGAGAGGCTAACCATGGCCGATACCAAGAAAATCCGCATATTCATGACCGGCGTGGGCGGCCAGGGCACCCTGACCGCCACCACCCTGCTGGCCAAGACCGTCCTCAGCCAGGGCCTGACCGTGACCTCCGGCGAAATCCACGGCATGGCCCAGCGCGGCGGCGTGGTCGAGTCCACCGTGCTCATCGGCTGCAAGTCGCCCAAGATCGGTCTCGGCGAGGCCGACATCCTCCTCGGGTTCGAGCCCATGGAGACCATGCGCGCCCTGCCCTACCTGCGCCAGGGCGGCCTGGTGGTCTCGTCCACCGAGTACATGCCGCCCCTGTCCGTGGCCATGGGCAAACAGGACTGCCCGACCATCGACGACATCAAGAAGGCCGTGTCCACCTGCACGAGCAAGGCGTACTTCATGGCCAACCAGTCCATCGGCCTGGAGGCGGGCGCGGTGCAGGCAGGCAACGTGGCCATGCTCGGCGCCCTGTGCGCGGCGGGCGAACTGCCCTTCGGCCCCGAGGCCCTGGAGGCCGCCATCAAGGCGAACATGCCCGCCAAGATTCAGGCCGTGAACCTCAAAGCCCTGGAGCTCGGCGTCAAGGCCCTGAACTCCTAGAGAAAGTACAATGGCAACCAACACACAGGACCACTCCGGGGATCTCAGCTACCTGCACACGCTGAGGACCATTCAGGAGACCTTGAGGAAGGAAACGACCCTCGAGGAATCGCTCAACGCGCTCCTGAAGACCCTGGCCCTGGATATGGAATACGTCCGGGCGTTCATGGTCATCATGGACCCCAAGACCGAGAACCTGAAGCTCTCGCTGACGTACAGCCCGGCCCAGTCCGACGACGTGACCTACTCGCCGGGCCGGGGCATCATCGGGCGGGTCTTCGACTCGGGCCAGTCCATCAGCGTGCCGCGCATGTCAGACGATCCCGAGTTCCTGAACAAGGCCTTCGGCCGCAGCCCGGAGGAGCTCCGCAAGCTCGGCTTCATCTGCGTCCCGGTCATCAACCTGCGCTCGGACGAGTCCGAGGTCATCGGGGCCCTGTCCGTGGACGTGCCGCTCATCCCTGCCGACGACATGGCCGCCCACCGCGACTTCCTCGAGGTGGTGGCGGGCATCATCGCCGGGCACGTGGCCCAGCTCCAGGAGGAGATGGCCACCCAGAACCACCTGCTCTCCCAGGGCCTCATGGCCGGGGGAGCCGACACCACCCCGCCCAAGGACTTCGTGGCCGCCTCCAAGGCCATGCGCCTGGTCCTGCGCCAGTCCACCCAGGTGGCCCCGAGCCGGGCCACGGCGTTGCTGCGCGGCGAGTCCGGCACCGGCAAGGAGCTCCTGGCCGAGGCCATCCACCAGGCCAGCCCACGGGCGGACAAGCCGCTCATCAAGCTGAACTGCGCGGCCCTGCCCAGCGAACTCATCGAGTCCGAGCTGTTCGGCCACCAGAAGGGCGCCTTCACCGGTGCCTTCCAGACCAAGCGCGGCCTGTTCGAGGTGGCGGACCAGGGCACCCTGTTCCTGGACGAGATCGGCGAGCTGTCCATGGACGCCCAGGCCAAGGTGCTGCGGGCCATCCAGGAAAAAGAGATCCAGCGGGTCGGTTCCGAACAGACCATCACCGTGGACGTGCGCCTCATCTGCGCCACCCACCAGCCGCTCGAGGAGCTGCTGGAAAAGGGGCTGTTCCGCGAGGACCTGTACTACCGCATCAACGTCTTCCCCATCTTCATACCGCCCCTCAAGGAGCGGCGAGAGGACATCCTGCCTCTCGCGGAACACTTCCTGGCCGAATTCACCGACGAATACGGCAAGGAGGTCAAGCGCATCTCCACGCCCGCCATCGAGCTGCTGGTCATGTACCACTGGCCAGGAAACGTGCGCGAGCTGAAGAACTGCATGGAGCGCGCGGTCCTGCTCTGCGAGGAGCAGGTCATCCGCACCTACCATCTGCCGCCGACCCTGCAGTCGGCCGAGAGTTCGGCCACGGGCACCAACCTCTCCTTCGGCGAGGCCGTGGCCAAGTTCGAGCAGGAGCTGCTCATCGACTCGCTCAAGAAGACCGGCGGCAACATGCTGCAATCGGCCCGCGACCTGCGCGTGTCCTACCGGATCGTCAACTACAAGGTGAAGAAGTACAACATCGACGTGAAGAAGTACTCGCAGACCAAGAAAAAGCCCAAGAAGAAGCTCGAAGTCTAGCTTCGGCTGGAAACGATACGAAAAAAGGCGGCCCGGATGTGATCCGGGCCGCCTTTTCATATCCTGTTAACTACTTCCAGGAATAAGGGATACGCAAAGTTGGTCGTGGCGGTAAACTTATTGTATGAATTTCATTTCTAAACCGAAAGCAATGTCTAAATATGATTGCTATTACTTCATTATTGATCTCCACAACGCCATCATCACGCCACATAGTCAATAGCTTCATTTTTTTCAATTTTTTCCTATTTCTTCTTCCGTGATGGACTATATAATTCCTCAAATCTCGCATATCACCCCAAAAATCATGCTTCAAATCATCCTTGTTCGACAGACCAATCGCTATTGCAATTTCATTTTGCAAATACGCATCCCAATGCTCATATAAAGAAATCACACACATTCCACCTACAAGATTTGCATTGCGACCATTCTCTTCAGTCCTCTCACGAATATCTGCTACTTTTGGTCTATGTAGTCCAGATGCTGCAAACTCTCCCCCATAGAATTTCTCATGAGAAAAATTGAGTAAGCTTAGAAGTCCAGAACTTTTTCCTCCCATCAGTTTTATTAATTCTGACTGTTTCTCATCAAGGTTCACATTTATTAGACGAAACCCTATGCACGCATCTAAATAAAGACCATGAATAGAAGCCAAAAATTGATCGAACTCGTGATAAAGATCACGCAACCTGTTTCTGTCAATACTATCTATACTCATTTTCTTTATATGCAATTTACTTTGACAACATGCAACGAAAAAAGGCGGCCCGGATGTGATCCGGGCCGCCTTTTATATCCGTCGTGCGAAAACGCTATTTGAAGGAACGGGAGAACAAATCCTCCAGCGCCTTCTTGCCGTTTTCCTCAAGGAAGCGGGTGCCGGTGCCGGTGAAGTGGCCGGCGGTGATCTTGGGGGCGTCCACCGCGACCCACGCGCCGTGCTCCCAGGTGGACCATGCATCCTTGGCCTGGTCGAAGACGAACAGCTCCTTGTTGCAGATCTTGGCGAACTCCGCACCCCAGCCGGTGCCGCCCTTGACCGTGCCGTCGTCCAGGATGGTGCCGACCACGAAGATCTGCTGGCTGGCGTCCACCTGCCACATGATGGTCTGCAGGACCTTGCGCATCTTTTCCGCGTTGGTGAACTTGCGGTTCAGGAGCCTGGACACGTAGGTCAGGCTGACGTCCTTCTGGGTCAGTTCCTCGTCGGTCAGGACCCGCACGCCGCGGGTGCGCTCGATGCGGTGGCCTTCGAAGGTGAAGTTCACCTCGGACAGGCCGTGGTACTCGGCGAGCTTGCCGAACTGATTCTCGGCACCCTGGGCGCCGCCGCTGAAAAGAACGTAATTCTGGTTGGGCATGGTCTCTCCTTGCTGTGATTGAATGCGAAATTCGGTCGCGGCCTACGGCCCGACACGGGTACTATGCACATCACGGGGCCGCGAAGCAATGCCACTTGCCCCAAAACAAATCAAAAATCCACCCTTTTCCGGCAAAAAATACCGAATGGCCGTTTTTCCCGCGCCCCGCCCGAACTACGCGCACCCCCCAGCACGCCCCCGCGCGCCCTTCACGGGCTCCCGCGCAGCCCCTCACAAGCCCGCACCACCTTCCCCCCGTCACTTCCCCCACACCGCCCCCGCCCTCACACCATCAGACCCGCCTCACCGTCCCCGAAGCCCCTTCACCGCCAGGTCGCACCCTCCATCGCCCCCTTGTCGCCCCCCCCAACCACCACCGCCGCATCCCCTGCCGCCGCCCGCTCAGACCATTGACTTGGTCCGGTTCATGTCTATATATCTTCCGATAACAGCTACTATTAGCGAAAACGGAGGCGATCCCATGTTCCGCAAACCCGCGCTCATCGTCCTGGCCGGAGCCGTGCTCCTGGCCGCAGGAATCGGATCGACCCTGTTTTCGACATCGGAGGAACAGGCCATGGCTGACAACGGCAATACCCACTTCGAGACGGCCACCCTGGCGGGCGGTTGTTTCTGGTGCGTGGAGGCGGACATGCAGAAGCTGCCCGGCGTGATCAAGGTCGTCTCGGGCTATGCGGGCGGCAGCGAACCCGATCCCACCTACGAACAGGTCTCAAGCGGGACCACGGGCCACCGCGAGGCGGTCCAGGTGACCTTCGACCCTGCGCGCATCGGCTACGCCCAGATTCTCGACCACTACTGGCGCCACTTCGACCCCACGGACGGCGGCGGCTCCTTCGGAGACCGGGGGTTCCAGTACACCTCGGCCATCTTCTACCACGACAAGGCCCAACGCGCCGTGGCCGAAGCCTCGAAAAAGGCCCTGGACGAATCCGGCCGGTTCGATGGCCCGGTGGTCACCGCCGTCGTCGAATTCACCACCTTCTACCCGGCCGAGGGCTACCACCAGAACTACTGCCGGTTCAATCCCGTGCGCTACAAGACCTACCGCCACTTCTCGGGCCGCGACCGGTTCACGGCCGAGCACTGGGGCGAAGAGGCCGAGGCTGTGGTCAAGACGGCCCGCGCCCAAACCGAACCCCCGGCCCCCGAGCCCTTCCTCAAGCCCGCCCCGGACGTCCTCAAGCGCACGCTCACCCCGCTCCAGTACGACGTGACCCAGCGCGAAGGCACGGAACCGCCCTTCAACAACCGCTACTGGGACAACCACGCGGACGGCATCTACGTGGACGTGGTCAGCGGCGAACCGCTCTTCGCCAGCACGGACAAGTTCGATTCCGGCTCGGGCTGGCCGAGCTTCACCCGCCCCCTGGTCCCGGAAAACCTGGTTGAAAGGGAGGACCGCTCCCTCTTCGCCGCGCGCACCGAAGTGCGGAGCAAAGGAGGCGACTCGCACCTGGGCCACGTGTTCAACGACGGCCCCGCGCCCACCGGCCTGCGCTACTGCCTGAACTCCGCCGCCCTGCGCTTCATCCCAAAGGATGAAATGGCCGCCGAAGGCTACGCGAAATTCCTGTATCTCTTTGACTGAGCGACGCACCATGCCGCACCGTACAAGGGAGCCGTTCCGGGAGGGGGACGGCTCCCTTTTTGTGTGGGCAATCGCATTGTTGATGAAATCAGATGTTGAAGCCGCTGCGCGGCGATGGACGGGTGACTTGATTCGCCCCGTCCTGGGGCTCACCCCTTCGGGGTCGCGCCTTGTCAGGCGCGGTCCAAATCCGCTGTCCTGCGGATTTGTCGCCTACGGCGGACAGGGGCTTGCGGCGCAAAGGGGGTAGCCGAGGAAGGATGTTCGGGGTTTTGACGGCTCGGGCTTTTCGATATAGCGTGCCGTAAGGTCTCCACCCGACCGTCACCCGAACCAAGGGAGCGAAACATGTTCGTCTTCTACCTGGCCGCTGCCGCCGTCGTCCTGGCCCTCCTCAACATGCTCTTCACCGGCGCGCCCTTTTTCGCCACCCTCCTGGCCTGGCTCCTCGGGGTCCAGGTCGGCCTGGGCGCGCTCTGGGCCTTCCTCGGCCACTACTACAAATCCGACGAGGTCGCCGCCTACATCGGCTGGCGGCCGGGCAGCCCCTTCCAGAAGGAAATCGCCTTCACCAACCTCGCCCTGGGCGTCTGCGGCGTCCTCGCCTTTTTCCTCCGCCACTCCCCCCTGCGCGACGGCTTCTGGCTGGCCACCATCCTCTTCGCCACCTGCTTCCTGGTCGGCGCCTTCACCGTCCACGCCCGCGACCTCCGCGTAGGCGGCAACAAAAAACCCGGCAACGCCGGGCCCGTGTTCTTCGCGGACATCGGCATGCCGGTAATCTTGTGGGTGTTGTATTGGTTGCGGTAAGAAATCCACAGAATCAATATTAGTCGTCAGTGAAGAAATAAATCATGGAAATCGTACCTCCGAATATAACGGAAGAAGTCAAAGACTTTTGCTCCGAAATATCAACTGGACCACTAGTATATTTATCTATACAAAAAGAAAAATATTCTTTGCTTGATGAATGCTTTCCCAATGTTCAAAAAAAAATTGAACAAGATGGCGGGAATATCCTTTATGGTTGGAAAATATGGATGATACCGAATCTTTTTATTGAAGCTGAATTTCACTCTATATGGGAATCTGAGCAAGGTGATTGGATAGATATCACACCTAATCGCAGTGGAGAGAATAAAATTTTATTCCTTCATGATAAAAATAATGGATACAACGATAAACAAGTTAATAACATCAGGAAAAATTTATCCAACAACAGACTAATCGATGATTATATCTTAATTAACAATGCGTTGTATCATTTTACTAATTATGGAGAAAATTCATTCCAACGTGTCAGAACATTCGAAGATATAGATGCAGATATTCTAGAATGGATATATGAGTGGAAAGAAAGCCTTGAAGAACTTATTGAGATTGGTAATGGGCCAGGCTGTTCTTGTCCTTGCGGTTCCGGTCTGAAGTACAAAAAATGTCACGCCAAAGAACTACGGAAAATGGCTGCTGCTATAGTTAAAAAATTTAACGCGGATATCCGAAATAAATAAGAGAAGAAGCTAACTGCATTAAGAGTCTCCATTATGCAGCTGGTAATCGCATTCCCTTTTCCCCACTGCAGCTCTTCCGACAAAATACTTCTGTATTGTTGGCCCGACGGAAGACACAAAATCAAATCGAGTTGAGTTCGAGCAGCCTAGGAATCCCGACCATTAGCCGTCTACTCCACGGGACTCACGAGGACGGCTTGGCCTCCGCCAATGCCCGGAGCATGGTGTTGAAGACGCTGGAGGGGTTTTCGTTGCCGGCTCCGGCGGATTCGAGGGCCACGATGTAGGCCAGGATGTAGTCTTCCGAGACGCCCTTCTGCTTCAGGAGGGGCATTGCCGACTGGATGCTGTCCGTGTTCACTGCCATGGGATGAAGACCTCCGTATTTCTACCGCCACCGTACCGGCAAAATGCAAAAAGGGCCACCCTGGGGGCGGCCCTTTTTATTCTCGTATCGTGCAGGATTTCTAGGTGTTGAAGACTCTCGGCGCGCCGCCTGTGTCTTCCACCCGGAATCCGGCGGCGGCGATCTTGTCGCGCAGTTCGTCGGACAGGGCGAAGTCCTTTGCCTCGCGCGCCTTCTGGCGGTCGGCCACCAAGCCCTGGACCGGGACGGGCAGGTCGGACAGGGGCACGGGCATCTGGGCGGGGTCGAGGATGGCCAGGATGGCGTCCATGGCCTTGAGTTCGTCCAGGCAGGCCCGGGCGGCCGCGCCGGTCAGCCGGTCGTCCCCGGCCCACTGGTTGACCTGCTTGATGAACCGGAACAGGGCGGGCCAGAAATGGTGCAGCTTGAGGCCGTCGTCCATGGCCGTGCGGAAGGCCGCCTTGAGGTCGAAGACCGCCTGCTCCACGTCGGTCGAGACCGTGTCGCCGCGCGCGTCGAGCGCCAGGGTCAGGGCCACCGCGCCCTCCTGGATGCGCCGCCAGTTGCGCGCCCACATGGCCAGGTTGTCGGCCGAGGCGCAGAGCGGCTTGCGCGGGGCGGCGGACAGGAGCCACAGCCGGGCCGCGCGGAACCCGCCGAGGGTTTCGGCCACCGTGGCCAGGGTCTCGCCCTCGGCGTCCGAGGTCTGCTGGCAGGCGGTCCACGCCTGGACCTCGCGCCCGGCCGTGGACCAGATGGCCCGCAGGTTCTCCAGGTGCGGGAAGCGGTGCTTGTCCGAACCGATCATCACGTCCGTGCGCGGCAGCTCGTCGAGCGCCATGGCCGCGTGCTGCAAAAACCAGCTCGGCCGCACGTTGCCCCACTGGGTCTCCAGGACCTCGCCGCGCTTCAGGTCCATGAGCGAGGCGCGCTTGAGCAAGGTGAAATCCAGCGGGTTGTCCTTGACGTAGGCGTCCAGGTCCACGGTGCGGCCGCCCGAGACCTTGTCCATGTCCACGGTGCCGATCTCGCCGTACCGCTTGTCGCGGAACACGTCGAAGTAGACGCTGCGCAGCTTCTCGTAGGCCAGCCCCTTGCCCAGGAGCTTGCGGCACAGGGAAAGCGCGGTCTCGTTGCTGGCCGAGGACAGGGGAAATTTCAGTTCATCGGACAACCCCATAGCCCGGCCGCGCGCCAGGATGTCTTCGCGCCGCGACTCGGCCAGGGAGGCCCGGTCCGTGTCCGCCTCGCGGGCGGCCGCCAGGGTGCGGTCGTCCATGTCGGTCAGCCCGGCCACGCCCGAGGCCTTGACCCCGCGCCCGGCCAGGTGGCGGAGGAACACGTCGAGCAGCACCAGCCGCCGCCAGGAGTCCAGGCCGTCCGGGTTGTCCAGGCTCGGGCCCATGGTGTACGCGCAAAGGCCCGCGCCGGTGTTGAGCATCTTGTCCGCGCCCGTGGCCATGTCGAAAATCGTCACCCCGCTGCCCGACTGCCGCCGGTAGAGGTGGGTGGACAGGTAGCGCTCGCCCGAGTCCGGGAAGATGACTACGATCAGCCCCTTGTCCAGCCGCTCGGCCATCTGCAACGCTCCGCCCAGCGCCGCGCCCGAGCTCATGCCCGCGAAGATGCCCTCCTCGCGCGCCAGCCTGCGGCAGTTCTCGAAGGCGTCCTCGTCCTCCACGTGCAGGACCTCGTCCAGGGCGGTCTTGTCGTAGATGCCCGGCGGGTAGGATTCGAGCATGTTCTTGAGGCCCTGAATCTTGTGACCCGCGTAGGGCTCCACCGCGGCCACGTAGACCTTGCCCATCTCGTGCAGCCGTTTCGCGATGCCCATGGCCGTGCCCGAGGTGCCGAGCGTCATGACGCAGTGCGTCACCGCGCCGCCGGTCTGGTCCCAGATTTCCAGCCCGGTGCCCATGTAGTGCGCCTGGATGGAGGCCGGGTTGTTGTACTGGTCCATGAGCACGTACTTGTCCGGCTCCTCGCGGGCGTAGCGGTAGGCCTGCTCGATGGCCCCGTCCGTGGCCAGGTGGCCCGGCGTCAGCTCCAGCTCCGCCCCGTAGGCGGCCATGATCATCTTGCGCTCCTCGCTCGCCGTCTCGGGCATGAGCAGCTTGATGCGGTACCCCTTGATGGCCGCGACCATGGCCAGCCCGACCCCGGTGTTGCCCGAGGTGGCCTCGATGATGATCTTGTCCCTGGTCAGCTCGCCCGATCGCTCGGCGGCCTCAATCATGGCGGCGGCCACGCGGTCCTTGATGGACCCGCCGGGGTTCTGGCTCTCGATCTTGGCCAAAATCCTGACGTTGGGATTGGGGTTGAGGTGGCGAATCTCCACCAGCGGCGTATTGCCGATCAGCTCAAGCAGGTTCTTGTTCATCGTAGCGCCCTGAAATCATGCGGCTTGGGTTCTGGATCAATGCCCGCACCCTAGGGCAAAAACAGCCCCGGCGCAACTGGCATGCAAAGTGCATTTTCCCGGCGGAACCGTCCATTTTTTGAGCATGCGAGGCCGCGCCATGAATCCGTATCCGTTCCTAAAGGACAACATCGAATACCTGCAACGCACCGGGAATCCCATCTTCCAGTGGCTCTCCTCCCGCCCGTTCAACGAGGACAAGCTCAAGACGCGGCTCTTCCCCAACGAGGCCGGGCTCCTCGACTGGGAGATGGACAACGGCAAGGGAATGTTCGCCTCCCTGCCGCCCCAGGGGCTCTACGCCAACTGGGTCCACCCGGAAAAGGCGGTCACCTCGGCCACATTCATCGTCGGCTGCAACCTCGGCTACGGGGTCAACCACGTCCTGACCCACACCCCGGACACGCACAAGGTCATGCTCCTGGAGCCGCGCTCCGAGATGCTCCTGGCCTGCCTGGGCCAGACCGACTACCGCCCGTTCTTCGAGAGAAAGAAATTCCACCTGATGGTCCCGGACGAGCGCTTCCTGTCCGAGGTGGTCCGCAACCTGGACCTCCAGTTCATCTACGGCCAGATTCACCTCAAGAGCGACATCCCCAGCCGCCAGCTCGGCCCGGAATACGCCCGCTGGTCCACCTGGCTGCGCCACAAGCTCGAAAACTTCTCCCTGGAGCTGTCCACCCTGCGCCACCGCCAGGACGTCATGGTCAAGAACGAGATCGACAACTTCGCCAAGGCCATGCGCGACGGCAGCCTCAAGTCCATGGAGGGCAAGGGTGCGGGCGTGGGCGCGGTCATCCTCGGCGCGGGCCCGTCGCTCGAGACCATGGCCCCGCTGCTCAAGGCCAAGACGGGCCACGTGCTCTACACCTGCGCCCTCCAGACCGTGCCCTCCCTGCAGAACCTGGGCATCAAGCCCCACCTGTGCGCGGCCATCGACTACGACGCGACCATGCTCAAGGTCTTCGAGCGGCTGGACCCGGACTTCGTTCAGGACGTGCCTCTCGTCTACTCCACCAAGATCGACCCCATGGTCCTCAAGCGCTACCCCGGCCCGACCCTGCCCCTGTGGACCGTGGGCGGCGTGGGCACCTACGTGCTCAAGGAACGGGACCTGGTGCTCGACGCGGGCGGCAACGTCTCGGTGACCCTGTCGCGATTCCTGCGCTACTGCGGGGTCTCCCACCTGCTCCTGGCCGGGCAGGACTACGCCTGGATCAACGGCCGGTCCCACTCGGGCGGCCACCACAACCACACCACCGACCTGCACCGCCGGTCCTGGCACCAGACCACGCGCAACCTGGACGGCGAGGAAATCCTGACCACCCTGCAATACATGACCGCCAAGCGCGAGCTGGAGGAGGACCTCAAGCGGTCCGAATTTCCCGTCTTCAACCTCTACGGCGGCGGCGCTGTCATCGAGGGCGCCACCGTGGTGGACGTGGATACGGCCTACGACAAGGGCATCCTGGCCTCGGCCCCCGGCGCGGTGGAAGGCTTCCTGCGCGATCTGGCGGCCTGCCGCCGGGGCACCCCGCCCCTGCGCATGGAGCCGCGCTCGCCCCGCTGGACCACCTCCCTGCGCAACATGGAAAAGCACCTCGCCAAGCTGTTCAAAAATCTCAAGGCCAACCAGAAGGAAATCCACGCAGCCCTGACCCGAGTGGAGCTGTTCGTCAAGCAGGACCCGCTCTACGGCCCGTACCTGTTCAACGAGATCGTGGACCTGGCCGGGCTGACCAGGGCCAAGTCCGCCTTCGAGGCCGGGGACCTGGGCGAGTTCAAGCGCATCGCCAAAAACGTCCTGCGCAAGGTCCGCGAAATCGACCGCAAGGTCTGCCTTGCCGAGGACGAGCAGGCCGTGGCCTGATTCCGCACACAACACGCCAACCTCCCGCAAACACGGACGATCCGTTAAAAATCACGGGGTGCTTGTCTTTGCGGCGGTTCCGTGAAATAGTGCCCCGCCATGGACGAGAAGAAACCCTTTCTGACCGAGGACGGCACCCTGGTCATCCCCTTCGAGTGCTCGGACAACGCCGACAAGTACTGGAAACAGGAAGGCAAGTCCCTGACCGACATCCTCAAGGAACTCAAGGCGAGCCCCGAGGTCTGGGCCCGGTACACCCACGAGCCCTACCCCTCCAACGGGGACGGCGAGTCCTAGGCGCGCCGCGCCCGGCTTGCCTGGCTCCTCCCGATGGCTTATAAACCCGCATGCGCTGCACTTCCCTGAAACACTGGGCGCTCTATTCCGCGCCCCTGCTCATCGTCCTCGGCCTGCTCTGGTTCGGGTTCGGGAGCGAGCGGGAGGTGGCCGCGTTCTTCAAGGATCACCGCGCGGCCCACGCCGGGCTCAAGACCTTCCTGCGCCTGGTCACGGATTGGTGCAACCCCCTGTTCTACGTCTTCTACGCGGGCATGCTCCTGACCGCCTGGCGGTCCGGCAACCGCGAACGGCTGCGCTTCGTCCTCGTCCTGCTGGTGGTCCAGGGGGTGGTGGCCGGACTGGCCGTGCACTTCACCAAATATCTCATCGGCAGACCCCGGCCCGGCCAGGGCGGCTGGTACGAGCCGCTGTCCGGCCGCGCCGCCCAGGAGGCCCTGCCCTCGGGCCACACCACCGAGATCACCGGCTGGACCCTGCCCCTGGCCCTGCGCGCAGCGCGCGCGGCCGTGCCCCTGCTTCTCGGCCTGTTCCTGGCCCTGGTGGGCTTCTCGCGGGTCTACCTCGGCTGGCACCATCCCACGGACGTCTTCTTCGGCTGGCTGCTCGGCAGCGTGGGCGGTTTCGCCGCCGTGATCATCGCCGATTCCTCGCTTTTCAGGAGATCATGACATGAGCGTCGCCCGCACCATCTGGACCCGGCTCGAAAACCATCCCTGGCTGACCATGACCCTGGCCGTCCTGGCCCAGACTTGGTTCACCCTGAACAACCGCGCCCTGTGGTTCTCGGACGAGGTCCGCTACGCCGACGCCTACCGGAACCTGGCCCAGGGCGGCAAGTGGATGGTCCTGGCCCTGAACGGCCAGGCATACCCGGACAAGCCGCCGGTCTACTTCTGGTTCCTCTGGCTCATCGACAAGCTCACGCCGCTCGACCCGCCCGCCGTGTTCTTCGCGGGCGCGGCCTGCTCCGGCCTGTTCTTCCTGTTCGCGGCCTACGCCCTGGCCCGGACCCTCAAGTTCGACCGGACCACCTCGCTCGCCTCCTCCCTGATCCTGATCTCCACCTTCATGGTCGCGGCCCTGCTGCACTACTCGCGCATGGACCTCATGTTCGCGGGCCTGATCATCCTGAGCCACGCCGCCTTCTACCGGGCCTACACCGACAGGACCGAAGGCTGGTGGCCGGTCTGGGGATTCGCCCTGGCCGGGGCCGCCACCCTGGTCAAGGGGCCGCTCGGCTTCCTCTTTCCCCTGATGAACGTCGCCCTGTTCCTGGCCTTCAAGGGCGAACTCAAGCGGCTCTTCTCCCGGCGCACCGGGCTCGGACTGCTGGTCATGCTGACCATGCTCGCCGCCTGGGTGGCGGGCGTGATCCTGGCCGAGGGTCCGCGCTTCCTGATCGACACCGTGCTCGGCAAGCAGATCCTGGAGCGGGCCACCCACACCTTCCACCACAAGGAATCCTGGTGGTGGTACTTCGCGGCCTTCCCCCTGGCCTGGCTGCCGTGGACCCTGGCCGTGTTCGCGGCCCCGCTGCGCCGCCTCCTGTCCCTGTCCTTCTGGGGCGAGCTGTGGGGCGGACGCCGCCAGGCCGGTGCCAGGACCTTCCTGTGGATCATGTTCCTCGCCACCTTCATTTTCCTTTCGAGCCTGTCCGGCAAGGTCTTCATCTACGTCCTGCCCATGTTCCCGCCGCTGGCCATCCTCATCGCCGACGACCTGCGGACCATGAGCGAGGTCCGCGCCCGGCGGCTGTGGACCCTGGTGGGCGGCCTGTGGATCGTGGTGGGCGCGGCCCTGCTCCTGGTCGGCGACCTCATCCCCCTGCCCGTGCCCGTGCACGGCATGGGCATCTGCGCGGCCGTGCTCGTCCTCGGCGGCGGGGCCATCGTGACCGTGCGCGCCGAAGGGTTCCGCGCCGCGCTCCTGACCTGCGCCCTGGCCATGATCCTGTGGATCCACCCCGTGGGCCTGCTGGCCGCACCCTCCCTGGACGACGCCATGAGCCCCAAGCGCCAGGCCCTGGTCCTCAAGGACTACATCGAGCGCGGCTACGCGCCCTTCTCGGCCAGGGTCTACTCCGGCATCTACACCTGGTACGCCGACCACGATTACCCCGAGTACGACAACTACGCGCAGCTCATGGAGGAAATGGCCAAGCACGACAAGGTCGTCCTGGTCATGCGCGAGAGCCACTGGCGGGACATCGAGGACAAGCTGCCTGAATTCCACGTGGTGGACCGGCAGTCCATCGCGGGCCTGGTCCACATCCTGGCCATCAAGGGCTGACCGTGAGGGACTGACCGTCGCGATAGTGTTAGACATTATCTAGACCTTTCACTATACTCCAGGGTCAATGATGCCCGAAAAAGCGTGCCTGGCGGCGCTGGCCGTCCTCCTTTCCGCGCTCCTCGCCGGATGCGCGCTGTACCCCGCGGTCCAGGTGGCGGGCGGGGCCATGACCGGCTACGACGCCGTGGTCATGGCCGACGACTACCTGCCGCGAGACAACGTGGAGGGCGGGGCTCTGGGCATCGTCCACGACACCCAGCTGGAGCGCCGCCTGCGCGAGCGGCTGGAGCTCAACGACCTGCATCTGTCGGCCCACGTCATCGACTCCAGGGCATATCTCATCGGCCAGGTGCGCAGCCGCACCCAGGCCGACTACGCCATCCGCACGGCGGCCACGGTCCAGGGCATCCGGACCATCACCTGCAAGTTCTACCCCGCGCCCCCGGCCAGGGCGGCCGCCCGCGACGCGGCCCGCGACGAACTGCTGACCAGGGAGCTGGCCGAGCGGTTCGGCGAGACCAAACGCCTCCAGGGCACGGACCTGCGCGTGGAGGTCGTGCGCAGCCACGCCATCCTCATCGGCCGGACCCGAGACTACAGCCAGAAGACGGCGGCCCTCGCCATTGCGGCGGAGATCAACGGGTTGACCGAAATAATTGATTACATCACCGTTGAGGGTGAGGTGGCCAAGTCATAATCCGGCTTCCGCTGGCGGAGGGTGGATGCAGGACGGGGAGCGGCTTCCGATAGCGGGCCATCTGCACATTTTTTCCGGCCGCGCCAATCCTCACGTAGCCGGCTATCGCTGCTGTCGTCATCTCTAAGACCGAGCAAGCTCGGCCTAAGAACTGATGCACACTGCGGTTGTCGCGGCCGGAAGAAAATGCACAGCCGACCCACTCTCGACAAATCCCCAGGACAGCGGATTTGGACGTTGCGGTCTTTCCGCAACACCCCGAAGGGGTGAGCCCCAGGACGGGGCGAATCAAAGCCTAGTGCCAGCGCGGTAAGAGAGCCACTGTCGGATGCTGCGCATCCGAAGCGCTCCAGAAGAATGAAGAAGGAATGCCTTTGACCCAGGGGTGGGTCGGAGGCCTTTTTGTTGTGAATTGCCCCGCGAAACGGCGATACAAAATTTAGGAAAGGAAGGGGATGGGGGTCCGGGGAAGGGAGGAAAGCCCTTTTCAAAGGGTTTTCCTTCCCCTTCCCCCGGCCGCCGGAGGCGAATTTATTTGTTCAGGCCCGCGAAGATGCGTTCGAAGGTTTTGAGGACTTCGAGGCCGTCTTCGCCGGTGATGGGGACCGGGGTGTTGTTGCGCAGGGCGTCGAGGAAGGCGGTCAGTTCGGCCTTGATGGGTTCGCGGGCCACGACCGGCCATTCGCGCACGGAGTAGGTCTTGTCGGTCTCGGAGAAGGGCGAGTATTCCGTGACGCTCTGGGCGATGAGGTCGGCGACCACGAACTTGGACTTGCAGGCCACGCTGATCTTGCGGCTCCGGAACGGGGTCACCCAGTTGGTGGTGATCTGGGCCAGGACGCCGTTTTCCATCTCGGCGGCGATGAGGGCGGAGTCCTCGTGCTTGCCGAAGGAGGCCGAGGCCACCGCGTGCACGGCCTTGATGTCCGAGCCGGTCAGGTAGCGGATCAGGTCGATGTCGTGGGACCCGAGGTCCTTGATGACGCCCACGTCCTGGATGCGCACCGGGTACGGGCTGACGCGCTCGATATGCACGGAGATGACGTCGTCGCCGAGCAGGGACTTGACCCGCTCGATGGACGGGTTGAAGCGCTCCACGTGGCCGACCATGAGGGGCACGCCCTTTTCGCGGGACTTGGCCACCAGTTCCTCGCCCTCGGCGGCCGTGGCGGCCAGGGGCTTCTCGATGATCGCGGCCACGCCCCGGTCGAGCAGGCGCATGCCCGCCTCGTGGTGCAGGAAGGTGGGCACGCAGACGGACACGGCGTCCGGCTCGAAGGCGAGCAGCTCGTCCAGGGTGGCGAAGGTCCGCACGCCGAACCGGGCGGCCACGGCCTCGCGCGCCTTGGCGTCCACGTCGACCACGCCGACCACTTCCACGCCCGGCATTTCCGTATAGTTGCGCAGGTGGATGCCGCCCATGCGGCCCAGTCCGACCACTCCGACTTTCAACATGTGTGTATCCTCGTTCTGGAGTTCACGTTGCGAGTGTCTAGTACAGGGCAACGGCGGCCATGGCAACCCCGGCGAGAGGTGCGGACCGGTTCGTCTTGCGGCCGGGCGGGACATGGGCTACTGACTGTGCATGAGCACTGGCAATCCATCCGGCCCCATCTGGTTCAGCGTGGGCGAGGCCTCGGGCGACCTGCACGGCGCGGAGCTGATGAAGGCGTTCCGGGCCATGGACCCGGACGTGTCCTTCACCGGCATGGGCGGCCCGGCCATGGAGCGGGAGGGGTTCGTGCCGCGCCACTCCATGCGCGAGATATCCCTGGTGGGCATCACCGAGATCCTCGGCGGCCTGCCGCGCATCCTCAAGCTGCTCGGAATCATCAAGAAGGAGCTGGCGGCCCTCCGGCCCAGGGCCATCGTCCTGGTGGACTGCCCGGAGTTCAATTTCCGCATCGCGCGCATGGCCAGGAAGCTCGGCATCCCGGTCTACTACTACATCAGCCCGCAGATATGGGCCTGGCGCTCGGGCCGGGCGAACTTCCTGCGCGAATTCGTCCGCAAGGTCATCTGCATCCTGCCCTTCGAGAAGGATTTCTACGCCAAATACGGCATGGACGTGGCCTATGTGGGCCACCCGCTCATGGACGTGCTGCCGCTCGACCGGCTGGACGCCATGGCCGTGCGCGGGAACCGCATCGGGCTGCTGCCGGGCAGCCGAACCAGGGAGGTGACCTCCCTGCTGCCGGTCTTCGCGGACGCGGCCCGGCGGCTGGCCGTGGACCATCCGGACCTGGAATACGTGCTGGTCCGCGCGCCGGGCATGGACGAGGCGCTGCTGCGCTCCCTGTGGCCCACCGACATCCCGGTGTCCTTCGTCTCCCCGGACGAGCGCTACGAGACCTTCCGCTCCTGCCGGTTCATCATGGCCGCCTCGGGCACCGTGACCCTGGAGACCGCCCTCATCGGCACCCCGGTACTGGTGGCCTACAAGGTCTCGCCCCTGTCCGAGCTGGTCGGCAGACTGCTCATCAACGTCAAGTACATCTCCCTGCCCAACCTCATCCTGGGACGCGAGATATATCCCGAGTTCATCGGCCGGGACGCCTCGGCCGAGAACCTGGCCCGCACGGCCGGGGCCTGGCTGGACGACCCGGCGGCCTACGGCGAGGTCAAGGACGGCCTCAAGGTCCTGCGCACCATGGTCGGCGACCCCGGCGCGCCCGGCCGGGCCGCGCGCATCATCCTCGACGACCTCGAAGGGCCGGCCTGCTGACCGGCCCGGAACCGGAATTTCCGCAACTCGGCAAGAATCATGAACCACTTCGCCTTCCCCCGCACCCTGCCGCCCTGCGCGCCCATCGAGCCCGCCTTCCCGCGCCACCTGTCCGGCTGGCACCTGGGCATGGGCCAGGCCGAGGCGCTGCCCAGGCTGCTCCAGGGGCTGTTCATCCTGAGCGAGGACAACCCCGGCTGCCGCAACGTGGCCGTGGGCATGGCCCTGTGGGGCATGCAGACCTACCCGCTGGCCCCGGACGTGGCCCGCTGGGCGGTCCGGGGCGTCAACCTCGGGCTCAAGGCGGACCGCGCCCTGACCCGGCTCATGGTCCTGGCCGCCGACCTTGAGCGGCCCGCGGAGGGCGAGGCCACGGACGCCTGGTACGCCCTGGCCCGCCAGGACGACCGCAGCCTGATCCTGCGCTTCCTGGCCGTGGTCCTCGGCGACCCGGCCAAGGGTCTGGGCTGGCTGGAGCACGTCTGGCGGGACCTCCTGCTCCTGGGCAGACCGGAGATCGCCATGGCCGCCCTGGACATGGTCAAGTGGACCGAGGCCACCCTGCCCCTGCGGGCGCGGTTTGAGGCGGACCGGGCCTTCCACTGCCTGCCGCCCGAGGAGGCCCTGCCGGTCATCGAGGCGCTGGACCCGGCCACCTGGGGACTGTGGCGGGCCTATGCGGGCGGCGAGACCCTGCTGCGCATGGGCCGCAAGGGCGAGGCCAAGGGGGCTTTGGCCGGGCTGTGGCAGGCCGTCCCGTGGCACGTCAACCTGACTCTGAAGCTCCACGACATCTTTTTCCCCGCGCCCGTGGCCGCGCCCGAGGCGTGCGCCGAGGCGGCCGTGCTGGTCTACTCCTGGAACAAGGCGGACCTCCTGGCCGCGACCCTGGATTCCCTGCACGCCAGCGACATCGGCCCGGCCCGCGTCTTCGCCCTGAACAACGGGTCCACGGACCACACGGACCGGGTCCTGGCCAGGGCGGCCCGGCAGTTCGGCGCGGACCGCTTCCACGTGGAGACCCTGCCGGTCAACGTGGGCGCGCCCGCCGCGCGCAACTGGCTCCTGTCCCTGCCCGAGGTGCGCGGGACCAAATGGGCCGCCTTCCTGGACGACGACGTGGTCCTGCCCGGCGACTGGCTGCGGCGGCTGCTCGGCCCGGTGGCGGGCCGCGACGACATCGGCAGCGTGGGCTGCCGGATCACCGCCGCCGTGCCGCCCTTCGGCCTGCAATCGGCGGACTACAACATGATCCCCGCGCCGCCGTCCGAGCCGGTCCCGGACACCCTGCCCAACCGGGTGCCGCTCTACGACAACTGCGCGGGCGGCCCGGACACCGGGCTGTTCACCTACACCCGCCCCTGTCTGTCCGTGTCCGGCTGCTGCCACCTGGTGAGCCTGGCCTCCATCGAACGCACGGGCGGCTTCGACCTGCGCTACACCCCGTCCCAGTTCGACGACCTGGACCGCGACCTGCGGGCGGGGCTGGACAACACCCCGGCCCTGTACGTGGGCGGCCTGGCCGTGCGCCACGTGCAGCACTCGTCCCTGGCCAAGTCCCAGACCGCCCGCCAGATCGGCATGGTCATGGGCAACAAACTGAAATTGAACACCAAGTACTCGGATGAGGAACTGGCCCGCCTGGGCTGGGAGAACCGGACGCGCCTGTGGACCGACCTCGAACAAAAGGCCCGCGCCCTGGCCGACCGCCTGGGCCTCGGCGCCTGAGCCCCGCCCGTTCCCCGAGGGAGAAAGACCATGGAAGATGTCCGCGTGTACGGCGATTTTCACCGCGTGAACCAGGAGATGTTCGACAAGATCAAGGACATCTGCCCCTTCGAGCAGGTGGCCTACGACGGCGACGTCCTGCGCGTTGACCACGAGGGCAAGTACATCCTCATCGACGACTTCATCGAGGCCGTGCGCGACCTGTTGCCCGAAAACGGCTACGGCCACGTGGAGTTCATCGACCAGCTCGACTGGACCGTGACCCGCTACACCATCAAGCCCGGCAAAATCGAGGAAAAACTCATCCACGTGGACAACGTCCTCGACGCCCACCAGCACGAACACGGCCTCTAACCCCGATCTCACCCACAAAAAAAGGACCGCCCCGCAGTCCTCTCTTCTTCCACCCTGGAGTGATTCGGGTGCGCAGCACCCGACAACGGCTCTCTCCCCCGCGCCCGGAATAGGCTTGGGAGAGGGGGTCGAATGTGCATTTTTCGTGGACCTGTCTGATCCTCACGTAGCTAGGCTACGCTGCGGTCAGACAGGCCCACGAAAAATGTGCAGGCGGCCCGCTATCGCAAGCCGCCCGCCGTTCTACATGAATGCTTTATACAGCATGCGGGTGCCGACGAGGAAGAGGAGGATCGCGAAGATCTTCTTGAGCTTGGTCACGGGCAGGCTGTGGGCCAGCTTGGCCCCGAAGGGCGCGGTCAGGGTGCTGGTCACGATGATGCCGAGCAGGGCCGGAATGTACACATAACCGATGTGCGGGCCGGGAATGCCCTGCACGGACCAGCCGTTGACGATGTACCCGGTGGTGCCCGCCAGGGCGATGGGCAGCCCCACGGCCGCCGCCGTGGCGATGGCCGCGTGCATGGTCAGGTTGCACCAGGACAGGAACGGCACGGTCAGGGTGCCGCCGCCGATGCCGACCAGGGCCGAGAACACGCCGATGCCGCTGCCCGCCGCAAAGGTCCCGGCCTTGCCGGGCAGCTCGTGGGCGGCCTTGGGCTTGATGTTCAGGAGCATCTGGGTGGCCACGTAATACAGGAACAGACCGAAGAAGATCTTCAAGAACGTGGTGGACAGCAGGGAGGCGATCCACGACCCCAGGTAGGTGCCGATGATGATGCCCGGAGCCAGCCGCCAGAAGGCGGTGTAGTTGATGGCCCCGCGCTTGTGGTGGGCGCGCATGCTGGAGATGGAGGTGAAGATGATCGTGGCCATGGAGGTGCCCAGGGCGATGTGCTGGATGTGCTCCATCGGGAAGTGCTGCCACTCGAAGGCGAAGTTGAGCATGGGCACGATGACCAGGCCCCCGCCGATGCCGAGCAGCCCGGCCAGGACCCCGGCCACCGCCCCAAGGCAGACGTAGAGTATGTAGGTGGTGATCACGCGAGGCTCCTTTAGAACAGGACGTTGGCGTCGATGGAGGCGATGTCCTTGCAGCCGGTCAGGACCATGGCTCCGGAGAGCTGGGCCTTGATGGTCGCGTAGTACTTCTCGACCCCTTCCTGCAGGCCGCCCACGGCGGCCACGGACACCGGGCGGCCGATGAGCACGCCGTCGGCCCCGAGCGCCAGCATCTTGAGCACGTCCGCGCCGGTGCGGATGCCGCCGTCCACCAGGATGGTGATCTTGCCGTGGACCTTTTCGGCCACGTCGGGCAGGGCCTCGGCCGTGCCGGGGGTGTGGTCGAGCACGCGCCCGCCGTGGTTGGAGACCACGATGGCGTCCGCGCCCGCCTTGACGGCCAGTTCGGCCTCATCCGGGGTCATGATCCCCTTGAGGATGAACTTCGCGCCCCAGCCGTGCACCAGGTCGATGATCTTCTTCAGCTCGGACACGGGCTTGGGCGCCACGGGGCGGCCCATCTGGCGCAGGGTGATCAGCCCGGCCGCGTCCACGTCCATGCCGAACACGGTGCAGCCGGTCTTGCGCGCCTTCTCGAGCTTCTCGTTCAGCTCCTCGCCTTCCCACGGCTTGATGAACGGGATGCCCCGGCCCGCGTTCTTCTCGATGGCCGCGAACCCGGCCTCGTGGATGAAGGGCGGCACGCCGTCGCCGGTGCAGCCGATGACCCCGGCCGCTCTGGAGCCGCCGATCACGGCGTCGATGTAGTCCTCCTCGGACACGCCGCCGCCCATGTTGAAGGACACGCCGCCGATGGGCGCGGCCATGACCGGCATGGACAGGTCGATGCCGAGCAGGGTGGTGGAGGTGTCGGGCTCGGCCGCGTCGTGCAGCAGACGCATGTTCAGACGGAAGCCCTCCAGGGCCTCGACGTTGGCCTTGAAGGACGCGCCCGTGCCCAGGCCGCCCATGCCGGGCACCTCGCCCGCGCAGGCCTTGCCGTCGCAGACCTTGCACACTCGGCAGAATCCCTTCATCAGTTCTCGTGCTTTCTCTTTGATTTCCTTCATCGCTATCTCCTTGAGTATACTCCTCTTTGATTATCAAAGATGATTCTTTCCACTTCGTCGAGATGCTCCCGCATGGCCCGCTCGGCCTGCATGGCGTGGCCGTTCCTGACGGCCTCCACGATGGCCCGGTGGGCGGCCAGGGAGGCCTTGGCCCGCCGGGGCGACTGGACCTCCTCGGCCCGACTGCGCGAGAACCCCTCATGCAGGGCCGTGACCATTTCGCGCAACACAGGGTTGCCCGAGGCCTCGGCCAGGGCCTGGTGAAAGCGGTGGTCGATGCCCGCCCCGCTCTCGCCGTCCGCAATGGCCTGTTCCTGCTCCATGATGATGGCCTCGAGCCGGGTCTTGGCGTCCGGAGAGCCGTTGCGCGCGGCCAGGGCCGCGATCTCGGGCTCGAGCATCTTGCGCACCTCGAAGACGTCCTGGAGGCCGTAGTTCCCGGCCAGGACCGCCTCGATCAGCGCCCCCTCCCGGTTCCCGTCGTCCGGACGGCTGACAAAGGTCCCCGCGCCCTGGCGGCTGGTCAGCAACCCGGACTCTGACAGGATCTTGATGCCCTCGCGCACCGTGGTGCGGGACACGCCGAACTGCTCGGCCAGCCGGCGCTCGGCAGGCAGCCGGTCGCCGGGCTGCAACCGCCCGTGATCGATCATCTCCCTGATCTGGCTGACGATCTCGCCGGATATGCTCTTTCTGCTCACTGGTCTGGCTTCCATGGATACGCCTCGCAAAATTGGTTGGACCAATTGGATTTAGGTCATGTTGACCTGGGAGTCAAGCGACAATGCGCGCGCCGTGCCCGGCCGTGCGCGGTCGAGCCGAACGGATGCGGGAAAGGGCTGGACGTAACCGGGCCGGGGCGGTAATGGGTCCAAGGCCCGTCGCCGCAGGAGGTGCGGTCAAAGGGAAGGACGGGCAGCTATCGCAAACCCCCTATACGGCCCTACAGGGCGACCCAATATCATCATGAACAACCTACAAAAAAAGTACGGATTCTGGACCGCGACCGCCATGGTCGTGGGCATCGTCATCGGCTCGGGCGTATTCTTCAAGGCGGACAACGTGCTCGAGGCCTCGAACGGGAGCCTGCCCACGGCCCTGTCCGCCTGGCTCATCGGCGGCGTGATCATGGTCGTCACCGCCTACGTCTTCTCCAAGATCGCCACCCGCATCCAGAAGATCAACGGCGTGGTGGACTACTTCGAACAGGCCTACGGCAAAAACGCCGGATACATGGTGGCCTGGTTCATGACCTTCATCTACTATCCCACCCTGGTGGCCGTGCTGGCCTGGGTCTCGGCCAACTACACCCAGGGACTGATGGGCGTGGAGGGCGCCCTGTGGCCGCTGGCCTGGGGCTACCTGACGGCCTTCTTCCTGCTCAACTACTTCTCGCCGGTCCTGGCCGGGCGGTGGCAGGTGGCCTCCACCGTCATCAAGCTCATCCCCCTGGCCCTGGTGGCCGTGGTCGGGACCATCACCGGGATGCACTCGGGCATGACCATGGAAAACTTCACCACCGCGGCCAGGACCGTGTCCCAGGGAGGCGGCGGCCTGGCCCTGGCCACCCTGTCCACGGCCTTCGCCTACGAGGGCTGGATCATCGCCACGGTCATCAACGCGGAGCTCAAGGACGCCAGGCGCACCCTGCCCCGCGCCCTGGTGGTCGGGACCATCGCCGTGGTCTGCATCTACATGCTCTACTACCTGGGCATCTCGGGCGTGCTGACCAACGAGCAGGTCCTGGCCGAGGGCGACGCGGCCCCGGTGCGGGTCATCGCCCTCATCTTCGGCCGCCTGGGTGGCACCCTGCTCACGGTTTTCGTGATCATCTCCTGCCTGGGCACCCTGAACGGCCTGATCATGGGCTCGGCGCGCGGCATGTTCTCCATCGCCTCGCGCGGCCTGGGCCCGCGCCCGGACCTGTTCAGCAAGGTCAATCCCCTGACCAACAGCACCACCCTATCGGCGGTCATCGGCTACGTCCTCTCCTGCTTCTGGCTCCTGGTCTGGTACGGCAACTTCGCGGGCTGGTGGGGCAACTTCATGGACATCTCCGAGCTGCCCATCGCCTTCCTCTACGTCATCTACATCTCCCTCTACGTCTGGGTCATGAAGACCTTCACCGACCTCGGCCCCTTCAACCGCTACGCCTGCCCCTGCCTGGCCGGGGCCGGTTCCCTGTACATCATCTGGGGGGCCATCCAGAAGACCATGTTCCTGCACTTCCTGGTCCTGTCCCTGCTCATCCTGGTGGCGGGCGCGTGGCTCATGCACGGCGACCGGCCGCGCAACCGCCGACGCGAACGGGCCTGATCGAACGGCACGAACGGCAACGGGCCGACGCGCGCATTGCGTGCGTCGGCCCTTTTTTTGTCGAGAGTGAGAGAAATCAGGACATGAAGGCCGTTTCGCGGCGATGGACGGGTGACTTCGCCTCCGGTGGGCAAGGGTTCGCACCCTTGCATCCCACTAAGGCGCCTTCGGCGCGACCCTATCCGCTTCGCAAAGGCCGCGGGGGCCTTCCCCCTGATTCGTCTAGGCCCGTCGCAGGGTGTGCAGGGTGATCTCCGGGGCGGTGCCGATGCGCATGGGCGGGCCCCAGTAGCCGGTGCCCATGTTCACGTAGAGCAGCGTGTCCTCGTGCACGTACAGACCGCGCACGAAGGTCTGAAAGAGGTGGATGACGTAGTTGTACGGAAAGTACTGCCCGCCGTGGGTGTGCCCGGACAGCTGGATGTCGAAGCCCGCCTCGGCCGCGCCGTACACGGAATCGGGCTCGTGAGCCAGGAGCACGGACACGTCGTGCGGCGGAGCGCCCGCCATGGCCCTGGACGGCGAGGACGCCTGGCCCGGCACGGACCCGCCCATGCGCAGGTCCGTGACCCCGCCCAGCAGCAGCCTGCCCCGGCCCGTGTCGATGACCGCGTGCTCGTTGATCAGCGGGCGCATGCCCAGCCGCCTCGTCTCGGCGAGCCACTCGAAGACCCCGGAATAATACTCGTGGTTGCCGGTGCAGAACCACACCCCGTGCGGGGCGCGCAGGTCGCCGAAGGGCTCCACGTCCGCCTTGAGCCCGTCCACGGCCCCGTCCACCAGGTCGCCGGTATGCACGATGATGTCGGGCTCGAGCCCGTTGACCTCGTCCACCACCTTGCGCGCCCATCCGCCCCGGATGGTCGGACCGATGTGCGTGTCCGAGATCTGGGCGATGGTCAGGCCGTCCAGGCCGTCCGGCAGTCCGGGCACGGGCAGGTCGTTTTTGATGACCGTGGGCCTGCGCCGGGCGTTGTACACCCCGAAGCCCGCCATGGGCAGGGCCGCGGCCAGGAAGAGCCCGTTGGAGGCGTTCAGCAGGAAGCGCCGCCGGTCTCGGTCCGGACCCATGAAATAGGGCCGCCGGCTGCGCCGGACGAACAACCGCTTCACGCCGGAGACCGTGCGCCCGAACAGGCTCGGGATGTCGCGGGCCAGCATGAAGACCACCAGGATGGAAATGAACCCGAGAAAGGTGAACCCGATCCAGTCGATGGAGTCGCAGGCCACCAGCTGGACCCGGTCGGTGCGGTGCAGCATCCAGGTCAGCCGGTGCCCGAACAGGAGCAGGGCCAGCAGAAACCAGAGCGTCAGCTTGCGCTTGATGCCGATGTGCAGCGGATTGATCAGCCGCCACCCCAGGTACAGGACCAGCAGGGTGGAGACGGTCATGACGATGATGAACCAGTAACCCATGTATCGTTCCTCGGGACTTTTTCCCGGCCAGCATGGAGGACATCGCGCCCGTTGTCAAACCGGGTCCGCCCCCCTGCGGGCGGTTCTCAAGGCGGGGGGAATCTGCTAGAAACGGGGCAGACCACGCGCACAAGGAGCCGCACCCCGTGAACCTCGACCTGTCCCTCACCCTGCCCGTCACCCTCATCGACTCGGACCCGATCCTGGACCTCGCGACCAAGACCGGCCTCCTGATCGCGGGCGGCCTGATCGCCTTCTTCCTGGCGCGGGCGCTGCTGGTGCGCGGGGCCAGGGCCTTCGCCCACCGGACCAACAACAGCTTCGACGACTTCCTGCTCAAGGCCGGGTTCTTCTCGAGGGCCGCGCTCCTGGCCCCGGCCCTGGTCTTCTTCTGGGGGCTGGAATTCTTCTCCGGGCTCAAAGGGGTCCTGGACCACCTGATCTACGCCTACCTGGCCGTGGCCGTGGTCCTGATCCTGGCCAAACTCCTGGACGCCCTGTCCGGACTGTACCGGACCTTCGAGGTCTCCAACCGCCGCCCCATCAAGGGGTACGTGCAGCTCGTCAAGCTGTTCATCTACATGCTCGGCGGGGTCTCGGTGGTGGCCATCATGCTCGGCGAGTCGCCCTGGGGCCTGCTCTCGGGCATCGGCGCCATGACCGCGGTGCTCATGCTGGTCTTCCGCGACACCCTGCTCTCCCTGGTGGCGGGCATCCAGATGTCGGCCAACGACCTGCTCCACGCCGGGGACTGGATCGAGATGCCCGCCATGAACGCGGACGGCACGGTCATCGACATCGCCCTGAACACGGTCAAGGTCCAGAACTGGGACATGACCGTCACGGCCATCCCGACCTTCAAGTTCCTGGACACCCCGTTCAAGAACTGGGAGAGCATGACGCAAAGCGGCGGCCGCCGGATGAAGCGGGCCATCATGATCGACCAGTCGTCCATCCGCTTCGCCGACCCCGCCCTCAAGGAGCGGTTGATGAAGGTCCAGCACCTGGCCCCGTTCATGATCATGCGCCAGAAGGAGATCGACGCCGCCAACGCCGCGTCCGGGGCCGATCCGTCCTCGCCGCTCAACGGGCGGCGCATGACCAACATCGGCCTGTTCCGCTACTACGCCCGGGAATACCTGCGCGCCCACCCCAAGATCCGCCAGGATATGACCCTGCTCGTGCGCCAGCTCCAGCCCCACGCCGACGACGGCCTGCCGCTCGAGATCTACTGCTTCACCAGCGACACGGCCTGGGAGCTGCACGAGGACATCGTCTCCGGCATCATGGACCACTTCCTGGCCGCCCTGCCCGAGTTCGACCTGCGCGCCTACCAGCGCAACGCCCTGGTGGACACGCGCTCCGCCGACTAGACCACGAGCAGGTCCGCACCCGGCAGCACCTCGGTCAGGACCGCGTCCAGATAACGCCGCGCCGCCCGGTTGAAGAGGTAGGCGTGGGTCAGGGTCGCCCCCGCATTGTTCTCCATGACTGCGAACCGCCACGGCGCGTCGTCGTAGGCCACGTCCCGGTCCTCGGGCAGGGCCGGGAAGAGCGAGCCGTCCGCGATGCGCTCCCGCCACAGGCCGCAGCGCGCCGCCAGCTCGGGCTCGATCCGGCCCAGGAGTGAACGCAGGGCGCCCGAGGTCTGCCGGGAGAAGGAGGCGTGCCCGTCGCTCTGCTCCATCGACGGCAAGCCGTTGCGGTAGGCCCGGAACAGGGCGTGCAGCCGGGTGCAGGCGAGGTAAAAGGACCCCGGATTGTCCCGTTCCTCCAGGTCGTAGCCCGGATAGAGCTCCGGGGCGGTCTTGTACCGGAATCCCCACTTCAGGTACGGCAGGTCCGGGAAGGTGGCCACCGAGGCGTGCCCCAGCCGGGTCTCCTCGGCCACGGAACCGGTGAACCGCCCCTCGAAGGTCCGGCACACCCCCTCGGCCCAGGCCTCGAAGGACCCCTTGTTCCGGACCGTCAGGGTCCGCTGGTCGATGCGGTTGCGGTCCGACGCCATGCCGCAGAACCCGTAATGGGCATAGGTGTCCTGAAGCACGTGGCCGACCAGGCCGAGAAAGTGCAGGCCGTGAGCCTTTCGGCGCTCGCCCAAGGCCAGGTTCAGGACCGCCTCGGCCACGTGATTGTCCGGCTCGCCCCACAGGCAGATGAGCCGCCGCTCCCCGTCGTTGCCCTGATTGCCTGGCAGGAAATGGAACGGCAGCCAGACCTGCCACTGGTCAATGGTGTTGGAATTCTTGGCCAGCTCGAACATGCCGTGGGACGAGACCACGGGCAGGAGATACGCCCGCCCGTTCAGGGAGACCGGCGCGGCCAGGGTCGCGTCGTCCACGAACTGGTCGGCCGTGGCCACGATCCGCGCCTCCTCCGGCGCAAAGCCCGCGATGCGGGCCACCGCATACGTACCGTAAAAATGCATGTCCTTCTGCACGGCGCTCCTCCTTTGGTCCGCGTTTCACCGGACAATCTATACACCATCAACGCATCCTCGCCAAGAGGAACCGCAAAGCAGGCAAATCCCGTGCCGGAATTCCACCCCCAAAACAGCCCGAAATGGCCTTGACGGGCGCTGTCCCTTGGCGGGCGGGGGTTTGCCGCGAACCAGGAAAAACTCCCGAATAGATTGTTCTTTTTCCTGTGGAATACGGCCACTTTTCTGTTCCCAACCCGGAGCCCTTGTGGTAAGCACCTTTCAGCGCTTCACCGCCGATCTTTTCCCGCCCGTCACAATCCCCTTCTGTCGAAAACCAATCCCGCTGAAATCGAAAAAACTTTTTTCTAAACTTACTCTAGAAAAAAGTTAAATATTATGGCGTGTTCATCATTTAACAACAGTTGAAAACTTTTCCATAGTTATGATAATCGCTCACAACTGCTGATAACTCCGAAAATTCACTTATGTAGCTAAATGTTTTCACGCTCCCCCCTGTACAAAATTCCGGTGCTGGGATAGGGTGTGGCTCACGCGCTCACGCCTTTTTCCCTGCGGGAATCGCGTCCGCGCCCGCCCCGGGAGTGGTGACGGTAACAGCATCCCCGGACATTATCATTACTTACGCCATGCGCTGCCGCCGGGTGCGGTGCGTTGTTTCCCGAGGAGTCGAGATGAGCGAGCCGAAAGGGGCCTGGAATTTTGTCCGCGGGTTCGAGAACCTGAGCCTGTGCGATTGGCCCGGAAGGACCTCCTGCATCATCTTCCTGGGCGGCTGCAACCTGCGCTGCCCCACCTGCCACAACTTCCAGCTCGCCTGGGACATGCACTCCCTGCCGGTCATCGACGCGCAGCGCGTCCGGGCCTACCTGCGCGACCGCGCGGGCTGGCTGGACGGCGTGACCATCTCCGGCGGCGAGCCCACCACGGTGCCCGGCGTGGGCGAACTGGCCTTCGAGATCCGGAAGACCGGGCTGCCCGTGAAGATGGACAGCAACGGCATGCGCCCGGAAGTGGTCGCCGAACTCCTCCAGGAAAAGCTCGTCGACACCTTTGCCGTGGACGTCAAGGGGCCCTTCGCCAAGTACCCGTCCCTGACCGGCAACGCCGTGTCCGAGATCGCGGCGAGGGCGAACCTGACCCGCATCTTCGAGATGGCCGAGGCCCGGCCCGACGCCTTCTATTTCCGCATCACGCAGGTGCCCGGCCTGACCCGGGCCGACATCGCCGTCGCCCAAAGCTATCTGCCCCCCCGCCATGAACTGAAAATCCAGAAATACGTGCCCCCAAGGAGGACGCCGGAGCATGCCAAGCCAAATCATGAAGAGAGACGGCCGGCTGGAAACGTGGTCAACTGACCGCATCGCACAGGCCATTTTCAAGGCGCTCAGCGCCAGCGGGATCAAGGACCCGCTCCTGGCCCGGCGGCTGGCCCGTAAGGTCGAGAAGAAGCTCGACGGCATGGACATCCCGGAGCAGGAGCACGTCCAGAACATGGTCGAGCAGGTGCTCATGGAGGGTCGGCAGTACGACATCGCCAAGAAGTACATCCTGTACCGCGAGAAGCGCCGCCAGCTCCGCTCCCAGAAGGCGGCCTACCTGGACATCAAGGACGTCATCGACACCTACCTTGACCAGGCCGACTGGCGCGTCAACGAGAACGCCAACATGACCCACTCCTTCCAGGGGCTCATGCTGCACCTGTCCGGCACGGTCCAGGCCCGCTACGCCCTGGAGAAGTACCCCGAGGAGATCCGCCTGGCCCACGAGCACGGCTATTTCCACATCCACGACCTGTCCTTCGGCCTGGCCGGGTACTGCGCGGGCTGGTCCCTGCGCGACCTGCTCCTGGAGGGCTTCAACCTGGAGGGCCGCGCCTCGGCCGGACCGGCCAGGCACTTCGACACGGCGCTCGGCCAGATGAACAATTTTCTCGGCACGCTGCAGAACGAATGGGCGGGCGCCCAGGCCTTCAACAACGTGGACACCTACCTGGCCCCGTTCATCCGCGAGGACGGGCTGCCCTACGACCAGGTGCGCCAGTGCATGCAGAAATTCGTCTTCAACCTCAACACCACCTCGCGCTGGGGCGGCCAGTCGCCGTTCACCAACCTGTCCTTCGACCTGGTGGCCCCCAAGCACATCGCCAAGGAACCGGTCATCATCGGCGGCAAATACGACGACGAGCTGACCTACGGCGACTTCCAGGAAGAGATGGACATGATCAACCGGGCGTACATCGAGGTCATGCTCGAGGGCGACCACTGCGACCGCATCTTCTCCTTCCCCATCCCGACCTACAACGTCACCGAGGACTTCCCCTGGGAATCCGAGATCGGCGAGAAGCTCATGAAGCTGACCGCCAAGTACGGCGTGCCCTACTTCCAGAACTTCATCAGCTCGGACCTGAACCCCGAGGACGTGCGCTCCATGTGCTGCCGGCTCCAGATGGACCTGCGCGAACTGCGCAACAAGACCGGCGGCCTGTTCGGCGCGGGCGACCTGACCGGCTCCATCGGCGTGGTCACCCTGAACCTACCCAAGCTGGCCTACCTGTCCCAATCCGAAGACGACTTCCTGGACATGGTCGAGGAATACGCCGAGCTGGCCAAGGACTCCCTGGAATACAAGCGCAAGATCATTAACAACAACCTCGAAGCGGGCATGTTCCCCTGGTCCCGCCGCTACCTCAAGAACGGCTACAAGGGCCACTTCTCGACCATCGGCCTGCTCGGCGGCCACGAGGCCTGCCTGAACCTCATCGGCAAGGGCATCCAGACCGAGGGCGGCGTGCGCCTCATGCGCCGCACCCTGAACCACCTGCGCCGCATCACCGCCCGCTTCCAGGAGGAGACCGGCAACCTCTACAACCTCGAGGCCACGCCCGCCGAAGGCACCAGCTACCGGCTGGCCAAGATCGACAAGGCCCTCTACGCCGACATCAAGACCCAGGGCAACGGCACCCCCTACTACACCAACTCCACGCAACTGCCCGTGGGCATCTCCGAGGACGTGCTCTACGCCCTGGAGCACCAGAACCAGCTCCAGCCGCTGTACACCGGCGGCACGGTCTTCCACACCTTCCTGGGCGAGGCCGTGACCGATCCCAAGTCCCTGAAGAACTTCATCCTCAAGGCGTTCTCCAAGACCAAGATTCCGTACATCTCCATCACGCCCACCTTCTCCATCTGCAAGGAGCACGGCTACATCCTGGGCGAACACTTCGAATGCCCCACCTGCGGCCAGGAGGCCGAGGTCTACACCCGCATCGTGGGCTACTACCGGCCCGTGTCCCGCTGGAACAAGGGCAAACAGGCGGAATACACCGACCGCGTGGTCTTCAGCGACTGCCTGTGCAACTAATCGAGTTCTGAAGGCCCTCTTGAGGAAGGGGGCCTGAGGATAGTGGAATGTAATGCCCGCTGCCCCCCCGCAGCGGGCATTACGCATTTTGTCATCAAATTACGTATAACCATAGACAGTCTCTACCCTTTTCATTATCAAAACATTACCAGGAGGTATCAAAATGAAGGTAGTATCGATATTCAACAATAAGGGCGGAGTAGGAAAAACAACATACATGTATCATATTGCGCACTTACTCGAACATGAAGATAAAACGGTCCTTCTTGCTGACCTAGATAGCCAGTGCAATCTTTCAGCATACCTGATGCCCGATTCAGAATTGGAGAAAAGTTGGAAATCCGACCGAGGAAACAGTATATGGAATGCCATTGAACCTATGTATGAACGAACGGGCGACTTCAGAAAACGTCAACCTTCCCAGGTGAATTCATCTTACCCAAATTTGTATATTATTCCTGGGGACATTCTTCTCAGTAATTTCGAAGACACACTGGGCGACTCGTGGAATAGTGCAAAAGGTGGCGATGCTGGCGCACTACGAGTTCAAACTGCGATATACAGATTTATCATTTGGGCGGCACAACGAGTGAATGCCGACGTTGTAATGGTAGATCTTGGGCCAAATCTCGGCGCGTTAAACCGAACAATGCTTATCGCTAGCGACTACTTTATTGTCCCAATATCTCCTGACTTATTTTCAATTCGAGGAACTCAAAACCTCGGTGCAAAACTTGAAACATGGAGAAAGGAATGGCAGCAATGCAAGGATGCGTACAAGGGAAAAACAGTCCCCCTTCCTGAGGGCAAGCCAACTTTTTTAGGGTATGTAACTCAGCAACATAATGTACGGAATACTAAATCTGGAATGACTAACGGATGGAATATTTTTGGGCAACGGGTAGAAAGCGCAGTAAAGGATAATATTATCAAACGCCTTGATCCGATAGGACAAGTCCATCATTGGAAAAATAATAATTGGAACATTGGAAAGATTCCCAACTTGCACAGTTTGATTCCGTATTCGCTTGAAGCACGTAAGCCGGTTTTTGACTGCCGTTCCAAAGATGGACTTACTGGCTCACACATAACTAAAGCAAAAAATTCAAAAGCTCTTTTTATTCCCATCGTCAATAAACTTCTTGAAGTGTTATAGGTTATCGTAAAATACATGTATTTTTGCCTAAGGAATAACAAGAGATAGGCACTGCTCATGACGTATCTCAAGGAATTCAAGGGCGCTGTGTCGCGCACGAAGAAGCTGGGGCTGGGGGACGTGACGGTCAATGAGACGGCGGTGGTTCTGGACCAGGCCGTGCTCAACGCCATCGAGGCCACCGGGCACATTCCGTTCCGGCAGCGGGCGGTGCAGGGACTGAACGTCAACTTCGGCATGTTCCACATGCTGGCCAAGAAGTTCCACATTCCGGGCGGCGTGCTGACCATGGGCAACGTGGCCGTGAACGGGGAGATGCGCTTCCCGGTCACGCCCGCGCATTTCCGCAAGATGGTCGAGAACGAGTCGGGCGAGGACGCCTTGGGCACCTATCACATTTGGACCACGTTGCCCGGGGGGCTCATCCTGGACCACGTGCTGCCCTCGATCCTGGCCGGGGACGGGCTCCTCGAGGTGGACGAGGCCGTGCCCTCGGAGCGGTACCTGTACGGCCCGGCCGACGAACTGCCCCACGGGATCACCTACCACCCCATGGTCGCGGGGCTGGAATTCCTGATCGCCTCGGGCACCGTGGACCGCGAAGCCATGGAATACCTCATGGGCGAAAAGTTCCCCAAGCAGTACAAGGGCTGATCCGGCCCGTCAGTTCATCAGATTTCTAAGCCAGACCTGGAAGGCGGGTTCGACCTCGTCCGGGATGCGCACGAGGTCCGGGCGGCCCCGGACCAGCAGCACCCGGATGACCGTACCGGGCCGGTACTGCCGCCACAGGCTGTCCGGCAGCCGGGCCTCGGCCCGCCGCGCGATCCCGTCCCGGTCCACGTAGGTGTACTCGATGACCACCCTGGCGTGGGGATGGGCCTCGTCCGTATCCGTGCGCAGGTGCAGGACCAAGCCCGAGGAGACCTCCTCGCCGAACAGCCGGGCGCGCTCGGCGCGCAGGATGTCGTAGGGGATGGCGGCGATCCCCCAGACGATGAAGGCCACGACGGCCGCGCCCACCAGGATGCGTATGAGCCGCTGCCTGGGTGTGCGCTTGGGTGCGGAACCGGACAAGTAGACCATATTTCAAACGATACATCCCCGCCCGGCCCCGCGCAAGGGGAGGAAAAATCCGCCTTCCGCGCGGACCGTCCTTGCCATTCACCGGTGGCCGGAGTAACAGTACGAAGCGGCGACCGACCGTTGCCGACTTGAGGGAATCAACACATATGCCAAACGATATCAGGCAATTGGAAGAAAGCATCCTGCGCATGACCGCCGTGGTCCGTGCCAAGCAGGCCGCCCTGACCGCCCAGAGCTTCGGCGAGGAGACCGACCCGAAACTGCGCCCGCGCGGGTGGTGGGTCCTGGCCTGCGGCGAGCCCTTCGACGCGACCTCCTTCGACCAGCGCGAGCTGGCCCGCCAGCGCCTGCTGGCCGACACGCGCAAGGCGGGCCTGGTCCTGCCCGAGAACATCTGGGTCTGGGACGAAAACGGTACCGCCCAGCTGGTCATCAGCACGGTTCCCTCCATCCAGCGCGCCAACATCCTGGCCCAGAAGCTCCGCGAAAAGGGGCTGACCATCCGCATCAAGCGCGAGGATTTCTGATCCGGCGCGCGCCGACCGCAAGGATTTCGTCATGAAGAAAGCGGCCACCATTCTCACCCACGGACCAGCGGACCGGGAATACGGGTTCCCGGCCGGGGACGGGCTCCAGGACGACGTCCGGCCGACCTCCAACGACGCGGGAATCTCCATGGCGACGGCCCTTTTTTTGCGACAACAGTTGAAAAAAATGCCAAATGTAATCCACAACGCACCGCGAGACGGACGGGTTGCGCACTCGTTCCCAGCGGCACCGTTGCCGGAAAAACACTCAACCCGATAAAAGGATACGACTCGTGACAACAAGAATGACAATCCCGGCTTGCCTGCTTCTTCTCGCGTGCATGGTCCTTTTAGCCGCCCCCGCCGGGGCGCAGGAACCCGACGCGCCGGTCCCGGCGGCCGATCTGATTTCCGGCGAGCCCCACCCCATGCCCATCGCGGGGCTGGTCACCATGGTGGATATCGGCGCGCATTCCTGCATCCCCTGCAAGATGATGACGCCGATCATCGAGGAATTGTCCAAGGAATATGATGGACGGGCCGCCATCGCCTTCATCGACGTATGGAAGCATCGGGACGAGGCGTCCAGGTACGGCATCACCGCGATACCGACGCAGATATTCTACGATGCGCAGGGCAAGGAGCGGTACCGGCACGTGGGCTACCTGGACAAGGCGAGCATCGTCGCCAAGCTGACCGAACTCGGCGTCGAATAATCCCGATGGCCCAGTTGTTCATCCTCATCAATCAATGGATGACGGGCGGGGTGCTGCTCGGCGCGCTGGGGTGTTTCCTCTGGGGCATGGTCAGCGTCCTGTTCAGCCCCTGCCATCTGGCGTCCATCCCGCTCATCGTCGGGTACGTGGCGGGCCAGGACAAGATCATCGAGGGGAGGCAGGCCACGGTGTTCGCCCTGCTGTTCACCTCCGGCCTGTTCATCACCATCGCGGCCATCGGTGTGGTCTGTTCCCTGCTGGGCCGCATGCTCGGCGACGTGGGGCCCTACTGGACCATCGTCGTGGGGCTGGTGCTCCTGTGGGTCGCCCTGGACATGCTCGGCGTGTCCAAGTGTACCCTGTCCGGCGGTCTGATGGCCAGGCTGAAGCTCAAGGGGATGCTCGGCGCCTTCATCCTCGGACTGGCCTATGGCGTGTTGTCGGGGTCCTGCACCTTCGGTTTCATTGCCCCCATCCTCGCCATCATAACGGTCCAGGAGAAGATACTCACCGGCGTGGTCTTCATCCTGCTCTTCGCCACCGGACACTGCATCCCCATCGCCGTGGCCGGCGGCTCGACCGCCCTGGTCGGGAAGCTGCTCGCCAATTCGGCCTGGCAACGCGGCGGAACGGTGTTTCGCCGCCTGGCCGGAGGGCTGATCGCCCTTCTCGGGCTCTACTTCATCGCGAAACCGTTCTTCGGTGCGGCCTAGCCTCGGCCAATTCCGCCTTCGATCCCATTGCCCCAAAGGAAATGGCCCCGACTCGGTCGGGGCCATTTCATCAACCGCCTGTGAACGCCTCGTGAGCGATCACGGCGACATGTGGTCGATGCCTGTCTCGGGCCTAGCCCCTGGGTTCGGGCAGGTAGGGGGTCAGCTCGGCCACGGCCTCGAACAGGAAATGGTCCACCAGAAAGCAGAAGGCATGCCCGGCGGCGATGTGGATTTCCTGAACCACGGCGGTGTCGCCCGACGGCACCGTGACCAGGAAGTCGGACACGGCGGCCATCTCAGCGCCGCTCTGGCCGGTCAGGCCCACGGTGACGATGTCGTTGCGCTTGGCCTCGCGCATGGCCCGGATGACGTTGGTGCTGGTGCCCGAGGTGGACAATCCCACCAGGATGTCGCCGGGCCGCCCCAGGGCGAGGAGCTGCTTGGAGAAGACCTCGTCGAAGCTGTAGTCGTTGCCGATGGCGGTCAGGGCCGAGGTGTCCGTGGTCAGGGCCAGGCCGGGCAGGGGCGGGCGCTCCATGCGGAAGCGGTTGGTGAACTCGGCGGCCAGGTGCTGGCTGTCGGCGGCGGACCCGCCGTTGCCGCAGAACATGACCTTGCCGCCCCCGGCCAGGCACACGGCCATGGCACGGGCGATCTCGACCACCAGCTCGGCCTTGGTATCGAAGAAGGCCTTGCGTGCGGCCAGTCCGGCCGAGGCGTGATCCATCACTTTCTGAAGAGCGGATTCAGACATGCGTCCCTCGTTTGTGGTTGTCTTCGTAAAATAGTCAGCCCTGCCTATACTGCCGAAATCGGCCCTTGCCAACCCCCGCCGGACAACGGGCAAGGAAAAGACTTTTGTTCGACCATTTTTTGCGGTACAGCGCAATGTTGCGTCCGGCGCGGGCCGTTTCCCTGCCGGACCGAACTTCATTCAGAACGCATCAAGGCAATCGAAGACCATGACCGAATCCAAGGAAAGCACCGTCAGGCTGCTCATCACCTGCCCCGACCAGCCGGGCATCGTGGCCGCCGTATCCGGCTACCTGCACCGCAAGAACGCCAACATCATCCACTCCGACCAGCACTCCACCGACCCCGAGGGCGGCCGGTTCTTCATGCGCAACGAGTTCTTCCTGCCCGGCCTGGACATGGACGGCCTGGAGGAGCTCCGCCGCGAGTTCGCCGAGGAGGTCACGAACGGCTTCGTCATGGACTGGTCCCTGAACCCGGTCTGGGTGCCCAAGAGGATGGTCATACTATGCTCCAAGGTGGACCACGCCCTCATGGAGCTGCTCTGGCGCTGGAAACGCGGCGACCTGGACGCCGAGGTGGCCATGGTCATCTCCAACCACCCGACCCTGCAGCGCGAGGTGGAGAACTTCGACGTGCCCTTCCACCACGTCCCCGTGGGCCCGTCCCTGCGCGACAAGGTCAAGGCCGAGGACACCATGATCGAACTCATGAACGGCCAGGTGGACCTCATCGTCCTCGCCCGGTACATGCAGATCCTGACCTCGGACTTCGTCAAGCGCTACCCCAGCCGGATCATCAACATCCACCACTCGTTCCTGCCCGCCTTCGTCGGCGCGGACCCCTACCGCCGGGCCTACGAGCGCGGCGTCAAGCTCATCGGGGCCACGGCCCACTACGTCACCGAGAAGCTGGACGAGGGCCCGATCATCGAGCAGGACGTCATCCGCGTGACCCACAGCCACACCGTGGACGACCTCAAGCGGCTGGGCGGCGACATCGAGCGCCACGTCCTGGCCCGGGCCGTGAAATGGCACCTGGAGGACCGGGTCATCGTGGACGGCAACAAGACCATCGTCTTCCGCCGCTAGCCGCGCCCGAATACCCCGATTTCGCAGGAGACCGCCGCCCGGCAACGGGTCAGGCGGTCTTTTGCACGCCGTACTTCTGCAGGATTTCGGTCAGCCGGACCGTCAGGTTGGTGGTCGTCCGGGCCACCAGTTCCAGGTTGATCAGGACCATGATGTCCACCCGGAACACGGCCCGCTTCCACAGCTCGGCCAGCCCCTGTCGCAGCTCGGGTTCGAGGGAGAGCATGGCCATGGCGTCGGCCAGCTGCTGGGCCGTTTTGGGCTTGAACAGCAGGGTGCCCTCGCGGGTCACGTCGTTGCCGAAGAGCTGCTTCTTGCGAATCTTGGACATGCCGGGCAACCCGTCCACGGCCTGGGCGGACACCCGCCGGGCGCGGCCGCTGCGCACCTGGATCTTGCCGCCCTCCTCGCGCCCGCACTCCTTGAGAATCTGGATGAAGTGGTTCTCGAGCAGGAAAAAGAGGATTTTTTCAAGCACCGGCAGGCTGAAGTCCTTTTTCAGCGGCAGGATGCCCTGGATCTGGTCCGGGACCACGGCCTCCAGCGCCTTGTAGAAATGGTCGCTGGTCACGCCGATGGCGATGGACGCGCCCAGCCCCAGGCCCACTATCTGCTCAAGCACGAACTTGAACCAGGCCTGCTCCTTCTTGCGCTCCTCGGGGTCCTTGTCCCCGGCCTCGCCCCGGCGCGCGGCCTCGGCCTCGGCCACCCGCGCCCGGTACTGGGTCTCGAACTCCTCGGCCACCGGGTCCACGCAGGCCATGCGCGCCGCGTGCAGCAGCTCGCCCGCCGTAAACTTGTCGAACTGCGACAACACCTTCAGCCCCTTGACCAGCATGGCCTGGACCAGCTTGGCCCGCTCCCGGCCAGCGGGCTCCTCACGGGCCGCGATGTAGCTGTTCTGGATGCGGGTCTTGGAAATCTCCTGGTCCGTGGGGTTCAGTTTGGACAGGATATCGTCGAACAGGAAGCGGATGACCAGAAAGGTCCGCTCCTTGGCGATCTCGTACTTCCCGCCCTCCAATATCTCCCCGTGGGCCTCGGCCACCCGGCTGGCGATGAACTCCTCCACGAAGGCGCTCCAGAACGCCTGGTCCAAACGGTGCTTCTCGATGAGCGCCCCATAGGGCTCCAGGCTCTGTCTGCCGAAATAGCGCAGGACCAGCTCCTCGAAATTGTCCGTCACCAGGGCCATGGCGTAGACGATGCCCTGAGCGCACTTGACCAGCACGGCCTCGGTGTTCAGCAGGGTCGCCTCCAGCTCCTCGCGTCGCGCCGCGTCCCCGGTCTTGACCGCCTTGTCGTAGTGGGCCAGCAGGATGATGAACCGGCCCACGCGCTCATGGATGAACTCGTAGCCCGGATGGCCCACCCGGCCCGCCAGCAGCTCCCGCACGCTGCTGCGCTGCGCCTCGAGCATGGGATATTCGTTGATGCCCGGACTGTTGATCTCCAGGATCTCCAGCAGCATCTCCCGCTCGGTGACCTCGCGCAGTGAGGAGCGCTCCCTCAGGGCGCGCAATCGCTTCCAGTAGGCGTCGAGGCGCGTTTCATTGTCCGGCCTCGCGCCGCGTGCGGGTGCGTCTGTCATGGGCTCGATGATCCTCAATGTCGCTTGATACTTGCGTAATCCAATGCCGTCGCCGCGTGTCAGCAACAGCATTACCACCAACCGCGCCGGAGTGGAAGGGGCCGGGCCGCCTCTTGACCTTTCTCCCCTCGGGCGGCCATAACCTCCCTGTGATCACCTGCACCAAATGCGGCACCCGAAACGCCGACAACACCCTGGCCTGCGCCCGCTGCGGCAACAAGCTCCAATCCTCCCGCCGCGCCACGGCCGGCCCGGACACCGGCACCGCGCCGCTGGAACCGTTCCGGCACCAAGGCGTCTCCCCCGACCTTCTGCGTTCCCTCAAACGCATGCTCGAGGCCTGGGCCTACGTCCTCATCCTCGGCTCCGTGGCCGCCGCCTGCATCGTCTACCGAATCTGGTGGCCCCTCTACCCCACCGTCGCCCTCATCGCCCTGCTCCTCTGGCTGCGAAGGGTGTAGTCGAGGATGCCGCCTGCGGCGGCCAGGGGGGAAGGGGGGCGAGAGGGAAGCCGGGGGGAAGGGGGGCGAGAGGGAACCCTTTGCAAAGTGGCCCCCCCATCCCCCCACTCACCCTCCTAAACTCTTTGGGCCGCTTCGCGGGGGCGTAGTAGCATAAAAACCTACTCCTTACCCCTCGGTCCCGACACGCCGCTCTGCCAAATTTCCTTGTCCTTCGCCCCTCTCGGCGGCGTGGGCAACCGTCCCGAAGGGTTCGCGCCGGGCGGCCCTCCGAGGCCCGTGGCCGTCCGGCGCGAACCCTTCGGGACACCGCCCGCCCGCGCACAACCAATCCCCCGCCAACAATCTCCCCCTCTCCCGCCCCTTCCCAATCCGCACGTCATCGCGCGTCCGCACGCCCCTGCCGCAGGCACACAAAAAGTTTGGGAGGGTCCAGGGAACCCTTTTCAAAGGGTTCTCTGGCGGGGTCCGGGGCAGCGCCCCGGCCGCCGGAGGCGCCCGCCCGGCGAGGGCCCGCCGGAGGCATTTCCCCTCCCGCTCTCCCGCCTCAGGCACGCAAAAAGGCCCCCGCGCAAAGTCGGGGGCCTTGGGTGATTCGGTGGGGCCGGGGTTTATTGGGCCGGGGGCGTGCCCTGGGTATTGGGTTGTTGGCCCTGGGTAGCGGGTTGTTGTTCGGGCGGCAGGACTTCGAGGGCCTTTTTCAGGTCTTCCTCAAGCAGGTCCGGGATGGGACGGTCCCAGAATTTTTCCTCCTTGACGTCCTCTTCGGTTTTTTCGGTGCAGCAGACGATGGGGTCGGTGCGGGTGCATTCCGAGGAGGAGTATTCGACCACGGCGCATTTGCTGGCCGTGTCGAAGTCGTAGGGGATGGTCCGGGTGAGTTTGAGAAATTCCCTGCCCTGGACGCGGATCTTGTCTTCGCCGATGCCGACCACGAAGCGGGCTTCCTGTTTGGCGTAGAACACGGAGAAGAGGTAGATGTTGTCCCGGACCTTGGCCACGTAGTTGATTTCCTGGGGGTCCTTGCACAGGATGCGGCCCAGCACCTGCTTGCCCAGGCAGATGTCCATGTCCATGTAGTCCGAGGCGCGGGCCGGGACGGAGGTGGCGGCCAGGGCCAGGATCAGGGCCAGGGCGATGAGGATGCGTCGCATTGTCCTTCCTTTTATCCCAGGTCGAGGAAGAGCTGGAACCCTTCGGGGTCGCGGGTTTCGCACCGCTCCTTGCAGCCGCAGCAGCGGTAGTGGCCCTTTTTCAGGTACCACTGGGCCTTCCACGAGCAATCGCAGTTGAAGTACTCGTACACCGAGGCGTCCACGGCGCCCCGGTACCGGGTGTATCCTTTCTGTTTGAGCTGTTCCTTGTATTCCATGGTCATGCGCCCGGTTGTTTGTCGGGCCTCGGGTCAGGAAAAGATGTACACCGGCCGGGGATAATTTGCAAAAGCCATTCCATAGGAAAAAACAGCCCCTTACGCCCTAGGTGGTTTTCTGCGGGACGAGCAGGGAGAGGAAGAAGCCGATGGCGGCCACGGCGATGATGGACGCGCCCGAGGTGATGTCCAGGGCGTAGGAGAAGAGCAGCCCGGTGACGGTGAAAATGCAGGACAGGATGGTGGATACGATCATCATGACGTGCAGGGAGCCGGTCCGCCTTTCGGCGATGAAGGGCGGGATGGTCAGCAGGGCGATGACCAGGATGAGGCCGACCACGCGGATGATCATGACCACGCACAGGCCGACCATGACGATGAGCAGGATGTACAGGAAATTGACGGGCACGCCGCGGGACCGGGCGAACTCCTCGTCGAAGCTCATGACCGTGAAGCCCCGGTAGAAGATGAGAACCAGGAGGGTGACCAGGGCGGCCATGGCGGCCATGAGCCAGAGGTCCGAGCGCGGCACGGCCAGGATGGAGCCGAACAGGTAGCTCATGAGGTCCACGTTGTAGCCGGGGGTGAAGTCCAGCAGGATGATGCCCAGCGCCATGCCCGCGGCCCAGATGACGCCGATGACCGTGTCCACGCGCTCGCGGGCGTGCAGGGTGACCAGGGCCATGATCAGGGCCATGCACACGGTGAAGGCGGCGGTCACGGGCAGGACCGGCAGGCCGAGGAGGAAGGCCAGCCCCACGCCGCCGTAGGAGGCGTGAGCGATGCCGCCGGAGATGAAGACGATGCGGTTGACCACCACCAGGGTGCCGATGACCCCGCAGATGAGGCTGGCGAGCAGCCCGGCGGCCAGGGCGTTCTGCATGAAATCGTAGCTCAGGACGTCCATCACGCCTCCCCTCCCTTGTCGGCCGCTTCGGCGTCCGGGGCCGGGCCGTCCAGCGCGCCCTCGTGCGGGGCGAGCACACGGTGCGGCACGCGGCCGTGGGTGACCAGTTCCACCGGGCAGCAGTGGTCCCCGGTGCCGCCGTAGGTCAGGGTGAACATATCGTCGGTGATCTCCGGGGCGTTGTGGAAATGCAGGGTGTGATTGACGCAGGCCACGGACTTGACGCCCGAGGCCAGGAACGAGACGTCGTGGCTGACCATGATGATGGTCATGTCCCGGTTCAGCTCGTTGAGCAGGGAGAACAGGGACATGCGGCTGGCCGTGTCCACGCTGGCCGTGGGCTCGTCGAGCAGGAGCAGTTCCGGGTCGTCCACCAGGGCGCGGGCGATGAACACGCGCTGTTTCTGGCCGCCGGACAGCCGGGCCAGGCCGCGTTTCTCGAAGTCGAGCATGCCCACCCTTCGGAGTGCCCGGCGGGCCTTGTCGTGATCGGTCCCGGAGTGCCGCCCGGCCATGGCCTTGAAGCCGGGCCGGACCGTGCCCATGCAGACCGCCTCGAGCACGGTGATGGGGAAGGTGCCGGCCACCACGGTGTGCTGGGGCAGGTACCCGATGCGCCCCCCGGCCTCGCCCGGAGGCAGGCCGAGCACGCGGATGGCGCCCCGGTCGGGTCGGATCAGGCCGAGCATGAGCTTGAGCAGGGTGGACTTGCCCCCGCCGTTGGGCCCGAGCACGGCCAGGTAGTCGCCCCGCTCGATGCGCAGATCGACGTTCTCCAGCACCGGCAGACCGCCCGGCGCGTAGTACAGACCCTGTATGTCAACAACGGGCTCGGCCACGTGAAACTCCTGATGAAAACGGGTTGGAGGGACATCCATATCGATCAAGGCAACGTAGCACAAGCATTGAGATCACGCCAGCCAGGCCCAGCCCCAGGCCGCACAGGGCAGGCCCAGGGCCGCGAGGTAAAGCCGGAAGTCCGTCTCCTTGGAGGGCAGGCCGAAGCGGGTGGCGGCCAGCCCGACGAGGGCGCCCAGCCCGAGCCCGGAGAGGAAGCCGAAGAGGTGCGCCCCCAGGTCGATGTTGCCCTCGCCGTCGCCGACCCCGAGCATGGCCAGCAGCCCGAGCCCCGCGCCGAATGGGATGAGCGCGGTCCGAACAAAACGCAGGAAACGTTGGAACCACGGGCCGTTGCCCAATCCGTGCAGGCCGCCGCCCACGCCGAATGGGGCGATCCCGGCCAGCAGCCCGGCCGCACCGAAGGTGGCCGTGGAAAAGCCGATTGCGTCGTGATGGATGCCCAGGACCAGGGTGTTGAACAGGTTGCCGAGGATGCCGGAGACCACGGTCAGCAGCCAGGCCGCGCCCGAGCCGAGCCGCCGCGCGGCCAGCCAGATGAACACCCCGCCGATGGCCGCGTTCCCGGCCACGTGCGGGCCGTCCGCGTGCAGGGTCAGGGCCGTGCACAGCCGCCACCACTGGCCGGACAGGATGGCCCCGCCGTCGGCGCTGCCCAGGCGGACCCACAGGTCCGGGTACAGACCCAGGCCCGGATAGGTCCGCGAATAGGCCCAGTAGAAGAGGATGAGCAGGGCTAGGCCGAACAGGGTCGGCTCCAGCCCGCCCACGGGGCGAAGGTCGGCCAGCGCCACCCGGGCCAGTTCCGGCCGGTTCTCCTCGAAATACAGGTCGATCTCCTGCACGGCCCGGTCCGCGTACCACTCCTGGACCGTGACCGCGTAGCCCCAGCCCTGCTCGGCGGACAGCCGCCGCAGCCGGTGGGGCACGTGGCGCGAGGCCAGGATCAGGGACCACAGCTGGGCCTCCCGGTGGGACAGGGGATCGGCGTCCTCGCCCCGCACCAGGGGCACGAGGTCGATCCAGGCGTGGCGCAGGACGCGGCGGAAGAAGCCGGGACGGGCGGTGTGAACGGGCATGCGCCAATGTATAGCAATTCCGGCCCGGAGCAAACGGTTTCGCCCTTGCACCGGGGGGCGGCCCGCCCTATGCTGGCCCGGACCCGCAACCTCCAAGCCCCGAAGAGTCCCGCCATGCGCACCCGTTTCGCCGCCCTGCTCCTGCTGGCCTGCTGCCTGCTCCCCGCCCCCGCCCTCGCCCACGGTGCGGACCTGGACACCATGATCGGCCAGATGATCCTGGCCGGGTTCCGGGGATTCACCGTGAACCAACGCTCGACCATCGTCCGCGACATCCGCGAGCGTCACCTGGGCGGGGTCATCCTGTTCGACTACGACATGTTCTGGGGTGCCGGACAGCGCAACATCCGGTCCGTGGAGCAGGTCCGCAGGCTGGTCAAGGACCTCAAGGCGGGGGCCGACATTCCGCTCCTGGTGGCCGTGGACCAGGAGGGCGGCAAGGTCCAGCGGCTCAAGGCCCGGTACGGTTTTCGCGAGACCCCGTCCGCCGCGGACCTCGGGGCCGGGAGCGACGACGCGGTGCGCGAGGCCGGGGTCGTGGTCGGGGCCGACCTGTCGTCCGTGGGCTTCAACCTGAACTTCGCCCCGGTGGTGGACGTCAACGTGGACCCGGACAGCCCGGCCATCGGCAGGCTCGGGCGCAGCTTTTCGAGCGACCCCGAACGGGTGGCCCGGTGCGCCGGAATCTTCATGGACGAACTGCACCGGGCGCGCGTGCTCTCCTGCCTGAAGCACTTCCCCGGCCACGGGTCCGCCGGGACCGACTCGCACAAGGGGCTGACCGACGTGACCGCCACCTGGTCCGGGGCCGAGCTCATCCCCTACCGGGAGCTGATCGCGGCAGGCAGGGCGGACATGGTCATGACCGCCCACATCTTCAACGCCCGCCTGGACCCCGACTATCCGGCCACCCTGTCGAAAAAGGTCATCACCGGCCTGCTGCGGGGCGAACTCGGCTTTGACGGCGTGATCGTCACCGACGACATGGACATGGGGGCCATCGCCGACGAGTACGGCCGCCGGGAGGCCGTGCGCCGGGCCATCGAGGCGGGGGCGGACATCCTCCTCTTCGGCAACAACCTGTCCTTCGACGAGCACATCGTGGAAAAGGTCCACGCCCTGATCCGGTCCATGGTCGATGACGGCACCATCCCCAAAGCGCGCATCGAGGCGTCCTTCGCCCGGATCATGCGGCTCAAGCGGTCGCTGTAGGTCCCCTGGACAAAAAAACGCCGGTCGCCTTGCGGGCAACCGGCGGTCGGTGCGTTCCCGGAACGGGTCCGGCTACCAGAACAGGCCGGAGTCGCCGGAGGTGAAGACCACCTCGCCCTGGCTCTCGGTCTCCAGGATCAGTTCGTCCGAGCCGTCCTCCATGGACAGGCGGCGGACCTTGGCCAGCACGGTCAGGAAGGTGTACTCCTTCTCGTCCATGCCCGGCCCGCAGGACTTGCGGGTGGAGGCCAGGGGGCCGAACTCAAGGTAGTCGTCGGTCAGGGTGTAGGTGCCCGTGAAGTGGTTGCACCCGCCGAACCCCTCCACCGTGCCGTCGGCGTTGAACTTCAGGGTCCGCGCCGGATCCTCGTCGAAGTCGCGGGCCACGACCCTGCGCAGGGTCCAAGTCTTGCCCACCAGGGCCTGGCGGATGGCGCTCTCGTTCATGGTCTGGGTCTCGTGGGTCCCGCACCCGCCCAAGGCGGCCAGGGCGGCCAGGACCAGGGCGAGGCAACAGATTCTCTTCCAAACGATCCGCATAATTCGTCTCCTTGCTCAATGAATACGGGACCATGATTACCAGGGGTGGAGCCCGGTTGCAAGGAGGCGAAAAAACCCCCGGCGCGGAACTCCGGGCCGGGGGTGTGCTGCGGGGTGACGGAGGGGGGGCTACTTGACCACCGGGCAGGACTTGAGCGCCTGCTCGATGTCGCGCTGGGGCAGCTCGAAGTTGGTCAGGAGCCCCTGGTTGAAGGCGTCGTAGGAGGCCAGGTCGAGCATACCGTGGCCCGAGTACAGGAAGACGATGACGTCGTCCGGCCCGGCGGTTTTGGCCGCCTCGATGGCCCCCTTGATGGCGTGGGAGGTCTCGGGCGCGGGCAGGAAGCCCTCGGTCTGCATGAACAGCTTGGCCGCCTCGAAACAGTCGGTCTGGAAGTAGGCCACCGGGTCGCACAGCCCCTCGTGGACGATGTTGCACAGGATGGGCGCGTCGCCGTGGTAGCGCAGCCCGCCCGCGTGGATGGGCGCGGGCATGAAGTCGTGGCCCAGCGTGTGCATCTTGACCAGCGGGGTCAGCCGGGCCATGTCGCCGAAGTCGTAGCGGTACTCGCCGCGGGTCAGGGTCGGGCACGCCTTGGGCTCCACCGCGATGAACTTGACCGGGTCGCCCTCGAGCTTCTGCGGCAGGAAAGGCAGGACCAGGCCGCCGAAGTTGGAGCCGCCGCCCACGCAGCCCACCAAGTGGGTGGCCTTCTCGCCGATCATGGCCAGCTGCTTCTGGACCTCCAGGCCGGTGATGGTCTGGTGGATGAGCACGTGGTTGAGCACCGAGCCCAGGGCGTACTTGGTGTCGTCGTGGGTGGCCGCGTCCTCCACGGCCTCGGAGATGGCCAGCCCCAGCGATCCCTTGCAGTCCGGGTCCCTGGCCAGCATCTCGCGGCCCGTGCGGGTCTGGTCCGAGGGCGAGGCGAAGATGGTGCCGCCGTAAGTGTTGATGATCATCTTGCGGTACGGCTTCTGGTCGTAGGACACCCGGACCATGTAGACCACGCACTCCATGCCGTACTGGGCGCAGGCGAAGGACAGGGCCGTGCCCCACTGGCCCGCGCCGGTCTCGGTGGCCAGCCGCTTCACGCCCTCGGTCTTGTTGTACCAGGCCTGGGGCACCGAGGTGTTGGGTTTGTGCGAACCCGCCGGGGACACGGACTCGTCCTTGTAGAATATCTTGCACTTGGCCCCGATGGCCCGTTCCAGCCGGTCGGCGCGCACCAGGGGCGAGGGCCGCCAGATCCGGTAGACGTCCATGACCTCGGCCGGGATGTCGATGAACCGGTCCGTGCTCATTTCCTGGGCGATGAGGGAGTCGGGGAAGATGGGCGAGAGCATGTCCGGGGTCAGCGGCTCCATGGTCTCCGGGTTGAGGGGCGGGGCCATGGGCGTGGGCAGGTCCGGCATGGGGTTGTACCACTGGGTGGGCATCTGGTCCTGGGGCAGGAAAATCTTCTTCACTGACATGTGTTCCTCCGAACGGTTGCGCGATCGGGACCGATGCGGGCGGAAGCTTCCCGGCTCCCCGTCCGGCCCCTGCGGGTTGACGAAAAAAACCGTCGGCGTTGCAGCCGGCGGCATTTCCGATGTCCAACCGCGCGCGGAAGCACGCCGCCGCCAGGACCGGCAGCGGATCGCTTCATTGCGCGACTAGGAATCGGGCCGCTTGACGTTACGCCACCCGCGTCCACAAAAGTAATTGTATGATATGGGTGTATTCATAGACAAACCCATTACGCTCTTTCGAACATCCGCGTCAAGGCGCGGCGGGCTTTTCCGGCTCGTCCAGGGCGAGGACCATGGGCACGAAGCGGATGCCGTCGCGCTCCTCCTCGCCGCCCGCCGGGACGAACCCCATGGCGGCGTAGGCCCCGACCGATCCCGGCGAGGCATTGACCGTCATCCGGCCGGGTGTAGGGAGGTCCCGCAGGCAGCGCTCCCCGGCCAGCCGCATGAGCGTCCGGCCCACCCCGCGCCCCCGGTGCTCACCGGAGACGAAGAACAGGGCCACGTGGCCGCCGTCCGCCACGTCGATGACGCCGACGATCCCCCCGGCCCGCCGGGCGGCAAGGGCGAATCCCCTGCCCGATCTGCGGGAAAAAGAGGACCGGCACAGGAACGCCTCGAAGGCGATGCGCCCGGTCGAGGAAAAGCCGGGGGCGACGAAGGCGGCGAAGACCTCGCGCACCAGATCGCGGGCCTGCTCCTCCCGTTCGGGCGTCAGCAATTCATAGATGATGTCGGCGGCCATGGCTCACCCGGCCAGCCCGCCCGCCAGCTCGGGCAGGATGTCTCCGGCCGGGCCGTGCAGGGCGAAGTCCATGAACCCGGTGTTCGGGGTCGGCTCCATATTGACCTCCACGGTCACGGCCCCATGGTCCTTGGCCAGTTGGTAGAACGACGCGGCGGGCTGGACCAGATTCGAGGTGCCCACCGACAGGAACACGTCCGCCTTGGCCACGGCCTCTATGGCCAGCTTGAGCACGCCGGGCACGAGCGGTTCGCCGAACCAGACCACGCCGGGCCGCAGCAGATGGCCGCAGACCGGGCAGTCCGGCAGGTCCGGCAGCTCGGAGAAGTCCTCCCGCGCGTGGGAGCAGACCGTGCAGCACAGCTGCCACAGGGAACCGTGCATCTCGAGCACCTTGCGGCTGCCCGCGCGGGCGTGCAGCCCGTCCACGTTCTGGGTGATCAGAAGAAAATTCGGCATCTGGCGTTCCATGGCCGCCAACGCCAGGTGCGCCGCGTTGGGGTAGCAGTTCCCCACCAGCCTGCGCCGCCAGTTGTAGAATTCCCAGACCAGCTCCGGGTGCGCGGCAAAGGCGTCCGGCCGGGCCAGGTCCTCGGCCCGGTGGTGCTTCCACAGCCCGTCGCGGCCCCGGAAGGTGGGCACCCCGCTCTCGGCGGACACCCCCGCCCCGGTCAGCACGACCACCCGCCGGTCGCCGCCCAGCAACGCCTTGACCATCTCCAGTTCAGCCTGCACGATATCTCCGATTGTCCGTCATTTCGTCATGTTCAGGGCCGAAAACCGCGCCGGTACGCCATTTCCCCGGCCCGGCGCTTGCAATCCGGCCGAATAAACGTCATAGTCCGCTTCTTCATTTTGCAACCGTCCCGACCACATGCCCAGGAGGATACATTGGCTACCAGAACAGTCTATTACATCGAAGGCGACGGCATCGGCGCCGAGGTCTGGGCCGCAGGCCGCCCCGTCCTGAACAAGGCCGTGGAACTGGCCTATGGCGGGGCCAACCGGCTCGACTGGCAGGAACTGCTGGCCGGTGAGAAGGGCTTCGCCGAGACCGGCGAGTACCTGCCCCAGGCGACCATGGACGCCCTGTCCAAGGCCGACCTGGCCATGAAGGGCCCCCTGAACACGCCCGTGGGCAAGGGGTACCGCAGCCTGAACGTGACCATGCGCCAGGTCTTCGACCTCTACGCCTGCATCCGTCCCATCAAGTATTTCAAGGGGATCGAGTCCCCGGTCAAGCGTCCCGACCTGGTCGACATGGTCGTGTTCCGCGAAAACACCGAGGACGTGTACGCGGGTATTGAATATCAGTCCGGCACCCCGGAAGCCAGGAAATTGATCGAATTTCTCGTGGACGAGCTGGGCGCCTCCATCGACGCCACCGCCTCCGTGGGCATCAAGCCCATCACCCCGGCGGGCTCCAAGCGGCTGGTCAGGAAGGCCCTGGACTTCGCCATCGCCGAGGGCAGGCCGTCCGTGACCCTGGTCCACAAGGGCAACATCATGAAGACCACCGAGGGCGGCTTCCGCGCCTGGGGCTACGAGCTGGCCGACGAGGAATACCAGGGCCGGGTCGTGCGCGAGGGCCAGGACGGCGAGGGCGTGATCCTCAAGGACCGCATCGCCGACGCCATGTTCCAGAACGTGCTCATGTACCCCGAGCAGTACTCGGTCATCGCCACCACCAACCTGAACGGCGACTACATCTCCGACGCCCTGGCCGCGCAGGTGGGCGGGCTGGGCCTGGCCCCCGGCGTGAACATGGGCGACAAGCTCGCCTTCTTCGAGCCGACCCACGGCACCGCCCCGACCATCGCGGGCAAGGACATGGCCAACCCCGGCTCCCTGGTCCTGTCCGGGGCCATGCTCCTGGAACACATCGGCTGGCATGAGGCCGCCGCGCTGATCCACGCCTCGGTCGAGAAGACCCTGGCCGCCAAGAAGGTCACCGTGGACCTGGCCGCCCAGATCAACGGCTCCACGCGGGTGGGCTGCAAGGAGTTCGGCGAGCTGCTGCTGGCCAATCTCTAACCCCCGCTTTCCCGAACGTCCCGGCGGGCCGCGACCATGCGTCGCGGCCCGCCGTTTTTCTTGGGCGGCCCGTGCCCGGCTTGACCCCCGTCGCTCCCTTGGCTACCCTCTTTCATGGCGGAAACCGTTTTCCGCCGGGCCCCCGCCCGCCAGAGATCGCCCGTCCCGGCTCCGGGACGCCTGACCCTTCGGACACACGCCTCCGGCCCCGCCCGGACACCATACTCCGCAACACCCTGAACCAAGGAGTCGCCACATGCCTCAACATACCCCCGAAATCACCGAAACCGGCCAATGCATGGAATGCAACGGCGCGGACAGCCTGGTCGCCACGCTGGTCAACAGCGGCGTGGAGGTCTGCTTCGCCAACCCCGGCACCTCGGAGATGCACTTCGTCTCCGCCCTGGACCGCATCCCCGGCATGCGCGCGGTCCTCTGCCTGTTCGAGGGCGTGGCCACGGGCGCGGCCGACGGCTACGCGCGCATGACCGGCAAGCCCGCCTGCACCCTGCTCCACCTCGGCCCCGGCTTCGCCAACGGCATGGCCAACCTGCACAACGCCCGCAAGGGCCAGTCCCCGGTGGTCAACATCGTCGGCGACCACGCCACCTACCACGAGCGTTACGACGCGCCCCTGACCTCCAACGTGGTCGGCTTCGCCGAGGCCATCTCCCACTGGGTACGCCGTCCGCGCAGCGCCCGCAGCGTGGCCCTGGACGCGGCCGAGGCGGTCCGCGCCGCGCGCGTGGCCCCGGGTCAGGTGGCCACCCTGATCCTGCCCGCGGACACGGCCTGGCTCCCGGCCGAGCGGCCCGCGCCCGGACTGGAAGCGCCCGGCCCCGCGCCCGTGTACCAGGACGCCATCGAGGGCGCCGCCAAGGCCCTGACCAATGGCAAGAAGACCGCCATCCTCCTGCGCGGGGCCGTGCTCTACGGCGACGGCCTCAATGCCGCCGGGTGCGTTGCGGCCAAGACCGGGGCCACCCTGTTCTGCGACACCTTCACCCCGCGCATGCGCTCCGGCGCGGGCGCGCCCGTGGTCGAGCGGCTGCCCTACCGGGGCAAGGACGTCCTGGCCCGGCTCGACGAATTCGAGCAGCTCCTGCTGGTCGGGGCCGAGTCGCCGGTCTCCTTCTTCGCCTATCCCGGCCAGGAGAGCTGGCTGACCCCGCCCCACTGCGCCATCCTGACCCTGGCCCACGCCAGCGAGGACGGCAACAGCGCGCTCATCCGCCTGGCCGAGGCGGTGGACGCCGCGCCCGACTGCCCCATGGTCGAGCTCGCCCCGCCCAGCCTGCCCGCCGACGGCCCGCTGACCGCCGAGGCCGCCATGCGCATCGTGGCCGCCCTGCTGCCCGAGAACGCCATCGTCACGGACGAAGGCATCACCTCCACCCTGCCCTACGCCAACATGCTCGCCCAGGCCGCGCCCCACGACTACCTGGCCCTGACCGGCGGCTCCATCGGCGGCATCCTGCCGCTCTCCACCGGGGCCGCCGTGGCCGCGCCGGACCGCAAGGTGGTCTGCCTCGAGGGCGACGGCAGCGCCATGTACACGGTGCAGTCCCTGTGGACCCAGGCCCGCGAGAACCTGGACGTGGTCACCGTGCTCTACGCCAACCGCTCCTACGCCGTCCTCAACCAGGAACTCAAGCTGGTCCGGGCCGCGTCCAAGGGCGACAAGGCCCTGGCCCTCCTGGACCTGCACAACCCGTCCCTGGACTGGGTGCGCATCGCCGAAGGCTTGGGCGTAGAGGCCGTGCGCGCCGAGACCACCCAGGGGTTCGCCGACGCCCTGCGCGCCGCCCTGAGCGCCAAGGGCCCCCGGCTCATCGAGGCCGTCCTCTAGCCGCTCCGCGAAGCGGGCCGGGACTATCGCGTCCCGGCCCGCGCCGCGCTTTCTCCCACCACATCTCACTCCGCTCCGCCCGTGGCATGGGTCGTGCAATCCTTTTCCGGACGCCCGCGAAACGATCCGCCGGGCGTAAAGGAGCGCGACCGTGTACCTGCAGGAACTGCAACGGAACTGGAACACCTTCGGCCGGGAAGACCCCCTGTGGGCCGTGGCCTCACAGCCCGACAAGGTGGATAACGGCTGGGATGTCCAGGAGTTTTTTGAAACCGGCACGCGCTACGTGGCGCGCATCGTCCAGTGGATGGAAACCAACGGCCTGCCTGCGGGCCGGGGGGCCGCCCTGGACTTCGGCTGCGGAGTCGGAAGATTGACGCAGCCCCTGTGCGACCATTTCAAGACCTGCGTGGGCGTGGACATCGCCCCGTCCATGATCGCCAGGGCCAAGGAGTACAACCGGTTCGGCGCGCGCTGCGTGTATCGCCTCAACGAGACCGACGACCTCGGCCTGTTCCCGAACGGAAGCTTCGACATGGTCCACACCGCCCACGTACTCCAGCACATCCGGCCCGAGGTGGCGATCCGTTACATCGCCGAGTTCCTCCGCGTGCTCAAGCCCGGCGGCCTGGCCGCCTTCCACTGTCCCAGCGCCCCGGCGGTCTACGCCTATCCCGAGGAGGGCGTGTCGTGCGCCCTGTCCACCGGCCCCGGCCCCCTGTCCATGGAGCACGGCACCCGGCTGACCGTGCCCGTGCGCGTGACCAATACCGGCGCGCACTCCATCGGCATGGACAAGCGGACCAACGCGCCCGTGCGCCTGATCCATCACTGGTACAACCTCGACACCGACGAGCTGGCCCAGAACCACGGCCGCATGAACCTGCCCGGCACGGTGCTCGGACCGGGCGAGTCCCTGGACATGGACTACCGGGCCGCCTCCCCGGCCGCGCCCGGCAACTACGCCCTGGCCCTCACGGCCCTGGATTACCGGGGATGCTCCCTGGCCGCCCCCGAAGAGGCGCAGTGTTCGGTCGCGGTCCTGGTCCTTCCCGCCACGAGCGGGACCCAGGGTGCGGCCCTGGCGGCCCAACGGCCCTACAGCGAGACCCACGCCATTCCGGTGGAGACCGTGGAGCGGGTGGTGGCCTCGGCGGGCGGACGCATCCTGCACGTGGAGTCCCACCAGAACCTGCCTGGCGGCCAGGTCAGCTCCCTCTATTACGCCACGCGCTGAGGAGGCGGCCGGGCCACACGCTGAAGAGGCGACGAACGGGCCGCGCGTCCGGCCCCGAACGGCGTTTCGGGCCCGGTTCGGGCATGGTTTTCCGTTTTAGACCTTGCGAAAACCTTGGCTCTCTACTAAGTGAAAGCCATGCCTGAAAAAGATACACGCATTCTCATCCTGGGCGTCGGCAACATCCTGTTCACCGACGAAGGCTTCGGCGTCCGGGTGGCCGAGGATCTGGAGCAGAAATACCAGTTTTCCGACAACGTCACCGTGCTCGACGGCGGCACCCTGGGACTCAAGCTCATGGGCCCGATCATGGAGTCGGACTACCTGATCATCGTGGACATCGTGCTCAACGACGGCGAGCCGGGCGAGATATTCCGCCTGCTGGGCGAGGATTTGAACAAGGCGTGCGCCTTCAAGAATTCCCTGCACCAGACCGACTTGCTCGATACGCTGGCCCAGTGTAGCATCATCGGAAACGTCCCGGACGAGGTGGTTCTCTTCGGCATCGAGCCGGTCAACTACCACGACATGTCCGCCGCCCTGTCCCCGGAGCTCACGGCCCGGCTGCCGCAGATGGAAGCCCTGGTCCTCGATGAAGTGGAGCGCGCGGGCGGCTCCTACGCCCTTCGGACGGACAAGAACCCCGCAACGGAGAAGATCTATGTGCCTCGCGATACCAGCAGAAATTCTTGAAATCAGTGACGGCGTCGCCACCTGCAAGGTGGGCGAAGGCGACACCACGGTCCAGGCGTCCATCATGCTCATGGACGAGGACGTGCACATCGGCGACTACATCATCATCCACGCCGGGTTCGCCCTGCGCAAGCTCGACCCCAAGGAGGCGGAGGAAAGCCTCAAGATCCTCCGCGACATGGTCGAACTCCTGGGCGGCGAGAACTATCAACACGAGATGCTCTAGCCGTCCCAGCCGTCCCGTCGGACGCGCGAAAAGGCCCGGAACGAAACCGTTCCGGGCCTTTTTGCGTGCCGGGTGCGGAAGTTAGTGGCTCACGGTCTTGGAAAAGATGTTGATGACCGCCACCCCGGCCACGATCAGGCCCATGCCGAGCATGGCCGGAAGGTCCAGGGACTGCTTGTAGACGACCACCCCGGCCAGGCCGATGAGCACGATGCCGAGCCCCGCCCAGATGGCGTAGGCCACGCCCATGGGGATGGTCCGCAGGACCAGGGCCAGGAGGAAGAAGGCCAGCCCGTACCCGGCCACCACCACGGCGGACGGGCCGAGGCGGGTGAACCCGTCGCTCGCCTGGAGCGCGGTGGTGCCGATGACTTCGCAGACGATGGCCAGGGCCAGATAGACGTATCCCATGTTGCTCTCCAGCGAGGTCGTTACGGCCGGACGCGCCGCTTCCGGCCGGGCAGGAACGAGGTGCGCAGAAAAGTCGGGCTGGCGAAGGCCAGCGGGTTGCGGACCACCAGGTCCGGCAGGATGTGGTACCAGCGGTAGCCGAGCCCGTGGAAGTAGGCCCGGGCGCGGTCCAGATGCCCGGTCTCCCGGGCCGCGTGCAGGGCGGCGTCCCGCTGGCAGCGCGACCGTGCAAGCGGCCGCAGGATGCGCTCGCTGAACCCGTAGCGCAGGAGCATCCCCTTGATCCGGCGGTACTCCCGATGCCGCGACACGCCGTCGGCCAGGGCGAAGAAGGCGACCACCAGCCAGCACCCCCCCCACCAGCCCAGGGCAACACCGGCCGCCGCATTCCCGGCCGACCAATGGGCCACCCCGGCTCCCTTCAGCCCAAGGGCGAGCAAAAGCGCCCCGCTCCCGGTCACATACGGCCACGGCGCGGCCTTCACATACCGCACCCCGCGCCCCACCACGCCAAGTTTCTCTCCTCTCCGCATACCCCAACCCCTAGCCCACCAACCACCCAAAGGTCAAACCCGCCCCCCCAACCAGATGCCGTCATTCCCCCTTCGCCGCCCCTAGCGATTCGGGCGGCGCAGCCGCCCGACAACGACGCACCCGCACCACCCCATCGCCCCCCATCTCTTCACGACGCCCCAGCGATTCGGGTGGCGCAGCCGCCCGACAGCGACGCTCGCGCACCACTCCCCCCTCGACATCTCAAGCGCCTTGGGCGGCGCAGCCACCCAACAGCGACGCGACCGCACGGCCTCCCGCCAGCCCCCCTCCCGCGCCCCTCCCCACCCCCGATCCCGCACGGATCGAGGCTTCGCAGAGTGGGTCAGCCGTGCATTTTCCGAGGGGGGATTTGACCGCAGCGTAGCCCCCCTACGTGAGGATCAAATCCCCCCTCGGAAAATGTGCGGATGGCCCGCTATCCGAAGCCGCCGCCCGAAGCGGCAAATGTGCGGATGGCCCGCCATCCGAAGCCGCCGCCCGAAGCGGCAAATGTGCGGATGGCCCGCCATCCGAAGCCGCCGCCCGCAGGCGCAAGCCCGAAAAAAAGAGGCCCGGCATAAGCCGGGCCTCTATTTTTTCGCGCGTTCGCGCCTGCGCAATTACAGGACGCGGAACTTCTTGACGTTACCGGTCTTGTTATCAATGACATGCACGCCGCAGGCGATGCAGGGGTCATAGGAGTGGACGGTACGCAGGATCTCGACCGGGCGTTCCGGATCGGCGATCGGGGTGTTGTCCAGCAGGGCCTCTTCGGTCGGGCCGGGGATGTTGTTGTCGCAGCGGGGACCGAGGTTCCAGGTGGACGGGACCACGAGCTGGAAGTTGTCGATCTTGCCGCCCTTGATGCTCATCCAGTGGCTCAGGCCGCCGCGGGGGGCGTTGACGAAGCCGACGCCCTGCGCCTCGGAGGGCATGTCCCAATCCTTGCAGATGTCGAGGTTGCCCTTGGCGATGTTCTCCTTCAGATCGTTGACCATGTCTTCGGTCTTCAGGCAGGTGATCAGGCACTCGATACCGCGGGCGCCGGTGCGGCCCAGGGTCGAGAACAGGGCATCCGGGCCGACTTCCAGTTTGCCGAGCACGAAGTTGACGTACTTGACGAACTCGGGATGACCCAGGCCGTAGTTGACCAGACAGGTGGCCAGGGGGCCGACCTCGGTGGCTCTGCCGTCGTAGCGGGGAGCCTTCATCCAGGAGTACTTCGCCTTGTCGTCCAGGCTGGTGTACATGGGATCGGTGACGCCGGCGTAGGGATGCTTGGGCGTGTCGTCCTTGTACCAGGAGTGCTTGACGTGCTCTTCGATCTTGGTCGGATCAAAGGCCATGACGTCGGTGATCTTGCGGTCGAAGATGACGCCGGGTTTGATGTACCGGGAGTTCAGGTCGGCCTCGCCACCCTGAGCCGGGTATTCGCCGAAGCTCATGAAGTTGGTGGTGCCGCCGATCTTGGCCCAGTCCTTGTAGTAGCCGGCAACGGCGATGAGGTCCGGGATGTAGCAGTCGAGGATGAAGTCCTTGATGTCCGCGTACAGAGCCAGGAAGTCATTGATGTACTTGTCGGTCAGGCCTTCGTAGCAGGTCACGCCACCCATGACGGTGAACTGGGTGTGCGGGTTCTTGGCGCCGAACACTGCCATGGCCCGGGCGGCCTTGACCTGCAGGTGCAGGGCGTTGAGGTAGTGGTTGGTGGCCAGCAGGTTGACCTCGGGCGGCAGGACGTAGGCCGGGTGGCCGCCGAGGAAGTAAGCGTTGGTGAAGATGCCCAGACGGCCGGAGTCGACGATGCTCTTGACGGTGTCCTTGGTCTTCTGAAGGTCTTCCTTGGAGGAGACGATCTTGGGATCGGGGCGCACGGTCTTGGCGACGGCGGCGGCGATTTCGGCGGTCTTGCTGACGTCGGCGGACAGACAGCCGGTGACGTCAACGAAGTCCAGGGCATGCAGGTGATAGAAGTGCACGATATGGTCATGCATGAACTGCGCGGCCATCACCAGGTTGCGGATGATGGTGGCGTTGTGGGGCAGTTCCTTGTCCACGCCGACGGCGTTGTCGACGCAACGGATGGAAGCGAGCGCGTGCACGTAGGTGCAGACGCCGCAGGAGCGCTGGGTGAAGTGCTGGGCATCGCGGGGATCACGGCCTTTCAGGATGATCTCCAGACCGCGGAACAGCTGGGAGCTGCTGCGGACGTCAACGATTTTGCCATCTTCGACCACGGCCTCGATGCGCAGGTGACCCTCGATCCTGGTGACCGGATCAACTACTACGTCGTGTTTCCCGTGCGCCATCGGGGCGGCTTTGGGGGAGCAACCAGACATATTGTATCCTCCTTAAGAATTCTGATTCAGTCTGCGTTAGTTGAACGAAACCTGGCGACAACCCATTAGAGCTGGGTCAGGTCGCTGTAGAAGTAGGTCTCGCCATCCCAGTCGGCGCCGTCCCAGAAATCGGGCTGCGAGCAGCCGATGCAGGGATGGCCGGACTGAACAGGCCAGTTGTACTGGTTGAACTTGACCGTGGGGCAGTTGTTGAAGGTCTCGGGACCACGACAACCGAGTTTACGCAGACACCAGCCCTTGCGGGCTTCTTCGGAACCGAAGGAAGGTGCGAATTCGTCAGCGTCGAAATGCGCCTGCCTCGGGCAGTTGTCGTGCACGGTCTCGCCGTAGAAGGGGATCGGACGGCCGACGGCGTCGAGCTCGGGAACACCCTTGGTGAGGAAGTGCACGATGGTGCCGACCAGGGAGAACGGGTTCGGCGGGCAGCCGGGCACGTTGATGATGGCCTTGCCCGGGAACAGTTCGCCGATGCCCTTGGCAGCGGTCGGGTTCGGGGCGGCCTTCTGCACGCCGCCGTAGGAGGCGCAGGTGCCGTACGTGATGGTCGCGGCGGCGCCGTTGACGACCTTGGTGGTCGTGTCGAGCATGGTGTGCCCGCCGACCTTGCCGTAAGCGCCGGCCTCGTTGGCGGTACCGGCCGGAGCGGTCGGAACGCCGCCCTCGATGACGGCCACGTAGTTGCCGCCGTTGACCGTATCCCACAGGGCCTTTTCGGCGGCGTGACCCGCTGCGGCCATGATGGTTTCATGGTAGTTCAGCGAGATGTAGTCCAGGATGAGGGCGTCGATGTAAGGCTCGACGGTTCTCAGGATGGATTCCGAACACCCGGTGCATTCGGCGTTGTGCAGCCAGACCACGTTGGGCCTGTTGTCAGCTGTGAGGGCCTCGGCGACTTTCGGGGCGAAAGCCGGACCCATGCCCATCACTGCGGCCACGGTTCCGCAGAACTTCATGAAATCACGCCGGGAGACACCGCGCTTTTCCAGCCGTTCCACGGCACCTTCCTTGCCATGACCTACGGAAAATTTCATAGAACACCTCCGTAATAAAATGAGTCTGTTATGCTGAGAACACCGTTATTCCCAGCACAACCGCCGGGCACACGCCCGAACTCGGACCTAGACCGTCTCTTTGCCACGATTAACAAAAAAGTGACACGATCAACATTCTTTTTCCGAGTTCGTGCTATAACCCCCCGGAAAAATTAATTAACAAAGTCCTATCGCGCTTTACAAACAAAATCAATAGGCAACTTCAAAAAACTTTCAAGCGAATCGGCAAGCTAGGGTCCAGACGAGAACACGTGACAAAAATCACAGGACGTCCTGTCCGCAAGCCCCGGCGGGCCGTGGGTCGCACCGGCCCGGCCGCCCGAACCGCCCCCCTCGGAACGGCCGACTTCCGCCCGCAAGAGTCGGAAAATGACAAAACAAACAATAATTGATTCCATTCTTCCACTCCGGGTACAATTCGGCTAGAACAGGAGCCGAATCAACAATCCGAGGAGGACCTTTCCATGGGTGTCATCATTGATCTTTCCATCTTTCCCCTGGACAAGGGCGGTTCCGGCCTGAGCACCTACGTCTCCCGCGCCCTGAACGTCATCAAGGAGTCCGGGCTGAAATACCGCCTCTGCCCCATGGGCACCAGCATCGAAGGCGAATGGGACGACGTCATGAAGGTGGTGGACGGCTGCTACCGCGCCATCGCGAAGGACTCGGACCGGCTGTACATGACCATCAAGGTGGACGCCCGCAAGGGCCGCGACGACGGCATGAGCCAGAAACTCCACAGCGTGGAAAGCAAGCTCGCGTAGGGAGCGACCGCCCATGGCCGCACCTCCGGACAGACAGGCCGAACGGGCCGACGCCCCCCGCCCGGGGCCGCCCGGCATGTTCGACGCCAGGTCCCTGGTCTTCAAGTTCCTGGTGCGCATCCTGCCGCTTCTGGTGGTGGGTACTCTGACGCTCATGCTCGTGGTCGGGAACTTCACCCGGCACGACGCCATGACCAAGATCGACACCGACGTCGGCGTCTTCGCCACGGCCACCAGCCGCGTGCTGGACGGGCTGCTGTGGAACTACCAGACCGAGGAGATGGTCAGCGCCCTGGCGACCATCTCCAGCAACCCGGCCATGCTCGGGGCCGAGATTTACGACGAGAAGGGCGACCTCTTCCTGTCCTACGGCATCACGCCGGAGGACCGGGTGGACGGGCTCAAGACCGTGTGGCGGGACATCTACCGGCGCATGCCGGACGGGACCCGCGCGGACATGGGCAGGCTGGCCATCCACTACACGCACACCTTTGCGGAGCGGCGCTTCCGCCAGGAGTTCCTGTGGCAGATGATCTCCTACCTGGCGATCATCGCCGTGACCCTGGCCGGGGCGGTCTTCGCCTTCCACCGGACCGTGAGCCGCCCGCTCGATGCGCTGCTGGCCGCCATCCGCACCACCGGGGAGACCGGCCGCTGGACCGAGGCGGACTGGCGCAGCGACGACGAGATCGGCGAGGTCATCGAAGCCCACAACGCCACCCTGCGGCACATCGCGGCCAAGGAGGCGGCCCTGGCCGACAGCGAGAAGCGCTACCGCCAGCTCTTCGAGAACGCTCTGGTGGGCATCTACCTCATCGCGCCGGACGGCATGGTCATCGAGGGCAACAGGACCGTGGCCGACATCATGGGCTACCCGTCCACCGGCAGCATGGTCAGGGTCAGCGCCCTGAACCACTACGTGCACCCCGAGGACCGGAACCGGCTGTGGGAGCTCCTGCGCCGGGACGGGGAGGTCTCCCGCTTCCGGCTCCAACTGCGCCGCCTGGACGACACGCGCCTGTGGGCCGAGCTCTCGGGACGGCTGACCCCCGAGGGGTTCTTCAACGGCATCATGCAGGACGTCACGGACCAGGTGGCGGCCGAGCGGGCCATGGCGGAACGCGACGAACTGCACCGCGCCTTCTTCGAGGAGAACAAGGCGGTCATGATCCTGCACGACCCCCTGGACTCGACCATCCAGTTCGTCAATCCGGCGGCCTGCCGATACTACGGCTACAGCAACGAGGAACTGACCTCCATGACCATCCGCCAGCTGGACTGCATGAGCGACGACCAGATGTACCGGGAGCTCAAGGCGGCGTCCGAAGAGCGGCGCAACTATTTCAAGCACGTGCACACCCTCAAGGACGGCACCCGGCGGGACGTGGAGGTCTTCACCGGACCGGTCTCCCTGGGCCGCCGCCAGCTGCACTACTCCATCGTCCACGACGTCACCGAGAAGCGGCGGCTGGAGGCACGCCTCGAACGCATGGCCACCCGCGACCAGCTGACCGGGGCATACAACCGCCACGCCTTTTTCCAGCGGGCCCGGCACGAACTGGCGCGGGCCAGGCGGTTCAACCGCCCCCTGGCCGTGCTCATGTGCGACCTCGACCACTTCAAGGAGGTCAACGACTCCCACGGCCACGCCATCGGGGACGAGGTCCTGCGCACCTTCGCCCTGCGCTGCAGGGCCGATTCCCGCAAGACCGACGTCTTCGCCCGCATGGGCGGCGAGGAGTTCGCCGCCCTGCTGGTGGAGACCGACGCCGAACGGGCCGTGGAGGTGGCCGAACGCATCCGGGCCATGACCGCGTCCAAACCCGTCTCCACCGAGGTCGGCGACATGGCCGTGACCGTGTCCATCGGGGTGGCGGCCCTGAACGCCGAGGACTCCATCAACGAACTGCTCAAGCGGGCCGACGAGGCCCTGTACAAGGCCAAGGAATCGGGCCGCAACTCGGTGGTCCTGCGCTGACCGGCGCGGTCGCCGGACAGCCGGCAGCAATCATCCGCAACAAGGGAAAAGGAACCCCGCCGTGTCCATGATCACCCAGCAGAACGTCCAGTTGAAACCGGTCTCGCGCGGGAACTACCTGATGCGCAACGTGCTCAGGCACAACGTGGTCTTCACCGAGGGCGGCAAGGGCGACGCCGCCTACATCCTGACCGAGGGCAGGATCGAGATTTCCGGCACCGTGGCGGACCGCAAGAAGGTCTTCGCCATACTCAAGCCCATCTCCATCTTCGGCGAGATGGCCCTGTTCCTGGACGACGGCGTGCGCACGGCCACGGCCATCGCCCTGGAGGACTCCAAGGTCATCGTGGTCACGCGCGACGACCTGGAGGAATTCATGCGCCAATCGCCCAGGGTCATCGCCTCGATCATAACCGTGCTGGTCAACCGGCTCAAGGCCACCACGCGCAAGGCCATGAAGGTCCCGTCCGTGGGGCTCGGCGTGGTCCGCATCCTCGACCTCTTCTCCGCCTGCGGCACGACGGAGCTGAAGTACGACGCCACGGTCAGGAGCCTGGCCGAGGCCTTCGTCGCCGGACCGGAGCGCATCGAGGGCTATCTCCACGGCCTGGCCGACCAGGGTCTGGTGGCCATCGGCCGGGACGCGGACGACGTGCGCATCATCCGCATCCGGGAGCGGGACCTGCTCGGTGCGGTCATGCGCAACCGGGAGGAGGCGTGACCGACTTCCTGCGCACCGTCCTGCGCACGGACCGCTGCCTGCTGCGCCCGTGGCGCGCGGAGGACACGCCCCTGATCCCGCCCGTGGCCAGCACGCGGGACATCTCCTGGAACACCTCCTTCCGCTTTCCCCACCCCTTTGACGAGACGGCGGCCAAACGGCTGGTCCGCTGGAGCCGCGACGGCGCGGGCGAAGACAAGTGGCAGTTCGCGGTCTTCCTCGACGGGGAGCTGGCGGGCAGCTGCGGGACCGTCCGGGGCGAGGGCGTGGAGGCGCACACGGCCACCACGGGCTACTGGCTCGACCCGTCTCTCTGGGGCCGGGGGCTGGCCACCGAGGTCGTCACCGAGCTGGTCCGCTACATGCGCGACCAGACCGCCATCGAACAGCTCACGGCCACCTGCTTCGGCTGGAATCCGGCCTCGCGCCGAGTGCTGGAGAAGACCGGCTTCCGCCTGGAGGGCGTGCGCCGGGGGGTGGTCCGCAAGTGGGGCCGGACCACGGACCTGTGGATTTACGGCCAGTGGCTCTGAGCCCGGCCTAGTCCAGGGCCACCAGTTCCAGATCGCCCCAGGCGGCCACCTTGGCGTCGAACTGGGCGAAGACCCCGTCCAGCCCGTGGGGGGCCAGTTCGCGGGCCCGCTTCAGGACCCGGTCCAGATCCTTTTCCGAGTGGAGCAGATTGCCCAGGGCCGTGGCCGCGGCGTCGGCCAGCCGGGCGTCCCGGGCGCGCACGGCCACCAGGTCGCCGGTCCCGAGGCTCAGGGAATGGCCGATGGTCCCGCTGGAGGCGCACAGGGCCACGGGAAAGGCGTCGGCCGCCAGGCGCAGGCCGATGGACGCCCCGGACTCGGGCTCGGCCAGCAGGGCGACCACCCGTTCGCGCGTGGAGCACAGGTAGGTGTCCCCGCCGTTCTCCACCAGGATGTTCGGGCTGCGCGGCGCGAAGGCCTCGCCCACGGCCTGGGCCACGGCCCCGGCCACGGCGGCCATGGGCCCCACTCCGCACGATGCGGCCGCGTCGGCCATGGCCCGGACGATGTCCGGCGCGGTATCAGGAACGGCCACGGGCGTCAGGCTCTCGGCGAACTCCCGGTGAAAGAGAATCCAGTTCTTGATATCGCCGCGCACCTTGGTCACGAAGGCCGCGATCTCGTCGCGCAGGTCCAGCTCGGCGACCACGAGCAGGTCGGTCTGCTCCACGGCCACCTGAAAGCGGACCTCGCCCTCCCGGGCTCGGACCATGCGCCGGTAGCCGCGCTCCGAGGAAAGATGCTTCCCGCCCATCACCAGCCCCTCCGAACCGATGTTCCAAACACGGAACAACATACGAACACGTTTACGAACATTTTTTCCACACCACCCCCGGTTATGAACATTTTAGGAACACCCCTCATCCACACCAAACCCCGCAAAGCGGCACTAAAAAGTTTAGGAAGGAAGAGGGGATGGGGGTCCGGGGGAAGGGGAGAGGGAAACCCTTTTCTCAAAGGGTTTCCCTCTCCCCTTCCCCCGGCCGCCGGAGGCCTCCCCCTTAAAACCCCTCGTCGGCGTTGATGAGAACGATTTTGATGCGGCCTTTGGGGAAGGATTTTTCGGTGATCGTCCAGACGTTGCAGATGCGGTCGGGCGAGGAGCAGTCCATGCAGTAGCCGGTCTTGACGCAGGGGGTCTTCATGTTCAGGCGCATGGTGTTGACGGGCGCCACGTACTCCTTGATCCGCTCCATGGCCCGTTCCAGGTCGGGCACGAGCTTGTTGCGGCCGATGAGCAGGACCACGTTGCGCGGGCCGAAGGTGATGGCCCCCACGCGGTTGCCGTACATGTCGAGGTTGACCAGGTGGCCCTCGCGGGTCACGGCGTTGGTCCCGGTGAAGAAGCAGTCCGCCAGCAGGGCGCGGCGGCGCAGCTCGTACTTGTCCTCGGTGGACAGGGACTGGTCCCAGGTGTCCAGGGCTTCGTAGTCCGGGCTGTCGCGCAGGTAGTCGTACAGGCCGGAGGCGGCCAGGGTGGCGGACCCGCCCCAGGACACGGTTTTGGGCCGGATGTCCGGCAGGATCTCGTTGACCACGACCTCGCGCGCCCCGGCCGGGGTGTCGGCCATGTACACGTCGAAGCCGTTGTGTTCGAGCTGTTCCTTGAGATCGGCGAGGTTCAGACGCCAGTAGTTGTCCATGGGCTTGTCCATGCTGTCTCCGATATATACTTCCTTAGAAGGGTAAATTGTGGCAATTGGGAAAACGGTCGTTTTTTCACTCGCCAAGCGGTGAAAAAGCTTGTAGCAGAAAACCCGCCCGGCCGGAAGCGGGGTCCCGGAACGACCGTGAAAATAGCGCTTGACGGTCCCGGTGGCAGCGGTTATATGCTTCCGTTCAACGCAACTTCCAACAAAATTTCACTCTTCAGGAGATTACCGATATGAAACGCACGTATCAGCCCAGCAAATGCCGTCGCAAAAGAACTCACGGTTTCCTGGTGCGCTCCCGCACCAAAAACGGTCGCAAGGTGCTTGCCCGCCGCCGCGCAAAAGGTCGTAAGAGATTAGCCGTCTAGCTTGGAACAAGGAGCGCCGGCTGCTCAGAAGCCCTGAATTCAAAGCTTGTTACGAACAGGGCAAGAAGCATTTCACCCGAAGTTTCATCCTGTTCATCCTCAAGCGCAGCAGCCCCGGACCCGGTATACGTCTGGGGCTGACTGTCAGTAAAAAGATGGGGCATGCAGTGGCGCGCAACCGTATAAAGAGGGTGGTGCGCGAGTATTTCAGGCTGCATCAATTCGATTTTGATTTGCCTCTGGATGTCGTCGTTGTTCCGAAGCGGAACCTTGAGGCCAAGCAGCTGACCCTCGCCCTCGCCACAGAAGAGTTTACCCCGCTTTTAAGCCGTTTGCGGGCGGAAGCGGCGGCCTCTTAGAGAGGAAATGATGCGCTCCATTTTTCTGGCGCTCATTTGGTTTTACCAAAAACTCATCTCCCCCTTGCTGCCTCCGGCGTGCAGGTTCCATCCGACGTGCTCCGAGTACGCCAAGGAAGCCCTGATCCGCCACGGCGCCTTCAAGGGGAGCCTTCTTACGCTTTGGCGTCTCCTTCGTTGCCAGCCTCTATGCCGCGGGGGATTTGACCCCGTCCCGGCCGTTTGGCCCGATTCCAAAACCAAAGCGAGATTCACCCCATGGAGAAGAAGGAGCAAATCCGTCTTGTAATTGCCCTGGTCCTGAGCTTCATTGTCCTCTTCGGATGGCAATATCTCACCGGGCCCTCGGCGGAACAAAAGGCGGAAATGGCCCGCAAGGCCGCCGAGGCCGAGCAGAAGACGGCCGCCCTCACCCAGAAGACCCAAGACGCAGCCGAACTCGCCAAGGAAGCTGCTCCCGTTGCCGATTTCGTGCCCACCGACGGCGTGTCCGTCACGGTGGACACCCCGCTGTACACCGCCGTGTTCACTTCCCAGGGCGGCGTGCTCGAAAAGTTCATCCTCAAGAACTACCGCGAGACCATCCAGAAGGACTCACCGTTCGTGGACCTGGTCGGTCCCAACGCCTTCGCCAAGGGGCCGCTGGGCCTGATCCTGACCCTGAACGACAAGGAATACCACACCTGGAAGCGCGGCAAATGGGCCTTCTCCGGCTCCGACCTGACCCTGGCCGAGGGTGACGGCACCAAGACCCTGACCTTCACCGGCCAGGTGGACGGCTACCGCATCGAGCGGGTCCTGACCTTCCACCCGGACACCTATCTCATCGACGAGTCCGCCACGGTCACCAACCTGACCGGCACCGGGGCCGAGGGCGCCCTGTCCTTCACCGCCGCGGCCAAGTCCATGTCCGACGAGGACGACCGCTACAACCCGACCAAGATCGCCTACCTGACCAAGGACACGCGCAAGGAGATGACCGACCGCGACGACCTCAAGAAGGACGGCATCACGGCCCCGGCCGACCTCAAGTGGGGGGCCATCGAGTCCAACTACTTCCTGTTCGCGGTCATTCCCGGCGGCGAGAACGCCTCCCTGTCCGGCGGCGTGCAGGACGACATCTTCCGCATGGCCGTGACCGACAAGGCCACCTTCATGCCCAACGTGGCCAAGACCCTCAAGACCAGCTACTTCGTCGGTCCCACGGACCGCAAGATGCTGAACGCCATGCCCAACGACCTGGCCGACGCCGTGAACTTCGGCTGGTTCGACTTCCTGGCCAAGCCCCTGCTGGTGGGCCTGAACTTCTTCTACGGCTTCGTCGGCAACTACGGCGTGGCCATCATCATCCTGACCGTGATCATCAAGCTGATCTTCTGGCCCCTGTCCCAGAAGAGCTACGGCTCCATGGAAAAGATGAAGAAGCTCCAGCCCATGGTCGCCAAGCTGCGCGAGAAGTACGGCGACGACAAGCAGCGCCTCAACCAGGAGACCATGGCCCTGTACAAGACGTACAAGGTCAACCCCATGGGCGGCTGCCTGCCCATGGTCGTGCAGATTCCTGTCTTCTTCGGCCTGTACAAGGCCCTGCTCGGCGCCGTGGAACTTCGCCACGCGCCGTTCATCGCGCACCTGCCCTTCACCGACCTGCCCTGGCTGGCCGACCTGTCCGCCAAGGACCCGTACTACATCTCGCCGATCATCATGGGCGCGTCCATGTTCCTGCAACAGAAGATGACCCCGAGCGCGGGCGATCCCACGCAGCAGAAGATCATGCTCATCATGCCGCTGGTCTTCACCTTCATGTTCCTCCAGTTCCCCTCGGGCCTGGTCATCTACTGGCTGTTCAACAACCTCCTGTCCATCGGACAGCAGTTGATGATCGCCAGGAAGTCCAGGGTCAAGACCGCCGCGAGCAACGACTAACGCCTCCGGGGGGCTTCATCACCCCGGCTTGATAAGGATACGAGAATGAGCGACTTCAAGGAATTCCAGGGCAAGGACCTGGACGAAGCAATCGAAAGCGCATGTGACTATTTCAACCTGCAACGCGAACGCCTGGAAATCGAGATCCTGGCCGGAGGCTCCTCCGGCATCTTCGGCATCATGGGCGTGAAGAAGGCCAAGGTCCAGGCCCGGCCGCGCGCCCAGGTGAACGCCTCCGACATCCTCAACGGCGAGACCAAGCCGTCCAGGCCCAAACGCCAGGCCAAGCCCAAGGCCGAGCCCAGGGTCGAGGAAGCCCCGGCCAGGGCGGAAGAACCTCTGCCGGAAGAGCCCCTGGACGACGACGAATTCGACGACATCGAGGACATCGCGGACATCCGGGAAGCCGACGTGGTCGAGGAGTACGAGGACGAGCCCAACGGCAACTTCATCCCCGTGGAGGAGTTCAACGACGTCAACGGCAACGTGGCCCGGCCCGAGCCGGACGACGACGCCCCCCGCCGCGCCCAGCGCGACCGGAAGCCCCGCCAGCCCAAGGGCGGCGAGCGGAAGGGCCGCGAACGCAAGCCGCGTGAGCCCCGCGAGCGCAAGCCGCGCGAACCCCGTGAGCCCAGGGAGCCCCGCGAACCGCGCGAACCGCGCGAGGAACGTCCCCGCACCGACATGTCCGAGTTCGACCCGGCGGCCCTGGAGACCGCCGTGCGCGAGGTCATGGCCGAGCTGCTGACCCCCATCGTGGGCGAGACCCCCGTGGAGATCACCCTGGAATCCGACCGGGTCAAGGTGTTCATCGACGACGAGGAGAACTCCGGCCTGATCATCGGCCGCGAGGGACAGACCCTGTCCTCCATCCAGTACCTGGTCAACCGCCTGGTCTCCCGCAAGATGGAGGGATCGGTGCGCATCCAGGTGGACACCGGCGACTACCGCGAGCGCCAGGACGACAAGCTCCGCCAGATCGCCTGGCACCTGGCCGAGAAGGCGGACAGCCTGGGCCGGACCCAGTCCACCAAGCCCCTGTCCTCCTACCACCGCCGGGTCATCCACCTGGCCCTGCAGGACAACGAGGCGGTCTTCACCCGCTCCAAGGGCGACGGTCCCATGAAGCGCGTGCTCATCGTCCCGAAGAGCCGCAAGAGCAATAACGGCCGCGCACGGTACTAACGGCGCGGCTTCCGATAGCGGGCCATCTGCACATTTTTCGGGCTTCGTTAAATCCTCACCGTAGCTAGGCTACGCCACCGGTTTAACTTCGCCCGAGGAAATGCACCGCTGCCCCACTCTCGAAAGCCTTATGAATCCGAAAAGGCCGCTCACCCGAGCGGCCTTTTTCACGTCTGAACGGCTTTGCCATTCCGGCGAAGCTCCTGTAAGGAATCTCCATGCTCGATCCCCGGCACGCACAGGACACCATCGCGGCCATCGCCACCCCGCCCGGCGACGGCGGCGTGGGCATTATCCGCATCAGCGGACCCCGCGCCCGGGCCATCGCCCGCGCCCTGTTCCGACCCGCTGTCGCGTCCTTCACGGACTTCGCGCCCTACCGGCTGCACCACGGCCGGGTGGTCGATGCCCGCGAAGCGGTCCTGGACGACGTGCTCTGCGCCTTCATGCCCGGCCCGAACTCCTACACCGGCGAGGACGTGGTCGAACTCAACTGCCACGGCGGACGCACCGTGCTCGCCGCCGTCCTGCAGGAATGCCTGGACCGGGGCGCGCGCCTGGCCGAGCGCGGCGAGTTCACCTACCGCGCCTTCATGCACGGGCGCATGGACCTGTCCCAGGCCGAGGCCGTGGCCGAGATGATCCACGCGCCCACCAAGGCGGCCCTGCACCTGGCCCAGGTCAAGCTGTCCGGCCTGCTCGGGCGCAGGATCGCGGACCTGCGCGCCCGGCTCGAAGGGCTGCGCGCCCAGCTGGCCGTGGCTGTGGATTTCCCGGACGAGGAGCTGGAATGCCTCTCCCCGGACGAGCTGGCCGGAACCGTCGAGGCCGTGCGCGCCGACATCGCCGGGCTGCTCCGCGCCGTGGACCGCACCCGGGCCTGGCGCGAGGGGGCCCTGGTGGTCCTGGCCGGACGGGTCAACGCGGGCAAGTCCAGCCTGATGAACGCCCTGCTCGGCCGCAACCGGGCCATCGTCACGGACCGCCCCGGCACCACTCGCGACTACCTTGAGGAGACCCTGAACCTCGACGGGCTGTCCATCCGCCTGGCCGACACCGCGGGCATGCGCGCCACGGACGACGCCGTGGAGGCCGCCGGGCTGGAGATGGGCCGCGAACTCAGGGACCGGGCCGCCCTGGTCCTGCTCCTCCTGGACGGGACCGCGGCCGCCGACGCCGAGACCCTGGACGCAGCCCGGCGCATGGGCCCGGACAAGGGGCTGGCCGTGCTGAACAAAGCGGACCTCGACGCCTTCGACGAGACCGGCGGCGCACAGCTTGCGGCCCTCGGTTTCGAGACCCTGGCCGTATCGGCCAAAACCGGCGCGGGGCTGGACCGGCTGGCCGCGCGCATCCGCGAGCGGGTCCTGCGCGGCGCGGGACAACCCGACCCGGACGAACTCGCGCCCAACGCCCGCCAGGCCGCCGTGCTGGCAGAGGCCGACCGCGAGCTGGCCGGCCTGGCCGCCGACGCCGGGGCCGGAATCCCCTACGACCTCCTGAGCGTGCGCCTGGAGACCGCCTGCGACGTGCTCGCGTCCATCACCGGCGAGATCGCGGCGAACGACGTCCTCAACGCCATCTTCGATACCTTCTGCATAGGGAAATGACATGACCGACCAACCCGAAATTATCGACGTGCAGCACGTTACCTGCGGCCTGGTGCCGCTCATGCAGACCTACCTGGAGGGCTCGGAACCCGACGTGGAGAGCCTGTCCTTCAAGGTCCGCCAGGGCATCCAGACCGAGTTGTGGAACTCCTTCGGCACGGGCAGCCGCTGGCGGCTGACCGACATCCGTCAGGACCTGTTCTTCGACGTGGCCACCTTCGTGCGCGTGCAGGTCTCCGAGCTCGACCCCCTGGGTCTGGCCGACTTCTAGCCCCCGCTGCGGAACGAAAGAGCCCCCGCCGGTCCATGACCGGCGGGGGCTTTCGGTTGCTTGTCGCGCAGGCGGCCTAGGCGTCGGTGATGTGCTCCGCTCCGGCGGCCGGGGCTTCCGGGGCCAGGTAGCGCAGGACCAGGTAGCCGAGAATCCCCGAGACCAGGGAGGCGAACAGGATGGCGATCTTGGCCAGGGCCACCAGGGAGGTGCCCTCGTCGAAGGCCAGGTTGCCGATGAAGATGGACATGGTGAAGCCCACGCCCGCCAGGCAGGCCGCGCCCCACAGGTGGACCAGGGTGGTCCGGTCCGGGAACCGGGCCAGGCCGAGCTTGCTGACCAGCAGGCACGCCCCGGTCACGCCGACCTGCTTGCCCACCACCAGGCCGAGGAACACGCCCAGGGCCACCGGGGAGAACAGGTGGCCGAAGACCTCGGCGTCCATGGGCACGCCCGCGTTGGCCAGGGCGAAGACCGGCATGATGAAGAAGGAGACCCACGGGTGCAGGGCATGCTCGATGTTCTGCAACGGCGTGGTGGCCGCCTCGTAGGCGTGCTCCATGGCGTGCAGGGCCATCTGCTGCTCCTTGTTGGTCAGGACGTTCTTGCCCGGCGTGATGGCCAGCTCGAAGACCTCGGCGGCCTCGCGCAGCTCCGAGACGAAGGCGGCGCAGTTCATGCGCGTCCCGGCCGGGATGGTCATGGCCGCCAGCACGCCCGCGATGGTCGCGTGGATGCCGGACAGGAGAAAGGCGAACCAGACCACCACCCCGAGGACCAGGTACGGGATGGAGTGGCGGATGCCCCAGCGCAGGTTGAGCACGGCCATCAGGGCCAGGGCCGCCAACCCTACCAGCAGGGCCGTCAGGTTCAGGGAGGCGGTGTAGAAGACGGCGATGACCAGGATGGCCCCGATGTCGTCCACGATGGCCACGGCGGTCAGGAAGATCTTGAGGCCCACGGGCACCCGGTTGCCGAGCAGGGACATGATCCCCAACGCGAAGGCGATGTCCGTGGCCATGGGGATGCCCCAGCCCGCCATGGACTCGTGACCGGCGTTCAGCCCGAAGAAGATCAGCGCGGGCACGGCCATGCCGCCCACGGCCGCGGCCACGGGCATGATCGTCTGGCTCGGGGTGGACAGCCCGCCCACCAGGAGTTCGCGCTTGATCTCGAGCCCCACCAGAAAGAAGAAGATGGCCATGAGCCCGTCGTTGATCCACAAAAGCGCGGGCTTGGACAGGACCCAGCCCCCCACGCCCACGGTCAGCCGGGTCTGCCACAGCCCCTCGTAGGATGCGGCCCAGGGCGAGTTGGCCCAGATCAGGGCGACCACGGTGCAGGCCATCAGCGCGATGCCGCCGGCGGCCTCCATGCGGAAGAACTTGTCAAAGGAACGGAGAACGTAGTGGATGGGCAGTTGCCTGTCCTCGGGTCGGGTCATGGGGGGCTCCTGTTGCGGTTAACGACGCGAGTATACCAGTATTCCCATGGAGGGCAACTCCCGGCACGATTCCCTTCCATGTTACGGCCCGGCGACGACGGCCCGCCCGGATGATCACGGAAATGGAACCTTCGGAGGTTGCCTTCGGGTCCACGGGGGATTACTAGACTGTTTGCCGTTTTCACAACGACCGGAGGAAACCATGCGTAAAGGCGTGACCGACGACAAGGCCGTGGCGGCCGACATCCTGGACCGGGCCGAGGTCATCTGGCTGGCCCTGAACGACAGCGAAGGCCCGCACTGCGTGCCCGTGAATTTCGCGCGCGAGGGCGACACCCTGTACGTCCACTCGGGCAGGAAGGGCCGCAAGGCCGCCTGCCTGGACTCGGGAGCACCCCTGGCCTTCTCCGCCGCCGTGGACATGCGCCTCAAGACCAGCGACGAAAACGCCTGCGAGCTGGGCTACCGCTTCCGTTCGGTCATGGGCGGCGGCGCACCGCGCGCCCTCGATGGCGAGGACAAGCTGCGCGCCCTGGACCGGATCACCCTCAAGTACGCGGGCCGGGCCATGCCCTACAACGAAAAGGTCCTGGCCGTCACGGCCGCCTACGCCATCGACATCACGTCCGTCACCGCGCGGATCAAGGACTAGGAGGGAACCATGATCGCCTTTTTCATCGGCGACTCCCTGACGCTCGGCTGCGGCGACGCCTCCGGGCTGGGCTGGCCGGGCCGCATCGCCTCGGCCATGATGCACGCGGGCCATGACCTGACCTGGTACAACCTCGGGGTCCGGGCCAACACCACCACCAAGATCCGCGAACGCATGCGGACCGAGGTGACCCGCCGCTTCCTGCCCGGCCAGGACACCCGGCTGATCCTCTCCTTCGGGGTGGCCGACATCGCCAACGACGTGCCCGCCGCCCTGTCCTACGACAACGCGGAGGCCATCCTGGCCGAGGCCATGTCCATCGGGCCGACCCTGTTCATCGGCCCCATGCCCGTGGGCGATCCCGAGCGGACCGAGCACATCGTCCAGCTCTCCCTGGGCTTCGAGTCCGTGTGCGACCGGCTCGGCGTGCCCCATGTCCCGGTCATCGGCTTCCTCCGGGATTCCGCCGCCTACACCTCGGCCCTGGCCGACTACGACAATGTCCATCCCGCGGCCAAGGGATATGCCACCCTGGCCGATTACCTTCTGCAAACCCACGCGGTCCGGGACTTCCTCGGACTGGAGTAACATATGAGCGATCTGAAATCCTTTGCCAGCGACAACAACTCCGGGGCCCATCCGGCCATCATGGATGCCGTGGTCCGCGTCAACCGGGGGCACCTCAAGTCCTACGGCGACGACGAACTGTCCATCCACACCGACGAGGTCTTCAAGGAGTTCTTCGGGTCTGTGGCGCGCATCCACTACGTGACCACCGGCACGGCGGCCAACGTGCTCGGCCTGCGCTCCGTGACCGAGACCTACAACTCGGTGCTCTGCGCCGAGCAGGCCCACATCAACAACGACGAGTGCGGCGCGCCCGAGGCCTTCGGCGGCATCAAGCTGGTGCCCATCCCCTCCCCGGACGGCAAGCTCACGCCCGGCATGATCGCCCCCTACCTGGGGCACATTGGCTTCGTCCACGCCTCCCAGCCCCGGGTCATCTCCATCACCCAGCCCACCGAGGTGGGCAACCTGTACACCCTGAAGGAGATTGAGGACCTGGTGGAGTTCGCCCACGACCGCGACCTGCTGGTGCACATGGACGGGGCGCGCCTGGCCAACGCCTGCGCCGCGCTCGACTGCTCCTTCTTCGACATGACCACGGCGCTGGACATTGACTTCCTGTCCTTCGGCGGGACCAAGAACGGCTGCCTCATGGGCGAGGCCGTGATCTTCCTCAACCCGGACATCGGCCACGGCTTCCCCTACCTGCGCAAGCAGGCCATGCAGCTGGTCTCCAAGATGCGCTTCGTCTCGGCCCAGCTCGAAGCCTACCTGGCCGACGACCTGTGGCTCAAGAACGCGCAAAACGCCAACGCCATGGCCAAGCGGCTGGCCGAAAAGGCCGGGGCCATCCCCGGCGTGACCATCAAGGGAACCGTGGACTGCAACTCCCTGTTCGCCCACCTGCCGCCCAAGGCCACGGAGATCCTGCTGAAAAAATACTACTTCTACATCTGGAACGAGCACGACCAGACCGTGCGCTGGATGACCTCCTGGGCCACCACCGAGGCCATGGTGGACGAGTTCGTGGAGGACATCCGCAAGGCCATGGAGGCGGCGTCGTGAGCCGCAAGCTGAAGCGCCTGTGCGTCTACCTCGGGTCCAATCCGGGCAACAACCCGGCCTACGTGGCCGCGGCCGAAGCCGTGGGCCGCGAGCTGGCCGCGCGCGGGATCGGCCTGGTCTACGGCGGGTCCTCCACCGGGCTCATGGGCCGTCTGGCCGACGCCTGCCTGGCGGCGGGCGGCGAGGCCATCGGGGTCATCCCCAAGCGGCTGGTCGAGAAGGAGATCGCCCACCAGGGACTGACCGAGTCCCACGTGGTCAACTCCATGCATGAGCGCAAGCAGCTCATGGCCGACTTCTCGGACGGGTTCATCACCCTGCCCGGCGGCATCGGCACGCTGGAGGAATTCTTCGAGGTCCTGACCTGGAGCCAGATCGGCTACCACGCCAAGCCGTGCGGTCTGCTCGACGTCAACGGCTACTACACCTGCCTGGCCGAGCACATGGACCGCATGGTCGCCGAGGGCTTCCTTCTGCCCGACCACCGGCGCATGGTCCTGACCAGCCCCGACCCCGGCGAGCTCATCGACATGTTCGCCGAGTACGATCCGCCGAAGGTGGACAAATGGATTGAAATGAAAAAGGGCCTCTAGCGAGGCCCTTTTTCATTCGTGCGTGCGCCCTATTGCAGGTGCCCGGCGTTGTGCAGCTTGCGCTCGTCCGCCGGGGGCGGCGTCCACTGGTAGGTCCAGGTCTCGGACAAGGTTCGGCCGCCCGAGGTCAGGACCAGGCGCAGGTTGATCGGATTTTCGCTCTCGTCGGGCGGAACGAGGTCGAAGCGCACCCTGTAGCCGTTGACCGCATGGAGGGGCAGGACCGAGGACAACTCCACTTCGCCCGCCGAGGCCGTGATGGAGGCCTCGACCTTGGCGTCCCTGGCGAGACCGGCCAGCGGGCCGCCTGCGAAATCGACCACGAACCGCTTGCCGTAGTGCGTGCGCCGCTTGCCCGCCTCGCCGCCCAGCCCGGTGAAGGTGTCGACCGTCCGGGCCAGGTCCGCGGGACCGGGCGAGGCCGTGCCCCAGAAGAGATCATAGCTGTAGAGCAGTTCCCGGCCGGGCACCACGGGTTCGTCCGGGTGCCAGAAGGCCACGATGTTGTCGAAGGTCTCGTCCAGGGTGGGGATCTCCACCAGCTGCACCGACCCCTTGCCCCAGTCCCCGCGCGGGACCACCCACAGGCCGGGCCGCTTGTCGTAGTAGACCCCGTCGTCCTGGTAATGGTCGAAATTCTGGTCGCGCTGGAGCAGGCCGAACCCCCTGGGGTTGTCGTCCATGTAGGCGTTGAAGCGCAGGGAGCGCGGGTTGTTCAGGGGCCGCCAGAGCCACTCGCCCGCCCCGGTGTGCAGGGCCAGACCGTCCGAGTCGTGGATTTCCGGCCGCCAGTCGTAGCCGGTGCGCCGGTCGTTCTCGCCGACCATGTACATGCTGGTCAGCGGGGCGATGCCCAGCCGCTCGATGGGTTTGCGCGGATACAGGGCCGCGTCCACGCGCATGGCGAGGGTGTCGCCGGGGGTGATGTCGAAGCGGTAGGCCCCGGTGACGCTCGGCGAATCCAGGAGGGCGTAGACCGTGGCCGTGTCGCTGCCCGGCTCGGGCCGCTCCAGCCAGAAGGCGGTGAAGACCGGAAACTCCTCGGGCCGGGGCAGGGCCGTATCCACGGCCAGCCCGCGCGCGGACAGGCCGTACTGCATCTCCTTGCCCACGGCGCGAAAATAGCTCGCGCCCAGGAAGGCGACCACGTCGCGCTCCCAGTCCGGGGAGAATTGCAGCCGGAAGCCCGCGAAGCCCATGTCCCTGGGGAGCCTGGCCGGGTCGATGCCGGACGTGCCGTAGTCGAACAGCCCGGCGTCGCTGGCGATCCGCGTGGCCTTGCCGTCCTTGAGCGCATAGATGGCCACGGGCCGCTTGAAGTAGAGCCCGAGATGGAAGAGCGTGGCCTGGAATTTCGAGCCCCCGTCGCGCCACAGGGCGTGGTCCCGGTTGTAGCGGATGGCCTGGTACTGGTCCCAGGTCAGGTCCGAGACCGCCTCGGGAATCTCGCCGTCATGGTCGGCCCAGGGCTGCCCGGCCAGGGCGCGGGCCATGCCCTTGAGGGCGGCATAGTCGAAGGTTTCGGCGGAGCGCGATCCGGCGAAGGCCGCGTCGGGCAGGGCGGGCAGCGCCAGGCCCGCGAGAGCGAGCAGCAGCGCGGCCAGAAAAAACGCCCGGCGCGGGGCGGCCGGGGAAATACGGGCGATGGTCATGGGTGTCTCCTTGTCCCGGGGACGGCGCCTGTCCGGGGTCGTCATGCTTCCGGGGTCGGCCGGGGAACGGCTACCGGCACATCCCGGCCTCTTTCAAGACCTTGAGCCAAACGTCGGGGCCGAAGCCCAGGACCACCTGGTCGCCCGCCACGAGGATGGGCGTACCGGGGAGATGGGCTGCCTGGGCGAGCATGGCGCTCTCCACCACATGGGGTTCGTGCGCCTTTTGCAGCCGGACGTAGAGCTGCGCGATGGGCCCGTCCGCGAGCAGGTCCGGGAAGGCCTTGGTGAACTGGGCCAGGACGAGCATGCGCGCCTCCATGAGGTCCTTGACCTTGGGCTGCTGCAAGTCGTTGTAGCCGAAATCCACCAGTTTTTGCAGGCGGTCCGTGCCCGCCGCGTCCTCCAGGATCCAGGCGGCCATGTCCGAACCGATGAAGCTGCGGCGCGGGAAAAAGGAGAGGCGCAGTCTGCCGTACAGCTCGGGATACTCGCCCAGGAGCTTGTGGGCCAGGCGGCAGTGCCAGCACAGGGGGTCGGTGACCACGGCCACGTCCAGGGCGCCCGTGCCGTGCAGCTCCACCACCGCGTGGTCGAACAGGGCCCGGAACTCGGCCGAACAGCCGTCGGGCACCTTGGGCTTGTCCGCTTCGGCGGCTGCCGGGGATGTCCCCTCTGCCGGAGCCTGCGCCGGAGCCGCGGGCTTGTCCTTTTCGGACGTCGGTACGTCCGCCCGTTGGCAACCGGCGGACAGGAGCAGGACGGCGAACAGCAGGGGCAGGAGGATCAGGTATTTTCGCATGCGGGCAACATATGCTGTTCGCGCCGGAAAGCCAAGCCCGGCGCGGCCGTGCGGGCGATCCTCCCAAGGTCCGCCGTGTGCTCAGGCCGCCGCGCCGCTCCGGCGCACCGGCTGGATCGCCGCGCGGTTGTCCGCCCGGAAGCGATTCACCCCGTCGCGGCCCATGAACCGGGACAGGACCTTGGGGTCGGACTGGAGCAGATCCACCAGGATGAGGCCGTCCATGCAGTTGCCGAAATCCGGGTCCATGTTGAAGCCGATGATCTTGCCGCCCAGCTTGAGGTACTGCTTGAGCAACACCGGGATGGACCGGCCGTCCTCCACGTCGCGCACGAAGTCGGCCACGTCCTCGGGGTCGTCGAAGACCGCCTCGGGCAGGGAGAAGTCCAGACGCTTGAGCTTGCGGACCTTGGGCGGCCGCTTGGGCAGGGCCATGCGGGCCAGCTCCGGCAGGGAGCAGTGGCGCTCCATGAAGCCGACGATGAGCTCGCGGGCGATGACCGAATACTCGCTGGAGATGGACACGCAGCCGAAGAGCCGGTGGTAGCGCGGGTTGCGGACCACGTACTCGGCCAGCCCCTTCCACAGCAGGAGCAGCGGCTGGTAGCTGCGCTGGTACCGGGGGACCACGAAGGACCGGCCCAGCTCCAGGGCGGGGCCCAGCTCCTCCAGGAAGCCCGGCCGGTAGTTGAACAGGGTCGAGGTGTACAGGCCGGACACCCCCTGCGCGGCCAGAATCTCGTCGGTCCGGGCGAAACGGTACGCCCCGGCCACCTCGCGTTCCCTGTGGTTCCAGAGCACCAGGTGATGGTAGGTGTCGTCGAACCGGTCGATGTCCATGGCCCTCCCCGTGCCCTCGCCCACCTGGCGGAAGGTTTCCTCGCGACGGATGCCGATCTCGCGCAGCAGCCGGGGGATCTGGTGGGCCTGGGCGTGGAACACGGTGAAGTCGCCGCTGGTCAGCAGGATCTGTTCGTCGTCCAGGCTGGCCGCCTCGGAGGCGAGGATGTGCCTGCCGCGCGAATTGGCGATGGGGTCCATGCGCCGCCTGGTCTCGCGGTGCTTGAAATGGAAGCGCGGCTTGTCCTCCCGGCGCAGGAGGTAGGTCCGGAAGCGCAGGTAGTCCACCACGGCCTGGTCGCCGTCCAGCTCGGCCAGCTTGTCGTGGGGAATGACCGTGCCGAGCCGCACGCCGATGACGTCGCGGGCGGCGTGCTTCAGATTCTCGTGGGGCAGGAGCACGGTGCGCAGCCGGGGATGGATGAGCCCCAGCGTCTGGAACAGGCCGGAGTTGCGGCCGCTGAAGAAGACCGGCAGGGCCGCCGCCCCGGTCCTGCGGATGATCCGCCCGATCATGGGACTCCAGTTCGGGTCGCCCACCCGGCGCTTCCTGACCTTGAGGCTGGAGACCTCGCCCGCCGGGAAGACCACCAGCATGCCGCCGTCCCTGAGCCAGCGCATGGACGCCTTGAGCCCCTTGATGTTCTTGCGCGAGGACTCGGCCCCGCCGAAGGGGTCCACCCGGATGATCAGGTCGTCCATCTCCGGGATCATGCCGAGCATGAAGTTGGCCATGATCTTGATGTCCGAGCGCACCTCACGCAGGATGCGCACCAGCAGGAGCCCCTCGAGGACGCCGAAGGGATGGTTGCACACGGCCACCAGCGGCCCGGTGCGCGGCACCCTGGACACGGGCTGGCCGTCCACGGAGAAGCGCACCCCGAGCAGGTCCATGGCCTTGTCCACGAAACAGCCCTCGCACTCGCCCTGTTGCAGGGTCGAGTAGAGCGAGTTCAGCGTGTCGAGTCTGAGGACCTTGGCCAGCGGGCGCCTGACCATGGAAAACAGGGTGTGTCGGACAGGGTCGTTGAAGGGCGAATCCAGATTGAACAGCGGACCGGCGAGGCGATCTTCCATTATCCTTCCTCCTGATATGGTTGCCCGACCATACTCGCGGCCCGCGCCCCGTTCGCGCCGTCCGCATGACGGTTTCGCGCTTTTTGGTGACGCCTCCCCGGCGGCCGTGTGACGCCGGGCGAACGCCCCTCCCCTCCGAAAAAGGACCGGCGGACGCGTGACATATTTCGGGATTCCCGGTATGGGTGCCTGAAAAAGCAACCAGCGTTACAGGAGAAACGCATGTCAGCCAAACAGAACCCGGCCGGATTCACGCCCGAACTCACCCTGGGCGTCCGCGAACTCGACGAACAACACGAAACCCTTTTCCGCATGCTCGACCGCATCGACACGGTCTCCCCGGACATGTACCGCCAGCTGGACGACGACGAGACCGACGCCATGCTCGACATCATGAACGATCTCAAGGACGCCGCCCTCCAGCACTTCGGCTATGAGGAGAACCTCATGGACGAGACGGACTACCCCGGCCTGGACGACCAGCAGGACGCCCACGAGCGGTTCATAGACGACCTCATCCGCCTGGAGGCCGAGCTGATGAACGGCACGTCCGTACCGCCGGTCAAACTCCACGCCTTCCTGGCCGACTGGTTCGCCGACCACGTCCGGGAGCTGGACCGCCCGTTCGCGGAATTTCGCAATAAATCCGCGATCTAGGGCCTGTCCGCCCGCCATCTTTCCGGCTACCCCGCCGTCCCGCGACGGGCCCGACTTTTTTTGCCCGGTCGGGTTGACACCCGCCATGCCGTGTTTATGTAACTGCAAGCCGGATGGCGCATGCCTTCCGGCGCACAAATTCAAAAATCCATTTTGGAGGTATAAGAGGATGAAATTGAAACCGCTGAACGACCGCGTCCTGGTCAAGCGTCTGGAAACGGAAGAGAAAACCGCGGGTGGCATCTACATCCCGGATTCCGCCAAGGAAAAGCCCATGAAGGGCGAAGTCGTGGCCGTCGGTCCCGGCAAGCTGGACGAAGACGGCAAGCGCGTGAAGCCCACCGTCAAGACGGGCGATATCGTCCTGTTCGCCAAGTATGCGGGCTCCGAGATCAGCATCGACGGCGAAGAGCACCTGGTCATGCGTGAGGACGACATCCTCGCCATCGTCGAATAGCTCCATTCCCGGCACGAATCCAACGCAATCACAAATTTACCTAGTTAAGGAGAATACACCATGGCGAAAGATATTCTTTTCGATGCCAAGGCCCGCGAAAAACTGAAAGCGGGTGTGGACAAGCTGGCCAACGCGGTCAAGGTCACCCTCGGACCCAAGGGCCGCAACGTCGTGATGGAGAAGTCCTTCGGCTCCCCGGTCATCACCAAGGACGGCGTGTCCGTGGCCAAGGAGATCGAGCTGGAAGACAAGTTCGAGAACATGGGCGCCCAGATGGTCAAGGAAGTCGCCTCCAAGACTTCCGACGTCGCCGGTGACGGTACCACCACCGCCACGGTCCTGGCCCAGGCCATCTTCACCGAAGGCGTGAAGCTGGTCGCCGCCGGCCGTTCCCCCATGTCCATCAAGCGCGGCATCGACAAGGCCGTCGAAGCCATTGTCGAAGACCTCGAAAAGGTCGCCAAGCCCACCCGCGACCAGAAAGAGATCGCCCAGGTCGGCACCATTTCCGCCAACAACGACGCCACCATCGGCAACATCATCGCCGAGGCCATGAACAAGGTCGGCAAGGAAGGCGTCATCACGGTCGAGGAGGCCAAGGGCCTCGAGACCACCCTGGACGTGGTCGAAGGCATGCAGTTCGACCGCGGCTACCTCTCCCCCTACTTCGTGACCAACACCGAGCGCATGGCCTGCGAGATGGAAGAGCCCCTGATCCTCATCAATGAGAAGAAGGTCTCCAACATGAAGGAGCTGCTGCCCGTGCTCGAGCAGTGCGCCAAGATGTCCAAGCCCCTGGTCATCATCGCCGAGGACATTGAGGGCGAGGCCCTGGCCACCCTCGTGGTCAACAAGCTGCGCGGCACCCTGAACGTGGTCGCCGTCAAGGCCCCCGGCTTTGGTGAGCGCCGCAAGGCCATGCTCAAGGATATCGCCATCCTGACCGGCGGCCAGGTCGTTTCCGAAGACCTCGGCATCAAGATCGAGAACCTGACCGTCAACGACCTGGGCTCCTGCAAGCGCGTGGTCGTGGACAAGGAAAACACCGTCATCGTCGACGGTGCGGGCAAGCCCGCCGAGATCAAGGGCCGCATCCAGCAGATCCGGGCCGAGATCGCCGACTCCACCTCCGACTACGACCGCGAGAAGCTCCAGGAGCGTCTGGCCAAGATCGTGGGCGGCGTGGCCGTCATCAACGTCGGTGCCGCCACCGAGACCGAGATGAAGGAGAAGAAGGCCCGCGTGGAAGACGCCCTGAACGCCACCCGTGCGGCCGTCGAGGAAGGCATCGTGCCCGGCGGCGGCGTGGTCCTGGCCCGTGCCGGCAAGGCCGCCCTCAAGGTCAAGGCCGCCGACGACGACGAGCAGGCGGGCATCAACATCATCGCCCGCGCCGTGGAGGAGCCCCTGCGCCAGATTGCCGCCAACGCCGGTCTGGAAGGCTCCATCGTGGTCGAGAAGATCAAGGAAGGAAAGGGCGGTTTCGGCTACAACGCCGCCACCGACAACTACGAGGACCTGATCAAGGCCGGTGTCATCGACCCGAAGAAGGTTACCCGCACCGCCCTGCAGAACGCCGCTTCCGTGGCCGGTCTGCTGCTGACCACCGAGTGCGCCATCGCCGACAAGCCCGAGAAGAACCCCGCCCCGGCCGGCATGCCCGGCGGCATGGGCGGCATGGGCGGAATGGGCGGCATGGGCGGCATGTACTAAGCCACCCCGCGCCTCAAGCCTGAACGAATCAAACCGGCCCCGGTCCACATGGACCGGGGCCGGTTCTTTTTTTCCGCCGAGTCGTCGGCCGCCCCGTGAAAACCGTTGTTCTTTCACAGACGATTGTATATTCAGAGGAGAATCACCAACTTTCATCCACCCAAGGCAAAGGAGAAACGATGTCCATTCCGAGTAATGTGAAGAGGCTGGTCGCCGTGTGCCTGCTGGTGGCCGTCCCGGCCCTGTACGGCTGTCCGGCCCTGCTGGTCGTCTACCTGATCTCGGCCACCGACGGCGACAACGTGACCGTCACCGCCGAGATCCCGCGCAACGCGGATGAAATCTACAATACCGCCATCAAGCTCACCGAGGAGGACGGCGGCCGGACGTACACCGTGATCGAGGCCGACCCGGAACGGAAATTCCTGCGCGTGGAGGCCCTGGACCAGACCTGGTGGTTCGAGATGACCCTGGTGCAGCTCAACGGCAGAAGCGCCCAGCTGATCATGATCGGCGTCAGCCCCGGCGACGAGGAAGAACAACGCAACCGGGGCCTCGTCGCCGTGGAGCGCATCTGCACAGACCTCGGCGTCCGCTACAAGGTCGTGGAAAACAACCAGCCCCAGGGCTAGCACCCCTTACCCGCAAACGAAACCGGCCCCGGTCCATGTGGACCGGGGCCGTTTTTTGTCGCCTCACGCGGCCGGAAAGGAACGGCGTCCGCTAGCGGATCACCTTGTTCGCCAGCAGCTTCTGGATGCCGATCACATCGCTGCCGCCCTTGAGGGTACGCTGAATGGGCTCGTGGCGGCCGGAGACCCAGAGCTTGAGTTCGGCGTCGAGGTCGAAATGCCCGGCGGTCTCCACCGAGAACGAATTCACGGCGCGGTAGGGGATGGACAGGTAGTCCACCTTCTTGCCGGTCACGCCCTGCTTGTCGATGAGCAGGAGGCGGCCGGAGGTGAAGACGTACATGTCTCGCACGACCTTGAAGGCGCGCTCCACCCGCTCGTTGTCGCCCAGGATCGGGGCCAGTTCGTCCTGCACGTCGGAAAGCGAAACCTCGGTCGCGTTGCCCATCAAGCCGTCAAGAAATCCCATGGTACTGCCTTTTGTTCAGGGTGATCGAATACCAAAACCTCAACTCGCCGATCCCAATACCACATCCCCCGCCCCACCCACAACCGCACCCGCCCGACAAAACCTCCACCACCCCGCGCCCGCACCCCGCGAAGCAGCGACATAAAGTTTAGGGAAAGGAGAGGATGGGGGTCCGGGGGAAGGGGAGGAAAACCCCTTTTCTCAAAGGGGTTTTCCTCCCCTTCCCCCGGCCGCCGGAGGCATGCCTTTTCTCAATGCACCTCGCGGAATTCGCGGGCGACGTCGAGGAACTTCTGAAGGATGGCGGACTGGTTCTTCTTTTTCCAGAGCGCGGTGATCTCCCATTGGGGCAGGTCGCCGGTCAGGGGGCGGAAGGTCACGCCCGAGCGGTAGCTGGCCGCGCTGGAGGCGGGCACCAGGGCGCAGCCCAGGCCGGTGGCCACCAGCGCCACGGTGGACTGCTCGGTGTTCACCTCCTGGACGATGTTGGGCATGAACCCCGCCTTGTGGAAGGAGCCGATGAGCGAGCGGTACAGGGCGGGCTGGGCGATGCGCTGGTTGAAGATCAGCGGCTCGCCCTCGAGGTCGGTGAGGTCCAGGACGTCGCGCTCGGTGAAACGGTGCCCCTCGGGCAGGGCCAGGACGTAGGGCTCGCGCAGGAAGAGCATCGAGTTGAGCCCCGAGGTGTCGTGGCCGAACAGGCGGACAAAGGCGATGTCCAGCCGGTCGCCGCGCAGCAGCGGCAGTTGCTCGGTCGTGGACTGGGCGGAAAAATCCAGCCGGATGCGCGGGTTGCGTTCGCGGAAGGCGCGGATGGCCCGGGGCAGCTTGGACAGGGACGCCGGGCCGATGAACCCCACGCGCAACTGCCCTTCCAACCCCTTGGCCATGTCCTGGATGCAGAGCACCGCCTCGTTGAGCCGGTCGCGCACGTCCTTGCACCGCCGGAGAAACTCCTGGCCCTCCGGGGTCAGGGCCACCTTGCGGCTGGTCCGCTCAAGCAGCATCACCCCGAGTTCGTCCTCGAGACGCTTGATCTGCTGCGACAACGGCGGCTGGGCGATGTGGCACCGCTCGGCGGCCCGCCCGAAATGCAGCTCCTCGGCCACGGCAATGAAATAGGTCAGCTGTCTCAGTTCCATGATTCAGAGCTAATACATATTAATCTTCGTGTAAATATGTATTGGACATATTAATGCACCATTTCTACCGTGTCCCCAAGCAAAAAGGAGGCACGACATGCAGGGTTGTTTTCGTATCAGAACGGTTTTCCTGAGTATTTTTGTTGCAGCCGCGATCCTGGCCGGGACGGGCGGCGCGGCCTGGCCCGAAGACGAGGCGAAAGTGGTCGGCGGATCGCGAGCCGACGGCGGGTCGCGGGTAATCGGCTCGGGGCTGCCGGGCACGGCCGGGCTGGTCCTGGACGGCCGGGGCTATGCCTACACCATGGACCGCGAGGCCGGGACCATTTTGTGCGTGCCGCCGGACGGCCGCCCCATGGTCTACGCTCACGTGGACGGCCCCACGGCCCTGGCCGTGGACCGGTTGCGCACCCTCTTCGTGGGCACGGCGGGCGGCGACATCTTCGCGGTCACGCCCGACGGCGCAATGGACCGGGTGTTCCGTTGCGGCTGCCGGGTGTCCGGGTTGAGCCTGGACCGGGACGGCAACCTGCTCGTGGCCACGGACAAGGGCGCGCTCCTGCGCCTGGTCCGCGAGGACCTGCGCTTTTCCGACTAGTCCTCCACAAACCGGGCGGGACCGGGGCGCGCCGCGCACGCTCCGGCCCCGCCCGCCTCGCCGCCGAACGTCCCCTGCCGGGACGGACCGTTACAAAAGAAAAAGGGGAATGGGGCCGATCCGGCCTAGAAATTGAGGTCGTGGCTCTTTTTGGCCGCGCCCCCGGACTTGGTTCCGGAGAATATCTTGGGCTCGGCCTGCTTCATGAGCCTGGCGGCCTCGGTGTTCAGCGGGTTGCGGTCGTAGGCGGCCTTGGCGTTGTTGAAGACCTCGCCCCACTCCCGTTTCTGGAGGTGTAGCTTGGCCAGGCGCAGGTACAGATTCTCGCTGGGCCCGAGCCAGCGCATGGCGTCCTTGATGGCGGCCATGGCCTTGTCGTTCTCGTGCAGGCCCTCGTAGCAGAGAATGAGCGCGTTGTGGGCGCGCATGTCGCTGTTCTGGATTTCCAGGGCCCTGTTCAGGTAGGGCACGGCCTCGGCAAAGAGGCCGAACAGGGCCATGCGGTTGCCGATGTCCGAGTGTATGCCCTCGATGTCCTGGAAGTATTCGGCGATCTTGCTGTAGAGCTTGCGGGCCTCCAGGGGCTGCCCGGCCTGAATCAGTCTGGCCGCCTTGATGAGGTTGTCGTCGAGCACGCCGAGACGCTTGCGCAGCTTGGCCACGCGGGCCTTTTCCATGGCCTCGCCAAGCTTCTTGTGCAGCCGCATGAGGGTCTGGAAGAACGCCTTTTCCCGGCCCTTCCGGTAGGTCAGGCCGTCCGGGAAGAGCTTGCGGATCATCTTCATCTTGTTCAGATCGCGCAGGGCCTCTTCGAGGTGGGCCTGAATCTCGAACTTCTCCGCCCCGAAGACCTGGCTGGTGACCATGCCCCGGATGGCGTTGGCCAGACACTTGAGGGTCCGCAGGTAATCGTTTTTCTTGGCATAGGCGCGGGCGCGCGCGATGTCCTCGCGGATTTCCTTGGCGGTCATGGGGCTTGCTGACATGGCGTCCTTCGTGTCGAACAATACGGTAAACGACAGCCGCAAACTAATACAGGCACGGAAAATTGGCAAGCTCGGACGCGATTATCCCGCATTTCCGAGCCACTAGACCATACGCCCGCGCACCTTCGGTTGACGCGCACAGGCCAAAACGTATAGCGTTACCGCTCATTGCGATCCCTTCTCACTCCGGGAGACGAGCTTGAACATCTACCTCGCGATCATCATCGGTTCCCTGCTGGCGGTCTGGTTCCTGAACCTGCTGTCCGACCGGCTGTCCGCCCTGGCCATGCGCCCCGCCCCGCCCGAAGAGCTGTCCGACGTCTTCGACGCCGAGACCTACGCCAAGTCCCGGGCCTACACCCTGGCCTCCATGCGCTTCTCCATGGTATCCGAGACCTTCAACACCCTGATCCTGGTCACGGCCGTGGCGGCCGGATGGTTCAACGTCCTGGACCAGCTGGTCCGCGCCGCCGGGTTCGGCCCGCTGCTCACCGGGCTGGCCTACATCGGCGGACTGGCCCTGGTCAGCTCCATCCTGGGCCTGCCCTTTGAAATCTACCACACCTTCGGCCTGGAGAAACGGTTCGGCTTCAACACCACCACCCCGGCCACCTTTGTCCTGGACCGGGTCAAGGGGCTGGTCCTGGCCGCGATCATCGGCGGCGCGCTGGTGGCGGGCATCCTGGTCTTCCTGGACAAGACCGGGCCCTACGCCTGGCTTTTGTGCTGGGGGTTCGCGGTCCTGCTCTCCCTGGGGCTGACCTACGTGGCTCCCACCTGGATACTGCCGCTGTTCAACAAGTTCACGCCCCTTGAGGACGACGAACTGCGCGACAAGCTGGAAGCCTTCGCGGACAAGGCCGGGTTCGAACTGACCGGCATCTTCGTCATGGACGGCTCCAAGCGGTCCACCAAGGGCAACGCCTTTTTCACCGGGTTCGGCAAGCGGCGACGCATCGCCCTGTTCGACACCCTCATCAAGGAGATGGACGCGGACGAGATCGTGGCCGTGCTGGCCCACGAGGTCGGCCACGCCAAACTCGGGCACATCAAGAAGCGGCTGGTCACGGGCGTCCTCAAGGCCGGGGCGATCTTCTACCTCATGTCCCTGTTCCTGGACTCCGAAGGGTTGTTCGCGGCCTTTGGCATGCAGGACATGTCCCTCTACGCGGGGCTGGTCTTCTTCGTCCTGCTCTACACCCCGCTCTCCCTGATCCTGTCCGTGGCGGCCAACGCCATGTCCCGCAAGCACGAGTTCGAGGCCGACGCCTTCGCCGCCCGCACCACGGGCCGCCCCGAAACCATGATCTCCGCCCTGAAAAAACTGTCGGTCTCCAACCTGTCCAACCCGACCCCGCACCCGCTCACCGTCTGGCTCGAATACAGCCACCCCCCGGTCCTGGCAAGAATCCGCGCCCTGTCGTAGGCGGGCCTCCGGCGGCCCTCCGGGGGCCCCTTCGGGGAGACCAGGGAACCTTTTGAAAAAGGTTCCCTGGACCCTCCAAAACTTTTTGTCGCCGCTTCGCGGGGTGCGAGGGCGTTCATTTTGGCATGCACAGACCGCGAAACAGTCGATTTCGCGAGTCCGCACCTCGCCGAAGGCGCGATAAAAAGTTTAGGAAGGAAGAGGGGATGGGGGTCCGGGGGAGCGGCAGCTCTTGGCGAGTCCGCGAGCCTTAGAGATGGCGACAGCAGCGATAGGGGAGAAGGGAACCCTTTTCTCAAAGGGTTCCCTTCTCCCCTTCCCCCGGCCGCCGGAGGCCCTACCCCGCCGCTCTCGCGGCGACGATGGCAGCTTCTTCGCCTTTGCCCTGGGCTTCGAGGGCTTCGACCAGGGTATCCCAGTAGCCGTCCACGCCGGGGGCCAGGGCCGAGGACTGGCGGGCCAGGACCTCGGCGATCTGCGGGTCTTCGCCCTGGTCGAGATAGAGTTTGGCGAGCATGTGCATGGCCTGGTGGTCGTTGTGGTCGGCGTTGAGCGCCAGGTGCAGGTATTCGCGGGTGGCCTCGATGTCGCCCTGTTTGTAGGCCACGCGGGCCAGTGGGCGGAAGACCAGCCGTTCGCCGCCGGGTTGTTCGGCGGCCTTTTTGTAGAGGTTAGCGGCCTTCTTGAGGTGGTTGGCCTTTTCCTCGATGGAGCCCAGGCGCATGAGCGAATAGACGTGGCCGGGCTCGGCCTTGAGGCACTGGCGGTAGGCCTTTTCGGCGGACTTGAGGTCGCCCAGGCGGTGGTTGGCCCAGCCCAGGTTGTACAGGGCCAGGACGTCCTTCTTGTCGAGTTCGACCACGTGCTGGAACTCGTGGCGGGCCTCCTGGAAGCGGCCCAGCTGGGCGTAGCAGATGCCGAGCGAGTTGCGGGCCAGGAGGTTGTTCTCGTCGTCGAGCAGAGCCAGCTTGAACTCCTCGATGGCCCCGTAGATGTCGCCGTCCATGAAGCGGCGGTCGGCCGAAAGGTTGAGGGAAATGGAGTCGAACACGGCCACGCGCGGCTCGGGCAGAAGCAGGGCGTGTTCCAGGGCCTTGCGGCAGTTGTCGAGCATGTCGGCCCGGTCGAAATTGAGGAACGGGTAGCGGGCCGACCCCACGGACAGCTTGAGGCCGAGGTTTTCGGCGGCCATGGCGACCAGCTCCAGGGAGCGGTCCATGAGGGTCTGCCGGTCCGCGCCCTTGGTGAAAAAGATCATGCCGTTGAGGCCGAATCGGCCGCCGGTGGCCGCGTCGCCGAACACGCCGCGCGCCAGGCGGGCCACGTCGCGAGCCATGTGGTCCATGCCGTCCTGGTAGCGGTCGCTCTCCTCCGGCTGGTCCAGGATACGAATCAGGGACAGGCCGAAGGACTCGGGCTTGAGCCGGGCCTTGGCGAACCAGGAGACGAATTCGCCGTATCGCAAAAGCTGGGTCGCGCCGTCATGGCTCGGCATGGAGTCGTCCTTTATTTCCTGTTCGGGCGAGAACAGGCTTTCGTCACCCTCGATGAGGTTGAGGCGGTCGCCGGGCTCCACGGCCCAGGCAGCGTCGCCCAGGTGCAGGGCCTCGGCGAAGGCGATGTCGTCCTGGACCTCGACCAGGACCACCTCGCCCTTGTACAGGGCCGGGTAGCGGCCGGACAGCCGCTCGTCCTCGGTCAGGGAGGCGGAGGCGATGCCGCCGGACTTGGGCGAGCGGACCAGGAAACGCTGGCCCACCTTGGCCCCGGAGGCCTCGCCCAGGGACACGACCATGCGGTTCATGGGCAGGGTCTCGAGGACCCGGCCGCCCTTGGACAGGATGTCGGCGTAGCCGAAGACCCGGTTGCGGCCCTGGTCCTTGGCCACGGCCACGCCCTTGCGCGCCTTGCGCACGATCATGCGCGCCTGCTCGGACGGGGTGCGCCGGAACTGCGCGCCCTCCAGCCCCTGGGGATAGCAGACGTAGCCCAGGCTGCCGGTGATCGTGATGGTGTCGTTGGTGATGTCGTCGGTGAAGGACAGCTTGCTCAGGCCCGAGCGGATGACCTCGGACAGCTGGAAACAGGCGTGCGGCTTGGCGTCGGGCACCAGGATGGCGAACTTGTCGTTGGCGAAGCGCGCCACGGTGGTGTACTTGGGGCAGACCATGTGGAGCAGCCGCCCCACTTCGCTCAGGATGTCGTCGCCCTTGAGGTAGCCGTACCGCTCGTTGATGGGCTGGAAGGTGTCCAGGTCGAGGAAGATGACCCCGAAGGTCCCGGAGAAGGTGATCTCGGGCTCGCGGGCCTCCATGCCCGCCCGGCAGGACCCCGTGGCCAGGCAGTCCTGGACCTGCTCGATGGCCTGCTCCAGCTCCTCGAAGAAGAAGTTGCGCGAGTACAGGCCGGTCAGGGGATCGGTGACCGCCTTCTTGTACAGGGCCAGCTTTTCGAGCACGGAGGTGGCCAGGGCCATGAGGTACTTCGGAGCCGTGGCCGGGGCCTTGAGGCGCACGCCCTTGGCGATGAAGAAGCACAGCATCTCGCCCTTGAAGACCATGGGCAGGATCAGCTCGTTGTCCTCGGCCCGGAACTCCGGCTCGGGGACGACGGCCGCCTTCTCCCTGGGGAAGAACAGGCTGTAGGAGGTGAAGGGCACGAACTCCGCCATGCAGTCCTTGATGGTGTGTTCGAAGTCGATCAGCTCCTGGGGAGTGAGCGACACGGTCCGGTCCGCGAAGATGTCCTTGTTTGTCCTCATAATGGCCGACGGTACAACGGGGACCGTTTTTTCTCAAACAAAACTTTGGCCGAAGGGGCGTCGCGGAAGCTATTTTTTCCACCGAATCCGGCCCCTTCCGGGCGGGACGCCGACGACTATATCAATACATCCAGATATAAACATTTTGTTTGACTCCCCCCGGTAAATCTGTCAGGTGTTCACCAAGCTCCGAGGCGAACCATGAACATCATCACCGATCCGACAGAATTGCAGCGCCAGTGCCTGACCTGGCGCAGGCAGGGGCACACCATCGGCCTTGTGCCGACCATGGGCTATCTGCACCACGGCCACACCTCGCTCATCGACCGGGCCCGGCCCGAGTGCGAGCGGCTGGTGGTCTCGGTCTTCGTCAACCCGACCCAGTTCGGCGAGAACGAGGACCTGTCCACCTACCCGCGCGACTTCGACAGCGACCGCGCCAAGGCCGAGGCGCACGGCGTGGATCTGCTCTTCGCGCCCGAACCCGGCGTCATGTACGCGGACAACCACGCCACCTGGGTGGAGGTCCCCCGACTGGGCGCGAACCTGTGCGGTGCCACCCGGCCCATCCACTTCCGGGGCGTGTGCACGGTGGTCACCAAATTGTTCATGCTGACCCAGGCCGAGGTGGCCGTGTTCGGCGAAAAGGACTGGCAGCAACTCGCCGTCCTGCGCCGCATGGTCCGCGACCTGAACATGCCGGTCAAACTCATCGGCCACCCCATCGTCCGCGAGGCGGACGGCCTGGCCCTGAGCTCCCGCAACGCCTACATGACCGAGGCCGAGCGGGCCGCGGCCCCGAACATCCGCAAGGGGCTGCTCAAGCTGGCCGAAAAGGCCCGCAACGGTGAGCGCGACTGCGAGGTCCTGAAGCGGTTTCTGGCCGACGAGTTCGCCGTGACCCTGCCCATGGGCCAGGTGGACTACATCGAGATCGTGGACCCTGACGAGATTTCGCCGGTCAAGACCGTTGCCCGCTCCGCCCTGGCCGCGGTGGCCGTGCGCATGGGCAAGGCCCGGCTCATAGACAATATATTGATAGAGGGTTAATACTCGTGGCTCAGAGATGTTTTTTGAGCGCCAAGATCCACGGCGCGACCATCACCTGTGCGAACCTGGAATACCGGGGCAGCATCTCCATCGACACCAAGCTGATGAAGACGGTGGGACTGCTGCCCTACGAGCAGGTGGACGTGTACAATTTGGACAACGGGGAGCGGCTGACCACCTACGCCATCCCCGGCGCACCGGGCGAGATCTGCCTGAACGGCGCGGCCGCCCACAAGGGCGGGGTCGGGCAGCGAGTGATCATCGCCGCATACATGTGGCTGGACGAAAACGAGGCCAAGACCCGCAAGCCCCGGGTGGTCATCGCCGGCAAGAACAATACCGTCGACGAAATCCTTGAGTGCGAACTCATCAACCCGGATTTCTAGACGTCAGCAAGCAGCACAACCCCCAAGGAGGGTCCGATGCAGATTGAAGGCAAATACCTGTTCACTTCCGAATCCGTGACCGAAGGCCACCCGGACAAGGTCGCCGACCAGATTTCCGACGCCATCCTGGACGCCATCATCGGCCAGGATCCGAACGCCCGCGTGGCCTGCGAGACGCTGGTGACCACCGGCCTGGCCTTCATCGCCGGCGAGATCTCCACCACCGCCTTCGCGGATTTCCCGGAGATCGTCCGCGCCACCATCAAGGACATCGGCTACAACAGTTCCGACACCATGGGCTTCGACTGGCAGACCTGTGCGGTCATCTCGTCCATCGACAAGCAGTCCCCGGACATCGCCCAGGGCGTTGACCGGGTCAAGCCCGAGGACCAGGGCGCTGGCGACCAGGGCATGATGTTCGGCTACGCCACCAACGAGACCCCGACGCTCATGCCCACCCCCATCTACTACGCCCACAAGCTCTCCCGCCGCCTGACCTACGTGCGCAAGGAGGGCATCCTCGACTTCCTGCGCCCGGACGGCAAGACCCAGGTCTGCGTCCAGTTCGACAGCGGCAAGCCCGTGCGCATCGACAACGTGGTCGTCTCCTCCCAGCATGACGCCAACATCGCCTACTCCGACCTGAAGGAGGCCATCCTCCAGGAAGTCATCATGAAGACCCTCCCGGAGGAGCTGCTCGACGACCACCTCAAGACCTACATCAACCCCACGGGCCGGTTCGTCATCGGCGGCCCGGTGGGCGACTGCGGCCTGACCGGCCGCAAGATCATCAACGACACCTACGGCGGCGCGGGCGCCCACGGCGGCGGCGCCTTCTCCGGCAAGGACCCGTCCAAGGTGGACCGCTCCGGGGCGTACATGGCCCGCTACGTGGCCAAGAACGTGGTCGCCTCCGGTCTGGCCGACATCTGCGAGGTCCAGATCGCCTACGCCATCGGCGTGGCCCAGCCCGTGTCCGTGGTCGTCAGCTCGCGCGGCACCGGCCAGGTCAACGACGAGACCCTGACCAAGGCCGTGACCGAGGTCTTCGACATGCGCCCCTACTTCATCCAGGAGCGCCTCAAGCTGCGTCGGCCCATCTTCCAGAAGACCACCAACTACGGCCACTTCGGCCGCGAGCTGCCCGAGTTCACCTGGGAGCAGACCGACGCCGTGAACGATCTGCGCACCGCCTGCAAGATCTAGTTCCGCGCCCCGTTCCGAAAACAAACCGCCCGGTCCGGCATATGCCGAACCGGGCGGTTCCCTTTTGAGCGTGCGGCCAACCCTATCGGGGGCCTCCCTCTTCGGCCCGGATCATGTCCACGCACAGAATGCGATGACGGCCGCTGCTCTTATGGTAAAAGACGTGGGAAATGGTGATGCACAGGTTGCCCGAGGCGAGCGAAATGTACGGCCGGGTGGTGAACTTCTCGAGCCCGGCCTGGATGGGCAGGAAATATTCCTTGAGGGAGTGGTCCGCGCCCACGCTGGCGGGTTCGTACAGGAACCGCTTGCAGGTCTTGAGGCGCGTCGGGTCGCAGACCGTGTCGGTGATCTGGTTGCCGCGCATGTCCAGGACGTAGAGGCACTCCACGCCGTCGTAGGTATCGACGAAATTGGAAAGGACCTGGCCCATGTCCTTGGCCAGGGTCTCGGCCAGCTCCTGGCACATGGTCAACACGGTCAGGTCGTAGCTGGAATAGAGCCGCTTGTCGTCGGCGATCTGCTGGGTGCGGTTGGCCCGGTGGCGTTCGGCCAGGGCGTCCACCTTGCCCGCCATGCCGGGCACGGCGTCGAGTCCGGGCGCGGGCCGGGCGAAATAGAACCCCTGGAACACGTCCACCCCGTTGCTGAGCAGGCACATGGCCTCCTCGGCGGTCTCCACGCCCTCGGCCAGGACCAGGCAGCCCAGCCGGTTGGACATCTGGACGAAGCTGCGGACCACCTCGAGCTTGTGGAAGTGGCGGTCCACGCCGTTGATGAGCGTGCGGTCCAGCTTGATGACGTCGGGCTTGAGCAGGGGGATGCGGTCGAGGTTGGAGAAGCCCGCGCCCACGTCGTCCAGGGCGATGAGGAAGTCGTTCTCGCGATAGAACTGGACGAAGGCCATGAGGGCGTCCATGTCCTCGCACCGGGATTCTATGATCTCGATGATCACGTTGCTCGGGCTGATGCCGCAGCGGGTGACCAGGTTGAGGACGTGGCAGGAGCCGCGCGTTTCCTCGTTGATGCAAGAGGCGTCGATGTTCATGGAGAGCATCAGGCTCTTGTCTTTTCTGTGCAGGGCGGCGAAGGATTCCGCTGCATTTGTTCGGCAGGCCCGGTCCAGTGCGAGCCGGGATGCCCTGTCCCGGGCCTGCTCGAACAGCAGGGTTGGAGGTATGATTTCTCCGCTTTGGGGGTCGAACCCCCTGCTCAGCGCCTCCAGTCCGACGACCGCTTTCCGCTTGAGCGATACCTGGGGCTGGAAGTGCGTGATCAACGAACGGTTTTCAATGATCTTCTGTATGTCGGGCACTGCGGTCAACACTGAAATACCTTGCCAGTCGGCCGTTACGTTTATCCACCCAGTGCCCGAATCCGTCGCATGGGGCCGGGGCGGCGATCCCGCCGCCCCGGCGCTCCTATGCAGTCGCAATCCATCCTAGAGGATGCCGTCCTCACCGGTCCTGATGCGCAGGGCCTTGGTCAGTTCGGTGACGAAGATCACGCCGTCGCCTTCGCTTCCGGTCTGGCCGGAGGACAGGATGGCGTCGATGGCCTTCTGTTCGAAGTCGTCGTTGACGCCGATCTCGAGGCGGACCTTCTTGAGCAGGTTCACTTCCATCTGCACGCCGCGGTAGGTTTCGGTGAATCCCTTCTGGCGGCCCGAGCCCAGGATGTTGGTCACGGACAGGGAGTAGATCTCCTTGGCGTAAAGTGCCTGCTTCACGTCGTTCAGCTTTTCGGGCCTGATGTATGCTATGATGAGCTTCATTGTATATTCTCCTTAAGAATGATCTCTGGTTACTTCGACGCGTCGACTACTCGTTGCTGAAGAGCTGGAAGCCGTTGTAGGCCTCGGAGCCGTGCTCGCCGATGTCCAGACCCTTGAGCTCCTCTTCCTTGGAGGCGCGGAGGCCGACGACACCCTTGAGGACGTTCATCAGGATGAAGCCGCAGCCGAAGGCCCAGATGAAGATGGCGCCGACGCCGAGCAGCTGCACACCCAGGAGGTGGACGCCGCCGCCGTAGAACAGGCCGCCGTCAACGTTGAACAGACCGGCGGCGATGGTGCCCCAGGCGCCGCAAACGCCGTGGACCGAGGAGGCGCCGACCGGATCGTCGATCTTGAGGACCTTGTCGATGAACTCGATGGACAGGACCACCAGGACACCGGCGATCAGGCCGATGACGATGGACGCGCCGGGGGTGACGGTGGCGCAGGGGGCGGTGATGCCGACCAGGCCGGCCAGGGCGCCGTTCATGGACATGGAGATGTCGGGCTTGCCGAAGCGGAACCAGGCGAAGACCATGGCGGCGAGCGTACCGCCGCAGGCGGCCAGGGTGGTGTTCATGGCGATCAGGCCGATGGCGTCATTGGCCTCGACGGTGGAGCCGGGGTTGAATCCGAACCAGCCGAACCACAGGAGGAAGACGCCCAGACCGGCCAGCGGGATGTTGTGGCCCGGAATGGCGCGCGCCTTGCCGTCCTCGGAGTACTTGCCGATGCGCGGGCCGAGCACCAGGGCGCCGGCCAGGGCGATCCAGCCGCCCACGGAGTGGACCACGGAGGAACCGGCGAAGTCGCAGAAGCCGAGGTTGGCCAGCCAGCCGCCGCCCCAGACCCAGTGGCCGGAGATGGGGTAGATCACGCCGGAGATGACCATGGAAATGATGACGTAGGTGCCGAACTTGGTGCGCTCGGCCATGCCGCCGGAGACGATGGTGGCGGCGGTGGCGGCGAACACGGACTGGAAGAACCAGAAGGTGTAGGTCCAGGGCAGGTCGGCCTCGGTGATGCCGGCCAGGGCGTAGCCGGAGGTGCCGATGAAGCCGCCGGCGTCGGCGCCGAACATGATGGCGTAGCCGAACAGGAAGAAGATGATGGAACCGGCGGCGTAGTCCAGGAAGTTCTTCATCATGATGTTGCCGGCGTTTTTGGCGCGGGTGAAGCCGCACTCGACGCAGGCGAAGCCGGCCTGCATGAGCATGACCAGGGCGGCGGCGATCAACGTCCACAGAATGTTGGCGTTGGACTGGGTGAGGACCTCCACTTCCTGGGCGTGGGCGAAGGTGGGGGCCAGGACTGCTGCCAAAGCGGCCACGCCTATGGCGAGCCTCTTGGAAACATGGGTCGGGGACTTTCTCGAAAACATTGCAATACTCCTCTTTGAATGGAATGCGTTTCTAACCTGCCCTCCCTCTATCAAGAGTCGTGCCAATCACGGTTTTCATTGCTATTCACGTAAAATCGCCGCTCGCAGGCGGTTTCAGATGGTCACATTTTTTCATTTTTGTGATAAAGTACATTTTTGCAGGGTGAAAATTACCCCAAAATTGTCAATATGTAAAAAATTGTCAAAACACCCTAAAAATGACCGCCGGTCGCAAATTAATCATGCGATTCACGCTATCTCCTTGAAATCGTGAAAAAAGTTTTTGTTGACACCACGGCCGCAACCGTGTAGCTCTATTGGCCATGAACTCCACCACCGTTTCCAACGCATACTTTTCCAACTTTTATTTTTGGTATTGGTTTAGCCATGCCCGCGGGCTTGGAAGAGGTGCTGTGTAACCTGTTGGTGGATCACACAAGCGAAAAAGAACTTCTTCAAGGGCCGCGGGCGAAAGCCGGCGGCCCTTGTTTTTTTCATCGGCCGCCGGACCCGCCGCTCCTTGAGGGCAACAACCGCAAAAGGAGAGAGAACCATGCACATCGGTAAAGCCATCCGGCTGGAGCGCATCTTCAACCGCAACACCGGCCGGACCATCATCGTCCCCATGGACCACGGCGTGACCGTGGGCCCCATCGACGGGCTTGTCGACATGCGCGAGGCCGTGGGCCGGGTCGTGGACGGCGGGGCCAACGCCGTCATCGAACACAAGGGGCTGGTCCGCTGCGGCCACCGCGCCCAGGGCAAGGACATCGGGCTCATCGTCCACCTGTCCGCCTCCACCTCCCTGTCCCCCTTCCCCAACGCCAAATCCCTGGTCGCCTCGGTGGAGGACGCCATCCGCCTGGGCGCGGACGCCGTGTCCATCCACTGCAACCTCGGCGACGAGACCGAGGCCGCCATGCTCGGCGATTTCGGCCGGATGTCCTCCGAGGCCGCCAACTGGGGCATCCCGCTCCTGGCCATGGTCTACGCCCGCGGCCCCAAGGTGAAGAACGAATACGATCCCGCCGTCGTGGCCCACTGCGCCCGGGTCGGCACCGAGCTCGGCGCGGACGTGGTCAAGGTCAACTACACCGGCGACAAGGAGACCTTCGCCCGCGTGTGCGACGCCTGCTGCATCCCCGTGGTCATCGCGGGCGGCCCCAAGCTTGACAGCACCGAGGCATTCCTTCAGATGGTCCATGACTCCCTGGAGGCGGGCGGCGCGGGATTGTCCGTGGGCCGCAACGTCTTCCAGCACGAGAATCCCACCCGCCTGGTGGAGGCCCTGAACATGATCGTCCACGGCGACGAATCCGTCGAGGCCGCCCTCAAACACCTCAACGCCTAGCGAAGCCGTCATGAAAAAAGTCATCTTCAAATCCGTACCCTTCGACAAGAACCTGATCACCCTGGCCCTGGAATCCGGCGTGGACGCCGTCATGGTCGAAAAGGACCGGGCCGCGGACGTCAGGGCCCTGGGCCGCGTGACCGTCATCACCCCCGAGGACATGCCCGTGGTCGAGCTGACCAAGAAGGCCGACGAGGACGTGGCCGTCAAGGCGATCCAGGCGGGCAAGGACGTGGTCCTTAAGAAAGGCTGGGAGATCATCCCGGTGGAGAACATCCTGGCCCAGGTGGACCGCCTGGCCCTGGAATGCGAATCCCTGGACCGCGCGGTCCTGGCCGCGGGCATCCTCGAACGCGGCTGCGACACCATCGTGGTCCTGCCCGAAGGGGCCGCCGACCTGAAGCGGATCGTCGCCGAACTCAAACTCTCCCAGGGAACCATGGAACTTCAGACCGCCACCGTCACGGCCATCGAACCCACCGGACTGGGCCACCGCGTCTGCGTGGACACCATCTCCATGCTCAAACGCGGCCAGGGCATGCTCGTCGGCAACTCCAGCGCCTTTTCCTTCCTGGTCCACGCCGAGACCGAGTCCAACCCCTACGTGGCCGCCCGCCCCTTCCGGGTCAACGCGGGCGCGGTCCACGCCTACACCCAGATGCCGGGCGACAAGACCACCTATCTCGAAGAGCTGGCCGCTGGCACGGACGTGCTCATCGTCGGCGCGGACGGGTCCACCTCCCTGGCCACCGTGGGCCGGGTCAAGGTCGAGGTCCGGCCCATGCTGCTCCTCACCGCCGAGGTCAAGACCGATTCCGGCGTCAAGACCGGCCAGGTCTTCCTGCAGAACGCCGAAACCATCCGCGTGGTCTCGGACAAGGGCGACCCCGTGTCCGTGGTCACCCTCAAGGTCGGCGACAAGATCCTGGTGCGCACCGACCAGGCCGGACGCCACTTCGGCATGCGCATCAAGGAGGAGATCAAGGAGGGCTAGCCCCCCATCTCCTTCCCCCGCCTCGACGTTCCCGCCGCTTCCGCGCGGCGGGGGTTGAGAAAATGCGGGCAATGAAGCAAGACAGTAGGAATACGAGTGAACGGCGCCCCGGCAGCCGGAGGCAAACCTGGAGAGACCATGGCCGACCAGACCAAAGACCAGACCGACATCCCCGATCTCGGGGAACTGCGCGATTCCATAGACGTCCTGGACAAGCAGATCGTGGACCTGCTCAACAAACGGGCCGAGCTGTCCTTGAGCGTGGGCCGTTACAAGGCCGCCACGGGCGAGGCCATCTACAAGCCCTTCCGCGAGCAGGAGGTCATGGACAAGATCGCCGACTCCTCGCCCGGCCCCCTGCCGGACAAGCACCTGCGGACCATCTACCGCGAGATCATGAGCTCGTCGCGCCACCTGCAGCGGCCCGAGCGGGTGGTCTACCTCGGCCCCGAGGGCACCTTCTCCTATTTCGCGGCCATCGAGCACATGGGCTCGTCCGCCTCGCTGACGCCCAAGTCCAACTTCGAGGAGATATTCCGGGCCGTGGCCGAGGAAGGGGCCGAACTGGGGGTCATCCCGCTGGAGAACTCCATCGAGGGCACCGTGGGCCAGGTGGTGGACCTGTTCATGAAGTACAAGGTCTACATCCAGGCCGAGGTCTTCAGCCGCATCAGCCACTGCCTCATCTCCCACGCCGACAAGGTGGACGACGTGGAGGTCATCTACTCCCACCCGCAGCCGCTGGGCCAGTGCCGCGAATGGCTGCACGCCCACCTGCGCGACGTGCCGACCATCCCCATGGAGTCCACGGCCGAGGCCGCCGAGGTGGTCGCGGGCAAGAAGGCCGCCGCGGTCATCGGCCACCGCAAGCTCGCGGACATGCACGGCATGAACGTGCTGGCCGAATCCATCGAGGACCTGCCGGACAACTGGACCCGCTTCGTCGTCATCGGCGCGGCCCCGTCCCAGGAGGACAAGCGCGACAAAACCTCCATCCTGTTCACCACGCCCAACCGGCCGGGTGCCCTGGCCCGGGTGCTGACCACCCTGGCCCACCAGGGCATCAACGTGACCAAGCTCGAATCCCGTCCCTTCCGGGGCGAGAAATGGAAATACGTCTTTTTCGCCGACCTGGCCTGCGACCTGGGCGGCGGCCGGTACGAGGACGTGCTGGAAGACATCCGCCACCAATGCCTTACGCTGCGCGTGCTGGGCACCTACCCCACCCAGGAGGAACTGCAATGAGCAAGAATCCGATCATCGTCAACGCACCGGCCAGCAAGTCACTGTCCCACCGCACCCTGATCGCGGCGGCCCTGGCCGGGGGGGTGTCCAACATCTCCTCGGTCCTCGAGTCCGACGACATCACCCGGACCCGCGACTGCCTGACCGCCTGCGGCGCGTCCATCGTGGAAAAGGACGGCGTGCTCGTGGTCACGGGCATGTCGGACGGGCCAAAGGGGGGCAACGCGGACGGCAAGCACAAGGACGAGACTCCGCACGAGCTGTTCATGCACGAGTCCGGGACCACCTGCCGGCTGATGACCGCCGTGGCCGCCGCGGGCAAGGGCACCTTCCGGGTCCACGGCGCGCCGCGCATGCACGAGCGCCCCATGGCCGAGCTGACCACCGCCCTGGCCGCCCTTGGCGCGAAGTTCGCCTTCGAGGGACAGGAGGGCTACCTGCCCTTCGTCATGACCGCGAACGGCTACAAGAAAAAAAGCGTGGAGATCACCCTGGAAGAGAGCAGCCAGTACCTGTCCGGCCTGCTCCTGGGCGCGCCCCTGGCCGACCACGAGACGACCATCTCGGTCATCGGCGAGAAGGCCGTGTCCTGGCCCTACGTGGCCCTGACCCTGCGCATCATGGAGGACTTCAAGGCCGGGTTCGCCGTGGAGATCCTCGACGGCAGGGAGTGGAAGGCGGTGCCCTGGCGCTCGGTCAAGGGCGTCAAGCCGGGCAAGGTCCGGTTCATCGTCCAGCCCATGGGCTACGAGAACACCGGCTACCAGGTGGAGGGCGACTGGTCCAACGCCAGTTATTTCCTGGCCGCCGGGGCCGTGGGCACGCGGCCGGTGCTCCTCAAGGGGCTGGCCGCCGACTCCCTCCAGGGCGACCGGGCGATCATGGACATCCTCAGCCAGATGGGGGCGTCCATCAAGGTCAATTTCGACGGCATCCTGGTGGAGCCCGGCCCCCTGCGCGGCATCAACGTGAACATGGGCCGCTGCCCGGACCTGGTGCCCACCGTGGCCGCCGTGGCCGCCTTCGCCGCCACGCCCACGACCATCGGCAACGTCGCCCACCTGCGCCTCAAGGAGACGGACCGGCTGGCCGCCTGCGCGAACGAGCTGGCCCGCGTGGGCTGCGGAACCGAGGCCACCGTGGACTCGCTGATCATTCGGCCCGCTCCCCTACCGCGCGACAGCGAGGTCAACTTCACCACTTACAACGACCACCGCATGGCCATGTCCATGTCCCTGTTCGAGCTGGCCGGAATCAAGGTCAACCTTGACAATCCGGCCTGCGTCGGCAAATCATTCCCGGGCTTCTTCGAGGAATGGAAAAAGATCGTCGGCTGATCCCGACGCGGTAAGGCAATGGCAACGGCAATCGAGCATATCACCATCGTGGGTGCGGGCGGACAGATGGGCGGACGCTTCTCGGCGGACTTCGCCGGGCTCGGCCTTTCCGTCACCGGCCTGGGTCGGCGCTCCTCGGACGAGGACGTGCGCGCGGCCCTGACCGGGTGCGACCTGCTCCTGCTCAGCGTGCCGGTCACGGCCATGAACGCCGTGCTCGAACGCATGGCGCCCCACCTCAAGGAACCGACCATCCTGTGCGACGTGGGCTCGGTCAAGGTCCTGCCCGTCAAGGCCATGCTCGCCCGCTACTCGGGCCCGGTGGTCGGCACCCACCCCCTGTTCGGCGCGGTCATCCCCGAGGGCTTTACGCCCCGCGTGGCGGTCATGCCCGGCCGCGACCGGGACGCCGACGCGGCGGACCGGGTGGCCGACCTGTTCACCCGCTGCGGCTACGAATGCTTCGCCTCCACCCCCGAGGCGCACGACCGTGCCATGGCCTACATCCAGGGTCTGAACTACACCTCCACCGTGGCCTTCCTGGCGGCGGCCCGCGACGTGGAGGGCATCGGGAATTTCGTCACCCCGTCCTTCCGCCGCAGGCTCGACGCGGCGGCCAAGATGCTCACCCAGGACACGGAGCTGTTCGAGATAATCTCCGAGGCCAATCCCTTCCTTCAGGAAGTCAGCCGCAAGTTCATGTCCTATCTCAGCCTGGCCGCCGGCGGCGATCTCGACCTGCTGGCCGACCGGGCCCAGTGGTGGTGGCGTAACGAAAAGTCTTATTAATGGGGTGCGGCGTTTCGCCGGGCACACGATTACAACCGTAACCGAAGCCGCACCCCGATCCGGGATGCGGCTTCGTTTTTTCAAGGAGAACAGTGATGAACGGTACGTGAAAGAAATCGGAAAATCGCAAGAAGATCAAGGGATGGCAGGTCATACCCAGGCCATATCATTAAGGATAACAGCTTCAACGACGACCATTGCGCGCGGGGCTCCCGCCTCGCCGACAACGGTTGTGAAGGATAGACAATGCAGAAAATAACCCTCACGCAGCACGGCAAATGGTTGCCTGCCGACGTGCAAACCACCATCTCCCTGTACATGGGACTGGTGGGCGACCAGCCCGGCATCCTCCTCGAATCCGCCGAGGTGGACGGGCGGCTCGGCCGCTACTCCCTCATCGCCTTCGACTACCGGCTCATGCTCCACCCCGTGGACGGCAAGCTGGTGGTCGAGACCCCGGACGACCGGCTCGCGCCCCTCAAGGCATTCGCGGGCATGGACTATCTGGCCGGGATCAAGGAAGTCATCAAACATCTCTCCATCGAACAGGAGACCACCGGCGGGTCCGCCGCCATGGGACGCGACCGCCTGCCCGCCCTGACGCGCGGCCTGTACGGCTATTTCGGCTACGGCGTGGCCGGGATGTTCGAGCGCAAGCTCAAGGACGTGTGCAGGCCCGAGGACGCCGAGGCGTGCCTGGTCCTGCCCGGCCAACTGGTCCTCTTCGACCACCTGCGCCACTCCTGCTGCTACCTCTCCCTGGACGAGGGCGCCACGCCCATGCCCGCGCCCATCCAGTGGGGCGCGGACCTGACCGCCCCCGAGGCCGGGACCCCCAGGGTCCACCCCGGCAAGGAGGAGTACATGGCCGGGGTCCGGCGCTGCAAGGAGCTGATCGCCGAGGGCGAGTGCATCCAGGTGGTCCTGTCCACCCGGTTCTCCGTGCCCCTGCCCGACGAGCCCTTCCGCATCTACCGCCGCCTTCGCCAGGCCAACCCGTCCCCGTTCATGTTCTACATGAAATTCCCGGACTGCCCGTCCATGGGCAGGACCTGCGGCACCACCCTGCTCGGCTCCTCCCCCGAGATGATGGTCCGCTCGGCCAGGGGACAGCTTGAGGTCCGGCCCATCGCCGGCACCCGCTGGAGGGGCGAGACCGAGAAGGAGGACATCCGCCTGGAAGAGGAACTCCTGTCCGATCCCAAGGAACGGGCCGAACACGTCATGCTCGTGGACCTGGGCCGCAACGACCTGGGCCGCATCTCCAAGCCCGGCACCGTGACCGTGGAAAAGTTCATGAACGTCGAGCGGTTCTCCCACGTCATGCACCTGACCTCCTACGTGGAGGGCGAGCTCAAGGCGGACCTGGACGGCGTGGACGTGCTCCAGGCCACCTTCCCGGCGGGCACCCTGTCCGGCGCGCCCAAGATCCGGGCCATGGAGATCATCGCCGACCTGGAGCCCGAGGAGCGCGGCCCCTACGGCGGCTGCATCGGTTGGATGGGACTGGACGACGGCGAGGTCTCCCTGGACACGGGCATCACCATCCGTTCCATGTGGATCCGCGATAACGTCTGCTACTGGCAGGCGGGCGCGGGCATCGTCTACGACTCGGACCCCGAATCCGAGTGGAACGAGTGCAACAATAAGGCCCGGGTGATCCTCGAAGTCATCACCGGCAAGGGAGGCACCGATGTTTTTGCTGATCGATAATTTCGACTCCTTCACCTTCAACCTGGTGCAGGCGTTCCAGCAGCTCGGGGCCGACCCCGTGGTCATCCGCAACGACCGCGAAGAGGTCCTGGAACTGGCCGTGAGCGGCGAACTCGAACGGGTCTGTCTCTCCCCCGGCCCGAGCAACCCGCAGAACGCGGGCTTCTGCCTGGAATTCCTGGCCCGGCTGCCCAAGGAGATCCCGGTGCTCGGCGTCTGCCTGGGCCACCAGACCCTGGGCCACTTCGCGGGCGCCCCGGTGGAGCGCGCCGGGCGGATCATGCACGGCAAGACCTCCGAGGTCTTCCACGAGGGCCGGGGCGTGTTCGCCGGGCTGCCCTCCCCGTTCACGGTCTGCCGCTACCACTCCCTCATCGTCCCGGCGGAAAAGGCCGCGGACAAGATTGAGGTCACGGCCCGCACCGAGCAGGGCGAGGTCATGGGGCTGCAATACAAGGACCGCCCCTGGCACGGCGTGCAGTTCCACCCGGAATCCATCCTCACCCCCGAAGGCCCCAAACTCCTTGCCAACTTCTTGAACATAAAAGGATAATATCATGACCATAGCGGAAATTCTCGAGATTCTGGCCCAGAAACGCGCCCTGACCGACGACCAGGCGGACTTCATGTTCGAAGAACTCATGACCGGCAACCTGACCGAGGCCCAGGCCGGGGCCTTCCTCATGGGGCTGCGCGCCAAGGGCGAGGACTCCACGGACCTGGCCGCGGGCGTGCGCGCCGTCATCTCCCACGCGCGCAAAATTCCCGGCTTCGACGGCAACCGTCCCGAGCCGGTCATCGACACCTGCGGCACGGGCGGCGACGGCCAGTGCTCCTTCAACTGCTCCACGGCCGTGTCCCTGTTCCTGGCCGACATGGGCTACACCGTGGCCAAGCACGGCAACCGCGCCCTGTCCTCCTCCTGCGGCTCGGCCGACGCCCTGGAGGCCCTGGGCATCCCCCTGGAGCAGACCCCGGAGGAGGCCGCCGCGGGATTCGAGAAATACCACTTCGCCTTCCTGTTCGCGCCCGCCTACCACCCGGCCTTCAAGTACATCATGCCCGTGCGCAAGCAACTCGGCATCCGTACCCTGTTCAACTTCATGGGCCCGCTGACCAACCCGGCCCGGCCGTCCCACCAGCTCCTCGGCGTGGGCGACCCGGAGCGGCTCTTCCTCATGGGCGAGACCCTGCTCCTGACCGGCGTGAAACGGGCGCTCATCTTCGCGGGCGCGGGCGGCTTCGACGAACTGACCACCTGGGGAGTGAACCGGGGCTACGTCATCGACGACGGCCGCATGGACAAGGCCGTGGTCGATTCCGCCGCCCTGGGCTTCCCGCGCCACGCCCCGGAGGACGTGCGTGTCACCGGCAAGGAGGACGCCGTGGACAAGCTCCGCCTGATCCTGGCGGGCAAGGGCCCCGAGGCCATGATGGACATGGTCGCCCTCAACCTGGCCGCCTGCCTCAACCTGCTCGACAAGGGCACCATGGCCGAATGCGCCGACATCGCCCGCGACGTGGTGAACAAAGGACTGACCAAAGGAATCCCCTATGCTGAATAAGTTCCGCGAGGCCAAGCAGCTCGAGATCGAGTCGCTGCGCAAGGACTTCATGGAGGGGCGCATCCCCGCCATGTACCAGGGTGAACGCCCCTCCTTCACCGAGGCCATCCGGTCCAAGGGGCCGGGGGCGATCATCGCCGAGTTCAAGCCGGCCAGCCCGAGCAAGGGCGTGCTGCGCACGGATCTCGACCCCATGGAGGTGGCCGAGACCTACGCCAAGAACGGCGCCGCCGCCATCTCCGTGCTGACCGAGCACAAGTACTTCAAGGGCACCCCGGACTTCCTGTTCATGATGAACGGGCCGGGGCTGCCCCTGCTGCGCAAGGACTTCATCTTCGACCCGCTCCAGGTGGCCATGACCGCGTCCAGCCCGGCCTCGGCCGTGCTGCTCATCGCCCGCATGTGCGACGACGCCGCCCACCTGAAGCAGCTCATCGACATCGCCCGCATGCCCGGCCTGGCCCCGGTGGTCGAGATATTCGACCAGGCGGACCTGGACCGGGCCCGCGAGGCCGGGGCGGACATCATCCAGGTCAACAACCGCGACCTGGACACCCTGACCACCACCCTGGACCAGGGCCGACGCTTCATCAAACAGAAGCGCGACGGCGAGCTGTGGATCTGCGCCAGCGGCGTGTCCACCCGCGCCCAGGTGGAGGAGATGGCCTCCTTGGGCTTCGACGCCGTGCTCATCGGCACCTCCCTCATGGAGGCCGACGATCCCGGCGCCAAGCTGGCCGAACTGGCGGGAGTGAAGTAGCATGGCGCGCCCCCTGGTCAAAGTCTGCGGCATGACCCGCATGGAGGACGTCGAACTCTGCGTCGATCTTGGCGTGGACCTCATCGGCTTCATCTTCCATCCCGGCAGCCCGCGCAACGCGGACCCGGACTTCGTGGCCTCGGTCAAGACCGGCAAGGTCTCCAAGGTCGGCGTGTTCGTCAACCAGACCGCCGACGAGGTCATCGAGACCATGGACCGCTGCGGACTGCACGCGGCCCAGCTGCACGGCGGCCAGAACGTGGACTTCTGCTGGAAGATCGGCCCCGACCGGGTCATCCGGGCCTTCTGGCCCGAGACCTACGCCTCCCCCCGCGCCCTGGAGCGCGACCTGGAGGCCTACTCCGAGGTCTGTGGCCACTTCCTCCTGGACGCGGGCGTGAGGGGCCAGGGCGGCACCGGCAAGTCGATTAATATCGAGATACTGCAACATATTGAAATACAAACACCTTGGTTCCTTGCAGGGGGCCTCGGGCCGGACAACGTCAGATACGCCCTGACGGCCAATCCCTCCGGCCTGGACTTCAACTCCGGCGTGGAGCGCGCGCCGGGCATCAAGGACGAAACCAAGCTGCGGGAAATCTTCCGGATTCTCGCGGAAATGGAATAAGGAATCACCATGAAGAAAGGATACTTCGGCGACTTCGGCGGCCAGTTCATCCCCGAGCTGCTCATGCCGCCGCTCATCGAGCTTGAAGAGGCCATGAAAACCATCCTCCCCAGCGAGGAGTTTCAGACCCGCTTCACCAATATGCTCAAGGAAAACGTGGGCCGCCCCTCGGCCATCACCTACTGCCCGAACCTGTCCAAGGACCTCGGCCTGGACCTCTGGCTCAAGCGCGAGGACCTGAACCACTCGGGCGCGCACAAGATCAACAACACCCTGGGCCAGGGGCTGCTGGCCAAGATGATGGGCAAGGAGGTCCTCCTGGCCGAGACCGGCGCGGGCATGCACGGCGTGGCCACCACGGTCGCCGCCGCCATGCTCGGCATGAAGGCGGTCATCTACATGGGCGCCACCGACGTGGTCCGCCAGGCCCCCAACGTGGGCCGCATGCGCCTCATGGGCGCGGACATCATCGCCGTGGAGTCGGGCACCAAGACCCTCAAGGACGCCATCAACGCGGCCCTGCGCCGCTGGATCGCGGACCAGGAGACCACCCACTACTGCTTCGGCACCGCCGCCGGACCGCACCCCTTCCCCACCCTGGTGCGCGAGTTCCAGCAGATCATCTCCAAGGAGGCGCGGGCCCAGTTCATGGAGCGCAACGGGGGCGACCTGCCCGACGTGGTCGTGGCCTGCGTGGGCGGCGGCTCCAACGCCATCGGCATGTTCCACCACTTCATCCCGGACGAGTCCGTGAAGATCGTGGGCGTCGAGGCGGCGGGCACGGGCGAGCCGGGCTGCTACAGCTCCGCGCCCATCGACCACGGCACCGAAGGCGTGCTGCACGGCATGAAGACCAAGCTGCTGCAGACCCCGGACGGCCAGATCGAGCCCTCCCACTCCGTGGCCCCTGGCCTGGACTACCCCGGCGTGGGACCGGAACACGCCCACCTCGACGCCATCGGCCGGGTGGACTACACGGTCATCAACGACGCCCAGGCCATCAACGCCTTCAAGGTCCTGTCCCGACGCGAAGGCATCATCCCGGCCCTGGAATCCTCCCACGCCGTGGCCTACGCCATCGAGAACCGCGAGCAGTTGCAAGGCAAGTCCGTGCTCGTCTGCCTGTCCGGGCGCGGCGACAAGGACCTCGGCATCCTCGACCAGATACTCTAGGAGATCGTCATGAATCCCATGCAGATACATATTGAAGAGGCCCGCAAGAAAGGCAAGGTCGGCCTCATCCCCTTCCTGCCCGCGGGCTTCCCGAACCGTGAGCGGTTCTGGAAGGAGCTGGCGGAACTCGACGCGGCCGGGGCCTCGGTCATCGAGATCGGCATGCCCTTCTCCGACCCCGTGGCCGACGGCCCGGTGGTGGAAAAGGCGTCCCTTAAGTGCCTCGAAGACGGCATCAACCTGACCTGGATCCTCACGGAGCTCAAGAAGCGCAAGGGCCAGTTCAAGGCGGCCCTGCTGCTCATGGGCTACCTCAACCCGGTCTACCAGTACGGGCTCGACAAGTTCGGCGCGGACTGCGAGGCCGCGGGCGTGTCCGGCCTGATCATCGCGGACATGCCCCACGAGGAGTCCCAGTTCGTCAAGGACGCGGTCGAGCCGCACGGCGTGGCTCTGGTCCCCCTGGTCGGCCTGAACACCACCAAGGAACGCATGAAGCTCTACGCCGACGGTGCGCAGGGGTTCTGCTACTTCGTGTCTGTGCTCGGCACCACGGGCCAGCGCGACGCCCTGCCCGCGCGCATCAAGGAGAAGCTCAAGGAGGCCAAGGAGGTCTTCGACATCCCCGTGGCCCTGGGCTTCGGCATCAAACATCCCGACCAGCTCAAGGAATTCGAGGGCCTCATGGACGCCGCCGTATTCGGCTCCGCCCTCATCTCCCACATCGAATCCGGCCGCTCCAGCGACTCCTTCATGGAGCCCTGGAAGTAGCCTCCGGCGGCCAGAGGGGGAACCTCTTGAAAGAGGTTCCCCCTCTGGACTCCCCCTCCAGAACTTTTTATCGCCGCTTCGCGGGGTGGGTTATCGGTCGATTGACGGGGCGAACGGGTGGTGTTACTTTATTTAAATGAGTAACACGAAATCCTTGCAAACGGACGATGGGCCCCGCAAGGGGTATGGGCCGACCAGTTTCTGGTTGCAGGAACCGGCTCCGGTCTTCGCGCACCTGGACCTCCGGCCGGGCCAGGTCTTCCTGGACGCCGGGTGCGGGGCCGGGGAATATTCCCTGTACGCCGCGCGCCTGCTCGGCGAGACCGGCCGGGTCATCGCCGTGGACAATATCGCCCTGTCCACCGACGCCCTGAACAACCTGCCCGCCCGGCCCGGCGAGGCCCCCATCACCGCCTTTGCCGGGGACATCATCGACACTCTGCCCATCGACCCGCACTCCGTGGACGCGGTCTTCCTGTCCACGGTCCTGCATATCAAGAAGGTCCGCGACCGCGCGCCCGAGATGTTCCGCGAATTCCACCGCGTCCTGCGCCCCCACGCCGTCCTGGCCGTGCTCGAATGCAAAAAGGTCGAGGCCGACTTCGGCCCGCCCCTGCACTCCCGCCTGTCCGATGCCGATGTCCGCGCCCTGGTCCAACCCCACGGCTTCTCCCATACCTCCACCCTCGACACCGGCCACGCCAACCTCATCTGCTTCGAGGCCGTATAGTTGAAGAATGCCTCCGGCCCCCCATCCCCTCTCCCTTCCTAAACTTTTTGTCGCCGCTTCGCGGGGCTGTTCACAACAAAAGGCCTCCGACTCAACATCGAGTCAAAGGCCTTTATTCTTCCTCTTCCTGGAACGATTCGGGTGCGAGCCACCCGACAGCGACTCTCTCCCCCGCGCCCGGAATAGGCTTGGGAGAATGGGTCAGCTGTGCATTTCCAAATGTACAGATGGCCCGCTATCCCAAGCCGCCGCCCGTAACTTGCCACCTTCCTCCGAATAATATACTTGAAGCGCGTCATGACGATGCCCAGAGACACATACTCACCCAGGCTGGATGTCCTCGCCTTTTTCATCATTCTGGTGTCTTTCGCCGTGCGCTACTGGTTCGTGGCCTCCGGGCAGCTGAACCTGGTGCAGGACGAGGCGCAGTATTGGGATTGGATCAGGCGGCCGCAGTTGTCCTATTATTCCAAGGGGCCGCTCATCGCCTGGATCATCAGCCTGTGGACCTGGGTCTTCGGGAACACCGAGCTGGGCGTGCGCTTCGGGTCCATCCTGGGCATGACCGGCATCCAGGCCGCGCTCTATCTCGGGGTGTCGCGGGTCTGGCGGGAGTACCGGCTGGCCGTGTTCGTGCTCTTCGCGGCCGCGACCATGCCCCTGCTCAACGGGCTGGGCATCCTGGCCACCACGGACTGCCCGCTGATCCTGTGCTGGACCGTGGCCTTCTTCGCCCTGGCCTCGGCCACGCGCCACGACACGGAGCGCGGGGTATCCAACCTCCCCTTCGCGGTCCTGGGCCTGTGCATGGCCGTGGGCATCCTGGCCAAGTACATGATGCTCGCCTTCCTGGGCGTGGCCGTGCTCTACGCGGTCATCCTGCAATTCCGGGGGCAGCTGCCCGAACGGTTCTGGCTACGCTTCATCGTCGCCGGGCTCATCGGCTCGGCCGTGGGGCTCGCGCCCATCGTCATCTGGAACATGGACAACGGCTGGGTGGCCTACAAGCACGTGGCCAAGCTGACCTCGGGCGTGGGCGGCAGCGACTGGCTGCCCGACCGCATCGGCCCGTTCTTCGAGATGCTCGGCGCGCAGATCGGCCTGCTCTCGCCGTGGTGGTTCTGGTTCATCCTGGCGGCCACCGCGGGCGCGGCGCGCAAGGCCTGGGTCGGCCCGGTGGGCCGGTTCGACGCGGACTACCGCCGCGACCTGCTGACCCTGCTCTTCTTCTGGCCCCTGTGGGGACTGATCACCCTCAAGGCCCTCTTCTCCAAGGTGGAGGCCAACTGGACCGCCGCCGCCTTCGCCACGGGCGCCATCCTGGCGGGCATGGCCTTCAAGGCCTGGTGGGACGCCCCGAATCGCCGGCCGCGCGGTCGCATCATCCTGGCGGGCGTGGCCGCCGTCCTGACCCTGGCCATCTTCGTCTCCCCGCTCCTGCCCCTGCCCGACTCCCTGAACCCGACCCTCCGGCTCAAGGGCTGGGCCGACCTTGGCCACAAGGTGGACGAGGTCATCCGCGCCGAGTTCGATGATCCCGCGCGGGTCTTCGCCATGTCCGACAACTACGGCTTCACCTCGGAGCTCGCCTTCTACCTCGAAGGTAAGCCCATCACCTTCTGCACATGGAGCGAGGACCGGCGCATGAACCAGTACGACCTCTGGCCCGTTCCCGGCCAGGACAAGCTCGGCTGGAATGCGATCATGGTCCGCAAGCGGTTCCGCGACCAGCCCGTGCCCGAACTGGACAAGATGTTCACCTCCGTAAGCGAACCCATCTTCTACCAGTCCTCCTTCAAGGGCGGCGAGGGCCGCAAGTTCACCATCATCGTCTGCAAGGGGTTCACCGGGTACTGGCCCCGCCGTGCGGGCAAGTTCTAGACCGGCCGGAGTCCACTTTTACTGGACCGTTCGATCCCTGGTTCGGCGATTAATCCACGATTAGTGGATCATCCTTTTCCCCAACGAAAACTACTGTCTTTACGAAACCTTCGCCCCTCTAGGGCCAAGGAGAAATGTCCCCGTTCCCGACCTTTCTGGCAGGGTTCTTGCTGTTTCTTGCGCAGGGTGGAGCCTGAACGCCAAATTATGGGGGGACGGTACGAATGTTCAGACTCAAATTGTTTATCGTGATCGCAGGGGTCCTGCTGCTGCCCGGTTGCGCCATGGTGCCCTTCGGCATCGGGCTCATTCCCGGAGCGCCCGCCTACGTCTCGTCGATCATCGGCAGCGGACAGTCCGTGTACGAGACGGCCATGGACGAGCGGACCACCGAGCAGCAGATGCTCGACGCCATCGTGGCCGGGCACGCCCAGGCCGAATTGTACCGGGACAAGCAGATTCGGGCGAACCAGATCACCACTTACTGCTATTTCGGCAAGCTTTACCTGGTGGGCGAATACGACTCCCAGGAGCAGCTCAAGTCCATCTACCAGTGCATGGAGAAGGTGGACGGCAAGCGCGAGATCATCAGCCGCCTGTACCTGCACGACGAGAACGAGGACAACGATTTCTTCTCGGACCAGGCCAAGTACGCGGAGCTGCGCACCCAGCTCATGGCCGACTTCGAGGTCACCTCCACGCCCGTGGAGGTGCAGATCGTCCAGGGCGACATCATCTTGCTCGGGGTCATCCACGACAAGACCGAGCGCGACCGCATCGTGGCCCACGCCATGAGCATGGACGGCATCAACCGGGTGGTCTCCTACCTATACCACCAGGAGAACGCCGGACCCGAGCCCCAGATCATGACCGCCCAGCTGGCCCCCGCGCCCAAGCCCTCGTCCGTGCCGTCCAGGGACATCCCGCCGGCGCCCAAGACCAAGTCCAAAACCCAGAAGACCAGGCCCAAGGTCGAAAAAAAGGCCGCACAGGAAACCCTTCCCGTGCTGGCCGTCACCAACCCCGACCGGGGACGGTGATCCGCCCACCCTCCAATCGGCCAAAGGCCCGATTCCCCGAAACCGCTCGACCGCATCGGGCGGTTTTTTCGTGCCCGCCGGAACCGGAGGCGAAAGGCCTAGTGCTGCCACCAGCGCAGAAGCTGCGGGCCGTAGAGCAGGTAGAGCAGGCAGCCCAGGCTGAGGAACGGGCCGTAGGGCACGCGCCCCCGGATGCCGCCCCTGCCCGGACGGAGCATGTAGTAGACGGAGCCGAGCGCCCCGGTCACGCTGCCCACCAGGATGGTCGGAGCCAGCCCGCTCAGCCCGGTCATGGCCCCGATCATGGCCATGAGCTTGACGTCGCCGGTGCCCAGCCCCTCCTGTCCGCGCCACAGCCGGTAGAGCTGTTGCAGGACCCAAAACAGCCCCGCGCCCACGGCGGCGCCCAGGAGGGCCTCCTGCCAGGTGGGGCCTGTCCGGAGGAAGAAGCTGGCCGCCAGGGCCATGGCCGTGCCGCCCAGGGTGATGCGATCGGGCAGCAGGAAGGTCTCGAAGTCGATGAGGCTGCCCGCGATGAGCATGACCCCGAGGATCAGGTACACGCCCCACTCCGGACTCAGCCCGAAGGTGTGGGCCGAGGCCAGGGCCCAGGCCATGCAGGCCACTTCCGCCAGCACGTACTGCACCCCGATGGGCGCGCCGCAGTGTCGGCAGCGGCCCCGGAGCAGGAGGAAGCTGACCAGGGGGATGGTCTCCCGCCAGGCCAGCCGCGCGTTGCACGAAGGGCACTTGGAGCCGCCCGGCCGACAGATGGGCTCCTCGTCGATCCAGCGCTGGATGAAGATGGTGGACAGGCCGCCGAGTTCGAGTCCGGCCACGGCGGCGGCGAGGTAGAAGGCCCAGGTGGGGATGATGTCCATAACGTCCTTGGGGCTTGAAGATTCGCGGCTTTTGCTGCATGAATACCGCTGGCGCAACAGTATTGAAGTTACCGGATTTCCCCTTCCGGCACAAGAGACGCGCCGTCGCACACGCATCAATGGAGCCGCACATGGACCACCGTTTCATACCGCATTTGACCGAGGAACAGATCGCCGACATCCAGCTCGAAGGCCTCAAGTGGACCGTGGGTCATGTGTATGCCGACAGCCCGTTCTACCGGGCACGTTTCAAGGAGCTGGGCGTGGAGCCGGGCGACGTCACGTCCCTGGACGACCTGCGCAAGCTTCCCTTCACCACGGCCGAGGACCTCAAGGACGGCTACCCCATGCCGCTTCTGTCCGTGCCCGAAAGGGACGTGGTCCGCATCCACGGCTCCAGCGGAACCACGGGCAAGCGCAAGATACTGGCCTACACCCAGAACGACATCGACGTCTGGAAGGACATGTTCGCCCGCTGCTACGAGATGGCCGGGCTGACCGTGGAGGACCGGGTCCAGATCTGCGTGGGTTACGGGCTGTGGACCGCGGGCGCGGGCTTCCAGCTCGGCTGCGAGCGGTTCGGGGCCATGGCCCTGCCCGTGGGGCCGGGGCTGCTGGAAATTCAGCTCCAGATGCTCACCGACCTCAAACCCACCTGCATGTGCTCCACGGCCTCCATGGCCCTGCTCATGGGCGAGGAGGTCCAGAAACAGGGGCTGGCCGACAAGATCAACCTGAAAAAGGCCATTTTCGGTTCCGAGACCCACACCCCCAAGATGCGCCGCCAGTTCGAGGAGGCTCTGGGGCTGGAGGACAGCTACGACATCATCGGCATGACCGAGCTGTACGGTCCGGGCACGGGGCTCGAATGCGACGCCCACGACGGCATCCACTACTGGGCGGACTACTACATCACCGAGATCATCGACCCCGAAACCCTTGAGCCCGTGGCCCCCGGCGAGGTCGGCGAGATGGTCGTCACCTCCCTGCGCAAGGAGGCCTCGCCGCTCATCCGCTACCGCACCCACGACCTGACCCGGCTCATCCCCGGCCAGTGCGCCTGCGGTGTGACCCTGCCCCGCGTGGACAGGATCATGGGCCGGTCCGACGACATGTTCATCTTCCGGGGCGTGAACATCTACCCCGGCCAGATCGGCTCCGTGCTCGAACACTTCAAGGAGCTGTCCGCCGAGTACAAGATCTTCCTCAGCCGCAAGGACGGCCTGGACCACATGGCCGTGCACGTTGAACGCGCGCCCGGCGCGACGTCCGGGTGCGACGACGACTTGGCCAAGGCCCTGGCCGACGAGATCCGCAAGAACATCCTGGTGCGCGGCGAGGTGACCATCCTCGGTCCGGGCGAGCTGCCGCGCAGCTTCTCCAAGACCAAGCGGGTGGAAGACTCGCGCGCCGAGGAGTAGCCGGGGACCGGCATGCCCAGCCTGTCCGAGCAAGCGGACCGCCACGTGGTCATCGACCGCCGGGACGGGCGGTACCTGGCCTTCCCGGACGTGATCCGGGCCCATGACGGCACGCTGATCGTCGCCTACAACGAGGCGGACCGGCACGTCCGCCCCACTCGGCGCGTGCTCGTGATCCGGACCAGCCGCGATGACGGCCGGACCTGGTCCGCGCCCGCGTACCCCGACTCCCCGCGCAGCCACAGCCCGCGCCTGAACGTCTTCCCGGATGGCCGCATCGTCCTGTCGGACAGCTCGCGCTTCTTTTTCGAAAGCCCCGACCACGGGCGCACCTGGCGTCCCTTCGAGGCCGCGGGGCTGACCCACGACATGCTCGACCGCGCCCTGGTCCTGGACGACGGCGGCTGGCTGACCACGGGTCACCGCCATCTGGGCGACAAGGAGCACCCGGCCATCCGCCAGCCGCCCACCGAGCAGGTGGTCTACCGCTCCACGGACCGGGGCCGGACCTGGGCGCGGCTGTCGGTCATGGCCGCCGAGCGCAACCTGGTCCTGTGCGAGGCCTCCATGACCCGGCTGCCCACGGGCCGCATCCTGGCCCTGCTGCGCGAGAACAGCTTCGTATTCGAGCCCATGTACCTGGTCCACAGCGACGACGACGGGGCCACATGGTCGCGCCCCGCGCCCACCGCGCTCATGGGCCACCGCCCTACCATGGGGCCGCTCGCCGACGGGCGGCTGCTGGTCACCTACCGCAACACCGGCCCGGACTGGGGTACCTGCGCCTGGCTGGGCACGGCGGCGGAGCTGGCCTCGGATTTCCGGGTCCACGGCCGGGCCGCGGACCCGGCCAACCCGACCTTCTCCGCCGAGGGCATGCGTGTGCGCAACGATGCGGGCAACGGCTCCGTGGTGCGCTACGCCCTGCGGCCCATGACCGACCCGCGCAGCGCGACCCTGGCCCTGGAGGCCGAGGTCCGGGTGGACCGGGCCGGGCAAAACGGCTGCGCCGTGCGCGTGGGCTGCTGGTGGCGGCTGACCCCCGGGGCCATGGTCCCGGACGCGGACCCCGCCCAGGCCGTGCCGCTTGCCCCCGGCCGGTTCCACCGGCTGCGCTTCGAGTACGCGGCGGGCCGGGTCGCGGCCTTCGTGGACGGGGAACGGCGGGCCGTGGTCGCGGTGGACCCGGATCACGCCGAGACCCGGCCGGTGCTGTTCGGCGCGCCCTATCCCTTCGAGGACAACGCCGTGGACTGCACCTGGAGACGCCTTTCCCTGAACATCCTTGAACCCGCCTACGGCCGGGTGTATGCTTGGCATTGGACCGCCGGGGACGGGGTGCCGGACGCATGGGTCCGGGAGCGCGTCCTGGAGTTGCGCAACGACCGCCACGCGGCGGCCCCGGATTTCGGCTACTCGGGCTGGGCGCGGCTGGCCGACGGGAGCTTCTTCTGCGCCTACCACCACGGCGGGGCCACGCAGCCCGGCTACGAGCCCCTCAAGACCGCCTTCGTGGCCGGGACCCGGTTCTTCGAGGACGACTTCAAGCGAGGATGACACCATGGAACGCGCCGACATCAAACGGATTTTCGAGGCCTATTTCGAGAAGTACAAGAAGACCGAGGGCGACCGCACCTCCTGGTCCGCCTTCTGGACCGAAATGACCGGCGAGGGCGTGCTCGAACTCAACCTGACCCGATGCCCGCGCGGGACCATCTTCAAGATATTCATCGACAAGAAGAAGGTGGCCGAGGTGGCGGGCTGGGACGAATTCTTCGCCACCATGGACGCCATGGCCCAGGAGCGGCCCGGATTGTACGACCCGGACAGGATTTTCCCGGATATGGAGTCCATTATCTAGGAGATATTCCTGCTCAAATCATTTTTCCCTTGACGAATCCCCTTTCTCCCACGTAAGGGGCTCTACTACAGTGGTCGGTGGCGTCCATGGGGACGCAGCCGGTTTCGGCCGGTCCGCACCGACAATGGGTGGAATGATTTCAGGTTCCGCAGGGCGCACGCGCCGCCGTTTCCTCGATCTGGTTTCACCGGGCGTTAGGCGCCGTTTTTTTCACTATTTTTTGGAGTTTGGTACGTAATGGCTAAGAATATCTATGTGGGCAACCTGCCCTGGAGCGCCACGGAAGAGGATGTACGCGCTGCGTTCGAGACCTTTGGGGAGGTCATTTCCGTCAAACTGGTCAACGATCGCGAGACCGGTCGCCCGCGCGGCTTCGGCTTCGTGGAAATGGACGACCAGGGCGCCCTGGCAGCCATCGAAAGCCTGGACGGCTCCGACTTCGGCGGCCGCAACCTCAAAGTCAACGAAGCCCGTCCCCGCCCCGAGCGCCCGCGCTGGTAGCGCGGCCGCCCGTCAAGAGAAGACATACCCCAGCCCGCCCTTTCCCGGGGCGGGCTTTTCCCGTCCCCTGTAACAAGAGGTAAAAAAATAGATGCCAAAAGAAGAAGGAATCGTCGTCCAGGGCAAGGTTGAGGAAGCCCTGCCCAACGCCATGTTCCGCGTTGAACTCGAAAACGGTCACACCGTGCTCGCCCACATCTCCGGCAAGATGCGCAAGTTCCGCATCCGCGTCATGCCCGGCGACACCGTGACCGTGGAACTCTCCCCCTACGATCTCACCCGGGGCCGCATCACCTTCCGTCCCAGGTAGCCGCCCCCGGCGGCCGGGGGAAGGGGAATGGAGGAGTCGAGAATCTCCTCCCTTCCCCTTCCCCCGGACTCCCCCCTCCCTCTCTCCCCCTTCGAGACCTCCGGCGGGCCGCGATGTCGCCCTGTGGCGCGCCGTCCGGACAGACCACGTTTTTCACGTTTTACCAAAGGCACACCATGACCAGTTTCCAGGAACTGGGGCTTTCCGGATCCACCCTGGACGCCCTGACGTCCAAGGGGTTCACCGCCCCCACCCCCATCCAGGCCCTGACCATTCCCCGACTGCTCTCCGGCACCCGCGACATCGTGGGCCAGGCACAGACCGGCACGGGCAAGACCGCGGCCTTCGGCCTGCCGGTCATCGAAGCGGCCGAGGAGGGGGCGCGCCGCGTCCAGTCGCTCATCCTGGCCCCCACCCGCGAGCTGGCCATCCAGGTGGCCGAGGAGATCGACTCCCTCAAGGGCGGCAAACGCATCCGCGTGCTCCCGGTCTACGGCGGCCAGGCCATCCACATGCAGCTCAAGGCCCTGCGCCAGGGCGTGGACGTGGTCGTGGGCACCCCCGGCCGGATCATGGACCACCTGGAGCGCGGCTCCCTGCGCATCGACCAGTTGACCTACTTCATCCTCGATGAGGCGGACGAGATGTGCAACATGGGCTTCGTGGACGACGTCCGCGCCATCCTGGCCTCGGCCAACGCGGACCGGCGGACCCTCATGTTCTCGGCCACCATGGGCGGCGAGGTCATGGCCATCGCCAGGGAATTCATGGGCGACTTCGACGTGGTCCGGGTCAAGCCCGAGGTCTCGGACGCGCCCCTGACTCGCCAGGTCTTCCACGAGATCGCCGACTCCGACCGCTTCGAGGCCCTGTGCCGGGTCATCGACGCCCGGCCGGACTTCTACGGCCTGGTCTTCGTGCGCACCCGCGCCGACGCCGACCTGGTGGCCGCCCGCCTGACCCAGCGCGGCTACCCGGCCGAGCCCATCCACGGCGACCTGAACCAGGCCCAGCGCGAGAAGATCCTGAGCGGCTTCCGCGAGCGCAAGGCGACCATCCTGGTGGCCACGGACGTGGCCGCGCGCGGCATCGACGTGCCGGACCTGACCCACGTGGTCAACTTCGCCCTGCCCCAGGACCCGCAGACCTTCGTGCACCGCACCGGACGCACGGGCCGCGCGGGCAAGCAGGGCGTGGCCATCACCCTGATCACGCCGAACGAATTCCGCAAGCTCATGTACATCGCCAAGAGCACCGGCATCGACATCGCCAAGGAGCCCCTGCCGCGCATCGAGGACGTCATCCACTCCAAGAAGCGCAAGGTGGTGGATGAACTGAACGCCATCCTGGAGGCGGAAGGCCACGGCGCCTATCTGGCCATGGCCGGGGAACTGCTCCACGACAGGCCCGCCGAGGAGGTGGTCGCCGCCCTGCTGCGCAGCGCCTTCGGCGAAGAGCTGGTCGAGTCCGGCTACCGCCGCATCGAGCCCGTGGGACCGGCCGGACGGGGCCGGGCCGACATGACCTGCGCCCTGGGCCGCGCCCACGGCATGAACCCCAAGCGGTTCGTGGACTTCATCGCCTCGGCCGCGAACGTCAAGCAGTGGGCCATCCAGCACGTCCGGGTGCAGAACGACCGGACCACCTTCACGGTCCCGGCCGCCGAGGCCGACCGGGTCATGGAGCGGGTCAACAGCCGCGAGGGAGAAACCCTGGTCACCAGGGACGAGTCGCGGCGCAAGCCCCCCGGCCGCAAGTTCCCCCAAAAAGGGTGGAAGCCCGCGGGCAAGGCCCCGCGCACCCAGCGCCGCAAACCCCAGCCGGGCCGCTAGGAGAACACCTCCGCGCCCGAGGACGAGGAGTTTATCCTTGGCGGGACGGCGTTTTATCATTGCTTCTTTTCGGGCTCCCCGCTACGGTTGTCACGCTCACTGGAGAACCCATGAAAGGCGACGAACGCAAGACCAAGGCAGAGCTCATCGCGGAGCTCGACGACCTCCGCGCACGGTTCGACAGCGTACGCGACCAGGCTTGGCCGCCCATCGCCGACGAGTTCCCCCTGTTCATCTTCGAGATCGACCGGGACGAAATCTTCCGCTACGCCAACAAGCACGCCCTGGAGACCTTCGGGTACGATGAGGAGGACCTCCGGACCGACCTGCCCCTGACCGCCATCATCCACCCGGACTCCATCCGGCGCGCCCGCCTGAACCTCGCCCGCGTCCTCAACGGCGAGGACTTCGAGCACGAGGAATACATGGCCATGCGCAAGGACGGCTCCGTGGTGCCCATCAAGACCTACACCCAGCCGGTCAGGCGGGACGGGCAGGTCGTGGGCCTGCGCGGCGTGGTCATCGACGTGTCCGAGATCCGCCAGGTGGAGGACGCCCTGCGCTCCAGCGAGACCCACTACCGCATCCTGTTCGAGACCACGGGCACGGCCATGGTCCTGCTGGGCAAGGACGCGACCATCCGGCGCTGCAACTCGCAGTTCTGCCTCATGTCCGGCTGCACACGCGAGGAGATCGAGGGCAAACTGGGCTGGACCGACTTCGTGCCCCCGGACGAACAAAAGCGCATGGAGCGGTTCCAGGAGGACCGCGCCCGGAAGATCGGCCATCCGCCCAGCGACTACGAATTCACCTTCCTGACGCGGGACGGCGTGCGTAGGCGCATCCACCTGTTCGTCCGCAACGTCCCCGACACGGACGACCGGGTCTGCTCGCTCATCGACGTGACCGAGCGCGACGAGGCCCTGCACGCCCTGCGCAAGAGCGAGGAGCGTTACCAGCTCATGGCCAGAGGCGCCAACGACGGCCTCTGGGACTGGTACCTGGCCAGCGACGAATGCTTCTACTCCCCCCGCTACCGCGAGATTCTCGGCTACACCGAGGAGGAGTTCCCCAACTGCGTGGACTCCTGGCTGAAGAGCCTGCACCCGGACGACCGGGAACGGGCCATGGCCGCCAACATGCGCTGCATCGAGGGCGAGATCGAGCAGTTCCAGGTGGAATTCCGCCAGATCCACAAGGACGGCTCCATCCGCTGGATTCTCGGGCGGGGAGGCAGTACGCTGGACGAGAACGGCAAGGTCTACCGCCTCTCCGGCACGCACACGGACATCACCCAGCGCAAGCAGGCCGAGGACGCCCTGCGCGAGAGCGAGGAGCGCTTCCGGCTGATGATCGAGCACGCCAGCAGCGGCATTTTCCAGGCCTCCCCGGAAGGGCGTTTCCTGACCGTCAATCCGGCCCTGGCCCGGATGCTCGGCTACGACTCCCCCGAGGACATGGTGGGCAACGTCGGGGACATCGGCACGGACATCCTGATCAACGACGCGGACCGCCAGGCCTTTCTCGACGGCATCTACGCCCAGGGCGAGCTGCAGAATTACGAATACCACTGCCGCCGCAAGGACGGCGGCGCCATATGGCTGGCGGGCAACACCCGCATGGTCCGCGCCCAGGACGGCGCGGTGGCCTACTTCGAGGGGTTCCTGCAGGACATCACCGCGCGCAAGCTCAACGAGCGCACCACCCACGCGCTCTACGCCATCTCCACGGCGGTCAACACCACCCGCAACCTGCGCGACCTGTACCAGACCATCCACGCCATCATCGGCGAGGTCATCGAGGCCCGGAATTTCTTCATCGCCATGCTGGACGAGAAGAACGACATGCTCCGCTTCGTCTATTTCCAGGACGAGATGGACGACTATTTCGACATTCCCAACATCAGCGACCCGGGCCAGAGCAGCCTGACCATCCATGTCTTCCGGACCGCCGCGCCCCTGTATCTTTCCCAGGCCGACCCCGGCATCGAGGAGCGGCTGGCCGCCATCGGGGTCATCGGCACCCCGCCCGCGGCCTGGCTGGGCGTGCCCCTCAGGCAGGGCGAGCGCGTGGTCGGGGCCATGGCCGTGCAGGACTACGCCAACCCCCGGCAGTATTCCGACGAGGCGGCCACCTTCCTGACCGCCGTGTCCGAGCAGGTGGCCATGGCCATCGAGCGCAAGACCATCGAGGAGGCCCTGACCCGGCTCAACGAGGAGCTGGAGGACAAGGTCGAGCAGCGCACCGCCGAGATCGAGGCCCGCAAGGCAGAACTCGAGGAGGCCAACCGGCGGCTCATGACCCTGGACGAGATCAAGTCGTCCATGGTCTCGTCGGTTTCCCACGAGCTGCGCACCCCGCTGACCTCCATCCGGGGGTTCGCCAAGCTCTGCGCCAAGGACTTCACCCGCCACTTCCTGCCACTGGCCAGGGGCGAGCAGCTGTCGGCCAAGGGGCGGCGCATCCAGGGCAACCTCGGGATCATCGACACCGAGGGCGAACGGTTGACCCGGCTGATCAACGACTTTCTGGACATCAACCGCATCGAGTCGGGCAAGGCGTGCTGGAACGACGACACCCTGAACCCGACACGGGTCATCCGCGAGGCCGTGGCCTCGGCCTCGGGCGGCTTCAACGCCTCGCGGTCCGTGGAGCTGGTCACGGTCCTGCCCGAGACCGTCCGGCGCATCAAGGCCGACCCGGACAAGATCAAACAGGTGCTCATCAACCTGCTGAACAACGCCTACAAGTTCACCCGCCAGGGCCGCGTCACCGTGGCCCTGCTGGAGCATGCCGAGAGCCTGACCGTGTCGGTCGTCGACACGGGCTCGGGCATCCCGGAGGACGAGCTGAACTACATCTTCGAGAAGTTCCACAAGTCCCGCCTGGGCGACACCGTGCGCAACGAGGCACAGGGCACGGGTCTGGGCCTGGCCATCTGCAAGGAGATCGTCGAGCACTACGGCGGCACCATCCGCGTGCAGTCCACCCTGGGCCGCGGCAGCGTCTTCACCTTCACCCTGCCCACGGTCCCGGCCGACGACAACACCTGCCCCGAATAGCCGCCGCACCGCTCACGATCCCGACCTCCCGCGAACACGCCAAAGAAGAACCCGCTCTCCAAAGAAAGCGGGTTCTTGATGACATGGTGCCCCCAGCGCGATTCGAACACGCGGCACCAAGATTAGGAATCTTGTGCTCTATCCACCTGAGCTATGGGGGCACGTTCCGGCAGGTGCCGGGGAATCGTTCCTAGCCGACGGCGGGTGAAAAGGCAAGCCTTTCGTGGCCTGGGGCGGGTTGCCGGGCGCGGAAGAAGCCCCGCGCGGGCGAAATGCATGTGCAAATGCGGGCACACTATTTACAACAGAAAAAAAAGAGCTATATACGGCAAAGGCGGTATGAGCCGCCATCCTGTTTTCCGCATCCTGTATGGAGGCAAATATGAATCGTAAGGCAAAACTTCTCACCCTTGTCCTGACCCTTGTGCTGTCTGTGCCGGTTATTGCACAGGCGCGCGACCTGCCCGTGTTCACGGAGCTGGCCGCCAAGGCGGGCAAGGCCGTGGTCTTCATCTCCACGGAAAAAACCGCCCAGGCCCCGTCCATGGAGCAGTTCCGGCAGCAGGTTCCCGAAGGACACCCGTTCCACGAGTTCTTCAAGCGGTTCGACCAGTTCTTCGGTCCGCAGGGACAGCAGCCGCGCAAGATGCTCGGCCAGGGCTCCGGCTTCGTCATCTCCCCCGACGGACTCATCGTCACCAACAACCACGTCATCAACGGCGCGGACAAGGTCACCGTGCGCTTCCAGGACGACAAGAAGGAATACCCGGCCGAAGTCGTGGGCGCCGACCAGGAAACCGACCTGGCGGTCATCAAGATCAAGGCCGACCATACCCTGTCGACCCTGAAGTTCGGCGACTCCGACAAGCTCCAGGTGGGCGAGTGGGTCCTGGCCATCGGCAACCCCTTCGGCCTGGACAACACGGTCACCGCGGGCATCATCTCGGCCAAGCACCGGATCATCGGCGCCGGTCCCTTTGACAACTTCCTCCAGACCGACGCGTCCATCAACCCCGGCAACTCCGGCGGCCCGCTCCTGGATATGGACGGCGAGGTCATCGGCATCAATACCGCCATCAACGCGGCCGCCGAGAACATCGGCTTCGCCATCCCGTCCACCCAGGCCGCCAAGGTCATCGCTCTGCTCAAGGAAGGCAAGGCCCCGCAGCGCGGCTGGCTCGGCGTGACCATCCAGCAGGTCAGCGAGACCCAGGCCAAGGCCCTGGGCCTGGCCGAACCCGTGGGCGCGCTGGTCGCCTCCGTGGGCAAGGGCGCTCCGGCCGACAAGGGCGGCGTCAAGCAGGGCGACGTGATCCTCGAGGTCAACGGCCAGAAGATCGAGGACAACAACGACCTGCTCAAGAAGATCGCGGGCCTGGCCCCCGGCGAAAAGGCCGACCTCGTGCTCTGGCGCAACGGCGAAAAGGTAACCCGCACCGTCACCCTGGGCCAGCGCAATGAAAAGGCCCTGGCCGCCATGGCCCCGAACCAGCAGGATCAGGGTCCGGCCGCCGCCACCGTGCTCGGCATGGCCCTCAAGCCGCTGACCGACCAGGAAGCCCAGGCGCTGGGTCTGGACAAGACCCAGGGTCTGCTCGTGGTCAACGTGGACCCGAACACGCCCGCCGGCGAGGAAGGCATCCGCCAGGGCGACGTCATCCTCCAGGCCAACCAGAAGGACGTCAACTCCGTGGCCGACCTGAACGACGTAATCAAGAGCGCGGAGAAGCGCGGCGCGGTCATGCTCCTGGTCAAGCGCCAGGGCCGCAACAGCTTCGTGGCCCTGCCCCTGGACAACAAGTAAGCCATCAACCCACAGGGGGGCTCCGCAGGGAGCCCCCCTTTTTTTACTCCCATGGAAGCAGACACCCTCATCGCCCCGGCCAAGATCAACCTGCACCTGGAAATCCTCGGCCTGCGGGACGACGGCTACCACGAGCTGCGCACCCTCTTCTACCCGGTGTCCGCGCCCTGCGACGTCATCGAGGTCCTGCCCGGCCCGGACGACGACTTCTACATCCGCTGCCCCGGACGCCCGGAGCTGGAGACCACGTCCAATATCCTTTACAAGGCATGGAAGGCCTTCGGCGCGGCCACGGGATTCCAGCCCGGCATCTTCGTCACCCTGACCAAGCGCATCCCCATGGGCGGCGGCCTGGGCGGCGGCAGCTCGGACGCGGCCGCCCTGCTCCGGTGGCTCAACCGGGAGGCGGGCGACAGGGCGCTGCCCCTTGAGGCCATGATCGAACTGGCCGCCGGGCTCGGCGCGGACGTGCCCTTCTTCCTCCTGGACGGCCCGGCCTGGGCGGGCGGCATCGGCGAGGCCCTGACCCCGGCCGAGGTGGACCTGTCCGGCGCCACCCTGATCCTGGCCTGCCCGGCCATTCACGTGGACACGGCCTGGGCCTTCCGCGCCTGGGACGAAAAATGCGACGCGCCCAATATCCATGAATCCTTGACATCCGCAGGGGGGGGTACTAAGAATCCTTCTCCCGTTTCGCCCCGGGAGATGACGAACGACTTCGAGCCGGTCGTCTTCGAGGAGTACCCATCCCTGAGGGATATCAAGCAAACACTCCTCGCCCACGGGGCCGAACACGCCGCCATGAGCGGCTCGGGAGCCTCCCTGTTCGGCATATATCGGGACAGGGGTTCTGCCACGTCCGCAGTCCGGGCTCTCGAAAAACAGGGGATTGAAATTTTTCAGGTGGACTGCCCCTAGGGGCACGAAACCGGATAAGGGCCGGACCAGACCGACGTCGCCGCCCCCGCCACCGTGCCGGGGACACCACCCGAACGCGACGCCCCGAAAGGGATGCAAGTCGATGGTCGAAGCGGGCGCAGCGAAATTCGCGACCGACGCGTATGGCAATACGCATGGGTCCGGATTTTGCATTGCGAAAACCGGCCGCTTATCGACAGCCCCGAGCCGACGACGGCAGGCTCCAGACAGGGAGCAGGGCAAAAAATGTCGAGAAGTGGTCGAGCGCAAGGCGCAAACAAAATTCGGGACCGCCGCGTGTCGTAATATGCAAGGGTCCGGATTTTGCGCAGCAACGCAGTGATCGGCCGCTTATCGACATTTTTTGCTGGGGCGTCGTCAAGCGGTAAGACATCAGGTTTTGGTCCTGACATTCGGGGGTTCGAATCCTCCCGCCCCAGCCAGAATTTAACCACGATTGCACAGAGGGTAGTCATGCACGGTGAACTGAAAATCATCAGCGGGTCCGCAAGTCCGAAACTGGCCGACGCCATTTGCGAGCACCTCGGCACCAAAGCGTCGCCGGTCCTGCGCGAGCGCTTTTCCGACGGCGAAATCCGCATCGAGATCGGTGAGAACGTCCGGGGCGACGACGTCTTCGTGGTCCAGCCCACCTGTTCCCCGGTCAACTTCCACCTCATGGAGTTGTGCCTGATGCTCGACGCGCTCAAGCGCGCCTCCGCCTCCCGCGTGACCGCCGTGGTCCCCTATTTCGGCTACGCGCGCCAGGACCGCAAGGTCGTGCCCCGCGCGCCCATCTCCGCCAAGCTCGTGGCCGACCTGCTGTCCACCGCGGGCATGCAGCGGCTGGTGACCATCGACCTGCACGCCGGGCAGATCCAGGGCTTCTTCAACGTGCCCGTGGACAACCTCTTCGCCGCGCCCGTGCTCATCGAGTCCCTGCGCGACCGGGACGACGACTTCGTCATCATCTCCCCGGACGCGGGCGGCGTGGAACGCGCCAGGGCCTACGCCAAACGGCTGGGCGCCACCCTGGCCATCGTGGACAAGCGCCGCGACGCGCCCAACCAGGCCAAGGCCATGCACATCATCGGCGACGTCGAGGGCAAGGTGGCCGTGGTCATCGACGACATGATCGACACCGCGGGCACCATGTGCGCGGCGGCCAACGTGATCATGGAGAACGGTGCCAAGGACGTGCTCGCCTGCGCCACCCATCCGGTCCTGTCCGGCCCGGCCTGCCAGCGCCTGGAGGAGTCCGCCTTCTCCGAGGTGGTCGTCACCGACACCATCCCGCTGGGCGACAAGCAGAACCTGTGCAGCAAGCTCAAGGTCCGCTCCGTGGCCTCGCTGCTGGCCAAGGCGATCAACAACGTGCACACGGAATCCTCGGTTTCCGTGCTGTTCACGTAGAAATTTCGTGTAAACGGGCCGCAAGGCCCCGAACCATTTAAAGCGCGAGCGTCCGTCCATGGTGGACGGCCAGGGCGTAACAAGGAGAAACTATCATGGCAGATCTGCTGAAACTGAACGTTCAGGAACGGTCCGAGATGGGCAAGGGCCCCAACCGCCGCCTCCGTGCCTCCGGCATGGTCCCGGGCATCTACTACGACGCCAAGGGCGCCAACATCCCGGTCAAGGTGCAGATGGTCCCCCTCCAGAAGACCTACGCGGCCGTGGGCAACTCCCAGGTCTTCGAACTGGTCCTGGAGCGCGGCGGCAAGACCGAGACCATGCCCGCCCTGCTGTGGCGCGTGCGCAACGAGCCGGTCAAGGGCGTGCCCGAGCACGTGGACTTCTTCGGCGTGGACCTGACCAAGGAAATCAAGGTCGCCGTCCCGTTCGAGATCGTCGGCAACTCCAAGGGCGTCAAGCTCGGCGGCGTGATGGAGCAGTACCGCGAGCACATCGAGGTCATCTGCAAGCCCATGGACATCCCCGAGGCCATCGTCATCGACATCACCGACCTGGATGTCATGGACCATGTCCACATTGAGGACGTGACCTTCCCCGAAGGCGTCACCCCGGTCTTCGAAGAGAACTTCGCCATCCTGTCCATCGCCGCGATGCAGGAAGAGGGCGAAGGCGAAGAAGGTGAAACCGCCGCTCCCGAAGCCGCGGCCGAATAACCCCGCGCAATCACCAAGTCACCACATCCCGGAGCGCGATGTCGTGCTCCGGGATTTTTTTTGCTTCCCGGCGAAGAGCCTGATACATTGCCTTTCGCGGCGAACCGCCGCGCGGAGAACGGACCCGACTCATGGATTTCAAAGGCGCCATAGTGGGACTGGGCAATCCCGGTCCCGAATACGCGAACACCCGGCACAACATCGGGTTCATGCTCGTGGACCATCTCCTGCAACTTGCCGGTGAGCGCAAGTCCATGCACCTTGAGAAGATCGAGGAGTCCGGCGACTACGACCTGTGGCAGTGCAAGTTCGCCGGGGCCTTCCGGCTCCTGGCCAAGCCCCTGACCTACATGAACCTGTCCGGCAAGGCCGTGGCCCGCATCTGCGGCCGCCACGCCATCGAACCCGGCGACCTGGTGGTGGTCCACGACGAGCTGGATCTGCCCGTGGGGCGCATGAAGTTCAAGCGGGGCGGCAGCGACAACGGCCACAACGGGCTCAAGTCCATCCAGGAACGCCTCGGCACCCCGGACTTCCACCGGCTGCGGCTGGGCATCGGTCGGCCCGCCGACCAGTACAAGCCCATCCCGGACTGGGTCCTGGAGCCCTTCGACCCGCAATCCGCCGCGCATCTGCCCGAAATCATCGCGCACGCGGCCAAGGGACTGGACATCTTTTTCCGGCGCGGCATGGGATTTGCCCAGCAGCACGTCAACGCCTTTTCCCTCCCGGAAGAAGAATCGGAGTAATCGTGGACTCTTCCCGTCCTTTTAGATATAATGTCTTTCTGTCGCATGCAAAAATGTAGTCTTTTCAAGAACTGAGGTCCCCGTGTTCAAGGTCGATGAATTGGTTGTGTATCCCTCCCAGGGCGTGGGGCGCGTGGAGCGTGTCGAGTCCCAGGAGATCGGCGGCGTCAAGGCCGATTTTTACATAGTCCGCATCTTGAGCAACAACGTGACCCTCATGGTTCCCGTGGCCAACGCCGTGAACGTGGGCCTGCGCTCCGTGTGCCCGGCCGACGTGGGCCAGGCCATCTTCGAATCCCTCAAGGACCGCACCGGATTCACCGGCTACACCGGCCAGAACTGGAACCGGCGCTACCGCGAGTATTCCGAGAAGCTCAAGAGCGGCGACCTGGCCGACGTGGCCTACGTGCTCAAGGAACTCTTCCTCATCGGCAAGGACAAGGAACTGTCCTTCGGCGAGCGCCGCCTGCTGGAGCAGGCCATGGGGCTGGTCTCCATGGAGCTGGCCTACTCGCTGGACCGCAGCCAGGAGGAGATCAAGGGGGACATCAACGAGATGTTCGCCGACGTTATCGCCGCGCAGGAGAAAAACGACTAGCAGGGCTTGTCAAGGCCCCTGGTTTCAGGTAACTGCCTCGTTGTGCCGCACCGCGGCATTCAGATTATCCCACTCCCACTTGGTTTTTGAGACGTCCCGAGGCTGTCAGCGCAACTTCAACGAGAGGTATGCTCCCGTCCCCTCACACCCGAACCGTCCGGCCGGAAAGGTTCATCCGCGACATCCCGAGTCCGACGCCCCCCGCGGCCCCCGCGCCGCCCCATCGCTATCGTATCTCTTGGTCAGATTTGACATAATTCCCAAAACCTCAACAAGAATTTCCCAACATGGCCACCAAAAAAGCTGATCCAGAAAGCAAAGGCAAAGGCACCGCCAAAAAAACCACTCGTAAAAAGGCCGTCAAGCCGGACGAGCAACCCGATGCCAACGGCAACGGCGGCAGCCTGAACCTCACCGAACTCAAGCAAAAATCCATGCAGGATCTGACCGATCTTGCCATGTCCTTCGAGGTGGAGAACCCCTCCACCATGCGCAAGCAGGAACTCATCTTCGCCCTGCTCCAGCAGTGCGCCTCCCAGAACGGCCAGATCTTCGGCGAGGGCGTCCTTGAGATCCTGCCCGACGGCTTCGGTTTCCTGCGCTCGCCCATGTACAGCTACATGGCCGGCCCCGACGACATTTACGTCTCCCCGTCCCAGATCCGCCGCTTCGGCCTGCGCAAGGGCGACGTGGTCTCGGGCCAGATCCGCCCGCCCAAGGAAGGGGAACGGTATTTCGCCCTGTTGCGCGTGTCCGAGATCGGCTTCGAGGACCCGCAGCACTCCAAAAACCTGGTCCTGTTCGACAACCTCACCCCGCTCTACCCCGAGGAGCAGCTCAGGCTCGAAAACGGCGCGACCAACTACTCCGCCCGGATCATCGACCTGCTCGCGCCCATCGGCAAGGGCCAGCGCGGCGTGATCGTGGCCCCGCCCCGCACCGGCAAGACCATCATGCTCCAGACCATCGCCAACTCCATCAACGCCAACCACCCCGAGGTGGACCTCATCGTCCTGCTCATCGACGAGCGGCCCGAGGAAGTGACCGACATGCAGCGCACGGTCCACGCCGAGGTGGTCTCCTCCACCTTCGACGAGCCGCCGACCCGGCACGTGCAGGTGGCCGAAATGGTCATCGAGAAGGCCAAGCGACTGGTGGAGCGCAAGCGCGACGTGGTCATCCTGCTCGACTCCATCACCCGGCTCGGCCGGGCCTACAACGCCGTGACCCCGTCCTCGGGACGCGTGCTGTCCGGCGGTATCGACGCCAATGCCCTGCAGCGGCCCAAGCGCTTCTTCGGCGCGGCCCGCAACATCGAGGAAGGCGGCTCCCTGACCATCATCTCCACCGCGCTCATCGACACCGGCTCGCGCATGGACGAGGTCATCTTCGAGGAGTTCAAGGGCACGGGCAACATGGAAATCTACCTGGACCGCCATCTGTCCGACAAGCGCATCTACCCGGCCATCGACATCAACCGTTCCGGCACCCGCAAGGAAGAGCTGCTCCTGGAAGAGGAGGTCCTCAACCGCGTGTGGATCCTGCGCAAGCTCCTCTCCCCCATGAACTCCATAGATTCCATGGAATTCCTGCGCGGCAAGATGAAGGGCACCAAAAACAACCGTGAGTTCCTTGATTCGATGAGTAAATAGGGACGGGAGGCGGCTTCCGATAGCGGGCCATCTGCACATTTTTTCCGCCCGCGCCAATCCTCACGTAGGCGGCTACGCTGCGGTTGTCGCGGCCGGAAGAAAATGCACAGCTGACCCACTCTCGAAAGCCTAGTGCCAGCGCGGAGAGCCGCTGTCGGGTGGCTGCGCCACCCGAATCGCTCCAAAGAAATGAAGAAATGGCCCCCGACTCGGGTATGAGTCGGGGGCCTTTTGTTGCGGATGAACCCGCGAAGCGGCCATAAAAAGTTTGGGAATAGAAGGGGATGGGGGTCCGGGGGAAGGGGAGGAAAGAACCCTTTTCAAAGGGTGCCCCTCTTCCCTTCCCCCGGCCCCCGGAGGCTCTTCCCAGGCTTGTGCAAGGATCGGCCGGTGGTTGCTTTGGGCGGGCAAATGGTTACTATGGCGCCATGCGCAGAGTGACCGCCATAGTTCCGGCCCTGTTGGCCGCCCTGATGCTGGTCGTGGTTCCGGCGGTGAACGCCCGTGCGGATTTGCTGGGCGGGAAGATGACCCTGCGGGACGAGAACAAGATGGGTCACGATTTCGACCAGATTCTCCGCGCCCAGCAGAACATGGTCGGCGACACGTACATCACCGACTACGTGGCCGAGGTGGTGGCCCGGGTGGTCACGGGCAAGCGGCCCATGCCCTTCCACGTCAAGAGCGCGGTCATCGCCAATCCGCTGATCAACGCCTTCGCCATCCCCGGCGGCTACATCTACATCTTCACCGGGCTGATCCAGTCCGTGGACACCGAGTCGCAGCTGGCCGGGGTCATCGCCCACGAGTTGGCGCACGTCTCCCAGCGGCACGTGGTCAGCCGCATCGAGAAACAGAAGAAGGTCACCCTGCTGTCCACGGCGGGCATGCTGGCCGGGCTGCTGCTGGGCATCGCGGCGGGCGGCGGCAACGCGGCCCAGGCCGGACAGGCCCTGGTCATCGGCTCCCAGGGCGCGGCCACGGCGGCCATGCTCCACTATTCCCAGGACGACGAACGCGAGGCGGACCACGTGGGTCTCAACTCCCTGGTGGCGGCGGGCTACAATCCCGAGGGCATGCCCCAGACCTTCGAGATCATGCTCAAGAACAAATGGTACGACAACAGCTCGAGCATGCCGAGCTACCTGTCCACCCACCCCGGCACCGCGGAGCGCATCACCTACCTCAACGACCGCATCGCGCGCATGCCCAAGGAATTTCTCGAGCGCAAGGACGACAACACCCGGCTGAAGCGGGTTCAGGCCCTGATCCGCTCGCGCATGTCCCCGGCCAACACGGCCCTGGCCTACTGGGACGACATGAAGCAAAGCGACTACACGCCCATGGACTGGGTGGGCCGGGGCATCACCCTGGAGCGGCTCAAGCGTCTGGACGAGGCCCAGACGGCCTTCGAGAAGGCCCTGTCCCTGGCCAAGGACGACCCCCTGGTGGTCCGCGAGGCGGGCATTTTCTACTTCAAGAGCGGCCAGGCGGACCGCGCCCTGGGCCTGTTGCAGAAGGCGTCCATCATGAACAAGGACGACGCCATGGCCCTGTTCTATCTGGCCCGGCTCCAGGCCGAGGCCAAGCAGTACGGCGAGGCCGCCCGGAACATGCGCAAGGTCAACGAGCTGGTGCCCGAGGACTGGGAGGTCCACCATCACCTGGGCATGATCCTGGGCGAATCCGGCGACGTCTTCGGCGGCAACCTGCACCTGGCCTACGCCGCGGTCTATTCCATGCGCCTGGACAAGGCCCGGGAATACCTGAAGCGGGCCAATGAGCTGGCCCAGACCCAGGAGCAGAAGGACCAGGTCAGGGAGCTGGAGGACGCCATCCAGGCCCGAGCCCAAATCGGAAAGTAGCCCACCCTTGTGCACCGGGGTGTTTTGGCGTAGGTTGCATATTTTTCAAACAGGAACACCCTATACAATGATCGTCGCACGGACCATACAGGACATCCAGGGCGTCATCGCCGGGTCATGCGTGACCATCGGCAACTTCGACGGAGTCCACAAGGGTCATCAGAAACTCATCGCGCTGGCCTGCGAGCGGGCCAAGGCCCGGGACCTCACGAGCGTGGTCGTGACCTTCGACCCCCATCCCCTGCGGGTGCTGCGCAACGACCGCACCCCGCCGTTCATCACCTTGACCGAACAGAAGCTGGAGCTCATCTCCCAGTACGGGCCGCAGGTCTGCCTGCTGCTCGAGTTCACCATGGACATGGCCCGGCTCTCCCCAGAGGAGTTCGTCAAGACCTACCTGGTGGACGGGCTCAAGGTGAAGGACATGATCATCGGCTACGACTACCACCTGGGCAAGGGACGGGCCGGAAACTTCGAGACCCTGTGCGAACTGGGCGGGAAGTACGGCTTCACCGTGGACCGGCTGGACCCGGTGACCATCGACAACGCCATCGTCTCCTCCACCCGCATCCGCGACCTGGTCCAGGCGGGCCACGTCTGGGCGGTGCGCCCCCTGCTCGGCCGGTTCTACCAGGTCACGGGCGAGGTGGTGCACGGCATGAACCGGGGCGGCAAGCTGCTCGGCTTTCCCACGGCCAACCTCAAGCTGGTGGACGAGCTCTTTCCCAAGCCCGGGGTCTACGCCATCTGGGCCGAGGTGGACGGCGCGGTCTACGAGGGCGTGGCCAACATCGGCAAGAACCCGACCTTCGGCAACGACGTCCTGTCCGTGGAGGCCCATCTGCTCGACTTTTCCGGCGACATCTACGGGGACGTGATCCGGGTCCACTTCGTGCAGCGCATCCGCGACGAGAAGAAGTTCAACGGCCTGGACGAACTCAAGGACCGCATCGCCAAGGACGTGGAACTGGGCCGACGCATCCTGGCCCAGCCCGAGGCGGCCATCAAACTGACCCATCCGGACTTCCACCGATGCCCGGAGGTCCGCTGAGTCCCATGCCTTTTCACAGACTGATCAATTACTGGAAGGATTTCGTCAAATCCTACCGCACGGTGACCTCGTTCCGATGGCTGATCATCGGCGTGGTCGTCGGCACCCTGTCCGGGCTCGTGGCCGCGGGCTTCTTCTGGCTGGTGGAGAGCGGCAAGTTCCTCATCCAGCACCATCTGGCGGGCATCGTCTCCCCGGACCCGGCGGGCGAGGGCTTGTTCGAGGGTCCGGCGGGCCAGTTCCGGCCGTGGGTCATCCCGGTCTTCACCACGGGCACGGCCCTGCTCACCGGCTGGCTGGTCAAGACCTTCATCCCCGAGACCATCAACGGCGGAACGGACGGCACGGACGCGACCATCAACGCCTTCCACAACAGCGGCGGCATCATCAAGGGCCGCGTGGCCATCATCAAGGGACTGTGCTCGGTCCTGACCATCGCCTCGGGCGGATCGGCCGGACGCGAGGGCCCCATCACCCAGATGGGCGCGGGCATCGGCTCCTGGCTGGCCAAGCTCATGAACATGTCCGCCAAGGAACGGCGCATGCTCCTGCTGGCCGGCGCGGCGGGCGGCCTGGGGGCCATCTTCCGCGCCCCGCTCGGCGGCGCCCTGACCGCCGTGGAGGTCATCTACCGCGAGGACTTCGAGTCCGAGGCCATCCTGCCCTCGGTCATGAGTTCGGTGGTCTCCTACTCCATCTTCACCTTCTTCTACGGCACGGACCCCATCTTCGGCATCCCGCGATTCACCTTCCACGACCCGCGCGAGCTGATCTTCTACGCCCTGCTGGCCTTTGTCTGCGCCGCGGTGGGCTGGCTCTACGTCAAGACCTTCTACACCATCAAATATCACGTCTTCTTCCCCCTCAAGGAGAAGATCGGCCTGGTCTGGTCCATGGGACTGGGCGGCCTGGCCATGGGGCTGCTCGGCATCCTCTACCCCTACACCGCCCAAAACGGCCTGGTCACCGGCGGCATCCTGTCCGGCGGCTACGGCTGGCTCGAACTGGCCATCCTCGGCCAGATTCCGGCCCTGGGCATGTGCTACATCATCATCGGCAAGACCCTGGCCACCTCGGTGACCATCGGCTCGGGCATGTCCGGCGGTATGTTCGCCCCGGCCCTGTTCGTGGGCGGCATGTCCGGCGGCCTGGTGGGCAAGCTCGGCCACCACTTCTTCCCGAACATCGTCACCCAGCCCGGCGCGTACATCCTGGTCGGCATGGCCGCCTTCTTCGCGGGCGTGGCCAACGCCCCCATCGGCCCGCTGATCATGGTCACCGAACTGACCCAGGGCTACGGCCTGCTCGCCCCGCTCATGCTCGCCTCGGCCCTGTGCATCGTGCTCGGACGCGGCTACTCCCTCTACGAGCACCAGGTGGAGAACAAGTTCGACTCCCCGGCCCACGCCGAGGACGCGACCATCAACATCCTCGAACAGATGCACGTCTCGGACTTCTACAACCCCGGCGACGTCATCGTCCTGGAAGAGGGCACCACCCTGAAGGCGCTGACCGACATCATCGCCCACTCGGACCAGTTCTACTTCCCGGTCCGCAGCCAGGACGGCACCTACGTGGGCATGGTCTCCATCCACAACGTGCGCAGCTGGATGTTCGAGGAGGAACTGCACGAACTGGTGGTGGTCCGCGACCTCATGTCGCGGCCGGTCTACGTCCGCCCGGACTACGACCTGTACCAGGCCCTGCTCCGCTTCGTGAACACGGACTACGGCCAGATTCCGGTGGTCTCCGAGACCGACACCTCGGACATCCTCGGCCTGATCAACCGCGACGACGTGTTCCTGGCCTACGCCGAGGCCATCGCCGAGGTGAAGGGCGAGGGCCAGGGCGAGGCCGCCCTGAGCGCCGAACTGCAACCCCCGGCCAAGGCAAGCTGATACAAACGGACTAGGCCAGGGGCAGGTCGAAGACGACCGCCGTTCCGGGCCGTTCCCCGTCCTCCGTGGCGGGCGACAGGACGAGCAGGGTCCCGCCGTGCTCGTCGCAGATGACCCGCTTGACCTTGGTCAGCCCCATGCCCACGCCCTGCGCCTTGGTGGTGAAGAAGGGATCGGTCACGTACGGCAGGACCGCCTGGTCGATGCCCGGTCCGTCGTCGGCCATGCGGATGCCGTAGCGCTCCCGGCCGGGAACGGTCAGCCCGGCCTCGGCCAGCTGGTCGGCGAACATGCCCGGCCCGCCTTGGACGGTCAGACGCACGCGCCCCGTGCCGGAAAATTCCACGGCATTGACCGCGATCTCGGCCAGGGCCGTGACCACGATGCGCTCGTCCACCCTGACCAGACCCGGTTGCAGGCCGCCGTCCACCATCAGCTCCCGGCCCGAGGACGCCGCGAATCCGCGCGCCCTGTCCAGGGCCGCGTCCATAAGCCCGGCCGCCTCCACGTCGGAGAATTCCCCCACGGACAGGGAGACGTACTCGCTGATGACCCCCACCAGGCTCTCCAGCCGTAGGCTGTCCTCGCGCACGGCCTCGGCATAGGAGGCCAGCGAACTGCCCTCCGGTACCTTGCGCAGGAGCAGCCCGGCGATACCGCCGATGGACATGACCGGGTTGCGGATCTGGTGGGCCATGGCGTCGGCGAAGTGCTTGAGGCTCTCCACCCGCTCCCGCTGGGCCCGGACCACCTCGGCGGTGCGCTCCCGGACCCGCTCCTCCAGGGCCTCGTTGTGGCGCTGCAACTGCTCCCGCGCCAGCTTGAGGTCCAGATGCGCCCTCACCCGGGCCTGGACCACGGGCGGACTGATGGGCTTGGCGATGTAGTCCGAGGCACCGGCGCGCAGTCCCCTGGCCTCGTCGTCCGGGGCGTCCAGGGAGGTCACGAAGATGACCGGGATGTCCCGCGTGGCCGGGTCTTCCTTGAGCCTCCGGCAGACCTCGTGGCCGCTCATGCCCGGCATCATCACGTCCAGCAGGATCAGGTCCGGCCGGGGGTCGCCCGCCGCGCGCTCCAGAGCCGTGGCCCCGTCGGTGGCGGCCAGCAGGGTGTACAGGGGATACAGCGCCTCGATCATGATGCTGATGTTCTCGGGCTGGTCGTCCACCAGGAGTATGGTCTCGGTCTTGCTCATTGCCGCCACCATAGCACGAACCCACGGCTGCCGAAAGTTTTTCGCGCACCGTCCCCCTTGCCATTTCGCCCCGAGGCCTTACCTAACAAGGCGTCATGCAGAGAACATGGAGCGCAGGCCCCGGACGGCTGTCCGTCCGCGAAGGCGACATCACCCGGCTGACCGTGGACGCCGTCGTCAACGCGGCCAACTCACGCCTGGCCGGGGGCGGCGGCGTGGACGGAGCCATCCACCGCGCGGCCGGGATCGACCGGCTCCAGGCTGCCTGCCGGGAGATCATCCGCGAGATAGGTTCCCTGCCGCCCGGCGAGGCGGTCATCACGCCGGGCTTCGGCCTGCCCGCACGGCACATCATCCACACCGTCGGCCCCATCTGGCGCGGCGGCGCAAACAGCGAGCCCGAGCTGCTCGGCAACGCCTACCGCAACAGCCTCGCCCTCGCCCATCGACACGACATCCAGACCCTGGCCTTTCCGGCCATCTCCTGCGGCGTCTACGGCTATCCGGTCGAAGACGCGGCGCGCATCGCGCTCACGGTCCTCAAGGAAGGGATCGAGGCGGGACTGGTCATTGAAGCGGTCATGGTCCTGCACGGCGAAGCGGCCTACGACACCTGGTCGCGCATCGCCGAAGACATCCTGTAAGGAGCACCCATGGAACTCAGAGGAACGACCATCGTTGCGGTCAAGGACGAAAACGGCACCGCCGTGGCCGGTGACGGCCAGGTGACCCTCGGCCAGGCCGTGGCCATGAAACACACCGCCCGCAAGGTCCGGCGCATCTACAAGGACCGTGTGAGCATCGGCTTCGCCGGGGCCACCGCCGACGCCTTCACCCTGTCCGAGCGGTTCGAATCCAAGCTCGAAACCTATGCTGGCAACCTGCTGCGGGCCGCCGTGGAGCTGGCCAAGGACTGGCGCACGGACAAGTACCTGCGCAAGCTTGAGGCCATGCTGCTGGCCGCCGACGGGGAGCACATCCTGATCATCTCCGGCACCGGCGACGTCATCGAACCCGACGACGGCGTGGCCGCCATCGGCTCGGGCGGCTCCTACGCCCTGGCCGCGGCCCGCGCCCTGCAACAGAACACCGACCTCCCGGCCGAGACCATCGCCCGCAAGGCAATGGAGATCGCCGCCGACATCTGCGTCTACACCAACAACCACATCACCATTGAGACGCAGGCCAAGTGATTGTCATGAAGATGCGGGAGGGAAACTTTTGGAAAAGTTTCCCTCTCGCGCTCTCCCTTCCAAACTTTTTGGCGCCACGCCGCCTGGAAGGGATGAGGAACGCGAGAAAAAACATGGCGGCGTGGAGGGTGCGTCCTCGATGGGACGTGCCATATAATCGAGAACACTCCCACGCCGACAGGCGTGCGATAAAAAGTTTTGGAGATTCTTAAGAACCTTTTTCAAACGGTTCTTAAGCCGCCGGAGGCATCCACATGAGCAATCTGACCCCCCGTGAAATCGTATCGGAACTGGACAAGTACATCATCGGCCAGGAGGCGGCCAAACGCATGGTGGCCATCGCCATGCGCAACCGCTGGCGCAGGCAGCAGCTCGATCCGGAGCTGCGCGACGAGATCGCGCCCAAGAACATCATCCTGATGGGCCCCACCGGCGTGGGCAAGACCGAGATCGCCCGCAGGCTGGCCCGCCTGGCCAACTGCCCGTTCTTCAAGGTCGAGGCCACCAAGTTCACCGAGGTGGGCTACGTGGGCCGCGACGTGGAGTCCATGATCCGCGACCTCATGGAGATCGGCGTGAACATGGTCCGCAAGGAAGAGACCGAAAAAGTCCGCATCAAGGCCGAGAAGAACGCCGAGGAACGTCTCCTCGACCTGCTCCTGCCCGGCAAGAAACCGCAGCCCGGCGGGGCCATGGGCTTTTTCCAGGGCGGCCAGGACGGCGCGGTGGAGAAGATCGAGCCGCCCAGAGAGGACGCCACCCGCGAGAAGTTCCGCCAGATGTTCCGCGCGGGCCAGCTGGACGAACGCGAGGTGGAGATGCAGGTCACGGTTCAGAGCGGGGCGTCCGTGGAGATCATGGCCATCCCCGGCATGGAGGAGATGGGCTCCAACCTGCAGAACGCCTTTTCCAACATGTTTCCGGGCAAGCGCAAGGCCCGCAAAATGAAGATCAAGGACGCCTACCAACTGCTCATCGACGAAGAGGCCGACAAGCTCATCGACCCGGACACGGTCAACGAGCTGGCCAGGGAGCGCGTGGAGCAGCAGGGCATTCTGTTCATCGACGAGATGGACAAGATCGCCTCGCGCCACGACCAGATGGGTGGCGGCTCGGCCGACGTGTCACGCGAGGGCGTGCAGCGCGACCTGCTGCCCATTGTCGAGGGCAGCGTGGTCAACACCAAGTACGGCATGGTCAAGACCGACCATATCCTGTTCATCGCGGCCGGGGCCTTCCACTTCGCCAAGCCGTCGGACCTCATCCCCGAGCTCCAGGGCCGGTTCCCCCTGCGCGAGGAGCTGGCCTCCCTGCACAAGGAGGAGTTCTACAAGATCCTGACCGAGCCCAGGAACGCCCTGACCGTGCAGTACAAGGCCCTGCTCCAGACCGAGGGCGTGACCGTGGACTACACCAGGGAAGCCCTGGAGGAGATCGCGGTCATGGCCGAGAAGATCAACGAGGAGACCGAGAACATCGGCGCGCGCAGGCTTTACACCATCATGGAGAAGATCCTGGCCAACCTGTCCTACGAGGCCCCGGACAAGTCCGGCAGCCAGGTCGTCATCGACCGCGACTACGTGGTGGCCCAGCTGGGCGAGGTCATCGAGGACCGCGACCTGTCGCGTTACATCCTGTAGGCCGGACATGCGTATCCCCGTCATCGGCGTCCCCCTGGACCACAACTCGTCGTACCTGCGCGGCCCGGCCAAGGGACCCTTCGCCCTGGTCCAGGCCCTGCACTGCGATTCTGCCAACCTGTGGACCGAGACCGGCTTCGACCTGGGGCCGGTCCTGGACCACCGGGGGGCGCTCGGCCTGAACGACCCGGATACGGCCTTCGCGGTCATCGAGGAGGCCGCGTTCCAGGCGGGACGGGCCGGTCTGCGCCCCATCTTCCTGGGCGGGGACCACTCCGTGACCCACCCCCTGGTCCGGGGTCTCGGGCGGGCCGTGGGCGATTTCGCCATCCTGCACTTCGATGCCCACCCGGACTGCTACCACGAGTTCGAGGGCAATCCCCATTCCCACGCCTGCCCCTTTGCCCGGATCATGGAGGCGCAATTGTGCACCCGGCTGGTCTCGGTGGGCATCCGCACGGCCCACGGGCACCAGCGCGAGCAGCGGGAGCGGTTCGGCATCGAGTGGCTGGAGATGAAGGACCGGGCCAACTGGCCGAAGCTCTCCTTCGACGTCCCGGTCTATGTCAGCGTGGACCTGGACGCCCTGGACCCGGCCTTTGCGCCGGGGGTGTCGCACCACGAGCCGGGCGGCCTGAGCACACGCGAGCTGCTCGACGTGCTCCACGGCCTGGACGCGCCGGTCATCGGGGCGGACGTGGTGGAGCTCAACCCGGACCGCGACCTGAACGGCGTCACGGCCATGACCGGGGCCAAGATCCTGCGTGAAATCGCGGGCATGATGCTCTCCGCCTGATCCCGGACCGGCTGCGGCGAACCGCATTCTAATACCCTTGCCGGATTCCGGTCGTCTGCTATGATCCGTCCGGAGACCGCATCATTTTACCCCAGGAGCGCCACGACATGGCCGAAAGCGGACGCCGCGACCATACCGCCCGCATCCCTCCCGGAGGGCTGCGCTGGCTTATCCTCCTCGGCCGCCGACACGGCCCGCACAGCTATCCGCTGCTCGGCATCCTGTGCCTGGCCGTGCTCTGCGCCGTGGCCCTGCCCCTGATCAACGCCCTGGTCATCTATCCGACCTACACCAAGATCATGATCGGCACCTTCGAGGATTCGGCCCGGAGGCTGGCCGTGCTGACCATCCCGCCGTCCATCAAGCATGCCCGCCTCGGCCCGGCGGTCCTGGACACCCCCAGGTTCCTGGCCGACGTCTACCGGCTGGAGACGGACTTCGGCCTGCTCAAGGTCCGGGTTCTCGCCCCGGACGGCATGATCCTCTACTCCACGGAAACGGCGGAGATCGACACGGTGGAATCCGGACCCGAGTTCCGGGACGTGGTGGCCAAGGGCAGGCGGTACGCCCGCCTCGGGGTCCTGCACAGCGAACCGGTCCTTGGCCGGACCACGACCATCGACACCGTGGCGGCCTTTGTCCCGCTCATGCGCGGCAACGACTTCCTGGGGGCCTTCGAACTGGTCTTCGACGTGACCGGTCCCAAGCGGGAACTGGAGCGGTTCAACCTTTACGCCACGGCGGGCTCCTTCGTCATCAGCTTCGCCCTGCTCGGCGTGGTCCTGGTCCTGATCCGCCAGGAGGCGGCCAAGGAACACTCGCGGCACCAGGCCGAAAAACTGCGCGAGGACGTGGAGCAGATCACCCGCCACGACATCAAGACCCCGCTCCTGGGCGTGCTCAGCGGCATCACCTACCTGGAGAACTTCACCGACCTGGACGCGGACCAGCGGGAGATGCTCGACGACATGCGCCGGGCCGCCAACACCGGCATGGAACTGATCAGCCGGTCCCTGGACCTCTACAAGATGGAGACGGGGACCTACGAATACCTGCCCGGCGAGGTGGACGTCCTGTCCGTGTGCCGCCGGGTGACCAACGACCTGTCCGGGCTGGCCCGCAGGGCGGGCGTGATCATGGAGACCCGGTTCGAGGACAAACCGCTCGCGCGCGAGGAGGTCCTGGTCCTGTCCACCGAGGAGAACCTGTTCTACGCGGTCCTGGCCAACCTGGTCAAAAACAGCGTGGAGGCCTCCGGCCTCGGCGACAAGGTCTCCGTGCACCTGCGGGCCGACGCGGGGAAGGGCGAATTTTCCGCCGCCGTGCACAACCCCGCCCCGGTGCCCGAGTCCGTGCGCGCCAACTTCTTCGACAAGTACGCCACGGCCGGAAAGCGCACGGGCACCGGCCTCGGCACTTACTCGGCCCGGCTCATGGTCGAGGTCATGGGCGGCCGCATCCACATGGACTCGTCCGAGGAGCGCGGCACCACCGTGACGGTGACCCTGCCCCTCAAACCCCGAACCTGATCCGTCGAGGAAATCATGCCGTTCGTCAACATCCGCATCACCAACGAAGGCGCCACCACCGAACAGAAACAACGGCTCATCAAGGGCGTGACCGACCTCCTGGCCGACGTGCTCGGCAAGAATCCCAAGACCACCTTCGTCATCATCGACGAGGTGGACACGGACAACTGGGGCATCGGCGGCGAATCCGTCACCGAAATCAGGAAGAAATAGGCCCGGCTACACGCTCAGGGTCATGCGCACGTCGGCCACCATGGCCCGCTCGTTGTTGACCAGGACCGGGTTGAACTCGGCCTCGAGCACCTCGGGCAGGTCCTGGGCCAGCCGGGACATGACCATGATGATCCGCTCCAGCGCGGCCAGGTTCACGGGCTTGTCGCCCTTGAGCCCCTTGAGCAGCATGTAGGACTTGATCTCGCGCACGATCTCGAAGGCGTCCTGCCGGGACAGGGGGGCGAGCTTGAAGGAGATGTCCTTCATGATCTCCACGTACACCCCGCCCAGGCCGAACATGAGCATGGGCCCGAACTGCTCGTCGCGCTTGAACCCGATGATCACCTCGCGCACGCCCGGAGGGGCCATCTCCTGGACCAGGCAACCCGCGATGTAGGCGTCCCGGCGCATGCGCTGCGCCCGCGCCGTGATCTCCTTGAAGGTCTCCATGACCTCCCGGGCATTGAGCAGATTGACCGCCACCCCGCCCACGTCGGTCTTGTGCGAGATGTCCGGCGAGGCGATCTTGAGGACCACGGGATAGCCGATCTCCTCGGCGGCGGCCACGGCCTCGTCCGAGGTGCGGGCCAGCTTCGTCCTGGGCGTGGGCAGGCCGTAGGCCCGGAGCACCTGCTGGGCCTCGAACTCCACCACCTCGGGCTGCCTGCGGCGCAGATGGTCGTCGATGACCGCGCGCACGGCCGCCATGTCCCGCTCCACCTCGGCGTACTCCGGCTCGGGCCGATTCTTCCACAGGTAGTACTGGTACATTGCCTCGATGGAATGGACCGCCGGCTCCGGGAAGGCGTAGCACGGAACGCCCGCCTCCATGAGCATCCGCCGCGCCCCGGCCACCTTGGTCTTGCCCATGAAACAGGCGAAGACAGGCTTGGCCCACTTGCGGGCCGTGCGGATGACCGCCTCGGCGGCCTTGTCGATCTCCACCGAGGCCGTGGGCGTGAGCAGGACCAGGATGGCGTGGACCATGGGGTCCTCGCCGATGACCTCCAGGGTCTGGCGGTACCGTCTCGCGTCGGCGTCGGCCACGATGTCCACCGGGTTGTAGAAGGCGGCGTAGCTGGGAAGAAAGTCCTGAAGCTTCTCGATGGTCCGGGGGGACAGCTCGGCCATGGACAGCCGGGAGCGGTCCGCCGCGTCCGCGGCCAGAATGCCGGGCCCGCCCGCGTTGGTGATGACGGCCAGGTTCGGCCCCTTGGGCAGGGGCTGGGAGGAAAAGGCCTGGGCCAGGTTGAACAGGGTGGCCACGTCGCCCACCCGGATGACCCCGGACTGGTGGAACGCGGCCGTGTAGCTCTGATCCGACCCGGCGATGGCTCCGGTGTGCGAGCTGGCGGCCTTGGCCCCGGCCGCGGTGGTGCCCGCCTTGATCATGATCACCGGCTTGTTCAGGCTGGCCCGCCGGGCCTCCCTGAGGAACGCCTCGCCGTGCTCCACGTTCTCGATGTAGCCGAGGATGACGCGGGTGGCCTCGTCCCGGTTGAGGTAGTCGAGCATGTCCGCCTCGTCCAGGACCGCCTTGTTGCCCAGGGAGACGAACTTGGAAAAGCCGATGTTCGCGCCCATCGCCCAATCCAGAATGGCCACGCACAGGGCCCCGGACTGGGAGAAGAAGGCGATGGAGCCGAGCCCCGGCAACCCCGCCGCGAACGAGGCGTTGACCCCGGCCGCGCCGTTGATCATGCCCAGACAGTTGGGCCCGAGCAGGCTGATGCGATACTCCTCGCACAGCGCCTTGAGCTCCTGTTCGAGGTCGTACCCCTCCTTGCTCGCCTCCTTGAACCCGGCGGTGATGACGATGGCCGACTTGGTCCCGATCTCCCCGAGACGGCGCACGGACTCGATGACCGCCTTGGGCGGCACCGAGATGACGGCCAGGTCCAGGCCGCGCGGCAGGTCCCCGATGTCGGTGATCACGGGCAGTCCCTCGATCACGCCGCCCTTGGGGTTCACGGGCAGGAGCTTGCCGGTGTACCCGGCCGAGAGCATGTTGGTCACGACGGTGTGCCCGACCTTGCCGGGCGTGGCGGAGGCCCCGATGACGGCCACGGCGTCGGGGTGGAAGAAAGCGTCTAGATTGTCCTTGAGGGTCAAAGGCCGGACTCCTGGTCGGGGTGGTGATTGGCAATGGGCCACCCTAACCCGAAAGCGGCCGCAAGAAAAGACGCGATCAGCGCATCAGCCAGGCCACGGCTTCCTCTTCGCGCTCGAACACCCGGTAGCTCAGGGAGCGGTTGTGGTACACGGTCTCGCAGGCCCGGTACTGCTCCATGAGCCGGGGGTTGCACAGGCAGGCGGACCGCCCGCCCATGGACTGGATGTTGTGCTCCTCCAGCAGGTCGGCCACCTGGATGATGTCGTGGGGGTCCAGGCGCAGCTCCAGGCCGCGCTCGTCCATGAGGAAGCGGGTCAGGTGCGAATCCAGCCCCTTGTGGACCATGGTGCGTATCTTGCGCAGCAATTCCTCCGGGGTGTCGATCACCCCGGTGACCACGCCGACGACGTAGCCGTCGCGAATTTCGAACAACAGGTCAAACGACATGATGCTCCGGGCGCGGGGCCGGGACCGGGCCCGGCCCGCCCTGTTAATGTTTCTTCTTCTTGGCGCCTTCCTCGGCCACGAGCTGGGAGGCGGCGGCCGCCACCTGGGCCTCCTCCTCGGGGGTCAGCTGCTCGTGTCCGGGGATGTGCACGGACACGTAGGGCTTGGCGAACTCGATGCCCGCCTCGGCGAAGTACTTGCGCATCTTGGCCAGGACCAGCTTGCGCAGGGTGAACTGGCCGCCGGGCTTGGTCATGAACTTGACCCGCATGCGCATGCCGTACTGCTCCATGGCCTTGACGCCCTGGCTCTTGATATCCGAGAGCATGAACTCGTTGAGTTCCGGCACCGCCCTGATTTCCTTGTTGATCCGCTTGATGATCTTCTTGATCTCGCCCAGGTCCGTGTCGAACGGGACCAGGTACTGGAGCTTCATGACCGCCCAGTCGCGGGTCATGTTCTGGACCTCTTTGATGGACCCGAAGGGGATGGTGTACAGCGGGCCGAGATGGTGCCGGAGCTTGAAGGAACGGACCGAGATCTCCTCCACCGTGCCCATGGCGCTGCCCACCACGATGTAGTCGCCCACCCGGAAGGCGTCGTCCATGAGGAAGAAGATGCCGGAGATGATGTCCTTGACCAGGGTCTGGGCCCCGAAGCCGATGGCGATGCCGAAGACCGACGCGCCCGCGATGAGCGGACCGATGTCCACGCCGAGCGACGACAGGATGATCAGCACGGTGATCACGGACAGAGCCGCGAAGATGAACTTCTTGACCAGCTGGAGCAGGGTCGCGAACCGGTCGCCGCCGGGTCCGCCGCCGCCCTCGCCGCCGCCCTCGCCTTGGTCCTCGGCGGGCTCGTCCTTGGCCTTGAGCCGCTTCTCGATGTAGTTCGAGATGAACACCCAGAAGATGTAGGCCAGGACCAGGGTCAGCAGGATGTCGAAGCCCGCGCCCACCGTGGCCTCGCCGAAGGCCAGGTTGATGCCCCAGATCCGGAGCAGCAGGAACGCGGCCCCGGCCAGGACCAGGATGCGGAAGCCCACGGACAGGAAATGCTGGAACTTGCCGATGTTGGGCACGCCCTCCACCACGGTCTCCTCATCCTGGTCGTCCACGGGCGCGTCCGCCAGCCCGGAGGCGAAGGCCACCAGCCGCTGGCAGCCCCAGTCCACCAGCAGGTAGGACGGGACCAGGAGCAGGGTGTAGACCCCGGCGAGCATGGCCTCGCGGCCGAAGACGAGCAGCCCGACCACCCAGAAGAACCAGAAGCCCAGGGCGTAGACGATGACGCCCACGTGCCACGAACCGGCCAGCTGAAACCGCAGGGAGTTGGGCGGTACGACCCGCCGGATGGCCTCGGCCACGGGCCGCTTGTTCCACAGGGCCAGCAGGCTGACCATGGCGGCCACGACAAAGCCGGTCCCGGCCATGATCATCAGGTAGACCAGCTCGCTGCCTCGGGTCATCTCCACCAGGGAACTGGCCAGGATGCCCACGGCCACCACCCAGGCCACGCGCACGATCCACCGGAACAGATACCGGGCGGAGTCGTCGCCCAGGGGCAGGAAGCGCAGCCCCCCCATGTCCGGGGCCAGGATGAACCGCGCGACCAGCCGGACCAGCTCCACCACGAGCATGGCCGCCAGCCAGATGAAGATGACAGGGCGGCCCTTGGCGGGCTCGTTGAAGATCATCAGATAGGGAATCAGGGTGATCAGGGCCACGCAGGCCACGGCGAGCAGGTCGAAACCGGCCCGGGCCAGGAGCCGTCCGGCCTTGACCGCCAGGGACGCGTTCGGCTCCACGTCCTCAAGGCGCCTGCGCAGCCCGGAGGCGCGTCGGACCACGACCCAGCGCGACAGGAACCACAGGACCGTGACCACGAGCAGGCCGAGGCCGAGCTCTCCGGGCGGGTGCACGCCCTCGCCGGTCAGGGACTTGCGGAATGCCTCGGGCAGCAGCCTCGGAGCCTGGGCCGCGCCGGAAAAGAGATAGGCTAACCGCTCCCGAACCTTCTGCACGAACTGCTTGGCCCGGACGATGGCGCCGGCCACCCCTGCGGGTCCCTGCTCGACGGCCGGGGGAGCCGCGTCCTTGCGCAACTCCTCGATGAGCAGACGGCGGACCTGCTCGTCGCTCATGGAGGCCAGGATCTCGTTGAGCTGGTTGGGGGTGGCGTCGGGCGGGATGACCGCTTCCGCCTTCTTGCCCTTGCCCCCGCCGGAGCCGCCGGTCATCGCGGCCAGGGCCGCCGGTGAGGAAGCGAGGGCCGCGCCGGGCCCGGCCAGAAGACAGGCCAGGCACAGGACCGTGGCCAGAAATGTGGTTCGTGTTCGCATGACGCCCCCGGAGAGGTTGACGGATTCAATATCTCCCACTGTGTAACAGCCTGAATAAACAGTTGTAAACTAAAAAGAGAACGACTCCGAGTCTCCCATGCGGGCGTAGCGGAAGACCGCCGACGGGCCGGGCTCCACGGTCCGGGTGAACCCGTCCAGGACCGAGGTCTCGCCGAAGGCGTGCATGGGCACGAACACGGGCGCGCCGATGATCCGGCACGCCTCCACGCCCCCGGCCAGATTGTCCAGCCTCGGGTCCACGTTGGCGAAGGCCACCTGCGGCTTGAAGTCGCGGACCCGCTCCATGGCCGTCCGGAAGAAGGTCCGGGTAAACTCCGTCTCGGCCGGGGCAGCACCGGGCCAGATCCACTCGGCCAGGTCCCCGCCGTAATAGAAGCGAAAGCAGCGGTCCTCCACCAGGAAGGCCACGCCCAGGTCGTTGGACATCGTGGTCCCGACGAGCATGCCGCCGAAGCCGTAGGTCTCGTCCGGCTCCACCAGGAGCACCTGGCCGTTGTCCGGCACGGCCTCGGGCCGCAGGTCGGCCACGTCGTCCGAGAGCACGTAGCGCACCTGCCGGGCCGTGCCGGTCACCGAGGCGAGGTCGCCGTTGCAGTGGTCCGCGTGGCCGTGGGAGATGAACACGGTCAGGTCGGTCCCGGCCACGGCCTTCCGGACCAGGTCGTCCGCCCCGTCCGGCAGGTGTTCGTTTTCGGGATAGTCGAAGAGACAGGTCCGTCTGTCCGTCCGCAGGAGAAAGGCGCTGTGATGGATGTAGGTGATGGTGCACTGCATGGTTTCGCCCCGGTTGTTTTTTCTTCGGCGTACCACAAAGTGTTGCCAGTGTCCCCATTCTTGCATGCGGGACCGGAGACGGATATACAGGCTATAGATGGGGGTGTAGTCATGACAGCAAGCGTATCGATCATGCCCTGCGCCGACCACCTGCGGGTGACGGTCGTGGGCGACATCCGATCCATCGACGAGATCATCCACTTTTCGACCCGATACCGGGCCGCCGCCAGGCAATACGGGCTGCGCGGAATCCTCCTCGACTACCGGCGGGCCGTCTTCCATCTGGACTACCACGACCTGCTTGAACTGGCCGAATACGCGGCCGACCGGCATTTCCAGCTGGACGGCCTGCGCCTGGCGGCCCTCTGCGCCCCGGAGCATCTGGCCCAGCACCGCCGATACGAGACCATCGCGGCCAACCGGAGCACCGCCTATCTCGTCTTCACCGACGAGACAGAGGCCATGGACCGGCTCTCGGCCTCCTGACCCGGTCCTGGCGAAGCGCGCCCGATTCCTGTATCGTCGCCTCGCGCATCCCCAGGAGGTCTCATGCTCTTCATCGGCGTCGATACCGGCGGCACCTTCACCGACTTCACCTACGTCCACGGCCGGGAGACCGGCACGTTCAAGACCCTGTCCACCCCGCACAACCCGGCCGAGGCGGTCCTTTCCGGCCTGCGCCGCATCCTGGCGGAGCGACTGCCCGGCGCGACCCTCGGCGACGCGGACCTGGCCGTGGTGCACGGCTCCACCGTGGCCACCAACGCCATCCTGGAACGCAAGGGCGTGCCCACGGCCCTGGTGACCAACGTGGGGTTCACCGACGTCATCGAGATCGGCCGCCAGAACCGCGCCGACCTGTACGACCTGCACTACCGGCGCCGGCCGCACATCGTGCCCCCTGCCCTGCGCTTCGGCCTGCCGGGCCGGATCACCGCCCAAGGCGAGACCCTGGTCCCCTGGGACGAGGACGCGGCCGGGGAGGTCGTCGAGCGCATCCGGACGTCCGGGGCGCGGTCCGTGGCCGTCTGCCTGCTCTTCTCCTTCCTCGACCCGGGCCATGAGCGGCGCATGGGCGAAAAGCTCCGCGCGCTCGGCCTGCCCGTGTCCCTGTCGAGCGATATCCTGGCCGAGTTCCGCGAGTTCGAGCGGACCTCGACCACGGTGGTCAACGCCTACGTCTCGCCGATCATGACCCGCTACCTGACCGCCCTGCAACAGGGTCTCGGCGGGCACGAGTCCGGGCCCAAAGCCGAGGATGAAGCCGGAACCGGGCGCGGCCCGGCGCTGCGCATCATGCAGTCCAACGGTGGGTCCATCTCGGCGGACACGGCCATGCGCGAGTCCGTGCGGACCATCCTGTCAGGCCCGGCCGGGGGCGCGGTGGGCGCGCTGGCCCTGGCCCGCGCCGCCGGGTTCGACAAATTGATCACCTTCGACATGGGCGGCACCAGCACCGATGTCAGCCTCATGGACGGCGCCCTGCCCCTGACCATGGCCTCGTCCATCTCCGGCTATCCGGTCAAAGTGCCCATGATCGACATCCACACCGTGGGCGCGGGCGGCGGGTCCATCGCCGCCCCGGACCCCGGCGGGTCCCTGGCCGTGGGCCCGGAGAGCGCGGGCGCGGACCCCGGCCCCATCTGCTACGGCCGGGGCGGGACGCGCGTCACCGTGACCGACGCCAACCTGTACCTCGGACGCATCGTGCCCGACCGCTTCCTGGGCGGGGCCATGACCCTGGACGAGGACGGCGCCCGGCGCGGCGTGGAGCGTCTGGCCGGGGAGCTGGGGCTGCCGCCCGCCGAACTGGCCGAGGGCATCCTGGCCGTGGCCAACGCCAACATGGAGCGGGCCATCCGGGTCATCTCCGTGGAAAAGGGATTCGACCCGCGCGAGTTCACCCTCCTCTCCTTCGGCGGCGCGGGCGGCATGCACTGCGCCGAACTGGCCCGGCTGCTGGGCATGCCGCGCGTCCTGGTGCCGGTGGATCCCGGCATCCTCTCGGCCACGGGCATGCTCATGGCCGACGTGGTCAAGGACTACTCGCGCACGGTCATGCGCTCGGCCGACGACTTCCCCCTTGAGGCCATGGAAGCGGCCTTCGCCGAACTGGAGCGGGACGGCCGCGACGAGCTGGCCCTTGAGGGCGTGCCGGACGACCGGGTGGTCCACGAGCGGTTCCTGGACATGCGCTATCGGGGCCAGTCCTTCGAGATCGTGGTCCCCTTCGGCCCGGACATGACCGAGGCCTTCCAGGCCCTGCACGAGCAGCGCTACGGCTACCGCAACGCGGACAAGCCCGTGGAGGTGGTCAACGTCCGGCTGCGCAGCCGGGGCATGGCGGAGGAACGAGAGATCGCGCCGTCGCCCCCGGACGGCGAGGCCGTGCCCGAGGCGGCGCGCCTGGGCGTGCGGTGGATAATTTTCGGGGGTGTCGAAAGCGAGGCCGCCGTGCTGGACCGGGCGGCCCTGAAGCCGGGCAACCGGTTCACCGGCCCGGCCGTGGTCACGGAATACACCTCGACCATCGTGGTCCCGCCCGGGGCCGAGGTGCGCGTGGACCCGTGGTCCAACCTGGTCATGGAACTGGGCTGATCAGTCCCGGCCGCCGGGCAGGATCACGTGGAAGACCGCGCCCCTGCCCCCTTCGGACCGGGCCCAGACCCGGCCGCCCAGCTTCTCGACGACCATGCGGCACAGGGCCAGGCCGAGCCCGGCGCCCTTGATCTCGTCCACTAGGGTGTCGCCGGTGTCCACCTGGTGGAACGGCTTGAAGATGGCCTCGAGCTCCTCCTCGGGGATGCCCTTGCCCGTGTCGGCCACGGTCAGTTCCAGCCCCTTGCCGTCTGGGCTGGCCACGCGCACGGAAATCTTCCCGTCGCGGGTGAAATGGCAGGCGTTGCCCAGCAGGTGGCCCAGGACCCGCTCCAGGTGCTCCGGCAAGACGTTCAGTTCCGGCAGGTTCTCCTCCATGTCCAAGGTCACCTCGAGGCGATCGCGGCCGATACACTCGGCGCGGGCGTCCTCCACGGCCCGCCGGATGGTCGCGGCCACGGGATAGGTCGCCTCGGTGCGCAGGTCGCCGCCCGCCTCCATGTCGGCCAGCTCCATGAACTGCTCCACCAGCAGGTTCAACCGCCGCCCCTCGGCCTCCAAAACGTCCAGGTTGCCCAGGGCGCGATGCAGGCTCTCGCTGTTGCCCGCGCCGCCCAGGGCCCGGTCCAGCTCCTTGCGCGCCAGGGCGCCGTAGCCGAGCACCGAGGTCAGCGGCGTGCGCATGGTGTGGGACACGGTGGTCAGGAAGGAGGACTTGAGGTCGTCGAGCCGGGTCAGCTCCGTGTTGGCCCGCTTCAGTTCCTCGGCCTTGAGGGCCAGGGCCGAGGTGCGCTCGGCGATGATCGCCTCCAGGTCCTCCTCGGCCCGCTTCAGGGCGGTGATGTCCACCAGTGAGACGAGGTCGGCGGACTTGCCGTTGACCCGGGTGGTCCGGGAGTGAATTTCCACCCACTTGACCCGGCCCGTGCCGGTCACCGCCCGCCAGCTGTAGGCCGAGACCGTGTCGGCCTCCCCGGCCTGCTTGCGCCGGGCCTGCTCCACGACGAAGTCGCTGTCGTCCGGGTGCAGGTAGCGGACGAACCCGCCGGGCGGCAGGGCCATGAGCTCCTCCACCGGGGCCTCGACGATGTCGGCCGCGGCCCGGTTGATGAAGATGACCCTGTTCTCCTGGAGGACGCACAGGCCGAGCATGGTCTGCTCGGAAAAGGTCCGGAACCGCTCCTCGCTCTCGGTCAGTTCGTCCAGGATCAGGGCCACGTTGAGCCCGTCGGCCAGACGGCGGCCCGCCTCGGTGAACAGACGGATCTCCTCGCTGGTCCAGACGCGCGGCTCCCGGCAATGGTGCAGCCCCAGGACCAGCGCCGGGCCGACCCTGGGCCGGATGGCGAACATGAGCTGTGAGCGGATGTCGTACCGGTCGGTGATCTCCCTGGGGACCGTCCGCCCGCTGAAGGGGTCGAAGGCCAGGGGCACCGGGCTGTCCAGCAGCATCCTCATGTCTCTGCGGATATTGTCGTCCACGGCCAGGACCACCTCTTCTTCGACGACGAACTCGGGAGAGGTCTCGTTGACCACCACGCGGAACTCGTCCGCCTCGGGGTCGCACGGTTTGAGCAGCCAGGCCCGGTCGGCCCCGAAGGCGACCCGGATGGCCTCCACCGTGGTCCCGAGCATCTCGCGGGTGGAGGTCCCGACGTGCATGGCCCGGTCGATGCGGTCCAGGGTCTCCAGGAAATGGATGTGGTTGTAGTACTCCTCCTCGGCGTGCTTGCGGTCGGTCACGTCGAAGACCACGCCGTCGAGGCGCTCCGGCCCGCCCTGCTCGTCGTGGAGGATTCGCCCGCGCTCGGAAACCCAGCGGATCTCGCCGTCTCGGCGGATGATCCGGTAGTCCGCCAGGTAGGTCTGGCGGTGCTCCAGCCCCTGGCGCAGGGATTGGGCCACCCACTCCCGGTCCTCGGGGTGGATGATGGACTGGAAGGTCCGGCCGCCGCCCTCCATGAAGTCCTCGGCCGGGTAACCGGTCACGTCCAGAACCGTGTCGCTGATGTACCGGTTCACCCAGACGCCCCTGAAATCGCTGTGGTAGATGATGCCCGGCACGTTCGCGACCAGGGAGCTGAACCGCTCCAGGCTCTCGGACAGGGCCTCCTGCGCGGTCTGGCGCTCGGCGACCATGTGGTTGGCGGCCTCGGCCAGGGTCTTGAACTCCGCATAGTCCAGGGAGGCCACGTCGATCTCGCCCCGGCCCGAGGCGGCCCGCTTCCAGACCGTGGTGAAGGAGGCCACGTTGTTCTCAATGTTCCGGGCCAGGCGGCGCGACAGGTACAGGGCCAGCAGACTGAGCGCGGCCATGCCGGACAGGATGAGCAGGCCACGGTCCTGGATGTGCTGTTCGAGCTGCTTGCGCTTGAGCTCGACGACCCCTTCGATGTCGCCCACGAAGGCCCCGGTGCCGATGTACCAGCCCCAGTCCGGAACGAGCCGGGCATAGCTGACCTTGGGCTCGTTGCGCTCCCCGCTCAGGGGCGGCATGACGTAGTTCACGAACTCCCCGCCGCGCTTGGCCGCGGCGATGAGTTCCTGGACGATCTTCACGCCGTTTGCGTCGGTGACGGCCCACATGTTCCGGCCGGGCACCGGGCCGAGGATGGATACCCCTTCCATGGTCCCGCCGAACAGGGAACCGTTCTTGGCGTAGCGGATGTCCGCCAACTGCCGCAGGGCCGTTTCCTTGACCGTTTCCTCGGCCATCTCGAGACAGGCCCCGGCCACCACGCGCAGCCCATGGGCCCCGAACTCGTTGACCTTGACCAGCAGGGTGTAGCCGTTCATGCCGTCGGCCACCTTGAGGTCCAGCCTGCGCTGCCCGTTGGTCACGCCCTCAAGTTCGGCCTCCACCTGGGTCAGGGCGTCCTCGCGGTCAACCCATTTGGGAAAGGGGGAAAAGAGATAGATGGTATTGTCGCGGATGGCGTAGAGTCGCGCCTCGCTGCGGTCCAGGGCGGCCATGAGCCGGACCGTGGCGATGCGCAGCACCGTGCCGTCGGTCCCCTTGGCAAGGTCGCGCGCCAACACTTCGTTCAGGGCCCGGACGTCGCGCATCCTGGAATCGAGCCTGCGCCCCAGGGTGTCGGCGGCGGACCGCCGGAGCCGTGCGATCAGCTCGATGGCGTCGTCCACCTCGCCCTTGACCAGGCTGCGGCGCTCGGCGTAGCGCTCCTCCCGAATCCGGTCGGCGTCGGCCTGAAAGTCGGCGTACATGGAGTACAGCCAGGTCCCGCCGATGACCAGAATGGAGATCCAGGAAACGGCCACCATGCCCAGCAACCCGGCTCCGCCGATGGTCCGTCCCTTTCTCACCCTACAAGTCTCCCGTTAACGCTCAGGCAGTCCATTGATTTCTTGAACAAACCGTCCAGGCAACCCACAATACCAACCTCCCCAGGAAAAGCCACCCTCTTATTTCGCCCGCGCCCCGCCGCCCGTCCGGCCAAACCCCGGCGCTCCCGCCCTTCCCGCCCCCTCGGCCGGCCCCACACCCCCTCATATTTTCCGGCCGTCCCCAACGCGCTTTTTACCTTGACCACCCCCGGTCACCTGGGATAAAAATCGATTCCCGTTTCGCCAGGATAGCTCAGTTGGTAGAGCAACTGATTCGTAATCAGTAGGTCCGGGGTTCAAATCCCCGTTCTGGCTCCAACGAAATCAAGCGCTTATGAGAAATCATAAGCGCTTTTTTCATGCCTTGGTATACGCCCTGGTATACAAATTGGGACAAGGGGATGCCCTGGGGTGGCCGGGGGTGTATATCCTGTGCCCAAGAATTTTGACACATATGCTTTTGATTTGAAGGGATATTTGCTAACTCTTGACGGCCTTTACGAAGCACGCTTAAAGTTTTCAATCTGGCCTGAAAAGATCATCATGTTATAGCCTACGGATTCCAAATGACAGAACAACAAATAGAGCAAGGCTTGATCGGCGAACTGACTGATCTTAAATACACATATCGCGACGACATCCGCGACCGCGCTACCCTTGAAAGCAACTTTCGCGAGCATTTTCAGGCCCTCAACCGCGTCCAGCTCACCGACGGCGAATTCAAACGTCTCCTCGATGAAATTATCTCTCCCGACGTCTTCACCGCCGCTACCATGCTCCGCGAGATCAATGATTTTACCCGTGATGACGGAACCCCGCTCAACTACACCCTCGTGAACATCAAGGACTGGTGCAAAAACACTTTCGAAGTCGTTAACCAGCTCCGCATCAACACTGACAACAGCTTCCAACGCTACGACGTGATGTTGCTGATCAACGGCATCCCCGTTGTTCAGATCGAACTCAAGACCCTCGGCATCAGCCCCCGCCGGGCCATGCAGCAGATAGTGGACTACAAGAAAGACCCCGGCAACGGCTATACCAAGACCCTGCTCTGTTTCGTTCAGCTCTTCATCGTCTCCAACCAGACCGAGACCTATTATTTCGCCAACAACAACGACCGCCATTTTGCTTTCGACGCCGATGAAAGTTTTCTGCCCATCTACCAACACGCGGATGAAGACAATAACAAGATCACACACCTGAGTGACTTCGCCGAGTCCTTTCTGCCCAAGTGCACCCTTGCCACGACGATCAACCGCTACATGGTCCTCGTCGCATCAGAGCGGAAGATGCTCATGATGCGCCCCTACCAGATATACGCCGTCAAGAACATCGACCAAAGCATCCGTGAAAACCGGGGGAACGGCTATGTCTGGCATACCACAGGCTCGGGCAAGACCCTCACCTCCTTCAAGGCCTCCACGCTCCTCAAACTCAATCCCGACATCCACAAGTGCCTCTTTGTCGTCGACCGCAAAGACCTCGACCGTCAGACCCGCGAAGAGTTCAACCGCTTCCAGGAGGGCTGCGTCGAGGAAAACACCAACACCGCCGCCCTTGTACGCCGCCTTATCTCCGACGACTATGCTGACAAAGTCATCGTCACGACCATTCAGAAGCTTGGCCTCGCCCTCGACGAAACCAGCAAATACAACAAGTCCGACAAAAAGAATGGGAAGGCCACCTTCAAGGAACGCCTTGAACCGCTCAGGGACAAGCGTATGGCTTTTATCTTCGATGAGTGCCACCGCTCTCAGTTCGGCCAGACCCACCAGACCATCAAAAATTTCTTCCCCAAGGCACAGCTCTTCGGCTTCACCGGCACGCCGATCTTTCCCGAGAACGCCACTACCCGGCAGATCGATGGAAATATCCAGACGCTCCGCACCACCAAGGACCTTTTTCAAAACGAATTCCCTGCTTACACCATCACCAACGCCATCGAGGACAAGAACGTCCTTCGTTTTCATGTCGACTACTTCAAACCTGACGGAGAGAACCTGCCCAAGCCCGGCACCCCCGTCGCCAAACGTGCCGTTATCGACGCAATCCTAGCCAAACACGACGCGGCTACCGGCGAGCGCCGTTTCAACGCGATCTTCGCCACCGCCTCGATCAACGACGCCATCGAATACTACGAGCTTTTCAAGCAGATTCAGGCCGAGCACCAGGCAGCCGATACAGACTATGTCCCGGTCAGAGTTGCCGCCGTCTTCTCTCCGCCAGCAGAGGGCAATCCCGACGTCAAGCAGCTTCAGGAAGACCTGCCCCAGGAGCTTGAAGATAACCAGCAGGAGCCGGAAAAGAAAAAGGAAGCCCTCAAGGCCATCATCGCCGACTACAACGCCAGCTATGGCACGAATCATTCCATTGGCGAGTTCGACGCATACTACCAGGACGTCCAGCAGCGCATAAAGGACCAGAAATTCCCCAACCGAGACCTCCCCAAAAAGGGCGCGGAAAAGATCGACATCACTATTGTTGTCGACATGCTCCTGACCGGTTTTGACTCTAAGTACCTGAACACCCTCTACGTCGACAAGAACCTCAGGTATCACGGCCTGATCCAGGCATTTTCCCGCACTAACCGCGTCCTTAACTCGGCAAAGCCTTACGGCCACATCCTTGACTTCCGTGGGCAGCGGGACAGGGTCGATGAAGCTATCCGTCTGTTCTCCGGCGCAAGGGCCGAACAGGCGAGGGAAATCTGGCTGGTCGACGAGGCCCCCGTGGTCATAGAGCAACTCAAGGCCGCCAAGCAGGAACTCGACGACTTCCTCCAGTCTCAAGGCCTCGACCCGCGTCCCGAAGCCGTCCCCAACCTCAAGGGTGACGAGGCCCGCGCCGCCTTTGTCAAGCAGTTTAAAGAGATTCAGCGTCTTACGACTCAGCTTGACCAGTACACCGACCTCACTGAAGAGCAACGTAAGGAGATTGAGCAGGCCCTTCCCAAGGACGATGCCCGGGCTTTCCGTGGCGTCTACCTCGAAACCGCCAAACGCCTCAAAGCCAGGCAGGACAAAGCAGGAGGCAGTGCAACAGTCGGAGACAGCGACAGGGCCACGCAGGACGTAATCGACCAGCTCGATTTCGAGTTCGTCCTCTTCGCCTCCGCCGACATTGATTATGACTACATCATGAGCCTTATCTCCCGCTTCAGCGGACAGGCGCCGGGTCAACAGGAAATGAAACGAGAAGAGCTCGTTCGCCTCATTCGGTCCGACGCGAAGTTCATGGGCGAACTCGACGAGATTACGGAGTACGTACGGACGCTCGAAACCGGCAAACCCCTTACCGAAGAAGATGTTCGTGTCGGCTACCAAATCTTCAAAGGAGAACGCCACGCATCTGAACTCGCAGCTATAGCCCACAAGCACGGGCTGACGAACGAAGCGCTGCAAACCTTTGTGGATGCCATCCTCGACCGTATGATTTTTGACGGCGAACAGCTCACTGATCTCCTGGAACCTCTCGACCTGGGCTGGCGCGAACGGCGCGAGAAAGAACTGGCGCTGATGGACGATCTGGTACCGCTTTTGAAAAAACGCGCAGACGGCCGGGCTATCTCCGGATTGAACGCATATGAGCAGTAAGGCAGATACGATGGGAGAAAAAAACAAACACGCATTGATGCCGAAACTGCGGTTTCCGGAGTTTCGAAACGATTCAGGTTGGGAGGAAGCTTTTTTGGGTGATTTAGTCGAAATCGTTTCGCCTCCCAAAAAAATCAAGACTTCTCGATACCTCCGCGAAGGTCGATTCCCTATCATTGATCAATCGCCTGACGTTCAATGCGGTTGGACGAATGATGTTGACACACTAATTGACAATCCTTTGCCCCTAATTGTTTTCGGAGACCATACTTGTGTACTAAAATTGATCAATCGGCCGTTTGCTCAAGGGGCCGATGGGATAAAGATTTTTAAGCCGAAGCGTACTCCCAGCACTGAATTCTTGTATCACTTTCTCTGCGCCCACCCGCTTGAGATGGAAAGTTATAAGAGACACTTTTCCATTTTGAAGGGTGCCCAAATCTTCTATCCAGAAGTTGAAGCCGAGCAGAAAAAGATCGCCAACTGTCTCAGTTCGCTGGACGAATTCATCGCCAACGAAGTGAGTAAGTTAGAGGTCCTACGTGACCACAAGTGCGGCCTAATGCAGCAACTCTTCCCCCAAGAGGGCCAAACTCAACCCCGACTTCGCTTCCCGGAATTTCGGAATAAACCGGGTTGGAGCAAATGCAAACTCGGTGATCTGGTAAGCATTTCTAGCGGGAAGAGCCCATCCCAATATGCTCTTTCTAGCGATGGCAGATACCCCTTTATTAAAGTGGAGGACTTGAACAACTGCACGAAATATCAAGTCAATAGCAGAGAGTACTGCAATGATGCAAAAGGTGTTGTTTCAGAGGGAGCGCTTTTGTTCCCCAAACGAGGTGCAGCGATTGAGTTGAACAAAATTAGAATAACATCGGTTGGAATTCTGTTTGACACAAATCTTATGGCGATTATCCCCCACGACGCGACGGAATTGGAATTTCTTTTCTACTATCTTTCTTGTGTTGGGCTTTCTCAGATTGCAGACACATCAACAATCCCGCAAATCAACAACAAACACATAATACCATTTATAGTTTATAAGCCTCTGCGCTTAGAACAACAAAAGATTGCCGACTGTCTCACCGCCACAGACGACAGCATCGCCGCACAGGAGGCAATGATCGACGCCCTCAAGACCCACAAACGCGGCCTAATGCAACAGCTTTTCCCCGCGCCGGAGGAGCAGTAGGTCATGCCTGAACCTGTCCCCTTCAACGATCTGTCCGATCTGGCCAAACACATGCGCGGCGAGTTGGAAAAGAAAAAGTTCATCCTGCTCTACGCCTACAACGGTACGGGGAAAACGCGCCTGTCCACGGAGTTCAAGAGCCTCGGCAAGGACGATAACAATGAGGGAAAACACGACACTCTCTACTTCAACGCCTTCACTGAAGATCTATTCACCTGGGATAATGACCTGGAAGGGGACAGTGAGCGCACACTGAAGCTCAACGCCGATTCCAAGTTCTTCGCTGGCCTTGGAGAACTGGAGATGGACAACCGCATCCGCCCATTGCTCGACCGCTACGCGGATTTCGATTTTCGAATCGACACGGATGAATGGAAGATACGCTTCTCTCGCACTGTCACGACCGGCGAAGGCGAAGACGCCAGAATCGACACCGTTGACAATATCAAGGTGTCGCGCGGCGAAGAAAACATCTTCATCTGGTGCTTCTTCCTCGCCATTGTCCAGCTTGCTCTTGACGGAGCCGAAGCCTACAGCTGGGTGAAATACATCTACATCGATGACCCGATTTCGTCACTGGATGAACAGAACGCCATCGCTGTGGCGACCCATCTGGCGAGGACGCTCAAGAGAGCGGATAGTACGTTAAAGACAGTTATTTCAACTCACCACACTTTATTTTTCAACGTGCTATGCAATGAATTGAAGCCGAGGAAAAAGAACCCAAACCGTTTTTTTCTGGCTCAAAATCGATCAGCACCGGGGTATCTTCTCCATAACACCGGAGACACGCCGTTCTTCCATCACGTGGCCGCGCTGGCCGAGCTATACGAGGCGGAGCGCAGCGGGAACATCTACACGCACCACTTCAACATGCTCCGCGCGATCATGGAGAAAACGGCCAGTTTTCACGGCTATGCAAATTTCTCCGACTGCATCAAACGACACGATGACGATATCGACGGCGTTCTGCATACTCGAATCGTCAACCTGCTGAGTCACGGCAATTACTCGCTCTATGAGCCGCGCGAGATGATGGAGGAGAATAAGGAGCATTTTCGCACCATCCTGCACGAGTTCCTCGAGCGCTACCCGTTTAATCCGATATTATTCAATGAAACCGACACGGAAGAGACTATATGACTGAAAGCAACCAGAAACGACTCGGCCAAATACTCTGGGACATCGCCGACCAGCTGCGCGGCGCGATGAACGCGGACGATTTCCGTGATTACATGCTCGCATTCCTGTTCCTGCGCTATCTCTCAGACAATTACGAGCAAGCGGCAAAGAAGGAGTTAGGGAAGGATTATCCCGACCCGAATGCGGTGGATAACGGAGGCCGCACCCCCCTGTCGGTGTGGTACGACAATAATCCCGGCGATATAGCCGCATTTGAAAAACAGATGCGCCGCAAGGCCCATTACGTCATCAAGCCGGACCACTTGTGGACGAATATCGCCTACATGGCCAAGACACAGAACGATGAACTGCTGAACACATTGCAGGAAGGTTTCAAGTACATCGAGAACGAGTCGTTCGAAAGCACCTTCTCCGGGCTGTTTTCCGAAATCAACCTCGGCTCGGAGAAACTGGGTAAGACCTATCAGAACCGCAATGACAAACTTTGCACGATCATCACCAAAATCGCCGATGGACTTGCGGATTTTACGACCGATTCCGACACGCTGGGCGATGCCTACGAGTACTTAATCGGCCAGTTCGCCGCAGGGTCAGGCAAAAAGGCGGGGGAATTTTATACGCCCCAGCGTATCAGCGACATATTGTCCGCCATCGTCACTCTCGACGGCCAAGATCCCAAGACTGGCCCCCGAAAAAAGCTGGCAAGCGTGATGGATTTTGCCTGCGGGTCGGGGTCGCTGTTGCTGAACGTCCGTCACAAAATGGTCAATGCCGGTGGCAGCGTCGGTATGATCTACGGACAGGAAAAAAACATCACGACCTACAACCTTTGCCGCATGAACATGCTGCTGCACGGGGTGAAGGATTCCGAATTCGAGATTTTTCACGGCGACACGTTGACCAACGACTGGGACAAGCTCCGCGAACAAAACCCCGCAAAGAAGCCGACGTTCGATGCGGTAGTAGCCAATCCCCCATTCAGCTACCGCTGGGAACCGAATGAGGCTCTCGGTGAAGATATGCGGTTCAAGAACTACGGGCTGGCACCTAAGAGCGCAGCCGACTTCGCCTTTCTCCTGCATGGGTTTCACTACCTCAAGGATGAAGGCGTGATGGCGATCATCCTGCCACACGGCGTCCTGTTTCGTGGAGGCAAAGAGGCCGCGATTCGTCGGAAACTGCTCGAAGACGGACACATCGATACGGTTATTGGACTACCGGCGAACCTGTTCTACTCGACGGGTATTCCCGTGTGTATCCTCGTACTCAAAAAATGCAAGAAACCCGATGATGTCCTGATCATAAACGCTGCCGAGCATTTCGAAAAAGGAAAGCGGCAAAACTATCTGAACGCCGAGCACATCGACAAGATCATCGATACCTACCAGCAGCGGCCAGAGAAGATTGAACGGTACGCCCGGAGCGTTGGGCTGAAAGAAATCAGAGACAACGACTATAACCTGAATATCTCGCGCTATGTCAGCACGGCCGAGCAGGAACCAGAGATCGACCTGAAGGCGACCCACGACAAACTCGTCGAGGCGGAGAAGGCGGCCAAGGCGGCCAAGGAAAAACACAACGGGTTTCTTAAGGAACTGGGCCTGCCGCTTTTACCGTAAGCATGACCGGAGCTTCTTATGTCGATCCCCTATTCCATACGTATGTTCCTTCCCGATGGTGACCCTGACGGTCTGCGGTTGATTGAAAAGTCCAACTGGACTGGCTTGGGAGTGGTCTTTTCACGCTCCGGCTACAAAGATGCCCTCAAGCGGGAAGAGTTCCAACGTACGGGCGTCTATGTGCTCGTCGGGACTTCAGAAGAAAGCAGTCTGCCGACGATCTACATCGGCGAAGGCGATCCAGTACGTCCTCGGCTGGACAGCCACTATGTCAAAAAGGATTTTTGGACCTGGGGTGTGCATTTTGTCACCAGCAACCAGAGCCTCAACAAAGCCCATGTGAAGTACCTGGAAAGCCGCCTCATCAAGTTGGCGAAAGATGCCAAGCAGTGCAATCTGGATAATTCCAATGACTCAAGTAAGCCGACTCTCTCTGAGGCAGATGTGGCCGACATGGAAAGCTTCATCCAGGACATGCTCAAAGTTTTCCCGCTGATAGGACTGTCCGTTTTTGAGAAGCCGGATCAAACCAGAGGGGCAAGGGAACTGCTTCACATCAAAGCCAAAGGCATCAAAGCTAAAGGCTACGAAACAAGTAGAGGGTTCGTTGTTCTTAAAGGCTCCGAAGCTGTAACTGAAGAAGTCCCCTCCATCCACCAATACCTCACCAATTTAAGGACTGATCTAGTCAAAAAAGGCGTACTTGAAGGTCGGAATGGGCACTATGTGTTCACCGAAGACTATATTTTCTCATCACCAAGTACCGCTGCTGGCGTTATTCTAGGAAGAAGCTCGAATGGCAGGACCTGTTGGAAGAGTCCTAACGGGATGAATTTAAAAGCGATTCAGACTGCGAATACGATGGAAGGCTAACAATTTGCGAGGCAATGTGATTCCTATCCCGCCATCACTTCCGCGATAACGTCCACAAACCGCTTCACCGTCTTCCTGCACAGAACCAACAGCCCCGGCACCATCGCTATCTCAGCAAGGGTGAAGTACCCCCACTTGGCGTTTTCGAAGTCGCCGTCTTGGACGACGTACCCGAAGTAAAGCCCCTTTCCATTAGCCTCCGTCGCCATCCAATGGGAGTCCGAGTCAAGACGGAAGAAGTGAAGCCATATCTCCTTGTCCTCGAAGAGGACGCCCTCGGATTCGCCCAGCCTGGGCATTTGAGACTCGTGCTTCCTCCATCCCTCAGCCATGCAGAGCCTCCCTGTGCCGTTCAGTCATGATCTCCGTGAACTCCCGCACCTGCCAGCCGTCCTCGATGCAAACCACGAACGGCCCCACCCGAAGCTCAGTCAGCTCCGACAGCGAAAAATACCCCCACTCCGCGTTCTGCATGTCGCCGTTCAGGATGGCGTAGCCAAAAAAGGTATCCTTCCCGTCGAACTCGGCGGCATACCAGTGGGACTCGCCCATGAAGAAATGAATCCAGATCAGTTTCTCCTCGGCGGGCGTGTCCTCGGTCTCATAAAGCCGGGGCATCCTGGGGATCAGCCCCTTGGCCTTGCTCGTCATATATCGCTCCTGCCGCGCCGCCTGGGCGCGTATTCTCAAAAAGTTGGTGAACCATGACCGGTCGAGGAGCCAACGTGCCCCTGCCCGGTCCCTGGCAAAGAGAAGGCCCGCCGTGATCACGGCGGGCCTTCCAATTTAGGCATCCTTGCCTGCGGCCTTCGCGGGCTTCTTCTTGTCGTCAGGTTTCTTGCCCGTCCGCGTCCAGAGCTTCATCTCCTTCATGCGCTCTGAGCGGGCCTTGGCCGTCTCCCGGCAGGAAAGCGGAGTCCGCTTCTTGTATCCCCACTTGGCCCGGTACTCGTCGGGCGTCAGCCCGTGCGACTCCAGGTGCCTCTTCGAAAGGGTCTTGAAGGTCCGTCCGCACTCCAGGCACACAATGGACTTGTTCCTGATCGCCCGCTTGGGGTCGACGGGCGGCTCCTGCCGGGTCGGCGCGGCCTCCCCGTTAGCCAGCTCGCGCAGGCCGTCGCTGAGATTCTTGACCATCTGACACGCCTCGTCGGCAGTCATGGGCCTGACCCCAGCCTGCGCTTCCACGATCCTCATCGCTTTTTCGACATGATCCATACTCATCTCCTTGTTTTAGCTTGAGATCTAAGGAGACGTCATTATCTCGCCCTTTAGGTTTCGTACACCCCGACGCGAAGACTTTCATCCAACTAAGATTCCTACCAAGCACATGAGCATAGTGTTCAAAAAATAACGCCGATGGAGAGGAATCCGCTAAAGCTACTATCTACTAACTCTGAGCGATGTGATCATTTGTCTCTGTTTACCCTATATTCATAATAATGGCGGCAGGGAAAATTTTGAGCGCTCCCCTCCCGTCTCCCAAAACTGCAGTTACCGAGAAGCGTCGAAAAAAATCCGCGGGTTTTACCGTGATCAAAGTCAAAAACGAAAACAGCGCAGGGAGGAACCGGCAAAGACCAAAATATCGAATAATCAGTCACACAACAGCGGTGAGCATATTAAAAACGAAAAACACAACAAGAGGTACAAAATGAAAGAGATATTAAAAGTGGGCATGATGGGGGATATTGACGACATCTCAGAAAGCGATGCCCCTAAGCGTAACGCCCTGATCAAGGCGTATAGGAGATACGGCAACGTCGCGGCCCAAGCCGCCAACAACATGGATGGCCTCGATCAGGAAATCGTCAAGGAAGCATGGGCAGAAGGAGGGGCTCACTCGGCTGCAGCTGCCGCAGTCGCTCATGTGCTCCTTCCCCGTATCAACTCCAAGCTCGAGGAGGCGATGGTTAACTCCGTCGTGCCAACGTGCATAGCCCTTAATCAGCTCGGCGTGTATCAGCCCAACGCAATCGCCCTGAGCATCAGCCATGGCATCGCACAGTACGTCATCGAGGACTTTACACGATGGGGTCACTTCCCTGTTGAAGTTGCCGTCAGCCGCGCGGATCGAGGTTACTGGGAGTCTGTAGGATCTGCCATAACGGTCATGAAGCAGGACTGTGTAGGCTGCGGGGCCGAATACGCAGCCCACACCCACCAGTTACTGGCACACAGCCTCGCAGACACAGCAGCAAGCCTAAACCTTCCGACAGGCTGGACTATGGGAATCATCCGTTCTCTACAGGACGAAACGGTCAGAGGCATCGCAGGCAGATACGAGGCGCGTGAAATCGACCCCAATCCCATCCGCGAGGCTATGGGCTTGGGAAGCAGAGGCCTCCGGCCAGGCGACATTGCCTACTATCTGGCCTGGTACCAGGCGCTTAACACCCACATCGTTGGGCTACACCAAACCGACTCGTGGAGAATGAGCACTTGGCCCCGAAAGAGACACATCCGCAAGAAGCAGGTGATTTCCATAGGCCAGGCTGCGTAACGGTCAAGTAATAGGTGGCCCCGACCTGGGAAGGTCAGGGCCACTACTGCGGCGGTCATCTTCCCCTGCAATCCGATTCCCAACGGCGTCCTCAGCCACCACGACCAACCATTCAACCACCATCAGGAAACAATTTTAATTAACCATCCTAAGCAATTAGCCATCAATGCCACTTATGCCATCAAAAACATTTAAAACAACACCGTATAAACAGGCCAAACTGGATTGGGGACTGCCAGTGGCGAGCGTGCCCCGGGTGCCCGCACCCGGGGCACAGCACAACGCTCCCGCAAAATAATTTTTATCCAAAAATGCTCTCCAACATGGGGAGTTCAACTAAATATAACGGTCAGCCGCACTCGCGCTGACGCTTCGCAGGAGTGTGCCACCGACAAGGAGTCGGAGGGTAGCACCCGGCACTAACGAAATTGTAGGACGGAAACCTGCATGAATGAAACGTCAAAGGAAATGATCCAGAAAATCCTGAACCCAAACTACGACCAGGGGATGATCACGGACGACAATGTCAGGCCAGAGGGACTACAAGCCCTCCTGTGCATGAACGAGATGTACTGCCAGGCCATGCACGACGGGGCCATGATGATCATGGAGCGTACCCACGACCATCGCGGAGCCAAAGAAATCAACGCGATGAAGAAGCTCGACCTGTACGACAGGCACGAGGCCGACACGATCTTGGTTAAGCACATGACCTCAAACGGCGAGTCATGGAAGCCGATGCAGATCGCTAAATACTGGTGTAAGTGGAAATACAAGAACCAGAAACTCAAAACCGTGTTCAGTCCCCGCCCCTTGTCCAAGGATGTAGCCACACGTTTTTTCAACATGTACCCTGGTCTATCAAAGGAACCGAAAGCGGGCGATTGGTCTCGCATTCAGACGCATCTTCGCGACATATGGTGTAACGGAGACGAGGAGTTGTTCGGGGCAGTTATGAACTGGATGGCGCACCTTGTACAAAAACCTTGGGAGAAGCCGGGCGTGGCATTAGTCGTCACCGGTGGAAGGGGAACCGGAAAGTCGACTATATTCGAATGCATATTTAAACCGATACTAGGAAGCCTATATTGCAAGGTTTCGCACCGTAACCACCTCTCAGGTAACTTCAACGCGCACCTTGCGACAAAGCTGTTAGTGGTCAACGAAGAGGCGTTCTTTCACGGGGACCATGAGGCCAACGAGGTTGTCAAATCGATGATCACTGAGGAGCTGATGGAAATCGAACCAAAGGGTGTTGATATTCGGGAAAAAGAAACCTTCATGAGGGTGGTGTTTTTGTCGAACAACGAACACGTCATCGCGGCATCGACGGACGAGCGTCGATACTTGGTTCTAGAAAGCTCATCCGACAGGGCACAAGACCAGGAGTACTTCAAGGGTCTCCGCCATGAAATCAACAACGGCGGGATTGAAGCGTTCCTCCACGCCTTGATGAGCTGGAAGATCGACATGGACAAGCTCAGGACTCCCCCCAGGACGAAAGGCCTCTTCAACCAAATGCTCCACAGCTTGAATCCATTCCAACGATGGACGTACGAAAAGTTTCTCCACATCGGTGACGACCACCCCTGTATCAAGTGGAAAACCAAGGTTTCCTCGGAGGATCTGTACCTTTGCTACAATGACTGGCGACATAACCTGAGGGACTGCGATGTGCGCACCGGTGCCAACAAAATAGCTGACGCCGGTGCCATCACCAAGGAGATCCATAAGCTCTTTGGATTTCCAAGAACCAGAATCGGAAACCAGCGCGGCTTCGTCCTTCCCTCCCGCGATGATGCACGCCAGATTTTCGAGAAACACGTCAAGATGACGGGCATATGGGACGATTTTGAGGCGGACGAAGGCGAGTTCTTCGACGACTCCTCCAAATCCGAATCCCGAGGCTTCGACGACCTGGACGACCTGCTCAACGACTAAGTCCAATCCCCAGTCATAACGCCCCCGGCAAAGCCGGGGGCTTTCTCATTGGATTAACCAATAAGGGCCTTTAGGGATTCCTCTGAAGGCCCTTTCCATTTCGTCAGCATTTTCGTTCTGCAAACCCAAAAATCCAATAAGGGCACCTCCTGAGTCGCTGTCACTACGACGCGTATCCGCCCCCTGAAAAATCTTTCAGTCCACATAAATAATATCTGAGAGGCATGAGGATCGTCCACCTGCCTAGCACACGTTCTAAATTATTATATGTAATACGGAGAAAATGATGTTGAACGACATAAATTTTCAGGAACTTTTCACCGATCTCGGCCTCGACTCGACCGTCAAGGGCGGTAACCTCGTCTGCCCGTTCTGCGGCAAGCACGCGTTCAGGGAGTACCACGACAACGGCGTCGCTCGGTGCCACGCATGCGGATGGGCAGGCAACGCCATCAACCTCGTCGAGCAAGTCGAAGGTGTGGATGAGGTCAAGGTCATCTTGATGCGCATGCACCTCAGCGATGTTGAGAGCGACGCTCGACGTTCATGGTATGAGGCTATTCGTAAGCTGGCTAAGGATCTCGACTTCCTGGCCCAAGCCCGCGCCTACTTCGCCTTCTACAAATCCGATCGCATGGGCGCGTCCTATTACCAGAATCAGTGCGGATACAGCCGATCTCATTTCTCGAGAGTTCTGAACGGCCAGTTCGAGAGAGTCTCGCCCAAAGCCTGGAATGAGATCGTGGCGTTCTTGAGGAGGTCGCTTAACGTCGACCAGCTCAGGAAAGACATGATGACGGGGTCGACTTATTGGCTAGAGGACATCAAGGACAAAGAATTGCTTAGGGAGTGCGTGAATAAGTTCAGATAGTCAGCCAACTTCACCTAAGGCAAACAGAAATGGGCATTTGTAGGCATGGCCTGCAAATGCTTTTTTTGCATTTCAGGGATGGCTATTTTGAAACACACGCGCTGTTTGGTTGCCCCACCCATCAAGTTCCATTCAGCCAATTACGATTCGGAATCCATTGAATGGGCCATTGTGCGCTGCGCGCATGACCACGCTCACCGGAAGAGGTGGGCGTTGCCCACCCAACCGATGAGCGATGCTCATTGCTGTATTTCTTGAAAGAAATCCACCCAGGCTGAATCGCTCCCGCCGCTTCACCTCTGCTTGCTATTATTTATCGGAACACTGTTTCCACGGATGTGCTTTTCCGCACTTTTCCAAAAAAATTAGCATTTTTCATCTCGACCCACGTTCACGGCAACTATCGGGTAATGTTAAGTTTTTCCTATTAGTTAACATTCTCAAAAAAACGGCTGTGATTTTGACAGCTTATCGACTTCCCAAAAACGTCCGTCTTGAGAATGTTAAAAAAGCACGCAAAAACAGATGGATACTTAACATTCGAAAATGAGTCCCAGAAACGACAACCACCCGCCCAAGGGAAGTTCCATCACCGTCGAGCCCATCCGCTCCCTGGACGCAATCTCGGCCATCAAAACGATGCTCCACGGCAAGCCGCGTGACCTGTTGTTGTTCGTCATTGCGACCAACAACGGCATCCGTTGCGGAGACCTCCTGCGGCTCAAGGTCGGAGACCTTCGCGGCAAGAACGTCGACGACACCATCGCCATCAAGGAGTCCAAGACTGGCAAGATTAACGTCCTTGCCGTCAACGATTCAGTCCACGCGGCACTGACGCGGTTCCTCGCGTCAGGCTCGCTTAGCGACGGCGAGTACCTGTTCCGTTCACAGAAGGGAGAGAACACGCCCCTGACCATCCAGTCCGTCAACCGCATGGCCAAATCGTGGTGCCGCGATGCTGGCCTCAAAGGCAACTACGGAGCCCACAGCCTGCGCAAAACCTTCGGCTACGTGCAACGCGTCCACTTCGGCGTCGGCTTCGAGGTCCTGTGCAAGCGTTTCAATCACGCCTCGCCAGCCGTCACCATGCGCTACCTTGGCATCAGCGACACGGAAGTGGTCAGTATCCTAAAGAATTCAATTTAATTGGGCGAGGCAAGTTTACTTAGGCCCCCGATTTTTAGTCCTATGAAAATGGAGAGAGCGACTCTCCCCGTTTTTCCATCAACCATAAAACTGGAGGTTACCAACGATGAGCAGACCGCTCCATGTCGAAAGACACTTCTTCAACCAGCGCGAGGCAGCTGAATACTGCGGATACAGCACCGCGAAATTCAGGCAGTTCGCTAAGGAGTATGACATCCCGAAGTGCGGCCCGAACAGGGACAGGTACCGCAAGGTAGACCTGGACAGCTTCATGGCTTGCCCCGGCGACTTCTTCAATCCCCTGCGCGTGCGCAAGGCCGGGTTCGTCCCGGTGGAGGTGTAGGGATGGCGGTAGGAATCACCAAAGACGGGCGCTGGTTCGTCCAGTACCGCGTCGCCCACAGCAAGAGCCCGAAGAAGGAGTATTACGGGAAAGGGACCGAGGCCAAGAAGGCAGCCCACGAGCGCAACGCAGAGATCAACCTGATGAAGGCTCGCAAGGAAGAGATCAGGACGGGGCACATCTACCTGGACGAGCTCGGACAGATCTACCTCAACCACGAGAAGGCCCGTGGCCGTGAACGGAAGTTCCTCACCGAGATGGCGAACAGGCTGAACAACTCGTACCTCCCTGCGCTCAACCACGCGCCGATCCACAAGCTCAAGGCCGAGGACTTCAACGTGTTGGCCCTTGAATACGCAGACCTGTCGCCTAGCTCGTTCAACCGCTACATCACGTACCTGAACGTCATGTTCAACTTCGGCGTTGAGTTCGAGTACATCGAAAAGAACCCGATGGCGGCTTGGCGAAAGCGCGTGCTGAAACGCGAGAAGCACCGCGACTTGCCCATCGACAAGGACGACATCGATGCCATCCTCGCCCACTCGCCGCTGCACGTCTACAAGGCGATCAGGCTGATCATGAAAACGGGCTGCCGTCCGGGCAAGAGCGAACTACTCAAGATCAAGTACAGCGACGTGGACTTCCACAACAAGCTCGTCAGGATTCGCGGAACCAAGGCGGCCAGGAGCGACAGGTACGTCCACCTTCTCGACGACATCCTTGAGGAAATCAGGGAATGGCAGAAGACGGCGACTTCCGAATACATAGTCGAGTACAAGGGCGAGCCTGTCCAAAGCTACATTAAGGCATTCCGCACCGCCGTGAAAAACTCAGGCATCGACAAGAAAGTGGTGCCCTACCATCTCCGACACTACTTCGCCTCCAGCCTGATAGCCAAAAAGGCCGATATCAAGGCGGTGGCCTCCGTCATGGGCCACTCCGGCCCGGCGATGCTGTTCAATGTGTACTACCACCTGATCGGCGACGGCGAAAAAGAAGCTATCGAAAAGCTGTCCGAGAACTAAGCCCACTAACAGCTTGGGTGCTGTCTTGTTGCCCCGAGCGCTATCTTTCCAAGCCTGGACACAACAATGAAAAATCCCCTTTCCATCGCGAATGGTAAGCTCGTCAACGACGGGATGCAGCCAACCGCAAAGGCCAAGCTCGCCCTTCTGACGGATTCCGAGGACGGCCAGCCCTCTTTCTCGTTCATCCTCGAAAACCTGGGACTCCACGCCTGCATGGAAGCCATGGATGCCGCATCCTACAAGCAAGAAAATTTCATCGACAAGACGCTCAGGTTGCTTGTCCTAGACGCGGCGTACCGCGTCATGCCCTTATGGGAAAACGCCGAAGTCTGCCAGGATGGCCTCAGAGACCTCATGCGCATGGCCCATCTCTGCGCGCACGGGGAACTGGACCACGAGGAACTCCAGGGACGCCTCTGGGAAGTGGCTCAGCCCATCATGAGGGAGCGCCTGTCACACGGGGAAATGAGCGTGGCGAAGGAGGCCAGGGACTGCGCCCTGCTCTCCGCGTCCCTCAAGCTGATCCCGGCCCTGAACCGTGCGGTCGAAGCTATGCAGCTACACCACAGCATAACGGCCCGAGTCAGCACATACGCCTGCAAGGGAAACAAGGGGCACGCCCTGCGCTACGCCTGGGAGCAAGGCGGAGCGATCTCCTTTGGCGCAACATACGGCGTCACGTCCAAGCACGTCCTGGCCGCCGTCGAAGCCGAGATCTGGCACGTGGCCTACACCATCGCTGACGAACTCTTAGGCCTTATCCGATACGAGATTGTCGAGATCAACGAAAAGGAGATGAAAGTGTTCCTCTTGGAGGCCCTGGCATCAGCAGGGAAGGACATCGCGGAAAATGTCGTTCACAAGGGCGCACGGCGCGTTATCGACGCGGCTATGGTTGCTGGATCGTTCGAGGAGGCAAAGGGTTTAGCGCACGATGCCGCTCAGGGAGTTTTTAGGGACGCCTGTTCCGATCCCGACATGTACGAGGAACTTGCGATCGGCAGGACTGCCATCGCCGCTGCCTGTCACGATTTCCAGGACGAGGACACCTTCGCTATCTGCCACGCCCTGTACCATTTCCATGAAGGGAGCTTCTACAAGGTCCATCCGCTCAATCAAAATGCTGATGAGATCACACGGAAGATCGCCCTGGACGCCAGGAATGGGCTTTGCTTGGAGCAAATGGCGTATCCTGCGGCAAGCCGCTACGCTGGAAAGGCTGAGACAGGCATCCTGGCTGAAGTACTGGGGCGACTGTTGGCTCCATAATATTAGACTCAACAGGCTCCGCTGCTACGCGAGTCGATATTTCCCGCCAATAGGGTGAAACAACAATTGCAACCAACTGACTAAATTATAAAATAATAAAAAGATAGTTAGAAGGTCAAAAATATCTCCCTAGAAACTTGTTCTTTCACCGCCAAAAGGCCTTGAATCACGAACTCATTTTTGATATAGAATTAAAAATAAAAAAATGGAGTATTTTATGGATTTACTGACAAAAACTAACATCAAAATTCTAGCAACCCGCGACTACGAAATGATAACCCATTTCGAAGAGTCAAATCTTCACAGCGTATTTTACCATTTTCGCATCGGCGATTTTATATTTAATGACAAAAATCGAGAAATGCAATCTATCACCCTCCAACCTCAAGAGAGTGTTGCCGTGATAAGTTTCGAACGTTTTAATATTCCAGATAATATTATTGTGTCCATCTCTACAAAATCAACTTTAAATCTAAAAAAAGTTGTCATGTTCGCTTCAGCATACATTGATCCGTTATTTGAAGGTAGACTTGAAGTTTTACTCTTAAATACATCACAAAATACAATTAGCCTTAATAAGGGTGACATCTTAGGAAAGCTATACTTTTACAGATTTAACAACAACGATGATGTTTTTCACAATTCTGACGCTGACAGTGAAGAGCTTTTAAAACGGAAGAAATATTCTATTAGTGATGATGTTGGTAAATATTGGTCTTAGGAGTATAATAATGATAGCGAATAACGACCTTAAATCATTATTGACGAATGATCCTAGCAGATCTGATAAAGTTCGTATCATTAACGCTGACTTTGATAACAATCTAAAAATGAGTACTTACGACTTTCGAGTTGGTGAGCTCTACGTCTGTGGAGACCAATGCAGCTTCACTGAACTGAAAAAAAACCATGACCATGTCATGATATATCCAGGAGATAAATGCACATTTGCCACTCTAGAAAAAATATTTATGCCCTCTACAAGAGATATTACGGGCCTTGTTGCTTCTCAAGCACGTCTTTCACTTAAGGGTGTATCCAGTATATCAACATTTGTTGACCCTAACTGGGAAGGTGGAGAACTTTTGATAACCATTGCAAACAATGGCTCACATCCTATTAAAATGAAATACGGAGACACTCTTTGTAGAGTTGCTTTTTTTAAACACGCGCAAACCATATCAAATCCAATTACTAGCGACTTATTAACATCATATCTCAAAGATTTGGACAAAGAAAACTATAAACAAAAACAGCGGAAGAAAAATTTATGGGCAGCTTACATAATTATTACTGGACTTATAGCAGGAATATCTTTTTACTTTGGAGACACCAACACTGCTGCTATAGTAGCAGCATTGTGTTTTTTCATGGGCAACAGGGTCTTAAATCGCATTGAGCGGGTAGCCTTTTCATATTAACACAACATAACCAAAGGGTAACTGGTTACAAATGTACCTCAGGTTGGATTCGTACACAGCTAACGAGTTCGCCAGCAAGCCACCTTCCTAACCCTTTGGTTTTCAGACGTGAGAGTATGTTGGGAAAACGAAAAGATTGGCACACGAAGCCGCTCAAAGCGTTTTCAGAGACGGATCTTGCGCAACCCATCACGACTTCGAGGACGAGGACACCTTCGCCATATGGCACACCTTGCACTATCTCCACGAAAAGAGCTTCTTCACGGTCTGACGGCTGTAGGCGCTTCCCGGTGCTATTCGTCTTGCATGTTTTGCAATGGATCGCAGATCATGACGGACTGATCGTTAATCAGTAAGTCGTGACTCTAACCGCTTGGGATCACGCAAATTCTGGGAAAACCTTAAATCATAACAAATCAAAAAATCAAAAGTAAACGCCCTAAAATCATGTATTTTTCCTTGGTATACCGAGTGTATACCAGGATACGCCTTTTGGTCCCGGTATACAAAAATTGGCAAAATAAGTTCAATTATTTCAGCACTTATTTTCCAGACATTTTCTTCGTAATCAGTAGGTCGTCGGTTCAATTCCGATTCCTGGCTCCAGCGAAATCAAGCGCTTATGAAAAATCATAAGCGCTTTTTTAGTATTTAACCTGAGGCCAAAGACTGCGTCCTGCTCTCCGCGTCCTTCAGGTCCCGGTCCTGCACTATCTCCATGAGGGGAACTTCTACAAGGTCCATCCGCTCAACAAAAAGGCTGATGAGATCGCACGTGAGATCGCCCTGGACGCAAGGAAGGGGCTTTGCTTGGAACTGGTGGCGTATCCTGCCGCGAGCCGCTACGCTGGGGAAGTTGAGACAAGCATCCAGGTTGAAGTCCTGCAACGGCTTTTGACAAGCACTTAATATCACAATTCAGTGGTCCAACAAAGTGTACCCACTTCTAAATGACACCTATTTCTATGCATCTACATGATCGTAGTCGACAATACACCACCCGCAGTCATCGAATTTTAAATTATACTTTGTCGCAGGAAATTCCTGATCAATCATAGTACCATTTACTATCGTTCTAATTACACCGGAGACAACAACGGATGCCCATTTCCCAGTTACATTTTCTTTATATGAGAGTCCGTTCACATCATATGAAGTTTTTTCTACATTTCTTTTTGTCTTGACTCTCAAACCAAACAACTCATGGCAGTATTGATAATATTTTTTTTCTTGCTTAGAAGATTCCCAAAACAAAGATGATTCACGTGGGCATTTGAACATCATGCCTTGTCTTGATTCAAAAAATGATTCAATAATACATTTTGGTGTTGCAGATTTAAAATCTGGTAGCTGATAATCAACCACATCAAAGCATACGCTATTGATGTAAGTTGTTAACACATCGTACATATTATTGAGTGATTCTGCCGCAAGATTATCGGTTTTAAAGACTTCTCCAACAACATTTATACTCCAATATCCATTAGCTGGAACGATTGATATCAAGCTGTCACTTACTTTTTCTCTGCACCTTTCAGTGAAGGGTCTCATATCCTCCGACAAGTTGTTGTCCCAAACCGGCCCAGCGACATCGTGAGCTAGGGCAAACAACTCAACAGCGCCACCAACAATGCCCGAACCCAGTCGACTAACCTTTGACCGGGCAAACAACATCCAGCCACATTTATTAAGGTCGACATCCAACTCTTTATCCAGATGGTAATTGAGGCCAAATGGTTTCAAAGAATCAGTTCCGATCTTATCCAGGAACTCCTCCACCAACACACCGTATTGCTTTTGGTATCCATCTTTGATCTCTTTAATTTCTTTATTCCGATCTATTTTATCAGAGATCGTATTTCTTATTTTGTTGAACATAACACCCCCGTTCTGCTCGTCATGTTTACCAGATGTACACACCTATCCGTTGCAGGCGAGGCTACCGCGCTAGGCCTACTCTTTAATTAATCTATACACGGGTAAGAATACAAACAAACTTTCCCGCCCATTTAATAATTCCTCTTCATATCCTGTAGATACGAGGATAAACTATTTCTCCCCAACAAACTAAAGACAAAGCAAGTTGAATTAATTATGCGCCTATCATCCATACATTTTCAAAAGCCAGTAAGTCGTCCCTCTAACCGTTTGGGAGCACGCAAATTCTGGATAAACCATTAAGCATAATAAATCAGAAAATAAAACTAACCTCCAAAAATTTATGAATTTTATTCTGGCATACTTAGTGTACACCAAGATACCCCCTTTTGCCCCACTATACAAAATTTATCGAAATAGGTTCAATTATTTCAACACGTATTTTCCAGACATTTTCTTCGTAATCAGTAGGTCGTCGGTTCAATTCCGATTCCTGGCTCCAGGAAAGATAAAGCCTCACAGCGTGTTATGACGCTGTGAGGCTTTTTCATTAGACGGACTGTTCTGGCGTCTTCTTATCTTCGGCCCAGGCGGGGTGCTTGCTCCTGGGAGCGGATCTGATCTATTACGAAATCTTTTCCGTTGGGGATATAGTCATCCACCCATTTCTTTGCGCCTTCCACGTCGCCCGCGAGGACCATCTCCGTCATCTGGCGATGATTGGCGACCTCATTTTGCGTGTCATCCCGATCGTTCTCGATACAGGCGATGATGACCTGCAGGGTCTGCATCAGGCTTTCTTCCAGTTCCACGAGCTTCAGGCTCCCCGTCAGTCCCACAAGGGCCTTGTGGTAATTGATGTGCGCATTGGCGATAACCACCTGGTCATCCTGGTTTGCGACGGCTTCATACGCGGACGTGCTGTCTTCCAGGGCGCGCAACAAGTGATCGGGGGCCGTGGAAATGCACTCACAGGCCTTGATTTCCAGGATATGGCGGGTCAGGAAAATGTCGTCTATTTCATCAAGACTCAATTTCCGAACCGAGGCCCCCTTGTTTGGCAAATGCACCACAAGCTCTTCCGTCGACAGGATACGCAGGGCCTCCCGCACCGATCCTCGGGAAACTCCAAGAGAGCGGGAAAGCTCAACTTCCTTGAGTTGATCCCCAGGCAGAAAGGCTCCCTTGAAAATGGCGCGCCGCAGTGTCTCGGCTATTTTTTCAACGCCGCTCACCTCGGCCCTTTTCGTCAGATCGGTTTGCATTATTCCCCTACTTTGTCGCTTGCCAGATAACGTTCCCCTGAGAAATCGCCGCCTCTACCAGGGGGGCACCGATTGCCGTCCCCAGCTGGTTTGGATGTTCACAATTGAAAATTGTTACATCGCCGCGTTTCCCCACATCCAATGAACCCCGATCCCGATTTTTACCCAGCGCGTATGCGGCGTTCAAGGTTGCGCCGACAATAGCCTGCGCGGGCGTAAACCGAAACCAGGAACACGCCGCAGCGATGGTCAGCGGCAAAGAGGTGGCCTGAAAGGACGAACAGTAATCGGTAGCCACGGCCACGGGCACGTTGTTCTCCATGAACAGCCGTCCGTTGGCCTTTCTGTCATCAAGATAGAATTGCTCGGCTATCGGCAACAGCACGGCAACGGTGCGCGTGGCTCCCACGGCCTGGATTTCGGCATCCGGCGTATAGGTCAGATGATCCGCGGAAAGCGCGTTTCCCTCGACGGCGGTACGCCAGCCAAGGGAATCGGAAGAGGCATCCGCATGAACACGCACAGGTAACCCCAAAGCGTGAGAACACTCAATAAGTTCTTTCGCCTGCTCCTTGGAAAAGTCACCGTTCTCACAAGAGAGGTCCTGGGACTCCGCGATGCCCTGCTCCAGTACCGCCGGAAGCATCTCGTTCTTGACGCTTGCCACGAACGCTTCGGCACTGCGACCGTCCTGAGGAGCAATGTGCGCCCCGAGAAAGGTGAACACGATATCCATCCGGGTCTGTTTGGAGGCCTCTTTGAGCAAACGCAAAAGACGCAGTTCCCCATCCCTGTCCAACCCGTAACCGGATTTCACCTCAAGCGTGGTCACGCCGCCGGACGCAATCTGTTCAAAGGCCCGTACCGCCTGGCGCACGAGAGCTTCATCGTCGGCCCTGCGGGTGTTCTCGATAGTGGACCAGATGCCGCCGCCCTCTTCCCGAATCTCCCTGCCGTCGGCTCCCTCGAGCCTGCGGACGTATTCCCAGTGACGGTTTCCGGCAAAGATCGGATGCGAATGGCATTCCACCAGTCCCGGCAGGACAGTTTTGCCGGTGGCGTCCAAAACAGGGGCATCATCGCGAAAATCGTGCAGGACACGGTCGGTCCGCCCCACGGCGACGATCTTCCCCTCCCGGATGGCCACGGCCCCGTCGGGGATGATGTTCAACTCCCCCTGGGCCCTTCCCGCCCTCGGTTGATTGCCGTCGGAAACACAGGCCAGACTCTTCGCATGCACTATGGTCAGGTTGCCTTTCATTTCATCCTCCACTGGACCAACTTGAAAAACAGACTCACATGAGCTCCTGAAGGGCGCGGGCCATGATGCTGGTCGCATTCAATGTCGCGATCCCCGACACGCTGCGCACCAATTGGCGCTGCTCCTCCGTGAAGCCCATGTCGTCCAACAAAATATACTTCGCCCCGGACGCCTTTGCCGTGCGCGCCGCCTCGGAGAGGCGCTCTTTTCCGTCATACGGAGAAGAAACCGCTGTCGACACCCGTGCGGCGTAGGGCTGCCACTGCGCCGGGGCGGCGGGCATGTCGGACTCCGGCCCGATTACACACAGGTGCGAGTGCCGGGCCACTGCCGCGACAACGCAACGGATAAACGTAATGGGCTCTATGAGCCGGGGCACGGCGTGCTTGAGCGCCGGGAATTCACCGGAACAGAGCAGAAAAAATATATCGCACAGCGTTTCAAGCTCCCGCCCCGCGGCGATCAGACGCGGAAGCAAATGCCTTTTCGCGATGCACACACCTTTGGGCTCACCGTTCTCCCGAAGCACGCAGGTCTCTATGCCCGGTTCTCCCTCGACGGGAGCAAGGTTTCTGATGGATTCCTCGGACAATCCGTCAAGCCCGCCCCGCTGTACGAACCGCACATCGGGCCCCAGGATTCCGCGCAGAGAGGGCTCCACATCCGTACGGGGCGATTGACCGAGGGTCAGTATACCAAGCGTAAATGTATCTTTCATATCTCCCTGTCAGGGGAAAAATTCCTGTTGTCAGACAAGGAGAAGCCACCCTTGGACAAGAGTGGCTCCTCCAGACAATTCCACGAGACCTAATTGACGGCTTTACCGTTGATCAGCGGTTGAGTCAGAGCACCGGACTCGGCTCCCCACTTCTTCATGATCGCCATATAGGTGCCGTCGGCGAAGACCTTCTGCAGCGCCGCGTACACCGCGTCACGCAGCTGGGCGTTGTTCTTGCTGAAAGCGATGCCGTAAGGATTGGACTCCAGCAGCGGTCCGACGGCCACAAAAGCCCCCTTCTGCTGCACATTGGCCCAGCCCAACGCCTCGGGGCTCAGAGCGGAGGCCTGAGCGCGGCCCTGCAACATCTGCATGCGGGCGGAGGCGGCAGAGTCGACGGCCATGATGTTGATGCCCGCCTTGCCCTTGGAAACCAGGTTGTCCTCATTCCATTTCTGCATGGTGGTCAGGTAGTCCGTTGCAGCGGAAACGGCCAGGGTCTTTCCGTCCAGGGCCTCGAGGTCGGTAATCTCACCCGCAAGGGCCTTTGTGGTGAAGCACTGGGTCCCGGAATTGAAGTAGTCGATGAAGTCCAAGGACTCACGGCGGACAGCGCTGTCGGACATGCCGGAGATGACCATGTCGACACGCTTGGTGTTGATGGAGTTGATCAGCTGGTCGAACTGCTGGTCATCGTACTGGATCTTGACGCCCAACTCCTTGGCGATGGCCTCGACCAGCTCCACATCGATGCCGACCAGGGTATCGGTACCGGGCTCCTTGAATTCCATGGGCGGGAAAATACCGTTGATGCCGACAATGATTTTTCCGCTTTCCTTGATGGAGTCAGGCAGCAGATCGCGGCTTTCGCCGGCAAAGGCCGTCCCGACCAGACCCAAGACGAGCAAACACAGAACAATGGCGGTGAATTTCTTCAAGACTCTCTCTCCTCTCACCTTTTATGGAATGGGTTACAGTTCATACGTAATACGGCAGAAGGCATGGGCCTGAAGGGACAACAATCCATTCATCCTCACGAAGGGTTGCGCCTTCCGGCAAACACCTGATCCCGTATTGGCCGTAATTATTACGAAATTGAGGGGCACTTTTCGCTCCCGGAAGCTGGGATCAATCGATGGAACCCAGAAAAGCCTTTGTGCGCTCATGCCGGGGGCTCTCGAATATATCGATCGGGGTCCCTTGTTCCAACACGTTGCCCTCGTCCATGAAGACAACTTTGTGCGCCACGTTCTTGGCAAATTCCATCTCGTGGGTGACCACGACCATGGTCATGCCGCTTTCGGCAAGGTCGCGCATGACCTTGAGGACGTCCCCCACCAGTTCAGGATCCAAGGCGCTGGTCGGTTCATCGAACAGCATGAGTTCGGGCTCCATGGCCAGGGAACGGGCGATGGCGACACGTTGCTGTTGGCCGCCGGAAAGTTGTTTGGGAAATCGATCCGCCCAATCGCGGAGTCCCACCTTTTCCAACAACTCGTAAGCGCGGGCCCTTACCTCTTCCGGGTCCTTCTTCAACACGGTAACCGGGCCTTCCATGACGTTTTCCAGTGCGGTCATGTGCGGGAAGAGATTGAAACTCTGAAAAACCATCCCGATTTTCATGCGCATCCTGCAGAGCTCGTTTTCATTCTGCTCGTACAGTCGGCCATTGCGCTCGTTTATCCCCACCAATTCGCCGCCGACATAAATCCGGCCGGCATTAATCCTTTCCAAGTGATTGATGCAACGAAGAAACGTGCTCTTTCCGGAGCCGGAAGGCCCAAGCAGGCACAGGACCTCGCCCTTGTTCACTTCGAGAGTGATTCCTTTGAGAATCTCGTGTTCGCCAAAGGATTTATGGACATTCAATGCCCGAAGCATCGGTTCGGTTTGAGGCATGACTAGGCTCTCCCCTGTTGCTTTTTACCCAAAACATTAGACTTGAAGACAGCAAACAGGCTCCGACGGGCGGAGAACGAGTGCCCACGATTGAATCTGCGCTCGATTCCCACTTGGAAAAAACTCAGCAACGTCACGACGATCAAGTACCAACCAGTAGCAACTATGAGCAATTCCATGACCTTGGCATTGACGAAATAGATAAGCTGCGCCCGATGCAACAGTTCGGTAAAGGCTATGGCGCTCGCCATGGAGGAGGTCTTGAGAAGACCTATGAATTCATTCCCCACCGGGGGAACAATGACCCGCATGGCCTGGGGCAAAACAATTCGCCGCATGGCCGTCAGACGGGTCATCCCCAAGGTTGTCGCGGCATCGACCTGCCCCTTGTCCACCGAGAGAATGCCGCTCCGTACGATTTCGGTCATGTACGCGCCCTCATTGAGGCCGAGGCCGAAAAGAGCGGCAACGAACGGCGTCATGACGTCCACCATCCGGTATTCCGCGAAGCCGAGATTCACGATCGGGAAGATCAGTGCCAGATTGAACCAGATCAGCAATTGCAAATACACGGGGGTGCCGCGGAAAAGCCAGATGTACAGCCCGGAAAACCAACGAGTGACGGGATTCTTCGACAGCCGCATGACGGCAAAGACAACGCCCAGAATCAGACCGACAATCATGGAACAGACCGTGATGAGGATGGTATTTCCCAGGCCACGGATGAGCGCCGGCGAGAAAAAGAACTTGCCCACCACGGGCCAGTCGATCTGGCCGACGATGAATGCGTTGACGATGAGGCCAAGGAGGGCGATCAGGATGGCACCTGAAACCCAGCGCCCGTAATGCCTAAGGGGAATGATCTTGTCGTTTGTTTCCATCTCGATTCCATTGGTCCTTGGTGCCGCGATACGTTCCGGCCTTGCAGTCGGTTTCGACTGGATAAGGACCGAACAGGCAAATATTGTCCGACAATCTTTGTCCTACAATATTTCCGGCGTCAAGCGAAACTTGCGGAGGGCCCCGCCTGGACTGCCGGCGTTGCATTATTGGTTACTCCCGATGCGAGGTTACCGACATTGTCATTGATCTGGGAAAAGACAGGAAGGAGATGCAAACCGACCGATAGGGCCCACGTTACCGGACCGCCCAGCGCTTTTGCATGGTCGTCCGACGCGCTGCGCCGCCCGGCGGGACCAGGCCCAAAGGGGCGGCACTCCGGAGTGAACAACAATTTGTCATTCCGAGCGAAAAGAAGCATAGTTGCGCCGTTTGACAACAGCCGTCACGGTTCGCGGGGGTTCGGGTGCAAAGCCTGCCTGCGATGACCGTTCCGGCGGACCTTTCGTCATGGCGTTCGGCAAGTGCGCCGAGTTCTCTCAATTGCATCAGCGAGTATTTCCGTGAACACATCCGTGCCGTGCATCCGTCTCCATCTCCCTGCCGAGGCCGCCTGGGCCGGGCTGGTGCAGGCGGCGGCCAAACAGGCGGGAGCCGTTTTCGGCTTGGACTCGGCCAAGACCATGCGTCTGGCCCATTGTTCCGAAGAGTTGCTGTTGTTTCTCAGTTCGGCCAAGGCCGGCGAGATCGAAGCGACCCTTCGTCCCATCGCCACCGGAGCGGAGATACGGTTCTCCTTCTCCTCGTCGGGCGTCAACCTTTCAGCGATGAATCTGACGTATGTCCACGATACGAAAAGCGAGGAGTGCGACCTGACCTGCCTGCCCCTGCTGCTGGCCTCCCGGATGACCGACGGGTTTAAGGTGGGACTGGAGGGCCTGCGCATGGAAATCGTCCTGCGGGTGGACAAGGTCTATCCCGAACCCGCGCCGCTCCCGGCGGAGAGGGTCCGGGTGCAGGGAACTCCGGTCTTTTCCCCGGCCGTGGACACGGACACGCTGTTCGAGGCATGCGGCACCCTCGCCGGGCTCTACCCGGGACATTTGGTGCCGGAGTGGTGTGCAAGTCCGGGCCGGACATCAGACCTTGTCCGGGGCGGAGAACTCTTCGCCACCGAGGCCCGCGACGCGGCCGGTCGCCTCTGCGGGATCATTTTCTGGAAAATGCGTTCCGAACAGAGCGTCACGTTTTTCGGGCCCTACGATTTCTCCACGGACGGCTCCGTGGCCGATGGACTGACCAACGCCCTGCTGCAGACAGTGGGACGAAGCCGGGCCAAAAACGTGTTCAGCAGCCTGTCCACGCTGCCGCTGTCGGACCACGGCTTCGAGTTGCTGGCCAACCTGCCGTACCGGCTCACCGACTCGCCTGATCCGGTGACGCACTCCGTATGGGGCCGCATGCTCCAGGAGGATTTCGGCGCGGCGGTCTGGGCGCATGAGGACTTCGCGGACTTTCTTCGCGGCCGCTACGATTCCCTTGAGATGGTACGCGACCTGCGACCGGTGCACGATTTCGGCGAAACAATCCCGGACGCCTCGGTAATCGGCGCGTGTCTCACCCCGGGCCTGAGCGAAGCCTTCCTGCACCCGGAGCTCAACGGGGCGGACATCGGCGACAACCTGGCCCGGCACGTGGCGAGCCTTTCGTCCTCGGGCTACCGAAACATCCTGTTCGAGATCGATCTGGCCAAAGGCTGGCACGCCGCCCTGGGCGGCCCCCTGAAGCAATGCGGCTTCCGGCCCGTGCTCATGCTGCCCCACGGCGGGCAGTCCGATACCCTGATCTTCCGCCATGACCCTGAAGCTTGACCATCTCGTCCCGGAGTACATCCGGCTCTTCGATCCGTACCGGCCGAGTCCGCCGGACAGGGAGTTGATGCGGCTGAACGGCCTGACCCATCTGCATCGCCTGAACAACAACGAGAACACACTCGGGCCTTCGCCCGCGGTGCGCGAGCTGCTGGCCGGAATCGAGGCGGGCATCGTGCCCATCTATCCCCATGGCGACAGCCAGGACCTGCGGGAGGCGCTGTCCGGAGTCCTGGGCCATGACCGGTCGCGGTTTCTGGTGGGCAACGGATCATGCGAACTGATTTCGAGCGTGGTCAAGGCCTTCTGTGAGCCCGGCGACAACATCATCACCGCGGACAAGACGTTTGCGGTCTACGAATGGGTGGCGCGATTTTCCGGCTTCGAGCCGCGTTTGATCCCGCTGGACCGCAATCAGCGATTCGACCCGGATGCCATGCTCGCCGCCATGGACGGCCGGACCAAGATCATCTTCGTGTGCAATCCCAACAATCCCACCGGGACCTACTGGGATGAAGAAACCATGCGCCGCTTTCTGAACGCCTTGGACGGACGGTGCATCGTGGTGGCGGATGAGGCCTATTTCGAATACGTGGAACGGCCCGACTATCCGGACTGCATCCGCCTGCTGGACGAGTACCCCAATCTGGTGGTCTTCCGGACGTTCTCCAAGATGTACGCCCTGGCCGCGCTGCGCGTGGGCTACCTCTGCGCCGGCGAGGAGGTCACGGACATCATCAGCCGTGCGCACGTGGCCTATTCCGTGAACACCCCGGCCCAACAGGCCGCCAGGGCAGCGCTGTTGGACCAGTCCCCGTTCATCGAGGAGACCCGGGCAATGGTCCGTCAGGGACGCGAGTTGATCCACGAAACCTGTGCCGAACTCGGCTTCGAGCACATCATCGGCGAGGGGAACTACGTCATGATCCGGACGCCGCTCTCCGATACCCTGCTGCAACGCAAACTCCTGCGCCGAGGCTTTTTGGTTCGCACCATGACGGGCTTCCGCTTCCCGAACTGGATCCGCGTCAGCCTGGAGCAACGGCCTGTGCTGGAGGAATTTTGTTCCGTCCTGACGGACATGTTCCGATGAGGATTTCCCGGTTGACGATACGGCCACCGGGCAATCCGCACTGAACGGCAAGGGAGCCGTCCCGGATCGTCCGCCTGAGGGGAGGCACTTGTTTTAGCAACTGATTGGCAATATTATTCACAGGTTCCGACTGATTCGGATATACGGTTCAACCATTCTGCCCAGCCAGCATCAGGAGAAACCATGGCGCTCCCCACTCGTCCGACTCTTCAATATCGTTGGCAACCGCGCGAAGACGGAAACAAGACCGTTCTGGTCTATTACGGATTGCGCAATCCCCCACGGCACACCCGGTCCATTCTGGAAGTCGCTCCGGAAATTGCAGAGGGCATAGCCTCGCTGGATGGGGGCCGCACTCTTGCCGACCTGCCGGAATCCTTGACCGGACATCCCGACTTTGCGCGTCTGGCCGAAGAGGGGGTCATCGTCGACGCCACGAACGTCCGGAAACCCGCCACGCCGGAACACCGCCAGCGGTGCATCCGTTGCGTCAATGACGATTACCTCATTCCGGGCCTCGAATTCGACGAGAACGGCCTGTGCGCTTTCTGCCAATGCTATGAACGGGCGGAAAAGGCGGGGGCCTCGGCCGGTCCGCAAAATTACATCACCGAAGCGGAATTGCTCGCGGCGGCGCGCAACAACACCCAATCGCGTTTCGATGTCATGGTGCTGTGCACGGGCGGAAAGGACTCCACCTATCTCTTATGGTTACTGGCGAAAAAACTCGGCCTGCGGGTCCTGGCCGCAGCCTGGAACATGCCCTACACCAACGACACCTGTCGTGAAAATCTCCGACGGTCCATCGAGCTGCTGCCGTCGGTGGAACTGATCGAACGCACCCTGCCCAGGGACATGATACGGCAGGCCATGCGGGAACAGTTCGCGGCCATCGGGATTCCCTGTCTTTGCCCCACCGTGGCGCACGTCCTCTTCTTCCCTGTGGCCGTGGAGGAACGGATTCCCTTCATCATGCAAGGGGTCGAGGAGGTCCAGCTCGCCGTGTTCAGCTACGTCATGAGCGAATTGAAATCCCCGCGTACGGCCGCGAAGGCTCCCGCTCCCACCCAACGGGAAATGACCCTCAACTTTTTCGACATGGTCGCCAACGCCCCCGAGCCTTGTTCGCCGCACGCCATAACGGCCGAGTTCCTCCGCTACCAACGCTCCGTCCGACAACGCCTCGCGCCCTTGTACCGCCAACTCGACCGGACCTTGGACGCGGCCCGCAGGGACACGACCCTTGCCGTGCCCGAACTACGCCGATTGAAGACCAACGAGACCTATGGCACCTGGAAGGAGGTCGGCGAACTGATCAAAAAGGAGATGGCGTGGGAAATGCCTCCCGGACACAAGGGGATGCTCCATACCAGTTGCCGCATTGAGACCGTCAAGGATCACTGCCAGTTCATGCGGTTCAAAAATATGCGCAGCACCTTTTTCCCCCAGTCCGTCGTCGAGGTCGGCGCGGGCGTCTATTTCGGGCTGATCTCCCGGGAGGAGGGGTTGGCCGAACTGAACCATCTCGGATATAACGGGGAACCCGACTCCCTTGCCCCGTTGCTCGACGACCTCGGCCTGCGGGGAGAGACTCCGGAAGGCCACGGGGAAATGTGTTTCTCCTTGTTCGACTGCCGGGATTGCGCAGGGCAAGGATAGGTTCCTTCATCGCCGACACCGGCATGCTTCGTCTTGCCGACACTTGCGCCATGGCCGTCACCGAGCCATGGGCCGGGAGGTAGTCATGGATTTTTTGAGCCGAACCCGCCCGATCATGAAAGAAAGCGGTTTCACGATCCTCAGGGACAAGGAGATCGCCTTTGCCGGGCTCGGCGGCGTGGGCGGAGGGGCGTTTCTCGCCCTGGTTCGTTGCGGCGCGAGCCGGTTCAGGCTGGCGGAGAACGGCATCTTCGATCCGCCGGACATGAATCGCCAGGCAGCGGCCTTCGGCTCCACCATGAATCGACATAAACTCGAAGTATACATGGAACTTGCCCTTTCCATCAATCCCGACCTGGAAATGGTGCCGTACCCCGATGGCGTCAACGCCGACAACCTGGGGGGCTTCCTGGACGGGGCGGACGCCTATGTCGCGGTCATTGATGCGGAAAAGGGCGAGGATGTGAAAAGGATGACCCCGGCCATGCAGGAGCGATACGGAGTTCCGGTCTTCACATGCGGGGCCGTCGGCTTCGGGGCGATCATGGTCAACTTCGCGCCTGACGGGATGAAGGCGGACGAATTCTGGACCCTCGCCATGAAGGACGATACCGGGGGAGGCCTTTTGCCCACTTCCATGCAACGCCATTTCTGCGGCCCGGCCATGGAGCGGATACGGCAGGGACTGTCATCGGGAAAGGTGGCGACCACGGCCATCGGCGGGCTGGCCGCCAATGCCCTGCTGGCCAACGAGGTGCTGGCCTATTTCCTGGCCGGCACGGGCCTGGTGGAGCGCTCTCCCGTATTCGCCCCGAACTATGTGGCCCTAGACTTCATGACCCAGCGGATGCGGGTGGCCGACATCACCCGGCCAGGGGAACCCTGATCCCCGTCCGGCCGACCGCCCCCCCCTCCGCCGGGCGGTCCGGGCTGCGGTGACGGCAACCGTCGCGCCTTTCCGCGAATTCCCGAAAACCCTCAACCCGATAACACGATGAGCAACGAATTCCGCATCACCCTGTTCACTCCCGAAGACGCCCCTGATGTCTCCCGTTTCTACAAGGAGACGTATGGCGACGGCTTCCCGCTCAAATACGTCTACGACCCGGCGGAAATCTCCCGGCGGTACGACGGCGTGAACCATCGGACCACAATTGTGCGCGATGGCGAAGACAGGCTCGCAGCCATGGGCAGCCTCTTTCGCTTTGCGCCCAATCCCCTGCTCTATGAAGCCGGTCAGTTGATGGTCTCCAAACGACACCGGGGCAAAGGGCTGTCCAACATCATAGGACGTGTGGTCCTCGAGGAATTTCCGACGCAGATCCCCGTAGACGCCGTGTTCATCGAGGCCCTGTGCAGCCACACCCTGTCCCAGCCTTCCGCGACCAACTGCGGGCTGCTCCCCACGGGCGTGGAGTTGGAGCGGATTCCGCCCATGGGACCGAAACAGGACAATGGGGTCGTCGTCAACACCTCCCTGCTCACGCTTTTCCGTATCTACAGGGATACCCCGCATACCATCCACCCGCATCCCGACTATGTCGAATTCATCGAACGGCGCAATCGGGCACTCGGGATCAAACGGACCGTCGAGCCGGGAGCTTCACCCGTTCCCCCATCGACCAATGCGCAATCGGATGTCCTGCGGGACGCCTCCATGGCCACGCTCACGATCTTTCGAGCGGGCAAGGACTTGCCCGACGTGCTGGCCCGGTTCCGGGCCGAGGCCGCCGGATGCTCCATGCACGTTCGGTTGGACCTGGGGGACCGGGCAACGCCCTGGGCCATCGACGTCCTGCGCGGCGAACGGTTCTTCCTGAGCGCCTATCTTCCCCTCTGGTTCGGGACGGACGGCATCCTCCTCCAGAAGCTGCCCGCCGCCCCGGATTTTTCCGCGCCGCGGTATGGCTCGGAGGCGGCGAAATCCATGGGTGATGCCGTTCTCGCGGATTGGGAGGCGGTGACGGGTTCGAACTGATACCGCGCCCCCGTCGCTGTCGATGAACGGGGAGTCGGGGGCAGACTCCGTGCCCTGCCGTCCGAACGGCCCCGATTCACCCTCCCGCCGACAGCCCACCCCCTCCTCCACAAGCCATCGGAACGTTTCGCCTGCCCACCCACCGGGTGAATCCGCCCCGGCTTCGGATCGCTTTTCCAAAAATGTAATTTTATATAATAATATCAACCGAGAATAATGATTAGTTGTACTTTAATGTGAATGGGTGTAGCTGTGGACACTGGCGGCCGCTCCTGAGGCGGGCCGAAACCGCTAACCCCACAGAGGTCCCATGGATTTCAAGGACTACGACATCGGACCGCACTACGACGAGATGTTCGCCGCCCCCGGCGTCCCGCGCCCCGGCGCGCAGCTGCTCGTGGACAAGATCATGAGCCTCGGCATGGAGGAGATCCAGTCCAGGCAGCAGGCCGCGGAGCAGGCGTTCTACGATCTCGGCATCACCTTCACGGTCTACGGCAACGACGAGGGCACCGAACGGATCTTCCCCTTCGACATCATCCCCCGGATCATCGAGGCGGCCGACTGGAACCGGCTGGAGCTCGGGCTCAAGCAGCGCATCGAGGCCCTGAATCTGTTCATCGACGACATCTACCACGACCAGAAGATCATCAGGGACGGCGTGGTGCCCGGCGACGTCATCTTCACCGCCGAGGGGTACTTCGAGGAGTGCCTGGGCATCGACCCGCCCGGCGGGGTCTGGTGCCACATCACCGGCACGGACCTGGTGCGCGACGACAAGGGCGTGTTCCACGTCCTGGAGGACAACCTGCGCTCGCCCTCCGGCGTGTCCTACGTCATGGCCAACCGCCAGATCCTCAAACGGACCTTCCCCCAGGTCTTCGCGGCCGCGGGCATCCGGCCCGTGGAGGACTACCCGGCCCATCTGCTCCAGACCCTGCACGACGTGGCCCCCAACCGGAACGCCAACCCGACCTGCGCCCTGCTCACCCCCGGCATCTACAACTCGGCCTACTACGAGCACTCCTACCTGGCCCAGCAGACCGGCATCGAGCTGGTCGAGGGCCGCGATCTGGTGGTCAGGAAGGGCGTGGTCTACATGCGCACCACCAAGGGGCTCAAGCCCGTGGAGGTCATCTACCGCCGCGTGGGCGAGGACTTCCTGGACCCCACGGTGTTCCGGCCCGACTCGCTGCTCGGCGTGCCCGGCATCATGGACGCCTACCGGCGGGGCAACGTCACCCTGGTCAACGCGCCGGGCACGGGCGTGGCCGACGACAAGGTCGTCTATGCCTACGTGCCCGAGATCATCAAATACTACCTGGGCCAGGAGGCGATCATCCCCAACGTGCCCACCTACCTGTGCTGGCGGGACGAGGACCGCGCCTACGTCCTCGACCACCTGGACGAGCTGGTGGTCAAGGCGGCCAACGAGTCCGGCGGCTACGGCATGCTCGTGGGCCCGCACTCGACCAGGGAGGAGCAGACGGACTTCGCGGAGCGCATCAAGGCCCGGCCGCGCAACTACATCGCCCAGCCCACGGTGAAGCTCTCGCGCGTGCCGGTCATCGTGGACGGCGGGTTCGAGGGGCGGCACGTGGACCTGCGGCCCTACGTGCTCTACGGCGGCGAGATCCGCGTCATCCCCGGCGGACTGACCCGCGTGGCCCTCAAGAAGGGGTCGCTGGTGGTCAACTCCTCCCAGGGCGGCGGCAGCAAGGACACCTGGGTCCTGGCCCGCTAGCGGGCACGGGGACCGCCACTTAACGTTTCGAGAGGAAAGACCATGCTTTCACGCGTTGCCGACGCGGTATACTGGATGAGCCGCTACCTGGAGCGGGCCGTGAACCTGGCCCGGCTGGTGGACGTCAACTGGCTGCTGACCCTGGACATGCCCGAGAATTTCGGGGAGCAGTGGGAGCCCCTGGTGGCCACCACGGGCGACCGCGCCCTGTTCTTCGAACGCTTCAAACGGGCGGACCGGGAAAACGTCCTCCGGTTCCTGCTCTTCGACACCGAATACACCAACTCCATCCGCTCCTGCCTGCGCATGGCCAGGGAGAACGCCCGGACCATCCGCGAGATGATCCCCACCGAGATGTGGGAAGAGGTGAACATCTTCTACCACATGGTCGAGCGCGCGGCGGACCGGCCCGAGACCGTGGTCGTCAACCCGTTCTCGTTCTGCAACGAGGTCAAGCGGCGCGGCTTCATCCTCGGCGGGGTCTCGGCCGCGGCCATGACCCGGGACGAGACCTTCTACTTCACCCATCTCGGGAACATGCTGGAGCGCGCGGACAAGACCTCCCGCCTGCTGGACGTCAAGTACTTTCACCTCCTGCCCAAGGCCGAGGACATCAACTCCACCCTGGACCACATCCAGTGGAGCGCACTGCTCAAGGCGGCCTCCGGTTTCCAGGCCTACCGCCACCGCTTCGGGCCCATCTCGCCCGGCAGCGTGGTGGAGTTTTTGCTCCTGGACCACGACTTCCCCCGCGCCGTGCTCCACTGCCTGACCGTGTCCCGCAACTCCCTGCACCAGATCACGGGCACGCCCATCGGCCACTTCTCCAACCTGGCGGAAAAGGTCCTGGGCCAGCTGGTGGGCGAGATGTCCTTCCACTCCGTGGAGGAGATCATCGGCCGGGGCCTGCACGAGTTCACGGACAACCTGCAGACGCGCATGAACCAGGTGGACGAGGCCGTGTCCCGGACCTTCTTCAGCGTGTCCGACGAGCCGCTTGACTCCCCCGGCGAACAGTGAGAACAATCGCGCCATGACATTCTGCCTTGGAATCAACGTCGAGGAAGGGCTGGTCGGCATCGCCGACACGCGCATCACCTCCGGCAACGAGATCATCACCGCGCGCAAGGTCACGGCCTACCAGAACGGGTTCGGCGCGTTCTTCGTCATGACCTCCGGCCTGCGCAGCGTGCGCGACAAGATGATCACCTATTTCGAGGAGCGCCTCGACACCATGGAGGAGCGCCCCGACAAGCTCTACAAGATGGTCAACCTGATGGCCGAGGAGCTTCGGCGCGTGTGCGGGGAGGACGAGGCCTACCTCTGCCGGGGCGGGCTGAACATCAACCTGCACACCCTGGTGGGCGGTCAGCTCACGGGCGACTCGACCCACAAGCTCTATCTCATCTATCCCGAGGGCAACTGGGTGGAGATCGGCCAGGGCACCACGCCCTACCACATCATCGGCGAGGGCGGGTACGGCAAGCCCGTGCTCGACCGCACCCTCCAGCACGGCGATCCCCTGCACTTCGCCCTCAAGGTCGGCTGCCTGGCCTTCGACTCCACGCGCATCTCCGCGTCCGACGTGGATTTCCCGGTGGACGTGGTCCTCTACTCGCGCCACAGCCACGAGATCGTGGAGCAGCGCTACGAGGCCAAGGACCTGGCCGACATATCCAGTTGGTGGCAGAACCGGCTGCGCGAGAGCGTCAACGAGCTGCCGTCCGAATGGATCGAGAACATCGCGGCCAAGCTCCAGCGCGTGCAGCGACGCATGGGCCGGAACGGGACGGGCTAGGCGTGCGCTTCACCCTGCGCCACCTGACCCGATACGCCTACTCCCGGCCGGTTTTCCTCGAACCCCACACCTTTCGCCTGACCCCGAGGCAGGACGCCTGCCAGCGCGTGCTGGCCCACGAACTGCGCATCAACCCCGCCCCCGCCGGACGCTTCGAGGGCACGGACGCCGAGGGCAATCCCTTTGTCCAGGCCTGGTTCGACGGCCTGACCGAGACCCTGACCGTGGAGGCCCTGACCACGGCCGAGACCCTGCGCGCCAATCCCTTCGGCTTCCTGCTCGACGACGCGGCCTGCCGCGTTCCGCCCGCCTTTGCCCCGGCCGAGGAACGGGCCCTGGCCCCCTGCCTGCGGACCGACGCGGCCGACGACGCCGTGGCCGCCCTGACCGGCTCCCTCCTGGACCGCTCGGACGGGCGTGGCCTGGACTTCCTGCTGGAACTCAACGCCTGGATCTTCGGCAACGTGGCCAAGGTCATCCGCCGGGAGCCCGGCATCCTCGCCCCGGCCACGGTCTGCCGCGAGCGCCGGGGAGCCTGCCGCGACTCGGCCGTCCTGTTCATCGCCTGCTGCCGCCGGGCGGGCATTCCGGCCCGGTTCGTGTCCGGCTACCAGTCCGGCGACGACGCCCAGGACAAGCGCGACCTGCACGCCTGGGCCGAGGCCTACCTGCCCGGCGCGGGCTGGCTCGGCCTGGACCCCACCCACGGCCTGCTCACGGCCGACCGCCACCTGGCCCTGGCCGCCTCCCACGACCCGGCCCAGACCGCCCCGGCCCAAGGCGCCTTCCGAGGCACCGACGCCACCGCCACCCTGACCCACACCCTGACCCTCACCGTGGAATAACCCCGGATTCCCGGAGGTCACGGAACTGACCGGACACCCCCGGTTTCAGCCCTCGCGCACCATTCTCCGCAACCACCAACGGTGAAGCCTTGCAAGTTCCAGATTTCACGCTCCACGTCCCGCGTGGGGAGCGACGAGTTGCCGGAGCAGTCCCTGGTGTCCACGGTGTCGTTTCAAACCACGCCCCCGCGTGGGGGGCGACACAGGGCGGACCAGATTTTGCGCGAGTCCGCGTGGTTTCAATCCACGCCCCCGCGTGGGGGGCGACTCCTGGGCATGCCGCCGGTCGCAGTCATTGCAGGTTTCAATCCACGCCCCCGCGTGGGGGGCGACACCATGCGGACCTTTGCGCTACTCCTCGGGGCGGTTTCAATCCACGCCCCCGCGTGGGGGGCGACCATGATCACCGACGCCCTGATGATGGAGGAGGTGTTTCAATCCACGCCCCCGCGTGGGGGGCGACCAGCACCGCCGTTGCCGATGGCCCCGACGCCCAGGTGTTTCAATCCACGCCCCCGCGTGGGGGGCGACGACCAGTCGATGCACTCCGCAGCGGTGCGCCAGGGTTTCAATCCACGCCCCCGCGTGGGGGGCGACCATCCTGTAGAGCTTTCCTGCCTATTCATTGCAGTTTCAATCCACGCCCCCGCGTGGGGGGCGACGTCACTGAGACCGTGGTCACGGTTTTCGAAAACAGAGTTTCAATCCACGCCCCCGCGTGGGGGGCGACGGCCAAGGCGATCAAGGGCATCCACGCGACGTGGTTTCAATCCACGCCCCCGCGTGGGGGGCGACCAACCGTCAACGGCACCGAACTTACACTGACCGACGTTTCAATCCACGCCCCCGCGTGGGGGGCGACCACGCGATACGGCATTTATCGGCGTCCCTGCTCGACAGTTTCAATCCACGCCCCCGCGTGGGGGGCGACCCCATGGCAACCACGACTACACCCTGGCAGGTCAAGTTTCAATCCACGCCCCCGCGTGGGGGGCGACCTCACGGAACAGGTCAGTCTCGCCGCCGGAGAAAGTTTCAATCCACGCCCCCGCGTGGGGGGCGACCAGGCCTCGATGGGGTGGGTGTACCCCCCCGAGCGTTTCAATCCACGCCCCCGCGTGGGGGGCGACCTTAGGCTTCGGCGGCTCGGGCAGGGCGAGAGGCGGTTTCAATCCACGCCCCCGCGTGGGGGGCGACTCACGATGCGCTCCCCTGGTTGGAGTTAGGATTGTTTCAATCCACGCCCCCGCGTGGGGGGCGACTGTTGCTGGTGGCGACGGTAGTCCTGGGCTTATAGTTTCAATCCACGCCCCCGCGTGGGGGGCGACTCGTCGGCCAGCGCCTCGCATATCAGGATCTGCTCGTTTCAATCCACGCCCCCGCGTGGGGGGCGACTTCGACTCCTGGTCCGGTGCATATGCGGCCACGGTTTCAATCCACGCCCCCGCGTGGGGGGCGACTACTACAGGTGCCGGGCGCATACGAGCTGGGGCAGTTTCAATCCACGCCCCCGCGTGGGGGGCGACCCAGGCCGCCCCAGTGCAACGGGTGCGAGGAATGGTTTCAATCCACGCCCCCGCGTGGGGGGCGACGTGTGCTGGCGCTCTACGTCGACGGCAGTTTCGAGTTTCAATCCACGCCCCCGCGTGGGGGGCGACGTCCGGCGATAATCGCGATTCCAACCGCCTTGATGTTTCAATCCACGCCCCCGCGTGGGGGGCGACAACGTTTGAGGATGTTCCTGGAACGTCGCGGTCTGGTTTCAATCCACGCCCCCGCGTGGGGGGCGACCGTTCCCGTACTGCTCGCCCTTGCCCTGGGGCTCGTTTCAATCCACGCCCCCGCGTGGGGGGCGACCTCTTGGCGGTGGCTCCGAATCTTATTAGCAACGGTTTCAATCCACGCCCCCGCGTGGGGGGCGACCAGCCCACGCTGTCCAACCTCAAGACCTGGACAGGTTTCAATCCACGCCCCCGCGTGGGGGGCGACAACGTTTGAGGATGTTCCTGGAACGTCGCGGTCTGGTTTCAATCCACGCCCCCGCGTGGGGGGCGACCCGGAGGAGTAGCATGCAGCAACGATTTACTTTCGTTTCAATCCACGCCCCCGCGTGGGGGGCGACCCGGCAGACAGTGACCGTCGAGCGGCAGAGCATGTTTCAATCCACGCCCCCGCGTGGGGGGCGACTGGGATCAGGGCAGACACAGGCACCCCGCTTGCCAGTTTCAATCCACGCCCCCGCGTGGGGGGCGACCGAAGCCAAGCGTTACAAGGGGTACAGCCTGACCGTTTCAATCCACGCCCCCGCGTGGGGGGCGACTTTTTCCGTGTCTGGATATGATCTGTATTACATGTTTCAATCCACGCCCCCGCGTGGGGGGCGACCCGACTTTTTGAGGTTAAGCTTTTCGGCACGCTCGTTTCAATCCACGCCCCCGCGTGGGGGGCGACCATTTTGTGTTACCTATTTATTTAACGGTGTCACGGTTTCAATCCACGCCCCCGCGTGGGGGGCGACGAGACGGGAGGACATGCCGGGCGACTACGCCACGGGTTTCAATCCACGCCCCCGCGTGGGGGGCGACAGTTCGCCATCGCGGCAGGCACGGCGACCATCGGTTTCAATCCACGCCCCCGCGTGGGGGGCGACTGGAGTATCAACGGACATTCTTTCATAAGCAGGCCGTTTCAATCCACGCCCCCGCGTGGGGGGCGACCAAACACCGGCTTTAATCGCCCGGTGAATAAATCGTTTCAATCCACGCCCCCGCGTGGGGGGCGACATGAGCGTGTTGACCGCCCTGGGCAAGGGCATCCTGTTTCAATCCACGCCCCCGCGTGGGGGGCGACACGGGCTGCACGCATCGGCCTTGCTCCAGGCTGCGTTTCAATCCACGCCCCCGCGTGGGGGGCGACGCCGGAGTAGGTGGTCATGGTCAGATCGCCGGTGTTTCAATCCACGCCCCCGCGTGGGGGGCGACGGACGGCCTCGCCAAGCGGGCAAAGACGGTAGCCGTTTCAATCCACGCCCCCGCGTGGGGGGCGACAATGTCTGGAGGCTCCCCGCGTCCTTTTTGTCTAGGTTTCAATCCACGCCCCCGCGTGGGGGGCGACAACGCCTCGGGCTACGAAGTATCCACGGACGCGGTTTCAATCCACGCCCCCGCGTGGGGGGCGACCGCAGTAGCCGAAATGGAGCCGCTCAAGGCCTCCAGGTTTCAATCCACGCCCCCGCGTGGGGGGCGACTACTTGGCCCCGGACGGAGACGCGGGCGATCTGACGTTTCAATCCACGCCCCCGCGTGGGGGGCGACTTCACAGGCTTCCCGCAAACAGCACACCGCCTCCTGTTTCAATCCACGCCCCCGCGTGGGGGGCGACGGCGCAGTTCCGGGGACCGTCTCGTGTCGCCGGACGTTTCAATCCACGCCCCCGCGTGGGGGGCGACAACGCGGTACTCGCTACCGTATCCGACGTGGCACAAGTTTCAATCCACGCCCCCGCGTGGGGGGCGACACCGGCAAGACCATTTGGGAGGACGGCAACACCGTGTTTCAATCCACGCCCCCGCGTGGGGGGCGACCGCTGGCGAGCCTTTCACCTTCCGTCTTGTGGTTGTTTCAATCCACGCCCCCGCGTGGGGGGCGACGGCCGCAGACTGTCCGTCGCCCTGCCCAGCAGACCGTTTCAATCCACGCCCCCGCGTGGGGGGCGACGCCCTGACCCTGGCCAGCAACATGCCGTGGGGCGGGTTTCAATCCACGCCCCCGCGTGGGGGGCGACCCGTATCGCGTCTATTGGCGCAATCCATACACAAGTTTCAATCCACGCCCCCGCGTGGGGGGCGACTCCCGATCAGCGAGTCGCACAGCGCCATCACGTGCTGTTTCAATCCACGCCCCCGCGTGGGGGGCGACATCAAACCGCCTATACCGTTTCTGATTACGCTTTGTTTCAATCCACGCCCCCGCGTGGGGGGCGACCCCACGTCGCCCGCCGTGCTGGAGATCACCGGAGGTTTCAATCCACGCCCCCGCGTGGGGGGCGACTTACTGCTCGGCGGGCTGTTGGGTTTCGCGTGAGTTTCAATCCACGCCCCCGCGTGGGGGGCGACGGCCCCGTTGAGGACTTTGAGCCTGGACGGCTCCATGTTTCAATCCACGCCCCCGCGTGGGGGGCGACCTTTTGCCGGTTATCGTCCCACACTCGCACCTGTCGTTTCAATCCACGCCCCCGCGTGGGGGGCGACCACGAACTCGATGGTCTTGACCTTGGGGTCCATGTTTCAATCCACGCCCCCGCGTGGGGGGCGACGCGACAGCACTAATAAGCTCATTATTCGGGCGGCTGTTTCAATCCACGCCCCCGCGTGGGGGGCGACGTGCGCGGACATCGCCAAGATGCTGGACGGGACCGGTTTCAATCCACGCCCCCGCGTGGGGGGCGACTAATCGCGGTCGTCGTCCCCCGACAGTTCGAGGGCGTTTCAATCCACGCCCCCGCGTGGGGGGCGACTGGTCGCTGCCGCGCCGAGCCCGAGGGCGGTGCGCGTTTCAATCCACGCCCCCGCGTGGGGGGCGACCGGCATTTTCCTATTGGCAAAAAACTTTTCAGAAAAGTTTCAATCCACGCCCCCGCGTGGGGGGCGACTGCTCCACCGCCGACACATACTCTCCGCGTGGAGTTTCAATCCACGCCCCCGCGTGGGGGGCGACCCTCCGGGCTCCACAAAGCCCTCGCCTATGGCGCAGTTTCAATCCACGCCCCCGCGTGGGGGGCGACGGCCGGAGTGGTGGTTTTCGTGACACTCATTGGCGTTTCAATCCACGCCCCCGCGTGGGGGGCGACGGCGATGTCCGACATATCTACGCAGATACGCCGGGTTTCAATCCACGCCCCCGCGTGGGGGGCGACCCCGACAAGGATACCCGAAACCGCATCTTCGACGAGTTTCAATCCACGCCCCCGCGTGGGGGGCGACATCGCCTGGACGTGCACCCGGATGCCCCGGAGACGTTTCAATCCACGCCCCCGCGTGGGGGGCGACGCCCGGTGCCCGCTGCGGGTCTGGGCGATATGGTCCGTTTCAATCCACGCCCCCGCGTGGGGGGCGACTCGTTTCAGTTGATAATATTATCAATTGGTAATGAGTTTCAATCCACGCCCCCGCGTGGGGGGCGACGTTAAACCTCACTCACGTCTGTGACGCGCAGGAGGTTTCAATCCACGCCCCCGCGTGGGGGGCGACCGACGTCCCACTTGTAATGGTTGACGTAGGCGAAGTTTCAATCCACGCCCCCGCGTGGGGGGCGACACAGGTTATCTCACCAAATTTCAAAGCGTAATCAGTTTCAATCCACGCCCCCGCGTGGGGGGCGACCGGTGATCTCGCGCCGGTCAGACATGGCCAGCATCAGGTTTCAATCCACGCCCCCGCGTGGGGGGCGACCCTGCCTCTGTCCAGCCTGCCCTCGCAGCGACTGGTTTCAATCCACGCCCCCGCGTGGGGGGCGACATTTTCCCCTTTAGTCTTCGTCAGCGAAAAATTTGTTTCAATCCACGCCCCCGCGTGGGGGGCGACGTCAGGGCGGGCAAGTGTTTCCTGCCGCCTATCGGCGTTTCAATCCACGCCCCCGCGTGGGGGGCGACCAGCGCCGGGTCCCCGGCGATCGTCACCGGGGTGGTTTCAATCCACGCCCCCGCGTGGGGGGCGACCCGCGAGGGCGTGGCCTCGTCCTGGACCGTCCTCGTTTCAATCCACGCCCCCGCGTGGGGGGCGACACATGTCGGCCCGTCGCTCCGCCGGAACATTGATGTTTCAATCCACGCCCCCGCGTGGGGGGCGACGCGCGGACATCGCCAAGATGCTGGACGGGACCGGTTTCAATCCACGCCCCCCGCGTGGGGGGGCGACCTACCACAACGAGTCAGGAGGATAGAAGCGGACTAGTTTCAATCCACGCCCCCGCGTGGGGGGCGACCAGGAGCACGCGACTACCTGACACCTGGAACCAGTTTCAATCCACGCCCCCGCGTGGGGGGCGACCTTCGACGGCATCACCGAGAAGCGTGATCCCGAGTTTCAATCCACGCCCCCGCGTGGGGGGCGACCTCGCGCGGCGGCCGGTCATGCAGGATCATGGCCCGTTTCAATCCACGCCCCCGCGTGGGGGGCGACCCTGGCCAAGCGCGTGCGGCCCAGGCTGCGCAAGTTTCAATCCACGCCCCCGCGTGGGGGGCGACGGTTCGCCGGTGACTTGGATGAGGTCCAGTTGCCTGTTTCAATCCACGCCCCCGCGTGGGGGGCGACTCCTGCGGTTTTGGGACGTAATCCAACAGGTAATGTTTCAATCCACGCCCCCGCGTGGGGGGCGACGTTCATTTCTGTGTCTGGCTACGATCTCTATTACATGTTTCAATCCACGCCCCCGCGTGGGGGGCGACGCATCCGCAGCCTACGAACCGGGCGCGGAAATAGGTTTCAATCCACGCCCCCGCGTGGGGGGCGACGGGTATGGCGGCGCGGGAAGCGGCTTTATCAATAGTTTCAATCCACGCCCCCGCGTGGGGGGCGACATCTAGAGCTTCCAATATCTCATGGCGATACCAACGTTTCAATCCACGCCCCCGCGTGGGGGGCGACTCATGCCCCGCAGCTGCCCGGCACGCTGCCGGTCGTTTCAATCCACGCCCCCGCGTGGGGGGCGACTGTGGGGGGGCCGAAGGTCCTCTTGGCGCGGGTTTCCAGGCGGGACTCCGCGAACAGGCAGGAACGGGTCGGCCACACCATGTCCCATGGCGGGACATGATTCTTCAATTACCTGAAATGACCGATTATTGGCAACCGCGCGAACCTCCCGAGGATTTTGCCACCACTTGGGGTTCGCGCTAGAGGATCAGGGCGTCCGTTTCCGGATCGTAGGCGGTGCCTGAGCCGTGCTGCTCCACCCGCCGCTGCCAGTTCTTGCCCAGAAAGTAGAAGCGCAGGCTGTCTCGCTCCTCGTCGTAGGCCTCGAGCAACCGATGGCGCAACTGGACCCACTGGGCGGGCTCGACCACGCATTCGAACACGGAATATTGCACCCGTTGCCCGAAATTTTCGCAAACCTTGGCGATCTTGCGCAACCGCCGCTTGCCGTCCGGCTCCTCGAAACTGACGTCGTAACTGACCAGTACCAGCATACTCACTTCCAGAAGTAGGGCGGATAGCCGTCCAAGTCGCCGCGCACGGCCCGGGCCATGAGCTGCGCCTGCACGTGAAAGGCCAGGCCGAGCGCGATGCGTTCCTTCAGGAACGGATGCATCACCTCGTCCTGCTTGCGTTTCTGCCAGGCCGTGAGGACCGCCTTGCGCGTGTCGTCATCCATGAACACCGCGCCGCTTTCCTTGCGCACGAAGCCCCTGGCGCGCACCTCGCCCCGGTTGATCAGTGACAGAACCAGCCGGTCGGCCAGAACCGGCCGGAACTCCTCCATGACGTCCAGGGCCAGCCCCGGACGGCCCGGCCGGTCGCGATGCAGAAAGCCCACCTGCGGATCGAGCCCCACCGCCTCCAGGGCGGAACGCACGTCGTGGGCGAGCAGAGTGTAGATGAAGGAAAGCAGGCAGTTGGCCACATCCAGCGGCGGCCGCCGGTTGCGGCCCACGAAGCGAAAGGCGGGGTCCTCCGCGAGGATCAGGTTGCCGAAAACCGCAAAATAGGTGTTGGCCGCCCGTCCTTCCATACCGCGCGCCTCGTCCAGGGAGACCGGGCGACGAAGGCGCTCTGCGCAGTCGTCGAGCACGGCCACGGCCCTGTCCAGGGCGTCGCGGTCAACACGCCCCCCGTGGTCGCGCAGACACCGACGGAGCACGGCCCGTGAGTTGGCGACCTTGCCGACGATGACCGACCGGGCCAGGCGCGACGCATCGTCCGGATCGTCGGCCAGCCGGTACTGGGCCCGCCGGAGCAGGACATTGCCGCTCTGCGGACCGCGCACCCCGGCCAGATACCGCCCCCGTTCGGTCAGAAACGAGACGGCCAACCCTTTTTCACCGCAGTGGCCCAGCAGAAACGGGCTGCACAGCACGTTGCCGAAGCAGACGATGCCGCCCAGCACGTGGGCCGGGAAGCGGCGCTTCTCCCCGTCCTCGGTGCGCACCACCACGCACTCGCCGTCCTTGGACAGGTAGCTGCCCTGGGAGGTGACGTAGAGCGTGTTCAGCAGTTTCTTCACGGGTCCAACCCCCTTTGCAGATAGCTTTCCACGTGCCGGGAGGTGCCGGGCATGCATGCGTCCCGGAGCGAGCAGCCCCTGCACAACTTGCCCGGCACGGGTTCGGGCGTTGCGGCCGCCTCGATCATGGCGTGCAGTTCGCGGCAATGCCGCTCCACGGCCTCCCGCAAAGGGGCGTCGAAGACCACCCGTTCCCGGCGGCGGGGCTTGCCGTAGAAGATGGCCCCCTCGGGCACGGTCACGCCGAGCATCTCCTCCAGGCACAGGGCCTGTGCGCAGAGTTGGACCCGGTCCCAGTCCTCGATCTTGGGGCTGCCGCGCTTGTACTCCACGGGATACGGCGCCTCGCGGCCGTCCGGCCCGGGCCGCAGCTCGACCACATCGGCCACGCCGTACAGCCCCAGCCGGTCGCTGCGCAGGGGCACGGCCCGGTCCTGGACCACGCCCCCGCGCCGACCGGCCCCCCCGGCATCGGCACGCAGGTGCAGAAGCCGTCCCTCGGCGGTGAACCGGTTTTCCTCCCAGACCTTTTCCACGTGGATGAGCGCGCACTGCCTCGGGCAGTACAGATAGTGCTGCAACGCGGAAAGGGGCAGGGTCCTATCCACGGCTAGAACTTCACGTCCACGGCGACCGTGTCGGGAATGGCCCCCTTGTCCACGGCGACCGCGTAATCGGTGAAGGAACGGGCCGGGCCGTCGCCTTCCCTGCGAGTCACGGTCACGGCCTCGAACAGCTTGTGGGCCGGGGCGTTGCCCAGGGCATCCTGGTGCTTGAAGACGATCAGGCCGCGCGGGCTCATCTTGCCCCGGGCCGCCGAGTGGTCGTGATCGAACATGCCTCCCAGGGCCTGCCACAACAGTTCCAGGTCGGCATCCGAGAAGCCGGTCCCCTTGTCGCCCTGGGCCAGGTTGGCCGAGACAAACCCCTCGGCGCGGTACAGACCGTAGGGCACGATGTGCTTGCGGCCCATGGTCCGGTTGTCGCCTTCCTGGGCCTCGGCCTCCTTGCTGGTCTCCACGGCCATACGGGTGATGGACACCTCGGCCGGGACGATGGGCTCGATGCTCTTGGCGAAGGTCAGTTGCACCGGCCCGCGCACCTGGCCGCAATTGTTCTCCTTGGTGGACATGACCGCGCCGAAGGTGCGCACGTCGAAGAAGTTGGCGCACATCCAGTTGCGCGCGGCCGCGATCTGCTCATCCTTCTTTTTGAGCTTCTGGACCTCCTCGGTCTTGTAGGCGGGTTCGCGAGTCTGGGAAAGCACGCCCTTCTCGGCCACGTAGATGTTGTACCCCTCGGCCCCCTGCTTGACCACGTCCACGTAGTTGCGGATCTTGCGCTTGAGGCAGACGTCAGTGACCAGGCCAAACCCGGTCTCGGGGTCGATGCGCGGGGTGTTGCCCGCGTCCGGGTCGCCGTTGGGGTTGCCGTTCTCCACATCGAACAGGTACACGAATTCATAGCGGTTATTGATGACGGTCATGGTCTAGTCCTCCGTATTCTTTTCTTTTTTGGTGTAGAAATCCTGGCGCTGCTGATAGTAGCCAAGAATGAACATGCCCTGCTTTTCCGAGGCCATGGAGGCCGGGAAGCCGGTTGCGGCGTCGATGCCGCCCACGATCTCCTGTATCGCCTTGTCGAGATTGACCGCCCAGCCCGGCTTGTCCTTGCGGATCTTGGCCAGCCCATGCTGAGCGTTCTTGACGATGATCGGAAAGATCCGGGCCGGGGTGGCGGCCGCGGAGGCGAAGAAACGATCCTTCACCGTGGCGTTGGCGCCGGGGACCGCCTCCTCCTGAATGCGTTCGACAATGGCGAACAGCCGACCCAGGCGGTAGCCAATGTTCGTGTTGGTGGTATCGAGGGTCATGGGAATCTCCTGTTTTCTGTTGCGAACGAGAAAGGCCTTGATCATCGCCGCCCGCAGGTAGTTGACCTCCTTGTCGGCCCGGATGCGGCCGATGGCGGCGGACAGCAGGGTCTGCGGATAGGGCAGCCCCTGGACCACGGATCGGACGAGCTGGCCGAAGAGCAGCGGCGACATGTTTTTCGCGTCCCGCTGAGGCGCCAGCTCCTTGAGCAGCTGCCACGGGCTCGGGTGCTCGGGCTCGCTGTCGAAGCGGCGTTGCAGGGCCAGGGTGCGGTAGTGCTCGCCGACGTTCTCCGCCATCTCTCCCACGGTGCCCACATGCCAGAAGCGCACGGACAGCCGGGCCGCGTTGGGCGACAGGCCGAGCACGTAAAACGGAGTTTCCGCCCTGCCCAGCGCCTCCGGATATTTCCCGCGGGCCACGGCCGACAGATACCCCTCCAGGCGGGCGGTCAGTCCGTCGTCCTCGGCCCGCTTGCCGCCCATGGCGTGGCCGAAAAACGGTTCGGCCTCGCCCGGCGCATCGCTCCAGAAGACCACGGTGGTCTCGCCCACCTGGACCTTGCGCGGACTGTCCGGCGCGAGCAGGTGGTTGAGCGCCGTGGCGTAGCCGAAGGCCGCCCGTTCCAAGACCGGGGAGTTGAGGTTCTGCTTCTTGCCATAGGACTCGGCCGCGTCGATGTTGAAGGAAATGAGCGAGGCCCCTGCGGTCTGCGCTCCGGGCACGCCCTTGATCTTGGCGTGGGTCGGCGGAATGGGCCCGACTTCACCGGTGACCAGGCAACGGCCCGTTTCGAACTCGTCGTTGGCCGCGAGATGTTCACGCCAAGCCTGGCGGAATGCGGGCCGGTCGTGCAGGAAACCGGGCTCGCCGTCGAGCATGAAGACCACGTTGAGCCCGACCATGTCCTCCCAGCCGGGCAGTTCCTGGGCCCGCGCCGGGTCCCAGTCGGCGAGGAAGGCCAGCAGGGCCCGCGCCCCCTCGTCGTCCACGCCGTCCAGCACCTCGTCGGCCAGGCTCTTGAAGGCCGCATGGGTCCTCGCCGTGCGTTCGGGATTGTCTCCCCCGTCGTCCCCCAGGACATAACCGGTATTGTCCCAGGCAAAATTGGAAGCAACGCCCACCGTGCGCACCACCGGCCCCGGCACCTCGATGCGGTCCGGGCGACCCTTTTCGTCGCGCAGGTCCATGGGACGGCCCGCCAGGTTGCCCGACCGGTCCAGGGACAGGCAGAAATGCACCCCCTGGCGGCCGAAACCGAACTCGGGTACGTCCGCCTCGGGGTCCGCCCGCAGCCGATCGTAATATTGATTCAGGGCCTGGAGGATCATGAGGCCACCCCCTCGCGTTCGAGCGCCCTGGCCACCTCGACCACCCCGCCTTCCAGGGCCGGGCGGAAGAACAGCGGGGCCATGTCGTTGCGGTAATCAAGGTCGTAGAGCATCCAGCCCAGGTCGCGCGGAGGCTCGTCGGCCAGGGGCGAGGCCGGGACGTCGCCCTCCACGGGCTCGAAAAACGCGGCGAACTCACGACAGCCGAGATAGGGCCGCTGGAAGCACTGCCCCTTGCCCGCGCGGCGGTTGAACATGTCCAGATGCTTGCCGTCGTTGCGGTCCTCGGCGGACGTGTATTCGAAGTGCGCCTCAATGACGTACTCCACGTCGCGCAGGACCAGGGCGGCCCGCTGCTGGCGGTTGTCCTCGATGAACAGGCGCAACGGCTCGCCTCCGCCCTTCATGGCCGCGTTCACGCCCGACGCGCCCTTGACCGGCACCTTGGCGGACACCTCGTTGCGGCGCACGTTGTCGAACCGGATGGGTTTCATGACGTGGATGCGGTCCACCACCCAGCGGATGGACGGCTTCCAGTACACCGCTTCCAGAATCCCCCGCGCCGCCGAAGGGGTCATCACGTCGTAACTGACGCGCTCCACCTTCATTTCCGGCCGGGTGAAGCAGGCATACTCTCCCCAGACTCTGAGTTTGACTCCTGACACGAACGTCACCTCCGTGTTGTAGTGCCTATGCCAAAAAATACTCCGGATCGGTCGGACCGGGCACCCGCAGACCGAACAGATCGTCGTAGAACTCCATCCGACAGAGCGCCTCGCACCCGTCGGCGACCGTCTCCACTGCCCCGGCCTCGTCCAGGGCGCGGAACTGGCGCTCGTAGACCTGGACCGTGTACTGCTGGAGTTTGCGCAGGATGCCGCCGGGGTGTTCCGCGTACCGCAGCGCCTCCACCAGCTCCCGCGCCCGGCCGTCCCAGGGCACGACCAACGGGACCATGGGATTGTCGATGAGCCGGAATTCGTCCGCCGCCCGACGGAAATACCACTCCCCCCGCTCGTTGCTCAGGGCGTCCAGAATCCGCTTCCGGTCCAGGCGCTCCCGCTTGAGCCAGTAGTGCAGGCCGAAATACTGCCGGATGGCCTCGGGCGAGAACGGGTCGCCGCCGTGGGGCCCGCGCAGGACGGCCGCCGCATGCTCCGCCTGGGCCGAAAAGGCACGCGGCAGCCCTTCGGCCGGATAGAACACGGACACCGGGGCCGCTTCATCGCGCTCGCCCTCCCGATTGCACCGCCCGGCGGCCTGGGTGATGGAATCGAGCCCGGCCATCTCGCGGACGACCTCGGGAAAGGAGACGTCAACCCCGGCTTCGACAAGCTGGGTGGAGACCACCCGGCACGGCTCCCCGGCGCGCAGCATCCCCCTGATCTCGGCCAGCCGCTCCGAGCGGTGGGCCGGGCACATGAGGGCGCTCAGGTGGCGCGCCCCAGGCTCGTCACGGACCAACTTGAACAACTCGGACGCGCGGGCGCGGGTGTTGACGATGCAAAGGACCTGCTCCCGCTCCCGCACCATGTCGGCCACCTCGGACAGCTCCAGTTCGCCGAGGTCGCGCAGCTCCGTGCGCCGGAAGGCCTCATGCAGCCGGGCCGGGTCCGGGGCCAGCTCCCGGCCGTCGAGCCCGGCCAGGCCCGGCGCGAAATCCTCTCGGCGCAGGGCGGGCTGGGTGGCCGTGCACAGGACCACGCTGCACCCGTAGTGCGCGGCCAGCTCCTCAAGAGCCCGCAGGCACGGGGCCAGGAAGTCCACGGGCAGCATCTGGGCCTCGTCCAGGACGATGACCGACCCGGCCAGGTTGTGCAGTTTGCGGCAGCGAGAGGTTTTGGCCGCGAACAGCGACTCGAAGAACTGCACGTTGGTGGTCACGACCACGGGGGCGTCCCAGTTCTCGCAGGCCAGCCGGTGGCGGCGGGCTCCGGCGGATTCGCGGGCGTTGTCCTCGTCGCCGAAGGCGTTGCGCGGGTCGAAGTTGCTATGGTGCTCGATGACCGCGCCTGCGGGGAAGATGTCCCGGAAAACACGCGCGTTCTGCTCAATGATGGAGGTATAGGGGATGACGTAAACCACCCGGCGCAGGCCGTGCCGCAGGGCGTGATCCAGGGCGAAGGCCATGGAGGTCAGGGTCTTGCCGCCTCCGGTGGGCACGGTCAGGGTGAACAGGCCGGGGTCGAGGGCCGCCTTTTCCCGGCAATGGGACAGGATCTCCGCGCGCAGGGAATTGATGCGCCCCTCCCCGGCGAACGCGGCCAGGTGCCTGTCCAGGAGTTCGCGCAGCTCGCCGAGCGCAGGACCGGGCTCGCGACGACCGCTCTCCGCCGCGTCCATGAAGGCCTCGGTGTCCAGAAAGTCCGCGTCCACCAGGGAGGAGAAGAGCATGCGTGTGAAAAAGGAACACTGAAAGCCGCTTTCCGGCGTGAAAGGCCAGTCGGGCGGCCGGATGCCGTCCGGGACGTCGCGGCCCGGCAGGACGAAGGCCCGTTCAAGGATCCGCCCCAGCGAGGTTCCATGGCCGGAATCATGGAAGTCCGGCAGTCCTCCGTGGTGCCCGGCAATGCAGTAGGCGGCCATGCGCCCGAAACCGGTGCCCAGATTTTCGAACAGCCGCGCCCCGGCCCCCTTGTGGTCGGCGTGGCCGGTGTTTTCGCCGGTCAGCCTCTGCTGAAAGCGGGGGTTCCGCTTGCCTATGTCGTGGAACGCCCCGAGGACCCGCGCCCAATCCGCAGCGCCGAAGGCGGCGGCGAAATCCGCCCCCCTGTCCGCCACATTGCGCAGATGCTCCTCAAGCAGCTGCCACTCTTCCGGGTCCGAGTTTTCCCTGGAATGCGCATAGATGGCCATGCCGTGTGCTCCTGTTTGCGGATGGGATAGCACAAAAGAACCGGCAACAAAATATACAATTCACGACATGTGCCGCTCAAGCCGTCCGGACCCGCCCCGCCAAGGGTGAGGCCCCCGGGAAACCGGGGGGTTTCCGCGGGGGCCTCGGGTAAGGGGAGTTTGGTTATGAGGAGGAAAGGTCAGCCGATTTTCTTGATGCGCACCGGGATGCCCTGGCGGGCGGCCGCGCCGGTTTCATGTTCCTGGAGGGTGGAGACGCCCCGGCGGGTGGGGTCGTTGGGGACCAGGTCGTTGAGGCTGAAGCCGTTGGCCGCGCCGGGGTTGGCCTTGATGACATGACCGTCCACAATGACGTCGGCCGCGCCCAGGGAGCGGTGGCCGAAGCCGTGCTCCACCGCGACCACGCCGGGGGCGACCACGTCGCCGACCACCACCGTGGCCCGGGCCGAGGCGGCGGGACTCGTGATCTCCACCTCGTCGCCATGGGCCAGGCCGAACCGGGCCGCGTCGCGGTCGTTGACCATGACCATGTTCAGGGGCTTGATGGCCCGCAGCCGGTCCAGGACCACGGCGTAGGAGTTGATCAGGTTGGACTTGAACGAGGTCATGACCAGGGGGTAGTCCGCCTCGGTCCAGACCGCGCGCAGTTCGCTGCCGTCAGTCAGTTTGGGCGGCATGAAGGTGGCCACGCCCAGGTACGGCTCCCCGGTCTGGGAATTGATGGCGGTGCCCACCTGCTCGTTGTAGATCTGGAGGGTCTTCTTCCACCGCCCGCCGAGCCACTCGCCGTCGTAGCTCTTGCCGTAGGGGGCGAACCGCCCTCCCCGGCTGTACACGGCGGCCACCGGACCGCGCTCGTCCTCGCGCAGGGTCCGCTCGATGTCGGGCAGGATACGGCCGATGCCGGACAAGGCGATGTCCTCCTCGCTCGGGGCGGGCAGGACCTGGTCCTTGAAGAAGGCGATGTTGGCCGCCAGGCGCAGGTAGTAGTCCTCGGGCCCGTGCAGCGGGGCCGCCGTGCCGTCCGCCGCCGGGATGGCCTGGTCGCCGAACCCCGGCAACCCCATGCGTTTGGCCGCCTCGATGAGGAACTGCTCCATGCACACCGGACGCCCGTCCGAGGTCTTCTCCTGCTTGGGCGCGACGGCGGGCCAGCGTGCCGTGGACATCTTGGTCAGCACCCCGGACCACGCCCCGGAGAACCCGCCCCAGCCCTCGAACATGCACGGGTCGGGCACCAGGTAGTCGGCATAGGCGTTGGTCTCGTTGTGGAAGGTGTCGATGCCGATGATCAGCGGCAGGCTCGCGGGGTCCTTCAGGGCCTCGTCCACGGCCCGGTGCAGGCCGCCGTGGCCGTAAATGACGTTGCCGGTCCAGTTGATCCAGCACTTGTAGCGGAACGGGTGGCCGTTCACGTGGGAAAGCAGATGCTCGGCGGGCATGTTCGGCGGGGTGAACGGGTACCAGGGGTACCGCGCCGGGTACGGGTTCTGTCCCGCCGCCTTCTTTTCCTTGAATTCCGTGGACTTTTGGTACGGTGCGCGGCAGCGGATGGCCGGGAACCCCTTGGCCTGGATCTGGCCGGGGAACTTGTTCAGGTCGTACCGGGGGCCGTTCATGGCCGGGCCATGGTAGTTGCCCGCCGTGGCCGAGATGCCGCCCTTGGCGTTGATGTTGCCGATGAGCGTGTTCAGGGTCAGGACAGTGAAGGTGGCGTTGGCGCCCGAGGTGGACATCATGCCCCCGTGCACGTCCACGGCCGCCTTTTTGCCGTGGGCGGTGAACTCGCGGGCCAGCTCGACGATCCGCTCCACGGGCACGCCGCAGCGGGCGGACATCTCGTCCAGCCCGTGGGCCATGGCCTGCTCCTTGAGCAGCCGGAAGGCGGTGGCCACCCGCACGATCTCGCCCGAGGCCAGGGTCAGCTCGCCCGCGAAGTCCAGGACGCCCTCGTCGCAGGCGTCGAAGGAGACGGGCTTGTCCGTGGCCGCGTCCACGACCACGAAGGCCTCGTCGCTCCCCAGTCCGAGTTGGGCCGCGCGCAGGAATTTGCCCCGGCTCCCGCCCGAACGGACGACCAGATAGGTGGCGTTGCAGATGCTGATCTCGCCCGCCTTTTCGGCGGCGGCCGTGTTCGGCCGGACCAGGAAGTTCCGATCATAGCGCTCGTTCTCGATGATCCAGCGGATCATGCCCATGGCCAGGGCCGAGTCCATGCCGGGGTTGATGGGCACCCAGCGGGAGCGCTCGCGGGCCGCGTCCGAGGCGGGCATGCGCAGGACCGGGTCGATGACCGCATAGTGCAGGTCCCCGTCGGTGCGCGCCGAGGCCAGGATGCGGGCCGAGCGGTTGAACGGGTTGCCCGCCTGGGACGGCGCGGTGCCCCAGAACAGGGCGAACTCGCAGTTGGCCCAGTCCGGCTTGATGTGCGCGTTCTTGGTTAGGTCGTCCATGAACATGCCCGAGCCGATGCGGAAGGACAGGCCGCAGTACGCCCCGTGCTTGCCGAAGTTCTTGGTCCCGAAGGCGTTCATGCCGAAGCGGCGGAAGAAGAAGTCGCTGCGCCCGTCGTCCACGGCGTAGGTCAGGAGCAGCTGGTTGCTCACCGGCCCGAACTCCGGGTGACCGGGGTTGGCCGGGGTTTTCAGGTCGCGGATGGCCCGCAGGCCGTCCACGTGGCCCTCGCCGAACAGGTCGCCGCCCTCGACGACCTCTTCGAGCAGTTGTTCAAAGGAGATGTGCGTCCACCTGTTCTCGCCGCGCTTGCCTGCGCGCTTGAGGCAGCGGGTGATGCGGAAGGGGCTGTGCGCGGTCTCGAACATGGCCGCCCCGCGCCCGCAGACCGCGGACCGCTGGGCGTGGCCCATGTCCTTGTCGGCGGACAGGCGATCCAGGGCCTCGCCCACGGGCATGGACATGGGGAAGTGCTTTTCATGGGACAGGGGGTTGTACGGGTTGCCCGCCACCCGGACCACGTCGTCCGTGGCGTCGTCGATGTGCAGGCGCACGCCGCAGAAGGTGGTGCAGCCCCAGCACTGGTTGAAGGCCATGTGCTGCCCTTCGCCCAGCCGGACGCCCTCCGGGGTGCGTTCGTATTCCGGGGCCAGGGACTCGGGCGAGACCCTGGCCGGGTCCTCGGGCATGGCCGCCTGCGCGGCCTCGGCGCGGCCCGGCTTGAGGAGCGCGCCCGCGCCGAGCATGCCCAGCCCGGCCACGGCCAGGGTGTTCTTGACCAGTTCGCGTCTGTTCTTATCCATGGGAGTGCTCCCTCCTTGCCAGGGCGACGTTGCTGAAAAGACCGCCCAGGACCGCGCCCAGGCCGAGCAGGAAGACCAGGCTCACCGCCAGGATCAGCAGGGACTTGGCCGAGACCAGATGGGCCACGGCCCCCGCGTCCACGGCGGTGAAGGACTTGCGGGGAATGGACTGGCCCAGGAAGATCAGCCGGACGTAGAAACCCAGGCCCGCGCCGTAGGCGAACAGCCCGGCCAGGGCGGTCAGGCCCCGGGCCTTGAGGGCGATCAGGCCGAGCACGGCCGCGACCGCGCCGATCAGGGAAAGCGCGGTCCAGGCCGAGGGCGCGGCCAGCACGTAGCCCTCGGGCGGGGTCAGCAGGAAGCCCGCCCCGGCGCAGAGCAGGGAGGCCGCGATCATGACCGCCGTGAGCCAGGTGGGCATGGACCGGCCCTTGAACGCGCCGAGGAGCGCGGACAGCCCGGCGGAGCCGGACAGCCCGGCCAGGACGAAGCCCAGAGGCAGCGCCTTGGCGTGCCACATGACCCGGCCCGGCAGGTAGCCGATCTCGCGCGAGGCGTAGGTCAGCACGCCCAGGGCCAGGAAAACCGCCAGTCCGGCCACGGGCCGGGCGCGGCCGTCGCCGTCGCTGTCCAGGTACAGGGCCAGCAGGGACACGCCGAGAAAGACCGGGAGCAGGAAGGTGCCGATGGTCGTCCAGGAGCTGAAGGACGGCGAGACCATGAACATGTAGAGATGAAAGGGGTTGCCCAGGGACAGGGCCAGGGCGCCCAGCCCGGTGATGACCGAGGCGATGCCCGTGGTCAGCAGCCCGCGCCGCACGTCCGCGCCGCGTCCGGCCAGGGTCAGGCCGCCGCCCAGCAGGACCGCGCAGGCCGCCGCCGTGAGCAGGGTCAGGGCCAGGGGCTCCAGGACCTCCCAGGTGATGGCCGGGGGCACGTTGACCAGTTCGATGACCTTAGGCATGTCCACCTCCCGCCGTCATGGCGCCTTCGGCCATGGGCAGCCCCACGTTGACCGGGCTCTCCAGGAAGGCGTTCAGATTGATGTAGTAGACGTTGGGCCTGGTGCCCATCTCCGGGGCCAGGACGTTGACGTCGCCCTGGTGCTCCCTGAGGGTCCGGACGACCAGGCTCTGCGGGTCGTTCAGGTCGCCGAAGATGCGCGCCCCGCCCACGCAGTTCTCCACGCAGGCGGGCAGCAGCCCGGCCTGGAGCCGGTGCACGCAGAAGGTGCACTTGTCCGTGGTGTGGGTGACCGGGTTGATGTACCGGGCGTCGTAGGGGCAGGCCTGGACGCAGAAGCCGCAGGCCAGGCACTTGTCGCTGTCCACCAGGACCAGGCCGTTCTCGTCCTTGTAGGTGGCGTGCACCGGGCAGACCGGCACGCAGGCCGGTTCCTCGCAGTGGTTGCACAGCCTGGGCAGCGGGGCGATGGTCGGGGCGATCCCGGCGTCCTCGATGACGAACTCGCCCACCGTGGCCCGGAACTTGCCCACCGGCACACGGTTCTCCACGGAACAGGAGACCGAGCACGAATGGCAGCCCACGCACCGCCTGAGATCGATGACCATGGCGTACCGGGGTTTGCCGCCCTCCGCACGCACTTCCGTCGCCGTGAGCGCACCCAGAGCGGGCACCCCGGCGCAGGCGAGCTTGAGAAATTTCCTTCTGTCCATGAACTCCTCCGGTTGCGCTTCGCGCGTTTACCCGGAGAATGCGACGGATTCGCCACCGGAACAATCGGGAACCTTCTGATTTGACGGTTCCTTCCTCACCCGGTCGCCCCTGGGACATCTTTCTTTTTATTTCATTATTACAGTGTATTGCAAAGCGAACGCGGCGCAAGACCGCGCGCGGCCCGCGATCCGGGGTGGGGAATTTCCCTAAGGGGCGTGGCGGGAGCGTGTCAGACCGAGATGAGCCCGTGGCGGATGGCCAGCTTGGTCAGGTCCGGGATGGTCCCGACCTCGAGCTTCTCCATGAGGTTGTACTTGTGGGTCTCCACGGTCTTGGGGCTGATGTGCAGTTCGGCCGCCGCCTCCTTGACCGTCAGGCCGTCGGCCAGGAGCCGGAAGACCTCCAGTTCGCGCGGGCTGAGGTGGTCGAAGAGGTCCTCCCGGCCCGACCGCTCCGGGGAGAGCTGGCGCAGGAGCGCGGCCGGGTCGATGGTCGTGAAGTATGTCTTCCCGGCCATGACCGCCTCCACGGCGGCGCACAGGTCGGCGGGCGGGCCCTCCTTGAGTACGTGGCCCGAGATGCCCGCCTTGAACAGCTCCAGGATGAACCGCTGGTCCGAGTGCATGGTGTAGATGATGATCCGCGTCCGCGGCGAGACCTGGCGGATCAGCCCGGTGGCCTCCACCCCGTCCATTTCGGGCATGGAGATGTCCATGATGACGATGTCGGGCGCAAGTTCCCGGGACAGGGCCACGGCCTCGGCACCGTCCGTGGCCTCGCCCACGATCTCGATGTCCGCCTTCGGGGCCAGCAGGCTGCGGATGCCCGCGATGACGACCCGGTGGTCGTCGACGATGAGCAGGGTGGTCTTCTTATGCATCGTTTGCGCTCCCGATATCCAGTTCGGCCAGGATCTGGGTGCCCCGGCCCGGCGCGGATTCCATGTGGAAGGTCCCTTCCAGCTGGACCATGCGCTCCTTCATCAGGGTCAGCCCCAGGCTGCCCGAGGTCCCGGCCCGCGCGGCCACGGCCGCCTGGTCGAACCCCTGCCCGTCGTCCTCGATGGTCAGCCCCAGCCGCCCGTCGCGGCTGATCAGGCTGATGTGCACCTGGCGCGCCCCGGCGTACTTGACCGTGTTGGTCAGGGCCTCCTGGGTGATCCGGTACAGGGCCAGTTCCTTCTGGCCGTCGAACCGCCTGGGCACGCCCTTGTGGAAGAAATGGATGTCCAGGTCCGTGGACGCGCGGTACTCGTCGAGCAGGGCCTCCAGGGCCTGGGCCAGACCGAGGTATTCCAGGGTGTCGGGCCTGAGCCCCTTGGAGATGGACTTGATGTCCCGCTGGACCAGGGTGATCTTGTCCGCCGCGCTCTCCAGCTGCCCCTTGCAGCAGCCGTCGGCCGAGGCCAGGGATTCCAGGGCGGCCTGGAGGTCCAGGCGCAGCGTGGTCAGCAGCTGGCCGGTATGGTCGTGCAGCTCGCGGGCCACCTCCCGGCGGTCCTCCTCCAGGAGGTTGATCAGGTCGCGGGACAGGAGCTTGCGCTGCTCATGCTCCCCTTCCAGCCGGTGGTGGATGCGTTGCAGCGCCTCGTTGGCCTCGGCCAGTTCGCGGGTGCGCTCGCGCACGCGGTCCTCCAGCTCCTGGTGGGCCCGGTGCAGGGCCTGCTCGGCCTTGAGCCGGGCGTCCAGCTCGGACTTGAGGGTGGCGGTCTTGGCGTCCACCTCGGACTCCAGCTCCGAGGCGTGGAGCAGCAGCCGTCCGGTCAGGGGCCGCAGCAGCCGCCACAGCCCGATGACGCAGACCGCGTAGATGAGCAGGGAATACAGGGCCAGCTGGATGAGCCGCAGCCTGAGCGGGTTGTACAGCTCGCGCTCGTTGACCGACACGGTCAGCCCCCAGCCCGCGCCGCCCGCAGGGGTGTAGGCCGTGACCTCGTCCCCGGCCGTGAGGATGCCGCCGCTCCCGGCCACGGCCCGGCGCAAGGCCTCGGCCTGGCTCGGCGTGGGTGCGGCCGCGCGGCCCGTCCCGTCCGGGAACAGGCGGATGTCCGGCCCGGCCGCGTAGCCCAGGCAGACCGTGCCCGCGCCCCGGACGTTCCGGCCGCGCTCGATGATTTCCAGGAGCCGGGCGATGTCCATGACCACCAGGTCCGTGCCCACCCGCTGCCCCGTCCTGGCCAGGATGGGCGCGGCGACGACCATGCACGGACGGCCCTCCGGGACCACGGGCGGGGAAAAGCGCACGTCGTCTGACGGCCCGGCCGCGTTCCCGGGCGCGCTCCCGGCCATGTCCCCGACCAGGTTCGGCGGAACCGGCGCGCCCACCGAGGCCACCGGGCGGCCCATGCGGTCCAGCCGGGTCAGGCCGACCACCTCGCCGGACAGGTCCATGGCGTCCGCGAGCTTGGGCCGGGTGAACGCGGCCAGCTCCTCCAGGGAGCGCCGGCCCGCATTGTAGGCGGCCAGCTCCTCGCGGATGCGGGTCCGGCTGGTCACCTGGCGCGACAGGTCAAGCGCCCGCCGGTACCACTCGCCCACGGCCAGGCCGCGCGTCTCGGCGATGTGCGCCAGCCCGGCCTCCTCGGCCTGCTTGAGCTGGTGGAACAGGGTGGCCACCACGGACAGCCCCACGCCCAGGGCCAGGACCAGCAGCGCCCCGGAGGCGTAGAGAAAGAGCCGCCGCTTGAGGCGTTCGGACAACCGGGAATCCGGGGTGGGCGAGGACGCGGGTGTGTTCATGGCCATGCCTGCCGCGCGGGGGCGCGTCCCCCATCAGTAGCCGCATTCGCCCGCGACCGCAATGCGGCCCGACGGAATCCGCCCTACTCCATGGGCGGGCAGAGGCTCACGTGGGGAGAGGCCGCGGCGAGCACGTGGACCGGCATGTCCGGCCGGGCGTACTTCTGCATGGCCCGCTTGACCGTGAAGGCCAGGTGGAAGGGGTCCCGGGCCTCGGACGGCATGTGGTAGATGACCACCTCCAGCGGCCGGAAGATGTCGTCGATGATCGCCTGGCCGTTCGGGTTGTGGTAGAAGATCGGGTTGACGAAGGCCGCGTCGATGGGCACGTCCCTAAGCGGCTCCTCGTAATAGGCCGCGACGTGGTCCGCGTCGCCGGTGAAGAGCAGGCGCATGGTCCCCAGGGTGACCAGCAGGCAGTCGTTGCGCACCTCCTGGAACTGCTTGCCCATGTGCCGCGTGCCCACGGCCGTGACCGTCAGGCCGGGCTCGGGCGTGACCGTGCGGGCCTGTCCGGGATTGAGCCCCATGGTCCAGTACGGCACGGACCGGCGTTCGAGCACGCCGATGAGCCGTTCCAGGTCGGGCGACCCATGGGCCGCGTCCGGCAGGAAAACCCCCTTGACCGGCCGCCGTTCCAGGTGGTCCAGGACCAGCTCCGGGGTGAAGTGGTCCGGGTGCTCGTGGGTGAACAGTAAGTAGTCCAGCCGCGCGAAGATGCCCTCGCCCCGGCCCATGCGGGCCATGTCGCCCGCGCCCACCCGGTCGAACGGATGCCCGTCCTGATCGTGCATGCCGTCCACGAGCAGCCCCAGTCCGTTCCCTCGGACCAGTACGCCCGCGTTGGCCACCAGGTCGATATCGATGCAATCGGTCACGTGTTCCCTCCTTTCGCGCTCTCGGTGCAAAGGTCATACCCCCTTCGCCCGTCCGAGGCCAGCGGCATGCGCGCCCCTTGCCCGGCGGTCCGGAGCCGGGTATAGGGCGGACGGCCCGGCCAGATCCCCCGCCTCCCCGAGGCCCGTCTTTTGCATCGCCCGGGCAAAGGAGACAGCATGCGATACATATACAACCAATCCACCGACCCCACCTTCAACTTGGCCGCCGAGGAATGGCTGCTGACCGAATCCGGGGACGAAATCTTCATGCTCTGGCGCAACCGGCCCGCGGTCATCGTCGGCCGGAACCAGAACACCCTGGCCGAGATCGACGAGGCCTTCACCCGGGAGCGCGGCATCCCGGTGGTCCGCAGGCTGAGCGGCGGCGGGGCCGTGTTCCACGACCTCGGGAACATCAACTTCACCTTCATCAACAACGGCAACCCCTCGGAAGGCCTGGACTTCGAGCGCTTCACCGTGCCCATTCAGAAGGCCCTGCGCTCCATGGGCGTGGAGTGCGTCTTCAGCGGCCGCAACGACCTGCTCATCGACGGCAAGAAGTTTTCGGGCAACGCCCAGCACTTCCACGGCGGCCGCATCCTGCACCACGGCACCCTGCTCTTCTCCTCGGACATGACCGACCTGACCGGGGCCCTGCGCGTGGACCCGGAAAAGTACCGCGACAAGGCGGTCAAGAGCGTGCGCTCGCGGGTGACCAACATCGCGAGCCACCTGCCCGTCGCCATGGAGGTCACGGACTTCATCCGGGCGCTCATGGACTTCGTCTCCGGCGGCGCGTCGCCCGACGACATGGCCCTGAGCGACGACGAAACCGCCGTCATCAAGACCCTGGCCGACAGGCGCTACCGCACCTGGGACTGGAACTTCGGCTCCTCGCCCGCCTACAACTTCTCCCGGCGCACCCGCACCGAGGGCGGCCTGCTGGACGTGAACCTGTACGTCAAGAAGGGACGCATCCTCAAGGCGCGGCTGTTCGGCGACTACTTCGGCGTGCGCGACGTGGACGCCCTGGAGGAGCGGCTGCTCGGCTGCCGCCACGAGCGCTCCGAGCTCGAGGCCCGGCTGGCCGACGTGCCCCTGGACGAATACCTGCACGACGTGACCCTGCCCGTGCTCCTGGACTGCCTGTTCTGAGACCTGTCCCGGCCGGGCGGACTTGTTCGAAATCCGATCAATGTTCACGTCCGGGACAGGCTCCGGCCCCATTTCCCCATTACCGCAATCCGATATCGCCAACAACACATTGATTTTACAAGGAAATACTACTGGGGCATACTCCTTGCTGTATAGCTGCATCTCAACTTTAAAACCCAGGAGAAACTCTCATGGATGCAGCTGAAAAAGCTTCAATGACTTTGGCAAAAATGACCCAGCGTGCGGGTAAGGTCTTCCCCAATTACCTTGCCTTCACCAAGGAAATCAGCCAGGTTGGTCCCATCGACCACAAGACGCAGGAACTGATCCACATCGCCTGTTCCGTGATGTCCCAGTGCGACATGTGCATCTCCCTGCATATCCAGTCCGCGGCCAGCCTTGGCGCCTCCAAGGAAGAGATCATGCAGGCGGCCCTGCTGGCCTGCGCCATGGGCGGCTCGCCGAAGATCATGCAGATGCATTACGTCTTCGATGAATTGGAAGACCTGTTCGACTAACCGAACGGCGGTATTGTATCGGGACCGGGGAGGGCGCACGCGCCTTCCCCGGCTCCCGATGGTCCGCCGTCGAAAAACGGCGGGCGCACGGCCCGCACCCGAGGCAACCATGGATATCAAGACGCATGAAGGCATTGACCGCTCCCTGTGCGGGGAACCGGTCGAGATCCGTGAAGGCGGCAGCACGGTGCGGCTGACCTGCACCCCGAACATGGCCGCCGACGCGAGCGGCCTGGTGCACGGCGGGTTCATCTTCGGCCTGGCCGACTACGCGGCCATGCTCTCCGTCAACCATCCCAACGTGGTCCTGGGCGCAGCCGAGACGCGCTTCCTCAAGCCGTCCCGCGTGGGCGACGTGCTCGTCGCCGAGGCGCAGGACCAGACCCCGCAGGAGCGCAAGCATCTCGTGCAGGTGGAAGTCTCGTGCGGCGAGGACGTGGTCTTCAGCGGCACGTTCACCTGCTTCGTGACCAAACAGCACGTGCTCGCCGGTTCCTAGTCCCCCCGAACCATTCCGACAAAAAGGCGAAAAATCAGATGAGGAGGCCGCTACGCGGCGTCTTCAGCTGATTTGTCGCCTCCGACGGAAGGGGTTCGCACCCCCCGCATCCCCGGGTTGCGCCTTTGGCGCGGCAAACCGGGGATGTGTCGCTGTTTCGGCTAGCCGAACAGGGTGTCGCCGCTGACGTTGTTCAGGCCGGGGTGGATGTCGAAACGAACCACGCCCACCGGGACGTTCACGGCCGCGGCGATGCGCGCGGTGCCGGCCGCGCCGAAACCGCCGCACAGCTCGATGGCGGCGATGCCTTCCTTCTCCACCAGTTCACGGGCCACGGCCTCGGCCTGGGCATAGTCCTTGACGGCCACGGCCACGAGCTCCACGGCCTCGGTCTTGACCCAGTTGCGGTTGCGCGCGGGATCGGCGCCCGGTGCGACGAAGATGAACGCGGCCTTCAGTGCGTTGCTCATGATTGCTCCTTGCGATTATGACGGTTGACGGAACAGCCCCTCGGTCCTGGCCAGGGCCATGGTTTTGTCCACGTCGATGACCATGGGGCCTTCGGTGTTCAGACGGATGGCTGCCCTGGACCCGCTGTGTATCTCAACCTCGCGTTCGCCGTCCAGGGCGATGAGTCCGGGGCTGGTCTCGATGGGAAATATCTGGCCGGGGGCCATCTCGGAGATGCCGCAGATGGGCACGTCGGCGAACATGCCCGGCGCGATGGCCGCCGTGACCACCACCGGGGACCCGGCGCCCAGCCGCAGGGCCAGGCCGACGGGCTCCTCCGGGCTGATGGAGCGCAGCTGGCCGCCGATGGCGGACAGTCCGATGGACCCGGCGCTGCACCGGGTCATGAACAGCTGGGGGACCTTGTCCATGTGCCACACGGCCTTGGAGGCGAGAAAGACGTCCTCGTACACGGCCGCGTCCACCAGGGCCATGTCCACGACCTCGTTGTTGATCAGGATGTCGAGCCTGCAGGACCGGTAGCAGCAGGACTCCACCGGCAGGCGACCGCTGGCCACCAGGCCGGCGGCCAGCCCGGCCACGGTGGCCTCCCCCATGATGGGGAAGACGTTGTTTGTCCCCGTGGAGAGCGGCAGAACGGGAATGGCTGTCGAACCTTTGCAGGCCGCCCGGCTGGTGCCGTCGCCGCCGAGGATGACGAGGCACTTTGCGCCGAGGGTTTCCATGATGCCCGCCGCGATGGTGGTGTCGGTCTGGTTGTTGCGGATGGGCATTTCCACCGGCTCCACGGGGATGGAAGGGGAGATGGCGTTGAGGGCCCTCGGCACGATGGCGTACCCGTCGGGCATGTACAGAATCTTGGTCACTCCGGCCTTTTCCAGGCCGAGAATGAGCCGCCTGACCATACGCACTTTTTCCTGGTTGTCGAAAACAGACCCGTGGGCCACCAGGCGACGGATGTCCTTGCCGGAAGCGGGATTGGCCAGAATGGCTGCGATGCTCAATGGGGCGCCCTCATGAAATGCGGCGGGGAGAGCGGCCGAAGCCGCCCTCCCGCCAGGCTATGGGATTAGCGAAGACTCTTGACGGCTTCGACGATGTTGTCCGCGTTGGGGATGTAGAACTGCTCCAGCGGCGGAGAGAACGGCACCGGGCAGAACGGGGCGCCCACGCGCTTGATGGGGGCATCCAGGTAGTCCAGGGCCTCTTCGGCGACCATGGCCGCGATCTCGGCGCCGGGACCGGCGAACTGCACGGCCTCGTGGGCCACGACCAGGGCGTGGGTCTTCTTCACGGAGTCAAGGATGATGTCCTTGTCCAGCGGCAGCAGGCAGCGCGGGTCCACGACCTCGGCGTCGATGCCGTCGGCCTTCAGACGTTCGGCCGCCTCCAGGGCGGAGTTGACCATGAGGGAGGTGGCCACGATGGTCACGTCCGCGCCCTCGCGCTTGATCTCGCCCTTGCCGAGCTCGATGGTGTAGCTCTCGTCCGGGACCTCGCCGGACATGCCGTAGAGCAGCTTGTGCTCCAGGAAGACAACCGGGTTGTCGTCGCGGATGGCGCTGATCAGCAGGCCCTTGGCGTCATAGGGGGTGGAAGGGATGACGACCTTGAGGCCCGGGATGTTCATGAACCAGGACTCCAGGGACTGGGAGTGCTGCGCCGCGGCGCCGATGCCCGCGCCCTGAGGCATGCGCAGGGTCATGGGAACGGTGGTCTTGCCGCCGAACATGAAGCGCATCTTGGCGGCCTGGTTGAACAGCTGGTCCATGGCCACGCCGATGAAGTCCACGAACATCAGCTCGGCCACGGGCCGCAGACCGGCAGCGGCCGCACCGGCGGCGGCGCCGACGATGGTGCTCTCGGTGATCGGGGTGTCCATGACCCGCCGCTCGCCGAACTGGTCGAACAGACCCTGGGTGACGCCGAAGCAACCGCCGAACCGTCCCACGTCCTCGCCGAGAATGAAGACGTTCTCGTCGCGCTCCATTTCCGACTTCAAAGCTTCATTGAGTGCCTGAAGATATGTTTTTTCGGACATTGTACTCTCCATTGAATTTTTAAGGATTCGAGAAAGGTGAATCGCCGCCTAGGCGTAGACGTCGTCCATGAGCGCGCTGGTCTTGGGCATCGGGCTTTCCTTGGCGAAGGCCACGGCTTCGTCGATGTCCTTGGCGATGCTTTCCTTGATCTTGTCCGCTTCGTTCTGAGTCAGGGTCTTGCCCTCGACAAGCTTGGCCTCGAACCGGGGGATGGGATCCTTGGCCATCCACTCTTCCAGTTCCTCGGTGCAGCGGTAGGTGCAGGCGTCGCCCTCGAAGTGGCCGCGCCAGCGGTAGGTCTTGCACTCGATGAGCGAGGGGCCCTCGCCCTTGCGGGCGCGCTTGACGGCCTCGGTGACGGCCTCGTACACGGCCAGCACGTCGTTGCCGTCCACCACCACGCCGGGCATGTCATAGGCGGCGGCGCGGTCGGCGATGTCGACCACGGCCATGGACTTGCACTGCGGGCAGGAGATGCCGTAGCCGTTGTTCTCGTTGACGAAGACCAGGGGCAGCTTCCAGGCGGAGGCCGCGTTCAGGGCTTCCTGGGTGGTGCCCTGGTTGGAGGCGCCGTCGCCGAAGAAGCAGACGGTCACGTCCTTGGTCTGCTTGTATTTCGAGGCCAGGGCCGAGCCCACGGCCAGGGGACCGCCGCCGCCCACGATGCCGTTGGCGCCGAGGATGCCGAGGTTGAGGTCCGCGATGTGCATGGAGCCGCCCTTGCCCTTGCAGTAGCCGGTGGAGCGGCCGAAGATTTCGGCCATCATCAGCTTCAGGTCGCCGCCCTTGGCCAGCAGGTGGCCGTGGCCGCGGTGGGTGGAGGTGATCATGTCCGCGTCGGTCAGGGCCGAGCAGGCGCCGGTGGCCACGGCTTCCTCACCGATATAGAGGTGCACGAAACCCGGAATCTCGCCGGCGGCGAAGAATTCCTGGAGCTTCTGCTCGAACAAACGAATTTTGTTCATGGTTTCGTACATGTGAACCAATGTCTTCTTGCTGAGAGCCATTGCTTTCTCTCCTGTAGGTTATTTGGCCTTGGCGGCGCATCCGCAGGCCTGGTTTTTCGATCCATCCGCTCCCGCGGCCAGGTCCGTCTCGATGGAGACGGTCAGGGCCGCACAGGCCGCGACGATGTTGCTCACGCCCGGGGCGAAACAGGGGACCTCGATGCCCGGCACGCTCATGCCGCCGGGGACCACGGTCAGGGTCTTTTCGCCGATGGGGATGCAGGCGAGCACCGCGTCGCGGTCCACGCCGTCGGGATTCGGAACGGCCACGTCCGCGTGGACGTGCACACCCTGGAATTGATCACGGCCGCAGATCTCCACGATGCCGCACAGGCATATGCGGGACACGGCGTCGCGCACCGCCCTGACGGCGGCCTTGGTCATGTCCTCGCCGTGCAGGTCGGCGGCATAGCCGAGTTCGATAGCAAACCGTTTCAGCGCCATGGGGTGCCCCCTAGACGATCATCAGGCCGGGCATTTCCAGCATGTCTCCCAGCTCGCGCAGGAAGGCCATGGCCGGAGCCCCATCCGTGGTCATATGGTTGAAGGTCAGGGACAGGGTCATCATCTGGCGCGCGACGATCTCGCCGTTGTGCACCGCGGGCTTCTCGACGATGCGGCCGACGCCCAGGATGCCGGTCTCCGGCGGATTGAGGATGGGCGTGAAACCGTCCACGCCGAGCATGCTCACGTTGCTGATGGTGAAGGTGCCGCCCGTGATCTCGTCCATGTTCAGGCCGCCCTTGCGAGCCCGACCGGCCGCGTCGCGAACCTTGTCCTTGAGTTCTTCCAGGCCGAAGGTGTCCGCTTCCTTGACGTTGGGCACGATGAGCCCCTTGTCGATGGACACGGCGATGCCGAGATTGACGTGCGGATGCAGATGGATGCCGTCCGCCTGGAGGGTGGAGTTCATGACCGGGTGACGCTTCAGTGCGCGGCACACGGCGTAGGCGATGATGTCGTTGTACGACACACGGTAGTCCGCGTTGCGCTTGTTGCGCTCGAGCAGCTTGGCGCGCAGGCCGACCATCTCGGTGACGTCGAGCTCGACGAACACGGTCAGCTGGGCCGCGTTCTGCAGGCTGGCCTGCATGTTGTCCGCGACGAGCTTGCGCACGCCTTCCATGGGCACGATGGTGTCCTTGGCGGGCGCAGGCCCGGCGGCGGGCTGGGCGGCCGACGGGTTCATGGCCCGCAGGATGTCCGCCTTGGTGATCTTGCCGTCCTCGCCGGTGCCGGTCACCTGGCTGAGGTCCACGCCCTGCTTGCGGGCGAAGTCAATGGTCTTGGGGCTGGCGTTGATCCCGGCGTAGGCGGAATCAGCGGCGTCCTGGACGTCCTTGGCGGTGATCTTGCCGTCCTTGCCGGTACCGGTCACCGTGGACAGGTCCACGCCCAGTTCCTTGGCCAGCTTGCGCGCTGCGGGCATGGCCGGAACGAACTTGCCGTCCCCGGCCGGGGCAGCGGCGGCGGGCTTGTCGGCAGCGGCGGCGGGGGCCGCTTCGGCCGCGGGTTTGGCCGCACCGGCGGGAGCCGACGCATCGACGGCTTCGCCCGGGGCGGCGATGATGGCCAAAACGGCCTGGATCGGGGCCACGTCCCCCTCGGGGACGATGATTTTGGCCAGGACGCCGCTGGCGGGCGCCTCGACCGAGTTGGTGATCTTGTCGGTCTCGACTTCGAACAGAGGCTCCCCGGCTTCGACCGGGTCCCCTTCGCCCTTGAGCCAGCGTGCGACCTTACCTTCTTTCATGGTCAGGCCCCACTTGGGCATAATCACATCATGAGCCATAACCAAGTCCTCCTGGTTTTTTTTGCATACGTTGCCGGAGGGATTGCAACGCTGGTGCCAAGCGGCATAGGTCAATGATTCAAGCCGGATAACAGTATATATTACTGTATGTACCGGCTAAGTGTTCGGTGGATGAACAACTGGAGGCCTTTCTCCGCCAACCTGTCCAGTACACCGCATCACGCTGATTTAAAAAACTTAATCCTTATTTTGGCTCCCTGGAAGCGTTCAAAAATCGAACACTTGACAGTTTTTTACCCTTGGAGGACAAAAACCATGCGGTCATAAAGATTTCTTGTGTCAGTCCGGAGGTAAGGCATGCACCTGCTCCTCAGAGATGGAAACGGATTCGAAATACGACGGGACCCGCACGCGCCGGATGCGGCGGTGACGCTGCCCATATCCTGCGCCCATAAACAGCGGAACGCCCAACTGAGTTACTCGAACTGGAAACAGTTCGTCGAAGGCAAACGCCTGAAAAACAAAAACGTGGACCGGGCCCTGCTGGACTCCTGGCAACGCTGCAAGGACATGGCCGTTGATCCGGCCCCGCGCAGCTGCTGGGACTTTCTGCCCATGAACCAGCTGGAGCAGTTCACCACCACCCTGGAAAAGATCTGCGGCGAGGTCGAATCCACGGCCTACGAGGTCATCAAGGGCAAGGGGCTGCTCATGACCATCGTCAACGCCGACGCCCGCGTGGCCCGCACCTGCGGCGACATGGACGTCCTGCGCGAGGCGGACAAGCTGAACTTCGGCCCCGGCGCCAACTGGTCCGAGTCCTGCGTGGGCACCAACGCCATCGGCACCGCCCTGGCCACGGGTCGCCCCATGCAGGTTTTCGCCTCGGAGCACTTCTGCGAGTCCCACCACAGCTGGAACTGCACCGCCGCTCCGATCCTGGACCCGCGCGGCAACGTCTGGGGTTGCTTCGACGTCTCCGGTCCGACCTCGTCCGACCACTCGGGCGCCATGGACCTGGTCCTGCACGCGGCCCGCGCCCTGGAACAGAACCTGAGCCGCCTCTATTGTTCCGAACTCGAAGGCCAGATGGCCTCCCTGTTCTCCTCCATGTTCAACTCGGTCATGACCGGCGTGCTGTTCCTGAACAAGTCCGGCAGGATCACCAGCGCCAACAACACCGCCGAGCTGCTCCTGTGCCGTCCCGGCGGCGCCCTGCGCGGCCGCAAGGCCGAGGAACTCTTCGACATGGGTCCGTACCTGGCCCAGGCCAAGAACGCCTCCCTGTGCGAGCCGGTCATCGTCAAGTGCCTGGTCAACCCCGGCCTGTACATCCGGGTCATGCCGACCTTCAGCGCCAGCGGCGCGTGGCTGGACACCATCGTCACGGTCAGCGAGACCCAGCGCTCCAGGCAGTTCACCACGGGTCCGGCCGCCTCGCCCCGCAAGCCTGCGGAGCCCGAGGAGGTCAAGGGCTTCGAGCACGTGCTCCACGGCAGCTCGGCCATGCGTCAGGTCATCCGCCAGGCGGCCAACGCAGCCCGGACCCCGTCCACGATCCTGCTGACCGGCGAGTCCGGCACCGGCAAGGAGCTGTTCGCACGGGGCATCCACCAGGCCGGTCCCAGGGCCAAACAGCCCTTCGTGGCCGTCAACTGCGGCGCGTTCTCCGAGGAGCTGGTCCAGAGCGAGCTGTTCGGCTACCGCGAGGGCGCCTTCACCGGCGCGGTCAAGCGCGGCCGGGTGGGCAAGTTCCAGAAGGCGGACAAGGGCGTGCTCTTCCTGGACGAAATCTCCGAAATGCCCATGTCCCAGCAGGTCAATCTGCTCCGGGCCCTGGAGGAGCGGGCCGTGGTCCCGGTGGGCGGCACCAGCCCCCTGCCCGTGGACGTGAAGATCCTGGCCGCCACCAACAAGAACCTGCGCGAGCTGGTGGACCAGGGGCGGTTCCGCGAGGACCTCTACTACCGGCTCAACGTGGTCACCATCGCCATCCCGCCCCTGCGGGAGCGCGGCAACGACGTGACCCTGCTGGCCGAGTACCACCTGAGGCGGCTGTGCGACTCCTTCGGCATCCCCTGCCCGGCCATCGCCGCCGAGACCAGGGAGCTGCTCGCCGGCCACGAATGGCCCGGCAACGTCCGCGAGCTGATCAACTGCCTGGAGTACGCGGCCAACAACCTGACCGGGGACCTGCTCCTGCCCGAGCACCTGCCCCACTACCTCCTGGAACGGACCAGCGGCAAGGCCGTCTCCGGCAACGGGCACGCCAAGGGCAAGGGCTTCCTGCTCAAGCAGCGCGAGGCCAACGCCATCCGCGAGGCCCTGGACTTCCACGACGGGAACATCAGCAAGACGGCCAAGGCGCTGGGCATCGGGCGCAACACCCTGTACGCCAAGATGGAGCGCTACCACATCGAGGGCTGACCCCTCTCCCGATTCCGAACAACGGCGCCCCGCAGCGAATCTTCGCTGCGGGGCGTTTTGTCGCCGGGGGGAAGGAGGACCCGCTCCGGCCGAGAGGATGCGGGCGGGACCGGCAAGTCCCGCCCGGTGTGGAGGTTGCTAGTACAGGCCGCCCATGTTGGCGGCGGCGTGGATGGTGTCGGCGAAGAACCCGGCGCGTCCGGCCAGTTCGCCGAGCAGGGCCAGGAGCGGCAGCCCGGCCGGGATGGTCCGGAACTTCCAGACCACGCCCAGGCAGGCGATCAGCACGGCCACGTGCGCCCAATAGAAGCCCGAGCCCAGCCAGGCCTGGGCGGTCATGCGCATGACCGCGCCGCCCGACAGCCAGACGCACGGGGCGACCAGGTTCAGGACCAGGCCGACCACCAGGGCCGTGGTGAAGATGCGGGTCATGAGCGGGGCGCGCTCGCTGCCCGCGAACCAGCTGCCGAAGCCCGAGCCGAGGATCACGGCCGAGGTCAGGAAGAAGCTGAACGGCAGGGCGTTGTTCAGGGCGGGCAGGGCCGGTGGCGCGTAGGTCATGCCCGCTGACACGATGACGCCCAGGCCGAGCAGCGTGCCGAGCCAGGCCAGCACGGGCCTGCCCGCCTTGCCCGCCAGGAGCACGGCCAGCACGGTCACGCCGGTGAACAGCCCGGCGAACAAGACCTCGCGGCTGAGCCAGGCCGTGCCCAGGTGCTTGAGGGCCGTGGGCGCGGACAGGGGATGGCCCAGGTGGAACAGGGAGCCGAACATGCCCAGGATCATGAGCCCGGCGATGAGCCGCCATTCGCTGCGGGCGTCGCCGGACTCGGCCCCGTCCCCGTCGGCCGTGGTGCGGACCACGCGCATCAGGGTCAGGCCGATGGCCGCCTGGGAGAACACGGTGAACAGGACGAGCGGAATTTCCATGGATTGCATGACTACCTCCTGACCATCTTGGGGGTTTGGGGCAGGACGAACCGGGTGGACGGGTTGAGACTCTCCATCCGGGGGTAGCCCGCCGGGTACTGGACCTCGTTGGTCTCCTCGAAGTCGGCCAGGTCGATGAGTTGCAGGGCCTCCACGGGGCAGGCCTGCACGCAGGCGGGCTTGAGCCCGGCGTCCAGGCGCTCGTGGCACAGGCTGCACTTCTCGGCGCGCTTCTCCACCGGGTTGTACTTGGGCGCGCCGTAGGGACAGGAGCGGATGCAGTTGCCGCAGCCGATGCACTTCTCCTGATGGTGGACGACCACGCCGTCCTCCCGCTTGGTGTACGCCTCCACCGGGCAGACGTTCAGGCAGGCCGGGTTCTCGCAGTGGTTACAGGAGAGCGACAGGAAGGCCCGCTCGCGGTGGGGGTAGATCTCCTCGCTCAGGGGGTGGACCTGACGCCAGACCACGCCCTCCACCTGATGGTAGTAGTTGCGGCAGGCCATGGCGCAGGTGAAGCAGCCGATGCACCGCTCGGTGTCGACCAGGAATGCGTATTGCTTTTTCATCATCGTTCTCCTTACGCCCGCTCGATGTCGGCGAACTGGTCGTGGATGGCCACGCCCGGAGCCCCGGCCTTGAACGCGCCCATGTCGGCGGACTCGTCGTCCACCAGGTTCTGGACGTTGAAGTCATTGCCCCGGCCGAACCATGCCTCGTACATGAGCAGACAGTCCTCGGCCACGTTGTCGGTCAGCTTGACCCTGGCCTTCTGCTCGCCCACCTTGTTGAACACCCGGACCGTGTCCAGGTCCGCGATGCCCTTCCCGGCGGCCGCCTTGGGGTGCATGTAGATGAAGGGTTCCTTGTCGTACTCGTGCATCCAGTCCAGGTTGACGAACTGGGAGTGCAGGCCGAACTTGGTGTGCGGGGTCAGCAGGCGGAACTTGTCGTAGTTCTCGCGCCCGGACTTGAACTCGGGCAGGGCCTTGTGTCCATTTCCGGCGCACAGTTCGGACTTGAACTCGTACTTGCCCGACGGGGTGGCGAAGGTCTTGTCGCTCCACGCCGCCGAAGACTTGAGCCTGGCCTTGACCGGCCCGTTGCGCAGGGCGGTCCAGTCGTCGATGCCGAACATGTCGTAGATGGACTGGTTGAACTCCTTCTCCATCCACTCCTTGGTGTCGATGTCCCGGGGGAAGGTGCAGGAGCCGGGGGCCAGCTCGTTCATCTTCCCGGACAGGGCCGCCGCGATCTCGATGTTGGACTTGGTCTCGAACATGGGCTTGATGGCCTGCTCGTTGATGGACAGCCAGTAGTGCCAGTAGGAGACGTTGACCGTCCATTCCTCGAACAGGGTGGTCACCGGCAGGACGATGTCGGAGTTGGCCACGGTCTCGTTGAAGAACTGGTCCACGGTGACGACCATCTCCAGCTTGTCGAAGGCCTTTTCCAGCTTGGGCCGGTCGAAATCCTGGCCGAAGGGATTCTTGCAGGAGACCCAGAGCATGCGGATGGCCGGGTCCGCGGTGTCCAGGATGGCCTGGGCGGTCTTGTTGATGTTCACGGTGCGGTCGGTGTAGCTCGCCCCGGAGCCGCTGGTGAAGTCGAACTCGCCCTTGGCCGCGCCTCCCAGGAATCCCTTGGACCCCTCGGGCTGCTTCTGGATCAGGGCGTGGTAGTTGAAGCCCCAGGTCTGGAGATGGCCGTAGCGCGCGCCGCCGCCCTCCTTGCCGATGTTGCCGGTCATGGCCACCAGGGCGTCGATGGAGCGCACGGACGCCCCGCCGTTGGTGTGGCGCTGCATGCCGTAGCCGATCCAGATGGTCGCCGGGTCGGCCGAGGCGAACTCCTCGGCCACCTCCATAATCTCGCGGGCCGGGATGCCGGACTGTTCGGCGGCCCACTCAACGGTCACGTTGTTGCGCAGGTAGTCGGCGAACTCGTCGAAGCCGAGGCCGTGATTGCGGACGAAGTCCTCGTCCACCAGCCCCTTGTCCAGGATGTGCCGGGCCATGCCCAGGGCCAGCGCCCCGTCCGAGGCGGTCCGGGGCTGCCAGAACACGTCGCCCTTGGCCGCGGTCTGGGTGAAGACGGGGTCCACGACCACGATCTTGGCCCCGCGCCGCTTGGCCTCCATGATGTATTTCATGGAGTGGACCGAACACCAGGCCGGGTTCGCGCCCCAGACGATGATATAGCGCGCCTTGACCATGTCCTCGGGGTCGTTGCACCACATGTTGCCCATGTCGTAGTTCTGGGCGTCGATGCCCGCGGGCCAGCACGGGGTGCCCACGAAGCGGGTGGTGTAGCCGAGCGAGGACATGAGCCCTTCCACGCCGTAGTTGGTGATGCCGAAATTGCCGGAATACTTGGTCATGCCCAGGCCGAGCAGGCTGCCGTCCTCCTCTTTCAGCTGGAGCATCTTCCTGGCGATCATGTCCAGGGCCTCGTCCCAGGACACCCGCCGCCACTTGCCGGACCGGCGGCCGTCCTGGACCATGGGGTACTTGACCCGGTCCGGGCTGTAGGGCCGCCGCGTGTAGCTGTAGCCCTTCACGCACAGGCCGCCCTTGGTGAAGGTGGACTCGGGCGCGCCCTCGATGAACTGGACGACCCCGTCCCTGACGTAGGTCTTGATGCTGCACGTGTCGTAGCAGTTGCGCGGGCAGGCGTTGCGGAAGACCTGGTAGTCGCCCTCCTCGAAAGCGGCCGCGCGGGCCTGATCGGGCACCAGCAGGGAACACGGCAGCATGGCCGCCGCGCCCGCCGCGGCCGCCCCTTGCAGGAATCGCCGTCTGCCGAACATACGTTGTTTCGTCATATGATCCTCCTCCAGATCACGTTGAAAGGTTGCCTATGCCTGGCCGGCCCCTGCCGGGGGCCGGATCGATTCGAGCCAGCCGCCCAGGGCCGCCACGGCCATGCGCACCGGCGCGGACACGTCCGGCTGCGCCTCCACGGCCCCGATGAAGGCCGGGACCCAGCCGGGCAGGTGTTCGCCCATGAGCCACTCCCGGACCTCGGCCGGGACCGGGTCGTCCGCCGCTCCCTCGCCAGGACCCGGCAATGCCGCGGCCAGGTCCAGCTCGAAGGCCAGGTGATCGTCCGGGGTGCGCCCCTGGTCCGGGACTCGGAGTCCCAGGGCGCGGTAGGCCTCGCGCACGTCCAGGGTCGGCCCGCCCATGAGCGCGGGCTCCACCTGGTAGGCCGAGGCGTAGGGCGGGGCCGGGACGGCCATGGGCCCGACAAAGAGCCGGTTGAAGTCGTACTCCGCGCCGGTCCAGTCGGTGTCCGGCGCAAGCTCTCGGTGAAAGAGTCCGGAAACGGCGAGCGCCGTGCGCCTCAGGTCCGTTGCGTCGCGCGACGCGAAGAAGTCCCGAAGGGCCCGCGCCTGGTCACGAATGTCTGTCTGGTCCGCCATGTTTCACCTCCACTGCACAACATACGGGAATCATGATTACCGAGTATGATAATGTTGCGCGAAGGCGACAGACGGGAAAGTGGGGATAGAATGGGTAGGCCGTCCTACCCATTCAGGTGTGGATCAGGCGGTCAGTCCCAAGGTCTTGAGGTGGGCGTACAGGCTGACGCTCTTGCCGTGCAGGCCGAGCTTGCGCCGGATGTTCTTGCGGTGGGTCTGGACGGTCTCCAGGGAGATGTTCAGGGTCTCCGCGATCTCCTTGGACGGGTGCCCGGCCTGGATGAACTGGGCCACGCGGGTCTCCATGTGGGTCAGCTTGAGGAGCAGCGGGTCCGAGCCGCCGCTGCCGGGCGCGAGCCGCGCCAGCTGGTCCTTGGCCACGGTCAGGTAGCCCTTGCGGATGGCCGCGTCGTCCTCGTTCTCGATCCGCTCCAGGGCGGGCAGGACCAGGTTGTTGACCTTGGCCGAGACCTCGCCCAGGAGCTGCTCCCGCTCGCGGTCGATGGACTGGAGCACGTTGCGCAGGGTGATGTTCATCTCCTCGAGCTGCTCCTTTTCGCGGCGCAGGGCCTCGGTCCGCTCGGAGACCACCCGCTCCAGGGTCTCGCGCTGGGCCGCGTGGGCCGTGATGTTGCTGAGCATGAGCATGTACTCGTCGCTGGCCATGGACACGCTGCCGATGGAGTTGATCTGCATGCGGTAGATGACGGCCTCGTCGAACGGGTTCATCTCGCAGGACGTGCCCTCGGGGTAGTACTTGAGCAGGTCCTCCATGGACTGCCCCTCCATGGACAGAACGTCCCAGATGGGCGCGCCGATGACGTCCCGTCCCTCCAGCACGGCCTGGACCGCCCGGTTGGCCTTGGTCACGCGGCCGTCGCCGCCGACCACCAGAATCAGCTCGGACGAGGCGTCCAGGATGTTCTCGTAGCGGCACTTCTCCAGGGTCAGCAACCGGTTGGCCTCGTCCAGCTTCTGCGCGGCAAGGTCCGGCAGGATGCGCGTCCAGTCGCGCACGAAGAGGACCTCCAGGGCGTCGCCGTAGAGCTTGACGTGGCGGCGCGCCTGGACCTTGCTCTCGTAGGAGCCGTCCAGCTTCTCAATGACGTCCACCAGGCTGTGGATGAAGGTCTTGAAGCAGCCGATGTACATGTCGGCGGTGATGCCGCGCATGCGGTGCCGCCGGGCGGACTCGATCTGCGGGCGGCCCCACTCCCCCTCGTGGCGGATGAGCCAGGGGAAGTCCGGGTTGGCCAGCCCCCGGTCCCGGTGCTCCCGCATGGGCGCCAGAAAGTCGGACAGGGCCAGGAGGCAGTCCGCCCGCTTGGCCGTGGTGTGCTCCAGGTAGCCCGCCTGCTCCATGCGGACGGACCAGCGCTCCAGGAAATAGTCCTCCTCCTGCTCCATGGCCAGGAGCATGTCCCAGTAGTGCCGCTGCTCGCCCGACCGGTTCTTCATGCCGCCTCCCTCGCGTATACCCAATGGATACCCATGTCTTGCAATATACCGGACCCGGCGTATGATCAAGGCATGAAAAAGCGCACCCTCCCCACCCTGTTCGCGGCCTGCGCCGTCCTGGCCCTGGCCTGGACCGCGCTCCTGTCCGGCCCGGCCCTGGCCGACGCCCTGCACACCTCGGTGCCCGGCGGCCGGGTCCACCTGGACGGCGCGCCCAAGGTCGGCCAGCCGGTCAAGGTCGTCTTCGACCTCAACGGCTACCGGTTCCCGGCCGGGGCCTACACCGCCGTGAACCTGGAGTTCCCGAACCGGCCCGAGGGCGACAAGCCCAAGGTCCGGCCCGGCTATCCCGAGACCACCGTGACCTTTGCCGTCCCCGGCGAGTACACGGTCATCATCCTGCTCAACGAGGTCTCCAAGTCGAGCTGCGGCGGGGTCAAGGCCAAACCGCTCATCGACGCTGTCCTGGACCTGCACGTGACCCCGTAGCCGTCTCCCGGAACAAAGAGAAAGGCCCGGCGTCAGAAGACGCCGGGCCCGGTTGTCGGTTGCGCAGTCTCGCGCCTACTTCTTGTCCGGCCCCTGGCCGAGCGGCAGCTGGGTGAACCGTCCGCCGTAGAGGATCGGGTCGCCCTTGTAGCCGAGCTTCCTGAAGTCGATGTAGTCGGTCTGGCCGATCAGGTCGCCCACGTCGCGGCCCATCATCTTGAGCAGCTCGAAGTCCGCGCCCTTTTCCGTCAGTTCGCGGAACTTGATGTTGCGCGTATCCTGATGGCAGCGGTCGCAGGTCTTTTCGCCCTTGAGGCTGTCGTGGCACTGCACGCAGGACAGGGCGTGCTCCTTGGGCATAACCTCGTGCTCGATGCGCCAGTACATGTCCGTGGCCACCCACATGTAATCGCCGCTGTAGGCCAGGTTGGCCTTCTTCATGCCCTCCTTGAAGGCGGTCTGCCAGTCGGCGCCCTTCCAGTAGGCGGTCTTGTCATCCTTGTTGTACGGATACAGGTGCGGGATGAGCAGGTACCGGTACTTGGCGTCGGCAGGCTGGATGCCGGACATGATCTTGAACGGCGTGATCCGCGAGTGCGGGTCGCCGATGGAACCGATGGGCTCGGTGATGTTGGTCTTCACCATGTTCGCCTTCTGCTCGTCGGTCAGGTGCTCGCCGGACTTGAAGCCCTTGGCCTCGGGGTTGATGACGTCGCCGAGCAGCAGCCGGCGCATGAACCCGTTGTACCAGGCGTACTCGGGCTTGACCGACTCGCCCCAGCGGAAGTCGCCCTTCATCCAGTTGTAGTCGGGCTTGCCGTACTTGTCCTTGCCCACCTTGCGCTCCTTGTCGCCGGTGGTGGACCAGTCCCACCACGTCTTGGTGGGGGTGCACTTGGAGTAGATGGGCGAGTGGCAGGTGTTGCAGGCCACGGTCTCGCAGTGCTTGTTCAGGTGATGATCGAGCAGGGTCTCGCCGTAGTGAGGCTTGGAGGTATGGCAGTCCTCGCAGGCGCGGGAACCTTCGGCCACCGGGGCCGAGGTGGACCTGCCCGATATCTTGTGGTTGCGCGTCTTGTGGCACTCCGTGCACTCGAAGTTGTACCCGCCCATGTGGACGTCGCAGTTGCGGTCCGGCCAGTACAGTTCCGAGGACATGTCCGCGTGCTTGACCGCATCGCCCCCGCCGCCGCTGAAGTGGCAGGCGCCGCAGGTCTTGCGGCTGGTGGGGCCGACGTTCCCGGCCACGTAGAGCAGGTCCACCTTGGGGTCGGGCATGCCCGCCGCGGGCGGGGCCTTCTTGTAGCTGCCCGTGGTGTCGTGACAGACCAGGCAGTCGAGGTTGTTCATATTCTTGAAGTCAAAGGTGGAGTCCTTCCAACCGTATCCCGCATGGCATGATGTGCAACGAGCCTCGTTGCTGATGGGGGATATTCAGAAGTTGTTGAGCGTCGTGGTCCCCTTTCCGGACATGACGCTCTGTCTGTGTTCCACCGTGTACGGGGACGGGCCGCGCCACAGCCAATGGGCCGAGTCGAGCATGTCCTCGCCCGCCTGCTCGTGGCAGCGCAGGCATTCCTGGGTCACCTGTTGCGGGGTGGGGTTCTCCGGGAGCTTGACCAGCTCCTTGTGGTCCACCGGGCGCTTGGTGTGGCAGCCTTCGCAGCTGACCGGACCCTTCTTCATCTTCTCATGACAGTTCATGCACTGCATGTGGTAGGCGGCCTTCAGCCCGATGCGTTCGGGATGCTCGGCCGAGAAGGAGTCCTGGTGGCAGGAACGACAGGCCACGGTCTCCGAGGCCTTGGGGTCCTCGGGGCGGTAGTGGTGGCAGGAGGCACAGTCGCCGCCCAGGGCGGCCGCATGCTTGGCATGCATGAACCGCACGGGCTCGTACTTGCGCTCGTAGGTGTCCACCAGCGGACTGTCGAGCAGGAAGTAGCTGTGCTTGATGTCCTTGGGCCCGATGCCTAGCTTGCGCAGCCGCTGCTGGCGCAGGACCAGGTCCTCCTTGAGGACCTTCTCCACGAACGGGTAGGCCTCGCGGGCCACCTTCTCCGCCTTGACCTCGTCGGCGGGCGACCAGCCCTCGGGCATGGGGGTCAGGTCCTTGCGGGACTTGGCCGGGGGTTCGGCGGCCGCGCCGGGCGCGGTGGCGGCCCGGGAGGGCGTCAGCCCCGCCAGGACCACGGCCGCGACCACGATGGCCAGCCACCCGAGTCTCTTCATCTCCCTCATCATTGGGAAACCTCCTGTCGTTGGGCGGAAAGCACCGGGAACCAGGTCACAATCAGCCGGTAGAGGAAGAAGATCGTGGCCACGGCTCCGGCGGTGACGAGTATCTCGCCGATGGCCGGGTAGTACGGGTAGTTCGCATACGGGGCCTTGAAGGAAACCACGAACACGTTGAACCGGTTGAGCATCACGCCCGAGACGATGAGCAGGGCCGCGATGAACAGCCACCTGCGCGAGCGGCGCACCGCCGGGACGAGCAGCATGAGCCAGGGCAGGATCACCCCGAGCCCCACCTCCACCAGGAAGGAGTTGCTCTGGGCCGAGCCGTCCAGCAGGGTCGTGTACGCCCCGCGCGAGATCAGGTCCCCGACCTTGAGGGCCATGTACACGCCGAGCAGCAGGATGGTGATCCTGGACAGCGGCGAGAGCACGTTCATCTCCGACTCCAGCCTGAGGGAGGAGGTGGCGATGGTCGTCTCCACGATGACCATGGGATAGCCCACGGCGAAGGCCGAGGTCAGGAACAGCAGCGGTTGCAGCGGCGTGGCCCACAGGGGCGACGTCTTGGTCGGCGCGATGACCATCAGGGTGCCCAGGCTGGACTGGTGCATGCAGGACAGCACCACCCCGAGGATGATGAAGACCCACATGGTCTTGTCCAGGATGCGGTCCAGGAAGGCCAGGAGCTTGATCTTCCCGCCCAGCCGCTCGGCCAGGACCGGGATGAACTCGATCCACAGCACGGTCACGTAGGTCATCACGCACATGGCCACCTCGAACAGGGCCGAGGTATGGTTCTGGTAGACGATCGGCTTCCAGATGGCCCAGGACCGGCCGATGTCGAAGAACACGGCCAGGGCCACGAAGGTGTAGCCGAGGGCTGCGGTCAGCAGCGCGGGCCGGGTCACGGCCTCGTAGTAGTGGCGGCCCAGGATGTGCGCCAGGAAGGCGGTGGTGAAGCCGCCCGCGGCCAGGGCCACGCCCGAGGCCACGTCCAGGCCGATCCAGATGCCCCACGGGTAGTGGTTGTTCAGGTTGGTCACGGCGGCCAGCCCGTAGGTGTAGCGCACGACGAGGGTCAGGGCGGCCGCGATCATCAGGGCCAGCATGACCAGCACGCCGGGCGTCCAGAAGGGCCGGTCCACGGGTTGGGGCTTATGCGTCATCACCGCCCTCCTTGTTGTGCTTGCGCGAGGTCGCGCCCATGACCGCCCCGAGGACCCCGAACAGGGCCAGGGGGGACCACAGGTAGCTGAACAGCGCGCTCTGGATGGTCTCCGTGGTCTGCGGCATGGGCCGGGTCGGCAGGGTCTGGAAGCCGACCTTCTCGAAGGGCACGTTGGAGATGTACAGCCAACTGGTGCCGCCCACCTCGTGCTCCCCGTAGATGTGGTCGATGTACTTGCCGGGATCGCCCTCGATGCGCCCGCGGGCCAGCTTGAGCAGCTCGCCCCGCCGTCCGAAGGTGATGGCCTCCACCGGGCAGATGGACGCGCAGCCGGGCTTGCCGCCCTCCTTGGAGATGCGCTCGAAGCAGAACGTGCACTTGCGCACCCTGGGCAGGATGGGCTTGTCGTACTCGTAGGCCGGGATCTCGAAGGGGCAGGCGGCCATGCAGTAGCGGCAGCCGATGCACTTGTTCACGTCGTAGTGCACGGCCCCGTTTTCCTTCTTGGTCAGGGCCCCGGTGATGCAGGCCGAGACGCAGGCCGGGTCCTGGCAGTGCATGCACTGCACCTTGACGAAGGTCGGCGCCAGCTTGTCGCGGTCGTCGATGCGCCCCGGATAGTACCGGTTGATCACCGTGAACGCGTTCTGGTCCGGCCTCCGCTTGGCGTCGAGCACGGTCAGGTCGTCGAACTTCACGGCGGGCTCGGGCAGGTCGTTGACCTCCTTGCAAGCCTGTTCGCACTTCCTGCACCCCACGCACCGGGACAGGTCCACCAGGCAGCCGAACGGATCGGGCGGCGCCTTGGATTCCCACGCCTGCGCATTTCCGGGCACCGCCGAGACCGCCCCCGCGACCCCCAACGCTCCCAAAAATCCTCTGCGGGAAATTGTCATCAGTATTCCTCCTTTCATTATAGACCATTACCGAGTATTCACGTCTGTAGCATAGGAGAATTTTTCCATTGTCACATTGATCGCGATCAATTTTTATGGGAAAAATTGTCATGGACACCTTCCGCCTGCTGCGAAAAACCCCCCTCTTTTCGGGCCTTGAGGACGAGGCGGTCATGGCCCTGGCCAGCCGCGCCCGGCTCAGCCGCTACGAACCCGGCGAACGGGTCATCAGCCGGTCCGACGAGACCCAGGCCTTCTTCGTCGTCCTGTCCGGGCGGGCCAAGATCTTCCGCAGCACCCCGGACGGAAAGGAGCAGATCCTCTATCTGGTGGAGGCGGGCCAGCCCTTCTGCTTCTGCTCGGCCTTCACGGACCGGCCCTATCCCGTGGACGTGGCCGCCCTGGAAAAGAGCCTTGTGGCGGGCATCCCGTCCGAGGACATGGAGGACCTGGCCCGGCGCCAGCCCATCCTCCTGCTCAAGATCATGCAGACCCTGGCGGGCAGACTGCTGGAAACCATGAACCTCGTGGAGTCCCTGGCCCTGCACGGCACCCAGAAGCGCATCGCCTGTTTCCTCCAGCACTCCGAGGGATGCTGCGCCGCCCGCCCCGGCGACCCCTTCTCCCTGCACATCTCCCACACCGAGATGGCCCGCATCGTCGGCACCAGCCCGGAGACCCTGTCCCGCGTCATCCAGAAGTTCAAACGCCGCCGCCTCATCGAGGCCTCGGGCCGGAACATCCGCATCCTCGACCACGACGGCCTGGCCGCCGCCCACGAAACGGAGTGAGCACAGGGGCCGGGCGCACCCCCGGCCGCCGCGCCCGAGGGCCGTTTGACGATTTCGGCAATCGGACCCGAGCCTGCGCGCTCCCCGGCGCACGGCCCCACGCCGTCGATAAAAAATTAATAAATAAAAAGTGATGGGACAGGCCCGAAACAAGAACGGAGCGGTTCGCGACCGGGAGCCTGCCGCCCCGCCCGCAGCTTCCCCCGCCATTTTTTTCGGAACGGCAAGAGAGCGGATCGCTTGAGGATTCTCCGGGCGGTGACATGCCCGGACCCGGCCCTCCGACCTTCCCCGGAGCGGACCCATTGTGTTTGCGTTTCTTTGCAATTATAAACGCGGGCAGTATGAATTGAACAACCGTCCACCGGGTCTCCGCGCCCGGACGGACTTCCGGTCCCCGCCCGCACGGGGCCGACGACCTGGAGGGCACGTGCCTCGCTCATCTGTCTCTGTTCCGCATGGAAACCGGCCCCGGAAACGGGTTCCCGGCCCGGTCCTGGCCGGGCTGCTCTGCCTGCTCGCGGCAGCCCTGCTCGCGGCCTGCGGCGGCAATGAAAACAAGGCCAAACGGGAGCGCGTGGTCCCGGTCACGGCCGTGGCCGCCGTGCGCGAGAACGTGCCCGTGACCCTATCCGCCGTGGGCAACGTCACCCCGCTGGCCTCGGTGGAGATCAAGTCCAGGGTGGGCGGAATCATCGTCAAGCAGTTGGTCCAGAACGGCCAGGACGTGGAGGCGGGCGACCTGCTCTTCCAGGTGGACCCGCGTTCCTTCGACCTGGCCATCAAGGAGGCCCAGGCCCGGCTCGACCGCGACCGCGCCCACCTGAACAAGGCCAAGGAGGACCTGCGCCGCTACTCCAAGCTCCGCGAGCTGAACGTGGTCGCCCAGGAGTCCTACGACAACACCTTTGCCGAGGCCACCTCACTGGAAAACACCATCCGGCTCAACGAGGCCGCCCTGGAGCAGGCCCGGCTCGACCGCGACTACGCCGCCATCCGCGCCCCCATCTCCGGGCGGGTGGGCATCGTCCAGGTCAACGTGGGCAACGTCATCAAGGCCAACGACGACCGCACCCTGTGCGTCATCAACCAGATCCGGCCCATCAACGTCTCCTTCACCCTGCCCGAGCGCTACCTGGGCGAGATCATGGAGCGCCGCAGACAGGGGCCCATGCGCGTCAGCATCACCCCGTCCGGCATGACCTCCACGCCCGTTGACGGGGATTTGGCCGCCGTGGACAACGCCGTGGACACGACCACGGGCACCATCCGGCTGCTGGCCTCCTACCCCAACGACGACACCCGGTTCTGGCCCGGCCAGTTCGCCCGGGTGGAGCTGACCCTGCGGACCCTCAAGGACGCCCTGCTCCTGCCCACCGGGGCGGTCCTCCAGGGCATGGACGGGCCTTACGTGTACGTGGTCAAGACCGCCGGGGACGACCCGGCGTCCGGCACCGTGGAGCCGAGGCAGGTGGTCACCGCCCACATCGTGGGCAAACGCACGGTCATCCGGTCCGGCATCGAGCCCGGCGATATGGTGGTCCTGGACGGCCAGGTGGGGCTGAGCCCCGGCGCCAAGGTGTCCATCAAGAACATGGGCAAAAACGCGGCCAAGGCCGACGGCAAGGGCGCGGCGGGGACTCCCGCCAAGGCCCCGGCCGAGGACAAACAATAATGAATCCGTCCGCCCTGTTCGTCCGCCGCCCGGTCATGACCACCCTGGTCATGACCGCCATCCTGGTCTTCGGCGTCATGGCCTACTTGCGCCTGCCGGTCAGCGACCTGCCCAGCGTGGACTTCCCGACCATCGAGGTCTCGGCCTCCCTGTCCGGGGCCAACCCCGAGACCATGGCCTCGTCCGTGGCCACGCCCCTGGAAAAACAGTTCTCGACCATCGCCGGGCTGGACTCCATGACCTCCATCTCCAGCCTGGGCAGCACGCGCATCACCCTGCAGTTCACCCTGGAGCGGAACATCGACGACGCGGCCCTGGACGTGCAGTCGGCCATCACCACGGCCCTGCGGCGGCTGCCCGACGACATGACCTCCACCCCGAGCTTCCGCAAGGTCAACCCGGCGGACTCGCCCATCCTCTATCTTTCGCTCTCCTCGCCGACCATGCGGCTGTCCGACGTCAACGAGTACGCCGAGAACTTCATGGCCCAGCGCATCTCCATGGTCAACGGCGTGGCCCAGGTCCAGGTCTACGGCTCCCAGAAGTACGCCGTGCGCATCCAGCTCTCGCCCGAAAGGCTGTCGGCCATGGAGCTCGGCGTGGACGAGGTGGCCGAGGCCGTGCGCAAGGGCAACGTCAACCTGCCCGTGGGCACCGTGGCCGGCCCCGTGCGCGAGTACATCGTCCGCTCCAGCGGCAAGCTCATGAACGCCGAGGACTACAAGCCCCTGGTGGTGGCCTGGCGCAAGGGCGCGCCCGTGCGCCTGTCCGACGTGGCCGACGTGTTCGACTCCGTGGAGCAGACCAGACGGCGCAACTGGTACAACGGCCAGCCCGGCATGGTCCTGGCCATCCAGCGCCAGCCCGGCACCAACACCGTGGAGGTGGTCAAGGCCGTGCGCGCCCTGCTGCCCTCCTTCCAGTCCCAGTTGCCCGCCGCCATCAACCTGAACGTGCTCTACGACCGCTCCGAGTCCATCAAGGAGTCCATCGGGGACGTGCAGTTCACCCTGCTGCTCACCGTGGGCCTGGTCATCCTGGTCATCTTTCTCTTCCTGCGCAGACTGTCGGCCACCATCATCCCGAGCCTGGCCCTGCCCATGTCGGTCATCGGCACCTTCTCGGTCATGTACCTCTACGGGTTCAGCCTGAACAACATATCGCTCATGGCCCTGACCCTGTCCGTGGGCTTCGTGGTGGACGACGCCATCGTCATGCTCGAAAACATCGTCCGCCACGGGGAGATGGGCAAGTCCACCCTGGAGGCGGTCATGGACGGTTCGAAGGAGATCGCCTTCACCATCGTGTCCATGACCATCTCCCTGGCCGCCGTGTTCCTGCCCGTGCTCTTCATGGGCGGCATCGTGGGCCGCCTGTTCCACGAGTTCGCCGTGACCATCTGCGCCTCCATCCTCATCTCCGGGCTGGTCTCCCTGACCCTGACCCCCATGCTGTGCAGCCTGATCATCAAGCCGCACAACGGGGAGACGCATCACGGCAAACTGTTCAACCTGTTCGAGCGGGGCTTCGAGGGGCTGCGCCGGTTCTACGCCCGCACCCTGGACTGGACCCTGCGCCACCACCGGCTGACCATGCTCGCCTCCATCCTGGTCCTGATTCTTACCGTGGTCCTGTTCCGGGCCATCCCCAAGGGCTTCCTGCCCACCGAGGATGCGGGCCGCCTGATGGTCTCCACCGAGGCCGAACAGGGCGTGGCCTTCGACATCATGAAGGAGCGCCAGCAGCAGCTCATGCGGATCGTGGCCAACGACCCGGCCGTGCAGAACTACATGTCCGTGGTCGGCGGGGGCGGCCCCAACCGGGGCGGCAACTCCGGCCGCCTCATGGTCGATCTCAAGCCGCGCAGCGAACGCGGCCCCATCGAGGGGGTCCAGCAGCGGCTGCGGGCCAAGCTCTCGCAGGTGCCGGGCATCCGGGCCTTCGTGTCCAATCCCCCGGCCATCCGCATCGGCGGGCGCAGTTCCAAGGGCCAGTACCAGTACACCCTGCAGAGCCCCGACACCGAGGTCCTGTTCCAGGCCGCAGCGGACATGGAAAAGCGCATGCAGGAGCTGCCCGGCATCCAGGACGTGTCCTCGGACATGGAGTTCGACAACCCCGAGCTGGCCATCGACATCGACCGCGACAAGGCCTCGGCGCTCGGCATCTCGGCCTACCAGATCGAGGACGCCCTCTCGACCTCCTTCGGCAACCGCAAGGTCTCGTCCATCTACGCGCCCACCGACACCTACGACGTCATCATGGAGCTGGGCCCGCAGTACCAGTCCAACCCGGACGCCCTGGCCATGCTCTCGGTGCGCTCCGCCAACGGCAAGCTCGTGCGCCTCGAAACCCTGGCCAAGTGGGGCCTGGGCGTGGGCCCGCTGTCCGTCAACCACTCGGGCCAGCTGCCGTCCGCGACCATCTCCTTCAACCTGCCGCCGGGAGAGTCCCTGGGCTCGGCCGTGGACGCGGTCTCGAAGCTGGCCGCCGAGGTGGTCCCGGCCTCGGTCTCCACCAGCTTCCAGGGCGAGGCCCAGGCCTTCCAGGACTCCATGCGCGGCCTGTGGGTCCTGCTGGTCATGGCCATCCTGGTCATCTACATGGTGCTGGGCGTGCTCTACGAGTCCTTCGTCCACCCGCTGACCATCCTGTCCGGCCTGCCGTCGGCGGGCGTGGGCGCGCTCCTGACCCTCATGGTCTTCGGCCAGGACCTGAACATCTACGGGTTCGTGGGCATCATCATGCTCATCGGCATCGTCAAGAAGAACGCCATCATGATGATCGACTTCGCGGTGGAGGCCCAGCGCGGGCACGGCCATGGCGCGGCCGAGGCCATCCGCGAGGGCGCGCTCATCCGCTTCCGGCCGATCATGATGACCACCATGGCCGCGCTCATGGGCACCCTGCCCATCGCGCTCGGCCTGGGCGCGGGGGCCGAGGCCCGGCGTCCGCTGGGACTGGCCGTGGTCGGCGGCCTGCTGGTCTCCCAGCTCCTGACCCTGTACTTCACCCCGGTCTACTACATGTACCTGGACGCGGCCCAGCAGCGGTTGAACCGCCTCTTCGGCCGGGCCGGGAGCCACCCCTCCACGGACTAGACGGCCCTGCCCGGACCGGGATCGCGGACCGCCGCCGCGCGCCGTGGGGAAACGCCCCGCGGCCGCGTTTCCGTCGGCCGGAATCGGATTATCATTTGACCTGTGCGGAGAATGCCATAACAATGTGCAGACCCAATGCGTCTCGTGTTTTCCCGCTTTTCCGATATCGGCGGTAACCCTATGGCCCTGTTCCGATTCATCCTGACGATCCTGCTCCCGGCGGTCCTGGTCTCTCTGGCCGCGCCCGCCCTTTCCCCGGCCGAGGACGTCCCGGCCGTGCTGCGTTCCGCCAGCGAACTCGACTATCCCCCCTTTGCACTGGCCCGGCCCGACGGCGCGGCCGACGGCTTTTCCGTGGACCTGCTCAGGGCCGTGGCCCGCGAGGCCGGGCTCGAGGTCCGCTTCAAGGTCGGGCCGTGGGCCGACATCAAGCGGGAACTGGCCGAAGGCAGGCTCGACGTCCTGCCCCTGGTCTCCTGGTCCCCGGAGCGCGACGCCTTTTTCGACTTCACCATCCCCTACCTGCAGATGCACGGCTCCATCTTCGTGCGCAAAGGGACCAGGGACATCGAAAGCGAGGCGGACCTCAAGGACAAGGTGGTCCTGGTCATGCGCGGGGACACGGCCGAGGAGTACGCCGAACGCAACCACCTGGCCGGGAAGCTCCTCCCGCAACGAAGCTACGTCCAGGCCCTGCGCATGCTCTCGGAGGGGCAGGGCGACGCGGTCCTGGTGCAGCAGGTGGTGGGCTGGCAGATCGTCAAGAAACTCGGGCTGACCAACATCGAGGACGTGCGTTCGCCCCTGGACCCGACCCTGCGGCCGGGCGGCCCGGGGCCCATGTCCGGGTTCGTCCAGAAATTCTGCATGGCCGTGCACGAGGGCGACCACGCCCTGCTGGCCCGGCTGAACGAGGGGCTGGCCATCGTCTTCTCCAACGGGACCTACGACCGGCTGTACCTCAAGTGGTTCAGCCCGATCCTGCCCCGGCCCAAGCCCTCCTTCCTCCAGACCGCCCGGCAGTCCCTGGTCTTCGTCCTGCCGCTGGCCCTGGTCATGGCCGTGGGCGGGCTGATCTTCCTCAAGATTCAGGTCAACCGGAAGACCGCCCACCTGCGCGAGGAGATCGAACAGCGCACGCGGGCCGAGGCCCAGGTGGCCAGGAGCCGGGAGTGGATGCACTCGCTCCTGGATCACCTGCCCCTGTCCGTATACCTCCAGACCGGGAAACACCGCATCGCCTTCGCCAACGAGCACTTCCGGCGCACCCTGGGGCGGTGCGAGGACGGGCCGTGCCACGAGGTCATCTACGGACGCCGGGAGCCGTGCGTCCACTGCCGCACCAGGGAGGTCCTGGAATCGGGCCGGGCCCTGACCTGGGAGACCACCACCAGGGACGGGGCCACCCTGCTCGTCCGCAACCTCCCCTTCCGGGACATGGACGGCACCCCGGTGGTCCTGGCCGCGGCCATGGACATCTCCGGAATGAAACGCATCGAGGTGGCCCTGCACGAGAGCGAGAACCTGTACCGCACCCTGATCGACAACATGCCGGACATCGTCATGCGCTTCGACCGGGAGTCGCGCCACCTCTTCGTCTCCAGGAACGTCCTCGAACTGACGGGGGTGCCCGCCTCGGCCTTCCTCGGCAAGACCAGCCGGGAACTCGGCATCGATGAGGAACTGTGCCGCTTCTGGGACGAACACATCCGCCGGGTCTTCGAGACCGGCGAACCCCAGGCCGCCGAGTTCCACATGAACTGGAGGGGGCGCTCCAGCCACTTCGACTGGCGGCTCTTCCCGGAGCGGGACGAGAGCGGCGAGGTCCAGTCGGTCTTCTCCCTGAGCCGCGACATCACCCGCCAGCGCTCCCTGGAAAAGGAGTACGAACTGCTCTTCCACCGGATGCTCGACGGGTTCGCCTCCCATGAGATCATCTGCGACGAGGCGGGCGTGCCCGTGGACTACCGCTTCCTGCGGGTCAACCCGGCCTTCGAGCGGATCACCGACGTGACCGCCGCCGACATCGTCGGCCGGACCCTGCTCGAGGTCTTCCCCGGCACCGAGCGCTATTGGATCGAGACCTACGGCAAGGTCGCCCTGACCGGCGAGCCCATCCACTTCGAGCACTACGCCGCCGAGCAGGACAAGTTCTTCAACGTCAGCGCCTTCCGGCCCGCGCCCGGCCAGTTCGCCTGCATCTTCTCGGACATCACCGAACGGGTGCTGACCTCGCGCGCCCTGGTGGAGGCCAAGGACCTGGCCGAATCCGCCAGCCGGGTGAAGTCCGAATTCCTGGCCAACATGAGCCACGAGATCCGCACCCCGCTCAACGGCATCATGGGCATGCTCCAGCTCCTGCGCGCGGGCGACCTGACCGAGGAGCAGGCCGAATACGCGGCCTACGGCATCAAGGCGAGCCGTCGGCTGACCCGGCTGCTCACGGACATCCTCGACCTCTCCCGCATCGAGGCGGGCAAGCTGGACATCCGCGAGGAGCCCGTGAACCTGCGCGACACCCTGTCCGGGCTGGAGCAGATGTTCGCCGTGGCCGCCCGGTCCAAGGGGTTGTCCCTGGTCTTCGACCTGCCCGACGACCTGCCGGACCGTCTCTTCGGCGACGACACCCGCATACAGCAGGTCCTCGTCAACCTCATCGGCAACGCCATCAAGTACACCGAGACCGGCGGGGTGACCGTGGAGGTCACGACCCTGCCCCGGCTGCGGCCGGACACGGTCCACGTGCTCTTCACGGTCACGGACACCGGCATCGGCATCCCCGACGACAAGCTGGGCACCGTGTTCGAACACTTCACCCAGGTCAGCAGCGGCTTCACCCGCCACTACCAGGGGGCCGGACTGGGCCTGGCCATCACCAAGCGCATGATCGGCCTGCTCGGCGGGACCCTGGCCGTGGACAGCGAACCGGGACGGGGCACGGTCTTCGGCCTGTGCGTGCCCCTGCGCCCGGCCGACGACCGGCCCGCCAGGACCACGGCCCTGCCCCCCGACGCGCCGCTCCCGACCCTGCGCGTCCTCCTGGCCGAGGACGACCGGGTCAACAGCCTGGCCGTGTCCGGCCTGCTCAGGCGCATGGGCCACCTGGTCCGGGCCGTGACCGACGGCGAGCAGGCCCTGGCCACCCTGCGCCGGGAGGACTTCGACCTGGTCCTCATGGACATCCAGATGCCGGTCATGGACGGGGTCCAGGCCACCCGGGCCGTCCGCCAGGGCCAGGCCGGTCCGGACAAGGCCGCCATCCCGATCATCGCCATGACCGCCTACGCCATGACCGGCGACCGCGAGGACTTCCTGGCCGGGGGCATGACCGACTACATCGCCAAGCCCCTGGACGGGGCCGGCCTGGAAAACGTCCTCCGGCGGAACATCCCCTAGACGCGTTCCGCCGCCCGTCCGGCGGCCATTCCGGACGACCGGCTCCCGCCTCCACACGTCATTCCGTACCGTTTGGCGAATATTCCGTTATGGAGACATTTTTCCCTTGCAACTGGCGGGGTTTTGCTATCAACTTGAATCATCGGAAATACCCCTTCCAGGGGCAGCTCACATCTTCACAACCTCTTTTCCACAGGTGGACATCATGCTGCACATTTCCAGAGACGAGTGCGTCAACACCGAGACGGCGACCAGGAAGGAATGGATCGACGTCAACGGTCTCGGCGGGTACTCGTCCAGCACCATCATCAACTGCCACACGCGCAAGTACCACGGCCTGCTGGTCGCGGCCCTGACGGAGCCCAAGGGGCGCTTCGTCCTGCTTTCCAAACTGGAGACCTCGGTCCTGGCCAACGACCGGGAGTTCCTGCTCTCCTCCAACAAGTACCCCGGCGTGTACCACCCCACCGGCCACCAGTTCGTGGACTCCTTCGACCAGGGCCTCTACCCGGCCACGACCTACCGCATCGGCGACGCCCTGATCCGCAAGTCCTTCCTCATGATCCACGGCAAGAACACCGTGCTGGTCTGCTATGAACTGCTTGAGGGCAACGTCAAGCCCGCCCTGCGGCTGCGCCCCCTGCTGGCCTACCGGGACATCCACACCCTGACCCGCGAGAACATGTTCCTGCGGCCCAAGTCCTACCCCGAGCGGAACGGCCGCAAGATCCAGCCCTACGAGGGCATGCCGCCCCTGTACATGGGCACCAACCGGACCTCGGAGTTCTTCCCCGGCCCCAAGTGGGTCTACAACATCGAATACCTCATGGAGCGCACGCGCGGCTTCGACTACCAGGAGGACCTGTTCTGCCCCGGCATGTTCGAGACCGTCCTGGAAAAGGGCAAGCCCGTGATCTTCGCCGCCTCGGTGGAGCCGCTCGGCAACCTGGAGCACCAGCGCAGGAAGGAGATCGCCCGGCGCGAGGCCGAGTTCGCGGCCTGCAAGGACCGCAGCAAGCCCGAGCAGTGGCTCAAGTACTTCTCCGGGCAGTTCCTAATCCGCAACGGCTCGGGTTTCGCCTCGGTCATCGCGGGCTATCACTGGTTCGGCGAGTGGGGGCGGGACACCATGATCAGTCTGCCCGGGCTGACCTTCCACGCCGGCCGCAGGGCCTTCGGCGAGGAGGTCCTGGCCGCCTACGCCGGGCTGACCCGCGACGGGCTCCTGCCCAACTACCTGGACCAGAACTCCGACCACCTGGCCTACAACTCGGTGGACGCCTCCCTGTGGTTCTTCTGGGCCGTGCAGGAATACCTCAAGACGCGCGGCTCGAAGAAATTCATCATGGACAAGGTCTATCCGGCCTTGCGCGACATCGTGGCCGCCCACCTGGACGGGCGCGTGCCCCTGTGCGGACTGGACCCGGACGGGCTGCTCTGGGCGGGCAACGAGCACACCCAGCTGACCTGGATGGACGCCCAGGCCTACGGCCGCCCGGTCACCCCGCGCCACGGGGCGGCCGTGGAGATCAACGCCCTGTGGTACAACGCCCTGGGCTGCTTCCTGGAGCTGGCCGAGACCGAGGACGATGTCCTGGCCGGGCGCGCCCGCGAGGCCGCCGACCGGCTGCGCGCCCACTTCACGACCCGCTTCTGGAACGACCGCGACAACTGCCTGTGCGACGTGGTGAACGAGCACGGCCAGGACCGGCGCATCCGGCCCAACCAGATCTTCGCCCTGTCCCTGCCGCACACCATGCTCGACTTCCACCACATGCGCGCGGTCATCGGCGTGGTTCAGGCCCACCTGCTGACCCCCTATGGCCTGCGCACCCTCTCGCCCCGGGACCCGGCCTACTCGCCCTTCTACAAGGGCGACGCCGACTCCCGCGACTCGGCCTACCACCAGGGCATGGTCTGGCCCTGGCTGGCCGGACATTTCGGCCAGGCCCTGCTGCGCCAGGCCGAGGACCGCGCCGGAACCAAGGCCTTCCTGCGCAAGTACTTCAAGCCGATCCTGCGAGAATTTCCCGACGACTTCTGCATCAGCGCGGTGCCGGAGCTGTACACGGGCAACCCGCCGCACGCGCCCAAGGGCGCCGTGGCCCAGGCGTGGTCCATGGCCGAGGCCATCCGCCTGAACAAGCTCCTCAAGGAGAAGTAGCCCCATGCGCGTACTCATGTTCGGGTGGGAATTCCCGCCATTCATCTCCGGCGGCCTGGGCACGGCATGCCTGGGCCTGACCAAGGGGCTGGCCCATCTCGGCACCGACATCCTGTTCGTCCTGCCCCGGCTGGACTCCGACGAGGAGGGCGGCCACCTGACCCTGCTCGGGGCCAACCGGCTGCGCACCAAGGTCGGCGTGACCGAGATCCGCAAGCTCCAGGAACGGCTGTCCGTGCTCGAGGTCCTCTCGCCCCTGCGACCGTACCTGACCGAACGGGAATACCATTCCCTGCTCGAAAGGAACGAGCTGATCACCACCGAGGACATCTTCGGGGAGCTCAAGAACGACTTCAAGGGCGGGTACGGCAAGGACCTCATGGCCGAGATCGTGCGCTACAGCCTCATCGGCGCGCACCTCGGCCTGACCGAGAAGTTCGACGTCATCCACGCCCACGACTGGCTGACCGCCCCGGCGGGCATCGAGGCGAAAAGGGTCTCGGGCAAGCCCCTGGTGGTCCACGCCCACGCGCTCGAGTTCGACCGCTCGGGCGAACACGTCAACCAGAAGGTCTACGACATCGAGCGGGCCGGGTTCGAGGCGGCCGACCGGATCATCGCGGTCAGCCACTACACCAAGGAGACCATCGTCAACCGCTACTCCATCGACCCGGACAAGATCACCGTGGTCCACAACGCCGTGACCAAGGAACGGCGGCTGGGGCAACTGCGCGTGAAGAAGCCGTTCAAGGAGAAGCTGGTCCTGTTCCTGGGCCGGATCACCTTCCAGAAGGGGCCCGACTACTTCGTCGAGGCGGCGGCCAAGGTCCTCGAGAACCACAACGACGTGCGCTTCGCCATGGCCGGGACCGGCGACATGTTCCCGCGCATGGTCGAACGCATGGCCGAACTCCGCCTGGCCGACCGCTTCCACTTCACCGGCTTCGTGCAGGGCACCGACGTGGAGCGCATCTACGCCATGAGCGACCTGTACGTCATGCCCAGCGTGTCCGAGCCCTTCGGCATCACCCCGCTGGAGGCCATGGTCTTCGACGTGCCGTGCATCGTCTCCAAGCAGTCCGGCGTGGCCGAGGTCCTGGAGCACGCGGTCAAGGTGGACTTCTGGGACGTGGACCGGCTGGCCTTCGAGATCGAGGACATCCTGACCGACGAGAAGCGGGCCAGGACCCTGGTTGAACAGGGCCGGGAAACCCTCAAGAAGATCCAATGGGACCGGGCCGCCGAAAAGGTTCTCGACGTGTACCGGCAACTTACCGGAGGGCGCGCATGATTTCCGTCTGCTTCTACTTCCAGGTCCACCAGCCCATGCGGCTGGACAAGAGCTATTCCTTCTTCCAGATGGGCCGCAGCCACCACTACCGCGACGAGGCCGCCAACCGCGACATCATGCGCAAGGTGGCCGAAAAGTGCTACCTGCCCGCCAACCGGATGATGCTCGACCTCATCGAGCAACACCAGGGCAGGTTCCGCATCTCCTACGCCATCACCGGCGTGGCCATGGAGCAGTTCCAGGAGTTCTGCCCCGAGGTCCTGGAAACCTTCCGGGCCCTGGCCGATACCGGCTGCGTGGAGTTCATCGGCGAGACCCACTACCACTCCCTGGCCTTCCTCTTCTCCAAGGAGGAGTTCCGCCGCCAGGTCAAGATGCACAGCCGCATCCTGGAGGAGTTCTTCGGGACCAAACCCGTGACCTTCCGCAACACCGAGCTGATCTACAGCAACGACCTGGCCCAGGAGATCGAGAAGATGGGCTACCGGGCCGTCCTGGCCGAGGGCGCGGACCAGGTCCTGGGCTGGCGCTCGCCCAACTTCGTGTACCAGCCCGCGGGCTGCTCCAAGCTCAAGGCCCTGCTCAAGAACTACCGTCTGTCCGACGACGTGGCCTTCCGCTTCTCGGACCGGGGGTGGAGCGAGTGGCCCGTGACCGTGGAAAAATACGCGGACTGGGTCCACAAGGTGGCGGGCAGCGGCGAGATCATCAACCTGTTCATGGACTACGAGACCATCGGCGAGCACCAGTGGGCCGACACCGGCATCTTCGAGTTCTTCCGCAAGCTGCCCGAGGCGATCCTGTCCCGGGACGACTTCGTCTTCGAGACCCCGGGCGAGGCCGCCGCGCACCTGGACCCCATGGCCCAGCTCGACGTGCCCTACTTCACCTCCTGGGCCGACCTGGAACGCGACGTGACCGCCTGGCTGGGCAACCCCATGCAGGACCAGGCCGCCGAACTGGCCTACGCCCTGGAAGACAAGGTTCTGGATTCAGGGGACGAGGACATCATCGCCACCTGGCGGGAGCTGCTGACCAGCGACCATTTCTACTACATGTGCACCAAGTGGTTTTCCGACGGCGACGTGCACAAGTACTTCAACCCGTACGACACCCCGCATCAGGCGTTCATTACCTACATGAACGTGCTCAACGACCTCGCCCTCCGGCTGGACGGTTCGGACAGGCGGCAGGGGTAGGAGAAAAAAGCCATGGATAAAAGCTGGCTGTTCGAAGTTTCCTGGGAAGTGTGCAACAAGGTCGGCGGCATCTACACCGTCATAAGCAGCAAGGCCCCGCAGGCCAAGGCGGCCTTCGACAACCGTTACGTGGCCGTGGGTCCGCTGCTCGACCGCAACCCCGGGTTCCTGCCCTCCGATCCGCCCGACACGGTCCGCCCGGCCCTGGAACGGCTCAAGGCCTGGGGCATCGAGACCGCCACCGGCCAGTGGGACATCCCGGGCAAGCCGCTGGTCCTGCTCATCGGCTTCCGCAACGCCTTCCCGGCCCACGACAAGCTCCTGTTCCAGCTGTGGAACGACTATGGCGTGGATTCCATGGCCGGAGGCTGGGACTACATCGAACCGGTCCTGTTCTCCACGGCCGCGGCCATGGCCATCAAGGAAATCAGCGAGGACGTGGGCGAAGGGGCCGACGTCTACGCCCACTTCCACGAGTGGATGTCCGGGGCGGGCGTGCTCCACCTGAAGAAGCACGCGCCCTCGGTGTCCACGGTCCTGACCACCCACGCCACCATGCTCGGCCGGGCCATGTCCGGGGCGGGCGTGGACATCTACAAGCGGCTCGAAGAGATCGAGCCGTCCCAGGAGGCCAAGGCCTACGGGGTCACGGCCAAGCACTCCATGGAGTCGGTCTCGGCCCGCGAGGCGGACTGCTTCACCACGGTCTCCAACATCACCCGGCGCGAGGCCTCCAACCTTCTCGGCACCAACCCGGCCGTGGTCACGGTCAACGGCTTCAACCTCGATGGGTTCGCCGACCCCACGGCCGTGGCCCAGACCCGCAAACGTTCGCGCAAGCAGCTCCTGGACCTGGCCGCCAACTTCCTCGAACGGGACCTGGACCCGGCCAAGACCCTGCTGGTGGCGACCTCCGGACGCTACGAATTCCACAACAAGGGCATCGACCTGCTCCTGGACGGGCTGGGCGACCTGAACGAGGAGCTGGCCAAGTCCGGCAAGGACGTCACCGTGGTCGCCTTCCTGCTCGTCTCCTGCGGCTACGCGGGCTTCAGCGACGAGGCCCGGCGCCGCCTCAAGCAGGAGCGCTACGACATCGAGAAGTACGCGGGCATCTCCACCCACCACCTGGGCGACGCGGACCACGACCCCGTGGTCATGAAGTGCCGCGAGCGCAAGCTGGACAACGAGGCCGTGAACCGCTGCTGCGTCATCTTCATCCCGGTCTACCTGGACGGCAACGACGGCGTGCTCAACCTGGAATACTACGACGCCCTGGCGGGCATGGATCTGACCGTGTTCCCGTCCTTCTACGAACCGTGGGGCTACACCCCCATGGAGAGCGCGGCCTTCGCCGTGCCCACGGTGACCTCGGACCGGGCCGGCTTCGGCCAGTGGATCATGGAGCGGCACCCCCAGGGACACCCCGGCGTGCACGTCCTCAACCGGCTGGAGGACGACTACGAGACCGCGCGCGAGAACCTGGCCCTCTACCTCTCGGACTTCACCCGCTGGACGCCCGAGGAGCGCGTCTCTCGCAGCAAGGAGGCCCGCAAGATCGCCGAGGAGGCCACCTGGGCCCACTTCTATCCCCGCTACCTGGAGGCCTACGAGTACGCGGCCGACATCCGCACCGAACGCATCGCGGGCGTGCAGCGCATGGTCGCCGCGCCCGGCGCGGAGATCAGCTTCTCGGGCGTGAACACGACCCAGCCGAGGCTGCGGTCCTTCACCGTGGTCACCGAGCTGCCCGCGCCCCTGGCCCGGCTGCGCGACGTGGCCGAAAATCTCTGGTGGGTCTGGCACCGCGACTCCCAGGAGCTGTTCGAATGGATGGACGCGGACAAATGGCACGAGAGCGGCCACAACCCGGTCCTGTTCCTGGACACCATGCGCCGCGACCGGCTGGCCGAACTGGCCGACGACCCGGAATTCATCGGCCGCCTGAACTCGGTTCTGGAGCGGTTCGACGCCTACATGGCCGAGAGCGCCAAGGCCGACGTCAGGGGCATCACCTGGAAGAACCCGGTGGCCTACTTCTCCATGGAGTTCGGCCTGCACGAGGCCATCCCGGTCTACTCCGGCGGCCTGGGCCTGCTCTCCGGCGACCACATCAAGTCGGCCAGCGACCTGAACCTGCCGTTCATCGGCATCTCCCTGCTGTACAAGAACGGCTTCTTCCACCAGCGCATCAACGGCAACGGGGACCAGGTGGTCGAGTACCACGAGAACAACTTCGCCACCATGCCCATCACCCCGCTCCAGCGGAACGACGAAAAGGTCATGATCACCGTGGACCTGCCGGGCCGCACCGTGTACGCCCAGATATGGGAGGTCCACGTGGGCCGGGCCAGGCTCTACCTGCTCGACACGGACGTGGTCGAGAACTCCCGCTCGGACCGGGACATCACCTCCAAGCTCTACGACCCGACCTCCAAGGGCCGCATCGAGCAGGAGATCATCCTCGGCGTGGGCGGCATCCGGCTGTTCACCGCCCTGGACATCGTCCCGTCGGTCTACCACCTCAACGAGGGCCACTCCGCCTTCCTGCTCTTCGAGCGCATCCGCCAGCTCATGCTCCTGGACGGGGTGGACTTCCCCACGGCCAAGGAGATCGTCCGGGGCAACACCGTGTTCACCATGCACACCCCCGTGCCCGCGGGCAACGAACGGTTCGAGAAGTCCCTGGTGGAGAACTACTTCCGGGGCTACGCCGACGAGATGGGCGTGCCCTGGGACGGGCTGTGGAACCTCGGGCACATCTACGCCGAGGAGGCCGACCACCTGAACATGACCGTGCTGGCCCTGCAGCTCTCCTGCAAGCGCAACGGCGTCTCCCGCCTGCACGGCGACGTGTCCCGGCGCATGTGGCAGGATCTGTGGCGCGGCTTCATCCTGAGCGAGGTCCCGGTGGGCCACGTGACCAACGGCGTGCACATCACCTCCTGGCTGGACGAGCGCGTCCGCCACGACATCGAGGAGTCGTGCAGCATGTCCGTACACCGCCAGCTCCTGGAAAAGACCGACTGGGGCTGCCTGGACGGCCTGGACGACCGGCGGCTGTGGGACACCCACGTGGCCCTCAAGCACCGCCTCTATGACGAGGTGCGCCGCTCCATCGCCGCCCAGTGGACCCGCGAGGGCGAACCGCCCAACCGGCTGCACGCCTTCCTGAACGAGCTCAACCCGGACCACCTGACCCTGTGCTTCGCGCGGCGTTGCACGGCCTACAAGCGGCCCACCCTGATCTTCCACAACCTCCAGCGGATCAAGGAGATCCTGACCAAGGCCGATCGCCCGGTGAACATCATCTTCGCGGGCAAGGCCCACCCGGCCGACACCATGGGCGCGAGCTACATCAACCTCATCTGCCGGCTGGCCAAGCAGGACGACTTCCTGGGCCGGGTCATCTTCCTGGAGAGCTACGACATCCGCCTGGCGCGGCTGCTCGTGTCCGGCGCGGACGTCTGGCTGAACAACCCCACCCGGCTCATGGAGGCCAGCGGCACCAGCGGCATGAAGGCCGCGGTCAACGGCGTGCCCAACTGCTCCATCCTGGACGGCTGGTGGGACGAGGCCTTCGACGGTACCAACGGCTGGGCCGTGGGCAGCGGCCTGGTCTACCAGAGCCAGGTCAACCAGGACATCGTGGACGCGGACAACCTGTACGCCACCCTGGAATCCGAGGTGGTCCCCGAGTTCTACGACCGGGGCGGCGACGGCGTGCCCCACGCCTGGCTGCAACGCATGAAGGCGTCCATGCAGACCGCCTTCCGCCAGTATGGCACCCACCGCATGGTCCGGGACTACATCGACGACATGTACCTGCCCGCCATAGAGCTGTCCAAGCTGCGCGCCAAGAACAACAACGAACTGGCCCTGGGCCTGGGCGAATGGCGCACGCGCATCCCCGGCCGCTTCGCCACCGTGAACATCAAGGAGGTCAAGGTGGAGGGCATCAGCGGCGACGTCTTCCGCCTGGGCAACCGGCTGACGGTCTCGGCCAAGGTGGACCGGGGCCAGCTGCTGACCGAGGAGATCGTGGTCGAATTCGTGGCCGCCACCCCGGACGAGGAGACCGTGGTGGACTGCATCCCCATGCAGCTCAAGCACACCGAGGGCTCCACCCTGCTCTACCGGGCCACCTACAGCCCGGCCGAGTCCGGGCTCGTGCGCTACGGCGTCCGCGTCCTCCCGACGCATCCGGGGTTGGCAAGCAAGTGCGACCCCAGATTGATAAGGTGGAGCTAGGAGGGAGACGGAGAGCGGCTTCCGATAGCGGCGCACCTGCACATTTTTTCCGGGGGCTTTCATCCTCACGTAGACGGCTACGCTGCGGTGAAAGCTCCCGGAAGAAAATGCACAGCTGCACCACTCTCGCAAGCCTAGTGCGAGCGCGGGGAGAGAGCCGCTGTCGGGTGGCTGCGCCGCCCGAATCGCTCCAAAGATTGAAGAGAAAGAGGGGCTCCTGACTTGGAATTGGTCAGGGGCCTTTTTCTGTGTTGCCTCCCCGCGTAGCGGCGATAAAAAGTTTGGGAGGGTGAGGGGGATGGGGGGTCCCGGGGGAAGGGGGAGAGGGAAACCCTTTTCAAGGGTTTCCCTCTCCCCCTTCCCCCGGGCGCCGCAGGCGCACTTTTGAATTGTCTCGGGGGCGGCATCGAAGTACAAGGTGGCTGGAGACACTATCCGCATGCGCAAAATGCTTGTGATTACCCGCGACGGGAGCCGGTCGGAGGAGATCGGCGGTTTGCTCGGGAAGGACAAACGACTGGGGACGGGGACGGGCGCGGTGGCCGCCAACGAGGCGCCGGACCGCGAGGTGGACACCCTGTTCGTGGACGTGGAATCCCTGCTCGGCAGGCATACCTCCGTGGCCAAGGGGCTGGAGGGGCTGTGGGCCCAGTATCCGTCGGCGGCCATCGTGGTCCTGGCGGACGAGGCCACCACCCACCATGCCGTGGACGCGGTCAAGGCCGGGGCATTCGACTATCTGACGCATCCCATCGAAAAGGAAGAGCTGGACCTGATCGTGGACAAGGTCCGCGAGACCGACGTGCTCAAGTCCGAGCTGGACTACCTGCGCGGCCAGTTCTGGAACGAGGATTCGCTCGAATACGTGGACACCCGGAGCAAGGCCATGCGGGACGTCTTCGTCAAGATCCGCCAGGTTGCCGGGACCCGGACCACGGTCCTGCTCACGGGCGAGACCGGCACGGGCAAGTCGCTCATCGCCAAGCTCATCCACGCGCACAGCAACCGCAAGAGCCAGCCGTTCATCAGCGTGCACTGCGGGGCCATCCCGGACACCCTGGTGGAGAGCGAGCTCTTCGGCCACGAGAAGGGGGCCTTCACCGGCGCGGTCCGACGCAAGCTCGGCAAGTTCGAGCTGGCCCACGGGGGGACCATCTTTCTCGACGAGATCGGCACGGTCTCGCAGTCGGTCCAGGTCAAGCTCCTGAACGTCATCCAGGAGCGCTTCATCCAGCGCGTGGGCGGCGAGTCCGACATCCCGGTGGACGTGCGCATCATTGCGGCCACCAACGAGGACATGCTCGAGCTGTGCGAGCGCGGCAAGTTCCGGCGCGACCTGTTCTACCGGCTGAACGTCTTTCCCATCCGCATCCCTCCCCTGCGCGAGCGGATCGAGGACATCCCCAGGCTGTCCGAGGTCTTCATCCAGCAGTTCAACGGCCTGCTCAACACCGAGGTCAAGGGCATCCATCCCCAGGTCCTGGACCGCCTCCTGGAATACGAGTGGCCGGGCAACGTGCGCGAGCTGGAGAACGTCATCGAGCGGGCCTGCATCCTGGAGACCGGGGAGGTTCTCATGCCCGAGAGCTTCCCCCCGGATCTCCTGGACAACCAGGGCGAGGTGGTCACCTCGCCGGTCAGGACCAGCCTGCCGCTCAAGGAGGCGCGGCGCATCACCGTGGACAAGTTCGAGCGCCAGTACCTGTCGAGCCTTCTCGAACAGTGCGGCGGCGTGATCAAGGACGCGGCCCGGCGCGCGGGCGTGACCACGCGCCAGCTGTCCAAGCTGCTGGGCCGCCACGGCCTGGACAAGATGGACTTCCGCAAGAAGAACTTGTAATTCCGTTTTTGGCCATATCGGAACAAAAAATTCTTTTTCAATTGCAACATGCTGATTATATGATGTTTATTCATGTCACCTCAGCACCCATCAGGCCCGAAAATGAAGGCTATCCCGAACCTGCCGACCGGCATGGCGAAAAACAGGAATATAAAATTCCTGTAATTGTTCTGACGGTGAATGATTTTATCAAAGAATTTCAGATAATTATGGATTTGGCATGCTCCATGCTTTTCCTGCCACTTCAAAACCACCCGGTTGAGAAGAGCGATGCTGCAAGAGGAACAACACCGAAACGACACGGTCACCGTCAGGGGCATGGTCGTCCCGCGCCAGTGGGACGAGCAGTTCCGCGTGACCGAGGTGCTGATCGCCTGCAAGGACGAGCGGGAAATCTTCGTGGAGAACTTCAAGAGCCTCCCGAACCTCCTGTCCCTGTCCAGGACGGAGGCGGTCTTCACCGGCGTCGTCCGCAAGGAACGCGGTGTGGAGTCCATGGTCGTGGAGAGCTTCACCCCCGTGGAAAACAACATCTCAGGATAGCCCATGCGTAAGCAACTGATTCCCTTGCTTCTGGCCGCAGTTCTCTGTCTCGTTCCCGCCCTGTCCGCCCCGGCTTCGGCCGCGGACGAGGCCGTGACCGTCTGGGGACTGGTGGTCAACACCGATTTCGGCCTGGTCCTCAAGGACGGCGACACGGAATACCTGCTTCTCGGCGTGAAGCAGGACCCCTCCACCCTGGAGGGCCGGACTTGCGAGGTCACCGGCACGGCGACGAACTCCCTGGGTATCGAAACCATCAATGTCGATACCATCGAGGTCGTCGGCGACACCTCGTCGATGAATTACACCTCCATGAACCTGCAACGCGGCGGGCGGTCGAAGACCCTCGCCTGACGGGCCTGCACGGCCTCGAGATCACCATGGACACGACAACCAGAGAAGAAGGCGTCCGCGAGGACATGCGCGAGGTCCGCATCTCCTCGGGCATCACGCCCGAAGACGTGGAAACCATCCTGAACATGGCCGCCTCCAGCGGGCTGTTTTCGGCCGACGCCATGCTGTCCGCCGAGGACATGGCCTGGGACTGCGCCTACGGCAACGGAGAGGAGGCCCAGACCTTCCTCCTGGCCAAGGCCGACGACGGGGCCGGAGAGCGAATCATCGGCTTCGTCTGCTACGGCCCGATCATGTACTGGCCCGGCGAATACGAGCTCTACGGCATCACCGTGGACCCCGAGTTCCGCAGGCTGGGCATCGGCTCGGCCCTGGTGGCCGAGATGATCCGCCGGGCGGCGGCGGAAACGGGAAAATCCGTGTTCCTGGAGACCGGCGAGGGGCGCGCCTTCGAGAACGCCCGCCGGTTCTACGAGGCCAACGGCTTCTCGGTGCAGCACCGGTTCTGCAAGCAGTTCATCCCCATGGAGGGCGGACTGGTCTACCGGCTGAACATCGACGAAGACGACGCGGACAACAACTACCAATAGGAGCGGGAGAAAATGGCTACCGACGTATATGAGGATTCCCTGTTCGGACAGATACTCCCCCTGGACTGGGATGATGAGACCGTATCCGGCGTCGTGCTGCTGGTGGACGGCGAGGAGGAGTTCATCGTCGAGCCCGACGAGAACGGCGAGAGCCTGATCGAGTACATCGACAGGTGGGTCACCGCCGAAGGCGTCGTGGTGGAGGACGAGGACCAGCTGCGCATCAAGGTGCGCAGCTACACCCTGGAAGACGAGATCGACTACGACACCGACGAGGACTGGTAATCCGGTTCCGACGACCTCGAGCGTGCTCCCGCCCCGGCGGGAGCGGTGATTCCCATGATGCATCCCATGACCGAAGTGCGCTTCGTCGATCCGACCATCGGGTACGGCGTGATCGCCGCCGGGGACATCCCGCGGGGCACCATCGTCTACGTCCGCGACCCGCTTGAGGCGGCCTACGCCGCCCGCGCGGCCAACCGGCCCGACCGGGTCCGCGACCTCGGCAAGACCGTCTACGCCGACGAGTCCGGCGTGCACGTCGTCAGCCGCGACAACGCGCGCTACGTCAATCACCGCTGCGACGCCAACGTCATGGCCACGGCCTACGGCTTCGAGATCGCGGTGCGGGACATCTGGAAGGGGCAGGAGATCAGCGAGGAATACGGCCTGTTCGACCTGGGCCGGGACATCCCCCTCGACTGCGGCTGCACCCGCTGCCGCAAGGCCCTGCACCCCGACGACCTGGAACGGTACCACGCGGCCTGGGACGGGCTCATCCGGGACGCCCTGTCCCGCGTGGCCGACGTCCACCAGCCCCTCATGGCCTTCATGGACGACGAGACCAGGCACCGGCTGCGCGCCTATCTCTGCGGCGGGGAACCCTACCGCTCCGTGGCCGGACTGCGCCGCCACGGCGCGTCCCTCCCGTCCGCGATCCCTCCCGACAACCTCAGGCCCGTCCCGCTCGGGTTCAACGGCTGAAGGATTGAGGCGCATGGCCGCGGTTAAAACCGCGTACGACACCCCGCCGGACCAAAGCGGTCCGGTTTCCCGCAGAGGGAGGTAACGCCATGGGCTTCATCCGCCTGCTGCTCGCCTTCGCGGTCTTCAACTCGCACTTCACGGCCTTCGACAACCTTCCCATGGTGGACGGCCACGAGGCTGTGCTGACCTTTTTCGCCATCTCCGGCTTCTACATGGCCCTGATCCTGGATCGGACCTACGGCAGCGCCCGCGCCTTCTACCTGAGCCGGTTCCTGACCCTGTACCCCATGTACGTCCTGGCCCTGGTGGTCAGCCTGGGGCTGCTGACCAGCCTGGACGTCCACTCCCTGACCGACCGGGAGACCCTGCGGGCGATCATGACCGACCCCGCCGCCTTCCTGGTCATGGCCTGGACCTCGGCCACCACCGTCGGCCAGGAGCTGCTCTTCTCCCTGGCCCGCCACCCCGAGGGCGGCCTGTACTTCGTGACCAGCAGCCGCGAGGCCCTGTGGTCCGACGCCCCGCTCATCCAGGCCTGGTCCCTGTCCCTGGAGGTGACCTTCTACGCCCTGGCCCCGTTCCTGGTCAGGCTGCGCACCCGGACCCTGCTCGCCCTCATGGGCGCAAGCCTGGCCTGCAAGCTGGCCGTCATGGCCTCGCCGGTGGCCGACGTGGTCCTGTTCAAGCGCTTTTTCCCGCTGGAATTCTGGCTGTTCGCGGGCGGCATCCTGGCCTACCGCGCCCACCGGCGGCTCGACCCGGACCCGCGCTGGTACGACTACGCGCTCTTCCCGGCCCTGGCCGGACTGGCCCTGACGGCCGACCTCGCGGCCGGCCCCCTGCGGCCGTTTCTTTTGCCCGGAGCGGCCCTGCTGACCATGCCCCTTGTCTTTCGCGGCTTCAAACGGTTACGATGGGACCGGTTCGCGGGCAAGGTCAGCTATCCGTTCTACCTGCTCCACTACATCGTCATCGCCCTGTTCGAGACCTACATGGACGACCCCGAGGGGGCCTACGTCCTGGCCGTCGCGCTGGCGGCCGCCGTATTGGTCCACCTCCTGTTCAACCCGGGCATCGAGTGCCTGAAAACGAAACTGCGTCGCCGCCACGCGCTTCCCGTCCCGGCGGACACGGCTGTGCTCCAGCCCGTGGTCCTGCCCTGACAACGCCCGCCGCGACTTCATCCTTCGAGGAGCTACATGACACAACCTGTCGTCGCCCTGTCCGGCGTCACCAAGACCTTTGACGGGGAGACCGCCGTCGAAAACATCTCCCTGTCCATCGAGGACGGGGAGTTCGTCACCCTGCTCGGCCCGTCCGGGTGCGGCAAGACCACCATCCTGCGCATCCTCGGCGGGTTCGAGGAGTGCGACGGCGGGCGGGTGGAGCTGGACGGCCGCTCCATGGCGGGCGTGCCCCCGGAGTCGCGGGCCGTGAACACCGTGTTCCAGAGCTACGCCCTGTTCCCGCACATGAATGTCTTCGACAACGTGGCCTTCGGCCTGCGCATCGCTGGCCAGGCCGAGACCGAGGTCCGCCGCACCGTGGACGAGGCCCTCAAGCTCGTCCGTCTGGAAGCCATGGGCAAACGCATGCCCTCGGAGCTGTCCGGCGGCCAGCAGCAGCGCGTGGCCATCGCCCGGGCCATCGTCAACAAGCCCCGGGTCCTGCTCCTGGACGAGCCCCTGTCCGCCCTGGACTACCGGCTGCGCAAGCAGATGCAGAAGGAACTCAAGCTGTTGCAGCGCACCCTGGACATCGCCTTCGTCCTCGTCACCCACGACCAGGAGGAGGCCTTCTCCATGTCCGACCGGGTGGTGGTCATGAACGACGGGCGCATCGAGCAGGTGGGCACCCCGCGCGAGATCTACGAGGAACCGGCCAACCTGTACGTGGCCCGCTTCGTGGGCGAGATCAACGTCCTGGACGGGACCATCACCGGCCGCCGGGCCGAGAGCTACACCGCCGAGGTCGAGGGCGCGTCCGTGCTGGTCAAGGCCCGGCGCGAGTTCGCCGAGGGCGACCGCGTGCACGTGCTCCTGCGGCCCGAGGACTTCCGCGTGGAGGTCATGAAGGACCTGGAGGAGTCCCCGGACCTGGCCGACAAGTTCGCCAAGGCCCTGCTCAAGGGCACGGTGGACGGCACCTGCTACCGGGGGGCCACCTACGACGTGGACATCACCCTGGACGACGGCAAGCGCATCCTGGTCACCGAGTTCTTCGACGAGGACAGCGAGAGCCTCTACTTCCACGCCGGGGACCGGGTGGCCGTGGGCTGGTTCGAGGGCTGGGAGGTGGTCCTGCCCCATGAAGGATAACCTGTTCAAGCGGCTGGTCGTCACCGGCGTGCTCGGCTGGATGGTCCTGTTCGGGGCCGTGCCCACCCTCATGCTCCTGGCGGTCAGCTTCCTCAAGCGCCACCCGGACGACCTCATCGAGCCGGTCCTGTCCTTCGCCAGCTACCGCGAGCTGCTCCAGCCCGCCCTGGGGTCCATGCTGGCCGAGTCCATGGTCATGGCCGCCACAGCCACCCTGCTCTGCCTGGCCATCGGCTACCCCTTCGCCTACATCGTGGCCCGGGCGGGCAAAAAGTACACCAAGACCCTGCTCCTGCTGGTCATGATCCCCTTCTGGACCAACACGCTCATCCGCACCTACGCCCTGGTGGCCGTGCTCAAGGCCGACGGCGTGGTCAACAAGTTCCTGCTCTTCCTCGGGGTCATCGACGCGCCGCTCAAGCTCATGTACACGCCCACGGCGGTCTTCATCGGCCTGGTCTACACCCTGCTGCCGTTCATGATCCTGCCGCTCTACGCGGCCATCGAGAAGCTGGACCTGAAGCTCCTGGAGGCCTCGCGCGATCTCGGGGCCAGCCGCTTCTCGACCTTCCGCAAGATCACCGTGCCCCTGACCATGCCCGGCATCGTCTCGGGCTGCATGCTCGTCTTCCTGCCCGCGCTGGGCATGTTCTACATCCCGGACATCCTGGGCGGAGCGCGGACCATGCTGCTCGGCAACTACATCCGCGACCAGTTCCTGGCGGCCCGCAACATCCCGCTCGGGGCCGCGGCCTCCATCGCCATGACCGTCATCATGGGGCTGATGCTCGCCCTGTACTACAAGAGCGTGCGCCGGGCCGGAAGGAAGGTGCGCATATGAACATATGGGTCAAGCGGGTCTACGCGGCCCTGGTCTACGTCTTTCTCTACCTGCCGCTGGTCGTCATCGCGGTCTACTCCTTCAACGCCTCCAAGTACTCCCTGGCCTGGAAGGGGTTCACCCTGCGCTGGTACGGCGAGCTGATCCAGGGCACCACCCTGATTGACGCGGCCCTGCGCTCCGTGACCATCGCCGTGGTCTCGTCCACGGTCTCCTGCGTCATCGGCACCCTGGCCGCCTTCATGCTCCACCAGTACCGCTTCAAGGGCCGCCGCGCGGTCTTCGCCGGGGTCTTCGTCATGATGATGTCGCCGGACATCGTCATCGGCATCTCCCTGCTGGTCCTCTTCCTCGGCATCGGCCTGTCGCTCGGCTTCTGGACCCTGCTCATGGGCCACGTGACCCTGTGCGTGCCGTTCGTCACGGCCACGGTCTACGCCCGGTTCAAGGGGTTCGACCCCACCGTGGTCGAGGCCGCCCGCGACCTCGGGGCCGCCGAGTACCAGGTCTTCCGGCGCATCGTCCTGCCCATGGCCGCGCCCGGCCTCATCGCCGGGTGGCTCCTGAGCTTCACCCTGTCGCTGGACGACGTCATCGTCTCCTTCTTCACCACGGGGCCGACCTACGAGGTCCTGCCCCTGCGGATATATTCCATGGTCCGTCTCGGCATAAAGCCGGACGTCAACGCGCTCAGCGTGGTGATGATCATTATAACCGTGGCCGCCGTCCTCCTGTCGCGGCGGCTGCTCAAGGAGAAGTCATGAAAAAGCTACTGCTCGCAATCGTCCTGACCCTCGCCTTCGCGGTCCCGGCCCTTGCCGGCAGCGGGGAGCTGTACCTGTACATCTGGTCCGAATACATCCCGGACGAGGTGGTCGAGAACTTCACCAGGGAAACCGGCATCAAGGTGCACATCTCCACCTACGACAGCAACGAGGCCATGTACGCCAAGATCAAGCTGGCCGGGGAAGGCTACGACCTCATCGTGCCCTCGTCCGACTACGTGGGCCTCATGCGCCGCCAGGACATGCTCCTGCCGCTGGACAAGTCCAAGCTGACCAACTTCCCCAACCTCTCCGCCAAGTTCACGGACCAGCCCTTCGACCCGGACAACACCTTCTCCGTGCCCTACATGTGGGGCTCCACGGCCATCGCCGTGAACACCGGCACCCTGGGCGAGAGCGCCGTGACCTCCTACGCCGACCTCTGGAAGCCGGAGATGAAGGACCGTCTGCTCCTGCCCAACGACCCGCGCGAGGTCTTCGCCATCGCCCTGAAGAGCCTGGGCTACTCCCTGAACGACACCGACCCCGCCCACCTCAAGCAGGCCTACGAGAAGCTCAAGGGCCTCATGCCCTACGTCCGCGTCTTCGACTCCGACTCGCCCAAGCAGGCCCTGCTCTCCGGCGAGGTCGCCGTGGGCGTGATCTGGAACGGCGAGGCCTACGTGGCCAACCAGGAGAACCCCGAGATCAAGTACGTCTACCCCAAGGAGGGCTTCTCCCTGTGGATGGACTCCCTGTGCATCCCCAAGGGGGCCAAGAACCTGGATGAGGCGCACACCTTCCTGAACTACCTGCTGCGCCCGGACGTGGCCGCCGCCATCTCCACCGAGATGGGCTACTCCACCCCCAACGAGGTGGCCTCCGAGTTCCTGCCCGCCGAGGTGCGCGACAACCCCATCGTCTACCCCGACGCAACCACCGCCTCCCGCGGCGAGTTCCAGGACGACATCGGCGAGGCCATGAAGACCTACGAGGACTACTGGGTCAAGCTCAAGGGCTCCAACGAGTAACCCCGCCCCCCTCATCACCGCCTCCCCAAGGGCCGGACCCCGCGTCCGGCCCTTTCTTTTGCGTGTGCCTAATTAGGGGGACAGTATACCTAACTCCACCTCTTCGGGTCGCAATAATTAGGTATACTGTCCCCCTCATTATATCTTAAACGAACGTTTGACAAAGAGTTGAGGGCGGGCGTATACAGGCACTCTTTCCACCCTGAAGACCATCCCCGGAGGCAGGCATGAGCAGCAAAGGACGCAAGTCCCTCAGACAGGCCCAGGGCGAGGAGACGCGCGCCACGCTGCTCCGGACCGGCGCGCGGCTGTTCGCCCAGAACGGCTACAACGGCGTGTCCATGCGCACCCTGGCCGCCGAGGCCGGGGTCAACCTGGCCACCGTGAGCTACCATTTCGGCGGCAAGTCCGGGCTCTACGAGGCCATCATCCGGGAGATCGTCATCGTCCGCGATCAGATCTTCCCGCCCCTTGAGGAGGTCGAGGCCAGGCTGGCCGACGCCGACGCCACCCCCGAGGCCAGGGGCGAGGTCGTGGACTGGTTCATGGGCACCATCATGGACGGGCTCCTGGGCCCCACCGACTACGTCTGGGGCACGGTCATCATCTCCCGCGAGCTGGTCCACCCCACCGAGCTCTATCCCAAGCTGGAGGCGGCCTTCTTCAATCCCAACCTGGACGCCCTGGCCGCCCTGGTCCGGGGGACCGCCGCCCATTGCCTGGGCGAGACCGACGCGATCATCACCGGCCACCTGATCATCAACACCGTCATCAAGCTCCTCGAAGGCCAGTTCCTGCTCTGCAAGCGGCTGGGCTGGGCGTCCTACGAGGGACACATCGAGGCCATCGAAGCCATCGTCAAGACCCGCATCCGGGGGCTCCTCGGCCTCCCCATGGAGAACATGCAATGAACCGCCTCCTCCCCCTCGCCGCCGTGCTCTGCCTGACCCTGCTCGCCGCCTGCGGCCGCAAGCCCGAGCCCGTGCCCGAGCCCGTCCGCCCGGTCAGGACCACCCGCGCCGTGCGCACCGACAGCAGCAAGCTGTGGTCCTTCGCGGGCACGGCCGAGGACGCCCTGGCCACCCGGCTCTCCTTCCGCGTGGGCGGCAAGATCGTCGAATTTCCCGGCAACCAGATCGGCCGCAAGTTCGCCGTGGGCGGAATCATCGCCCGCCTGGACCCGTCCGACTACGAGCTGGAGCTCCGGCAGGCCAGGGCCAACATGGAGCAGGTCCGGGCCAACTACGTCCGTGCCAAGGCGGACCTCGAACGCAACACCCGCCTGTACGAGGGCCGGGTCATCTCGCGCGGCGAACTGGACCAGGTGGAGGCGGACTTCAAGTCCTACGAGGCCCAGCTCAGCGCCTCGGCCAAGCAGCTCGACATCGCCGGCAAGCGGCTGGGCTACACCACCCTGCGCGCGCCCTTCGAGGGCTGGATCGGTGAGGTCGAGGCCGACGTGCACCAGAACGTCAGCGCGGGCCAGGCCGTCGCCACCTACAACGCGGGCCGCCAGATGAAGATGTACATCTCCGTGCCCGACACCCTCATCGCCCAGGTCGGGGAGGGGGACGAGGTGGCCGTGGCCTTCGACGCCCTGCCGGGCCGGACCATGCGGGGCAAGGTGGAGGAGATCGGCGTGGAGTCCGGCACGGGCTCCACCTACCCGGTCAAGGTCTACCTGGACAACGCGGACCGCATGGTGCGCAGCGGCATGTCCGGCCACGTCAACTTCACCGGCCTGGGCCACGCCAAGGCCGCCTTCTACCTGCCCCCGGCGGCCGTGGTCGGCGAGCCCGACGGCTCCCACGCCGTCTGGGTGGTGAACCCCGAAACCTCCACCGTGACCCGGCGCGACGTCAGCGTGGGCCAGCTCACCCCGGTCGGAGTCGAGATCGAGGGCGGCATCGAGGACGGCGACATCATCGTCATCCGGGGCGTGCACAGCCTTGAGGAGGGCCGCAAGGTCCGCCTGCTCAAGGCCGCGTCGGAGGGCTGACCATGAACCTGGCCAAGTGGTGCATCACCAACAACCGCACCTCCCTCGTCATCTTTCTGCTCATCGCCGTCAGCGGCGTGATGACCTTCTTCTCCATCCCCAAGGGCGAGGACCCGGACTTCACCATCCGCGTCGGGATCATCTCCACGGTCTTTCCCGGGGCCTCGCCCCAGCGGGTGGAGGAACTGGTCACCGACAAGCTCGAGGAGAAGATCCGCGAGATCGACGGGGTCAAGACCGTGGAATCCCAGTCCATGTCAGGCCTGTCCATCATCAAGGTGGAGTTCGAGGACTCCATCAAGGACATGCAGCCCTACTGGCAGAAGCTGCGCAACAAGGTGGACGACGCCGCACCGGACCTGCCCGAGGAGGCCCAGACCCCGGTGGTCAACGACGAGTTCGGCGACGTCTACGGCATCGTCATCGCCCTGACCGGCGACGGCTTCTCCTACCGCGAACTCAAGGACGCGGCCGACGACATGCGCGACGAACTGCTCAAGCTCAAGGGCGTGGGCAAGGTCGAGCGCTGGGGCGTGCAGGACGAACGCATCTTCGTGGACTTCACCAACTCGCGCATGGCCGCCGCCGGGGTCAGCCCCTTTGTCCTGGCCCAGATGATCGACAGCCAGAACACCCTCCAGCCCAGCGGTTCGAGCATGGTCGGTCCCGAGCGCATCGTCATCGAGCCCACCGGCGAATTCAAGGGCGTGGAGGACATCTACTCCCTGTCCATCCGCCCGCCGGGCAAGAAGACCTCGGTCCGCCTGGCCGACGTGGCCGACATCTCGCGCGGCTTCTCGGACCCGCCGTCCACCATGGCCCGGTACAACGGCAAGCCGTGCCTCATCCTGGCCGTGTCCATGGCCGAGGGGGGCAACATCACCGAGCTGGGCGACCGCATCGCCCAGCGCCTGGACCAGCTCAAGGCGAACATGTTCGTGGGCCTGGACACCAACCTGGTCGTGTTCCAGCCCGACTACGTCCGCAAGGCCATCAACGACTTCATGGTCAACCTGCTGGAGTCCTTCGCCTTCGTCGTCGTCATCATCCTGCTCTTCGCCGGGCTGCGCACGGGCGTCATCGCCGGGTCCCTGGTGCCCATGGCCATGCTCGGCTGCATCGCGCTCATGCCCTACTTCGACGTGGGGCTGCAACGCATCTCCATCGCCTCGCTGATCATCTCGCTGGGCATCCTCGTGGACAACGGCGTGGTCGTGTCCGAGGCCATCCTGGTCCGCCTGGCCGCGGGCGAGGATCGCCTCAAGGCCGCCACGGGCGCCGTGGCCGAGCTGTGGATGCCGCTTTTGGCCGCGTCGCTGACGACCATCTTCGCCTTCCTGCCCATCCCCCTGGCCACCACCCACCCGGTGGGCGAGTTCTGCTCCTCCCTGTTCGTGGTCGTCACCCTGACCCTGGCCTGCTCCTGGGGGCTGTCCATGTCCATGGTCCCCATGATGTGCTACTACCTGCTCAGGCCCAAGCTGACCGTCCAGACCTTCACGAGCCGGATCTACCGCTTCTACCGCGCCCTGCTCCTGTGGTCCCTGCGCCACCGCACCGTGTTCGTGGCCGGCATCGTCCTGTGCTGCGTGGTCGCGGGCTGGGCCTTCCAGTTCCTGCCCAAGATGTTCTTCCCGCCCAACGAGCGGGCCCAGTTCACCATCGACTTCTGGCAGCCCTACGGCACGGACATCACCGCCACCGAGCGCCGCGTGGAGCGGTTGGAAAAGGTCCTCATGGGCGACGCCGACGTGACCGGCGTGGGCGTGTTCGTGGGCCACGGCGGCCCGCGCTGGTACCTGCCCCTGAACCTCGAACAGAAGAACGACAACCTGGCCACCTTCGTGGTCAACACCGCCTCCATCGAGTCTGTGGATCAGGTCATCAAGCGCACCCGGCGGACCCTGGAGGACAACTTCCCCGACGCGGACTACAGCCTGAACAAGCTCATGAACGGCCCGCCCGTGGGGGCCAAGCTCCAGATCCGCCTGTCCGGGACGGACATCGAGACCCTCTACACCCTGCGCGACGAGATCGTGCCCCTCGTCGAGCAACAGGCGGGCATCACCCGCGTCTGGGACGACTGGGGCCAGTGGACCAAGAAGATGATCGTCCAGGTGGACCAGGACAAGGCCCGCGAGGCCGGGCTGTCCAGCTTCGACGTGGCCGTGTCCCTCCAGACCGCCATGTCCGGACTGCCCGCCTCCAACTACCGCGAGGGCGACACCATCATCCCCATCCTGCTGCGCAACGACGAGGGCTTCCGCAACCACCTGGACAAGCTCGACAGCCTCAACGTCTACTCCTACGACACCGGCATCAGCGTGCCCCTGTCCCAGGTGGCCACCACCCGCCTGGACTGGCAGCCCTCGGACATCCGCCGCCGCGACCAGGGCCGGACCATGACCATCAAGGCCGACGTGGCCGACGGCTACTACGCCCAGTCCATCCTGGCCAAGGTCCGCCCGGCCGTGCAGCAGCTCATGGGCAAGGCCGACTGGCCGCTGGGCTACAACGTCGAGTACGGCGGCGAGTTCGAGGAGAGCGCCGAGGCCCAGGCCGCCATCAACGCGAACATGCCCCTGGCCATGGGACTGCTCGTGCTGGTGCTCATCTTCCAGTTCAACTCCGTCCGGCGGCCCCTGATCATCCTGCTGACCCTGCCGCCCATGATCATCGGCATCTCCACCGGCATGCTGGCCACCAACTCGCCCTTCGGGTTCATGGCCATGCTCGGCATGATCTCCCTGCTCGGCATCATCGTGAACAACGCGATCATGCTCATCGACCGCATCGAGATCCAGCGCGGGCGCGGCCTGGACCTGGCCGACGCCATCGTGCTCTCGTCCATGGAGCGAGCCCGGCCGATCATCATGACCGCCACCACGACCATCATCGGCATGGTCCCGCTCTCCCTCCAGGGCGGCGAGATGTGGCGGCCCATGGCCAACCTGATCATGTCCGGCCTGACCGTGGCCACGGTCCTGACCCTGGTCCTCTGCCCGGTCCTCTACTCCCTCTTCTTCCGCCAGGGATTCAAGGGCTACCGCTGGGACCCGGCGGTCATCGAACGGGGCAGCGACCTCAAGGCCGACAACCTCCCCGCGGAATAACCCGCACGACAAGGGGCCGCCGGAGACATGCTCCGGCGGCCCCTTTTTCGCGAAAGGTCCGCAATCCGCCCCGGACGGCCGCGCCCCGCCGATCCGGCCCGCCTAGCGGCGGAAGGTGATGCGCAGGGTGGTGCCGGTCTCCTCGCCCGTGTTCATGGCGATGTCCGCGCCGTGGGTCCGGGCGATGAGCGCGGCGAAGTAGGTGCCGAGCCCGGTGCCGTTCTCCTTGCCGTGGGTGACGTACTTCTCGAAGAACCGCTCGCGGACCTCCGGGGGCACGGGCGTGGGGTTGGTCACGGTCAGGCCGGGCCGCCCGGCGTGGTCGTCCTCCAGGGAGACCACCACCTCGTCGCCCGGCCGCGAGGCCTCGATGGCGTTCTGCACCAGGTTGCGGCACATGGTCCGCAGAAGCGGGCCCTCGCCGGACACGGAGTAGGTCTCGTCGCCGACCACGTCCCGCCCCTTCAGACGGATGGCCAGCCGCACGCCCGAGCTGTTCAGCTGCGGGGCCAGTTCCTCCTCCAGGTCGCAGAAGGTCTCCACCAGATCGATGGGCAGCCGGTTCAGGGCGTAGACGCCCTTCTCCATCTTGAACATGTCCAGGTGGTTGCGGATCATGTCGAGCATGCGGTACCCGGCGGCGCGGATGCGCTTGATGAGCTTGACCTGCTCGGCGGAGAGATCGCCCTGCTGGAGGAGCAGTTCCGGGTAGCCGATGACCAGGCTCAGGCCGGACTTGAGGTCGTGGCGGTTGATGCGCTCCACCTCCTCGCGGATCATCTCGGCCTGGGCGCGGCGGCGAATCTCGCTGTACAGCTGGCGGTTGTTCTTGAGCAGTTCGAGCTGCTTGACCTTGAGTTGCAGGGTCCGTTCCTCGACCCGCTGTTCGAGCATCTCGCGGTGCCGGTTCAAGCGGTCGTCGCGGTCCTCGATGCGCTCGAGCATGGCGTTGAACTCGGCCACGAGCACGCCCAGCTCGTCGTCGCTGCGGTAGTCCACGCGGCGGGAGTAGTCCCGGCTGCCGGAGATGTCGCCGATGGCCTCGGTCAGCTCGCGCAGGGGGTCGCCGAGCCTGCGCCGGAACGTGCCCGCCAGCTTGAAGCAGAAGACGAACACCCCGAGCAGGATGAGCCCGCCGCTGACCAGGTAGGACTTGAGCAGCCCCCACTGCCCGGCCAGGGAGACGTTCAGGACCACCAGGCAGCCGGTGCTGCCGCAGGGAATCCCGGCCGCCACGGTCAGGGCGGACAGGGAGGTGGTCACCCCCGGCCCGGCCAGGGAGGCGAAGTCCGGCGGCGTGCCGTACACGGCGAAGGGCGCGGCGTTGCCGAGGTACACGGCCGCTCCGAGCACGTTGGGATTGAGGGACAGGGTGCGCAGGTTCTCGGCCGCGGCCTCGGGATCGTCGAAGTCCACGGGCGCGGCCAGGGAGCGGGCCATGAGCTCGGCCAGGGAGCGGGCCTTGTCCACGCCCTCCTGACGGTAGGCGTTGACCATGGGGATGGCGTTGAGGAGAAAGCTCAGGGCCAGGGCCACCAGGGTGGTGCCGAGGATGGCCGCCGCGATCTTCCGGCCCAGGGGGGTCATCTTGGGGGGGCGCGCGGGCTTAGTCACGGGGCGCCTCCCGGTAGATGCGGGCCAGTTGCAGCAGCCGGGAGCTGATGGTCAGCCCGGCCCGGCGGGCCGCCTCGGGGCTGACCTCGAGCTTGAGGCGGCCGCCCTGCATGACGAAATTGATGATCGCGCCCAGGGCCGGGCCGTCCGGGTCCTGGGTGATGGTCAGCACGGGCCTGTCCGCCACGCGCTTGAGGATGGCCGCGACCTCCCGCCGGGACGCGCCGACCAGGACGAGCACGTCGCACTCGGCGGGCCACTGGACCAGCTCGAAGGCGGGGTCGCCGTTGTCCGGCGCCGGGAAGTAGGGGCGCAGCCGGGCCGGGTCCGTGGCCGCGACCACGAAGGGACGGCCCGGCGCCGGGCCCGCGCCCTCCGGCCAGGCCGCATACTTGACCAGCCGCTGCACGTACAGGGCGCGCAGCTGGTCCGGGGTGGCGGTCAGGCGCGTCCCGCCCAGGGCCGGGAGCGACGGCAGGAGCAGCGCCCAGGCCAGGGCGGCGACGAGTATCGGCCGCAGCGCACCCATCAGAAGTCCCAGGTTATCCGGCAATCCAGGCTCGGGCCCACGGCCATTTCCGAGAACTGTTCGTGGGAGCCGCCGAGGTTGCGGCCGATGAGTTCGAGCAGGAGCGCGTCCGAGACCCGCCAGGAGGCGTGGGCGTCCACGTTGAAGTAGGCGGGCAGGTGGAGCTGGTCCGGGCTGTCGATGTAGCCGAGAAAGAGGTCGAAGCCCACGTCCTTGAGCGGCTTGGTCAGGATCTGCAGCTTGACCTCGCCGCCGAACCCCTCTTCGGGCATGGAGTCGCCCACCGGCCCGGACTCCAGGCCGTAGAGGTTCTGGTAGATGAGGCTGACCGAGGGCTTGAGGGTCAGCCAGTCGGCGGCGGTCCACTCGAACATGGCCTCCAGGCCGTAGGCCGTGCCCTTGAGGGAGTTGGTCACCTTGGCCGTGTGGGTGGTCTTGTCCAGCTCGAGCATGAGCAGTTCGGAGTAGTCGTTGACGTACAGGGAGAGGTCGAACCGGGCGTCCTGGGTCAGGGCCTGACGGTAGCCCGCCTCGTAGGAGACGAGTTTTTCGGTCTTGAGGTTGCCCGGCGCCTCGACCTGGTAGTCCGTGCCCCCGACGTTGATCACGTAGGTCCCGCTGCGCTGGTAGCGGGTGTCCGCGCGCACCCCGCGCGACACGGCCAGCCAGTACTCGGCGTCGTCCCGGGTGTGCAGCAGGCGGACCGTAGGCTGGAGCTCAGTGGTCCCCTCGCCCAGGGCGTCGGCCTTCAGCCCGGCGATGAAATAGAGGGACTCCGGCAGCAGGGTGATGCGGTCGCGCAGGAAGCCGCTGCCGGTCCAGGTGTAGATGTGCTCCCGGTCGATGTTCGTGTTGCTCCCGTCGTGCACGTCGTCCCAGAAATACTGGGTGCCCAGGCCCCAGGTCAGGTAGTGGCGGCCCATCTGCTCCATGGCCGAGGTCAGCTCGGCGTCCAGGACGTTCACCCCGCCGTCCAGGTCGGCGAGCATGGCCGTGTCGCGGGTGTAGGAGGTCCGGAAGCGCAGGTTGGAGTCCAGGCCCGTGGCCCGGTCCCAAACGAACTGGGCGTAGCCGTTGACGTCGCTGCGCGAGCGGGTCTCCGGGACGCCTCCCGGACCGGGACCGCCGGGACCGTCCTCCTCGGTGTTGGAGCGGACCAGGTCGCACTGCACGGACAGGGCGTCGGTGAAGGCGTTCTCCCAGTCCGCGCGCAGGCCGCCCTGGACCTTGTTCCACTCGTTGCCGTCGCGGTCCCCGTGGCGGCTGGTCAGCCAGTTGCCGTTGAGGTACTGGCCCGTGCCGTAGACCGCCAGGGCCGAATTGTCGCCGGTCTTCACCCCCTGGCGCACGGTCTCGCCCACGCCCCGGGTGCCGCCCGTGGTCACGGACTGTCCGCCCTGCAGTTCGAAGGCGTTCTTGGTGATGATGTTGATGACCCCGGTGAAGGACTCCGCGCCCCACAGGCTGGTGCGGGTGCCGCGCACCACCTCGATGCGCTTGATCATGCTGATGGGCACGATGTTGTCCCACTGCACCCCGGTCATGACCGGCGAGGTCACCGGCCTGCCGTCCACCAGGACCAGGTGCTTGTTGCTCAGGATGCCGTTGAAGCCCCGGATGCCGACGGCCCAACGGTCGGTGTTGGTCTGGGCCACGTGCACGCCGGGCACGAGCTGCAACGCCTCGGGCACGTTGGTCGCGCCCGACCGGAAGATGTCCTCCTCGGTCAGGACCGTGACCGCCGCCGGGATGCGCGACAGGGGCTCGGTCCGGCGGGTGGCGCTGGCCACCTCCACCTGCATGAGCTCCTCGAGCCCCAGCTCGGACAGGTCGTCATCGGCCAGGCAGGCCGTGGACCAAAGCAGCAGGAAGACGATGCACAGGGAAACCGGCCGCCACCGGTCGAGCCCCATCTACACGGCCTCTTCCTGGGGGACGGCCAGGAGATAGCCCCGCCCCCGGATGGTCTTGATGCTGACGTTGCGGTCCAGCTTCTTGCGCAGGTTGCTCATGTGCACGTTGAGCACGTAGTCGTCGAAATCCTCGTTACGGCCCAGCGCCTTCTCCATGAGGCTCACGCGGTCCACCACGTTGCCCATGTTCAGGGCGAGCATCTCCAGGATGTCGAACTCGGTGGAGGTCAGGTGCACGGGCAGGCCGCCGATGGTCATGTTCCGGGCGTTGCGGTTCAGGTGGACCTCGCCGATCTCGATGCCCGGCTTGGCCTTGACCGCGGCCATGTCACCGGCCTCCTCGGCCCCGCTGCCGTAGCGGCGCAGCACCGCGCGGATGCGGGCCAGCAGCTCACGCAGCTGGAACGGCTTGGACACGTAGTCGTCCGCGCCCATCTCCAGGCCGACCACCCGGTCGATCTCCTCCCCGCGCCCGGTGAGCATGATGACCGGCACGCCGGACACGGCGCGCAGCTTGGTCAGCACGTTGAACCCGCTGGTATCCGGGAGCATGACGTCCAGGATGACCAGCTCGTAATCCCCTTTCCGGGCCATTTCCAGACCGGCGCTCCCGGATACGGCCGCATCGAGGCCGAGCCCCTCGCCGCCGAGATAGGCCTGGAGCATTTCGGCCAGTTCAGGGTCGTCGTCGATCAGCAACAGGTCTTTCATCAACACACTCCTTTTGAATGCATCATAAAGATTCAGAAGAAATTATGATATAAAATCCGAATCAATTAATGTTAAGAACATTAAGAAACCTCAGTTTTACATTCAGCAAACCGCCGCCGGCCGCCGAATCTTTGCCCGGCATATTTTTCCTCCATGAACGTTTGCCCCTGTCCGTTTCGTATACATGGGCAATTTTGGTTCTCCGATCATCGTGACGGAGAAAATGCATGGAAGCATAACCATTCAAGGAGGAATCATGGCTCTCGTAGTTAACAACAACCTTATGGCAAGTGCCGCCGCCCGTAACCTGAACGGCGCCTACAGCGCGCTGAGCACGTCCACGGAACGCCTGTCCTCGGGCCTTCGCGTCAACTCCTCGGCCGACGACGCCGCCGGCCTGGCCGTCCGCGAGCTCATGCGCTCGGACATCTCCACCCTCAACCAGGGCATCCGCAACGCCAACGACGGCATCTCCATGATCGAGACCGCCGACGGCGCGCTGTCCGTCATCGATGAAAAGCTCATCCGCATGAAGGAACTGGCCGAGCAGGCCGCCACCGGTACCTACACGGACGCCCAGCGGCTGATCATCGACTCCGAATACCAGGCCATGGCCTCGGAGATCACCCGTATCGCCAACGCCACGGACTTCAACGGTATCTACCTGCTCAACGGCAACCTCTCCGCCGACGGCGTGACCATCCACTTCGGCACGGGCAACGACGCCGCGGAGGACAAGTACGACGTGACCATCGCCAACTGCACGGCCTCCGCCCTGGGCGTGGGCCTGGCGGCGGGCGTGGACAAGGCGGGCGCGGTGGTCTCCACCCAGGCGGCCGCCCAGGCCGCCCTGGACGCCCTGAACGACGCCATCGAGTCCAAGGACAATGTCCGGGCCAACCTCGGCGCCATGCAGAACCGTCTGACGGCCACCATCTCCAACCTCGAAATCCAGGCCGAGAACCTTCAGGCCTCGGAGTCCCGCATCTCCGATGTGGATGTCGCCACCGAGATGACCGAGTACACCAAGGAGCAGATCATTACCCAATCTGCCGTGGCGATGCTCTCGCAGGCCAATTCGCTCCCGCAGATGGCCCTGTCGCTCATCGGCGGCTAGTCCGCACCTTCTCCAACCGTGGGCCGGTCCCCTTAGGGACCGGCCCTCAATGGTACTATCGTCCGGCATCCCCGGACGGTTGCACTTTTCACGCATGAGAAGGAAAAAATCTCCCCTCCCCCGCCACGCGCCCGGTCCGGGCCGCCCCGCGCCCCTTTCCCCACGAATCAACCTTAAATTTTCTTCAATTTCTCAGGCGATCTGCCCCGTCGAACCGGAAATCTTTATTTCACGTGAATGTCGCTCAAAGAAAAATCGATACGACTTTAATCCAACTTGATGTTGGTCGGCACCTGCATTGCTCAACTGGAATGCAGGAGGTTAAAAATGAGCAGCACAGTAATGGAAATCCAGAAACGATATGACGAGATATCATATGACCGTCTGTTCAGTGAACATTCCAGACTCATATATAAGCTCATCATAAACTTTGTGAAGTCCAGGAGTATCAACCTCCAGAGTGCGGAGATAGATGATATATACCAGGAAATCGCCCTGAAGATTTTCAAGAACGACTATATCTCCCGCTACAACGACGAGAAGTGCTCCTTCATCACCTGGCTCAACATCATCTGCCGCACCACCGCCATCGACTACTACAGAAAGAAGCTGCGCTGGATGGAGTCCGTGCTCACCGACGCCCCCCAGAGCAGCTCCGAGGGCGGCCTCGACGCCAACCTGTTCAGCCTGCCCGCGGGCGTGCTGACCGACCGCCAGGCCGAGGTCGTCACCCTCTACTACCGGGACGGACTGATCGCCTGCGAGATCGCTCAGAAGCTCGGCATCACCTCGCGCACGGTCCGCAGCATCAAGTTCCAGGCCCTCGACCGGCTGCGCATCCACTACGGCGCCTCCGCCCCCCTGGCCGAAACCGACGAGCCGGAGCCGTCCGAAAGGAGGAAGGTCTCATGAGCATCGACACCACCAGCTACTACGAGTCCCTGCTCGCGTCGTACACCGACACGACCACGACCACCGAGAGCGCCACGTCGCTGACCTCGGACGACTTCATCACCCTGCTGTGCACCGAGCTCGAGTACCAGGACCCCACCGAGCCCGTGGACAACACCCAGATGGTCGATCAGATGACCCAGTATTCCCAGCTCGAACAGCTCACCGAGATGAACGAGAAGATGGACACCCTGACCGACGCCCTCGACGCTCAGGGAATCTCCTCCGGACTCGACTACCTGGGCAAGGAGGTGGAGGCCGACGGCTACACCATCAACAAGGACGGGGACGACGTCTCCTCCCTGTACCTGACCCTGGACGACGACGCGGCCGAGCTGGTCGTGAACATCTACGACACCAGCGGGTCCATCGTGGACACCCAGACCTTCACCGGGCTTGAAGCGGGAACCGTGTCCTTCGCCTGGGACGGCACCGACTACAACGGCGACGAGGCCGATGACGGCAACTACTACGTCCTGGCCACGGCCACCGACGAAGACGGCGACGAGGTGAGCTGCTCGACCTCGACCACCGGCACCGTGACCGGCGTGAGCAATTCCGACGACGGCGTCGTCCTGACCCTCGATGACGGCCGGACCGTGTACCTGGCCGACGTGACCTACGCCACCCAGTAACCCCGACCGAATCCAGCAAGGAGCGACATCATGAGCATCAGCGGTTCCATGTATACCGGCATTTCCGGCCTCCAGGCCCAGAGCCAGGCGACTTCTGTGGTCAGCAACAACCTCGCCAACTCCACGACCACCGGCTACAAGTCCGTGTCCATCGCCTTCGAGGACGTGTTCTACTCCACGGTCTACGCCGGGGGCTCCCTCGGCCAGGTGGGCAACGGCGTGACCACCTCCTCCCTGACCACGGACTATTCCCAGGGGGCCTACGAGACCACCAACTCGGTCACGGACGTGGCCATCAACGGCGACGGCTTCTACATCGTGGTCGACCCGGACACGGGCAACACCTACTACACCCGCGACGGCGGCTTCACCCTCGACACGGACGGCTACCTGGTGGACTCCCACGGCAACCACGTCCAGGGATGGGAGACCGAGGACGGCTCCATCACCGGCGGGCTGGTGGACATCCAGATCGACAATTCCCAGTCCCCGCCCCAGGCCACCGGCGAGGTCGCCATCCAGGTCAACCTGGACTCCACCGAGACGGACAACACGACCTCCTCCACCAACCCCTACGCCGCCCTGTTCGAGATCTACGACGGCACCGCGGACCCGGCCCTGGACGACTCGCGCTACGCCTACCAGACGACCATCACCGTCTACGACGAGAACGGCGCGTCCCACGACCTGACCGTGTACTACGATCCCGTGGAGACCGACGACGGCTCCATCGTCTGGGAATACATGGTCTGCTGCGACGCCAGCGAGGACATGCGCGACTTCGAGGGCACGGACATGGCCGACACCAGCGCGGCGGGCCTGCTGGTCACCGGCACCCTGACCTTCTCCACCTCGGGCGACCTGCAGTCCATGACCGCCTTCACCCTGTCCGACACCCCGACCGACACCACCGACCCCCTGGCCGAGGAGAACTGGGTCCTGGCCGACTTCGACAACGACGGGCTGCCCGTGTTCGAGTGCAACTTCACCGGCGCGGACGAGAACCAGACCGTGTCCATGAACTTCGGCCTCTCCAACTCGGACTTCGCCACGGGCACGGGCTGGGACACCACCGGCGGCATCGACTCCCTGGACGACATGACCGCCGCGACCACCCCGGACGAACTGCCCTCATTCAACACCGGGGTCCTGTCCACGGCGGCCACCACCAGCACCACCTCCAGCTCGGCCACCTACACCCTGAGCCAGGACGGCTACGCGCCCGGCGAACTGACGGACATCACCATCAACGAGAACGGCGTCATCGAGGGTAGCTACACCAACGGCCAGAGCCAGGAGCTGTACACCTTCGCCCTGGCCGACTTCACCAACACCCAGGGGCTCTACTCCGAGGGCGGCAACCTCTACTCCGCCACCACCGAGTCCGGCCAGGCCCTGGTCGGCACGCCGGGTTCGGCCGGGTTCGGGACCATCGCCTCCAACTCCCTGGAGCAGTCCAACGTGGACACCGCCACCCAGCTGACCAACCTGATCATCATCCAGGCGGCCTACCAGGCCAACTCGAAGATCATCACCACGGCGGACACCCTGCTGTCCACGGCCATCGGCCTGAAGCGCTAGACGTCAAAGACCTGATCGGAGGACGCGATGATCAACAATCTCTACAACATCGGGAAGACGTCCCTGCAAAACGCGCAGGTCTCGGTCAACAACGCGTCCAACAACATCGCCAATGCGGACACCACCGGCTACCAGCGCACCACGGTGGAGTACGACACGAGCAGCTCCATCACCATCAACGGTCTGACCGTGGGCACGGGCGCGGACATCACGTCCATCCAGTCCGAGTGGGACAAGTTCGTGGAGGCACAGTACCTGGACGCGGTGGCCGACCTGGCCACCCAGTCCAGCGCGCTGGACTACCTGGACCAGCTCGATTCCCTGCTGAACCAGTCCGACGGCGGCCTGTCCGACGTCATGGAGGAGTTCTTCGACGCCTGGAACGAGCTGGTCACGGACCCGGACTCCCTGTCCGCCCGCGAGGACCTGCTCGGCACCACCGAGACCCTGGTCTACGCGCTGAACTCCACCTCCTCCACCCTGGACACCATGGTCGAGACCATCAACGCGGACATCCAGGACCAGGTGGACGAGGCCAACCAGTTGATCAGCGACATCGCCGAGGCCAACGCGGCCATCGCGGCCAACCCGGACGACAACCAGGCCGTGTCCGACCGCGACCAGATGATCCGGGAGCTGGACGCCCTCATCGGCGTGGACGTCCTCTACCAGTCCGACAACACGGTCACCATCCTGACCGAGGAGGGATATTCGCTCGTGGACGGAACCGACACCCACAACCTGGTCTACGCGGACATCGGGGTGACCCAGTCCCTGGTGCGCGGCTCGGACTACGACGGGACCCTGAACTTCTCGGGCGAGTCCGGCGAAGAGCTGCTCATCGAGTTCGTCTCCTCGGGCCCGGACGGCACGGCCCAGTTCAAGGTCTCCACCGACGGCGGCAGCACCTGGCTGACCGACGACAACGGCGACGTCATGCTCTACACCGCCGACGGCGAGGACAACTCGGTGGAGATCGAGGGCATCACCCTCTGGTTCGAGGACGGCACGGCCGACCACGCCGAGGGCGACCGCTACACGGTCATGGCCAAGTCCGGCCTGTACTGGGAGTCCGGCGACGGCGGCCTGAAGAACATCACCCCCCTGACCGACGACAGCGGCGACAACGTCTCCGGGCGGACCTCCAGCGGCAGCCTGGCCGGTCTGTTCACGGTCCGCGACGATACGGTCTACGACACCATCGCCGGGCTGGACGACCTGGCCGAGTCCATCATCTGGGAGGTCAACTCGGCCCACTCCCAGGGCGCGGGGCTCGAACACCACACGTCGCTGACCGCCAGCTACTCCGTGGACGACTCGTCGGCCATGCTCAGCAACAGCGGCCTGCACTACGAGGACAACATCGAGGCGGGCGAGCTGACCCTGATCACCTACGACGCGGACGGCAACGTCTCGACCACGGCCATCCTGTCCATCGACCCGGCCACCGACTCCCTGGACGACGTGGCCGCCGACATCAACGCGGCCTTCGCCGGGGAGCTGACCGCCACCATCACCGACGGACAGCTGATCCTGTCCTCGGGCACGGACATGGAGTTCGAGGTCGCGGGCGACACCTCCGGGCTCCTGGCCGCGCTGGGCCTGAACACCTACTTCACCGGCACCGACGCCGGGACCATCGGCATCGACGACTACGTGACCACGAACACCTCGCACCTCAACACCGGCGTGGTCGGCGAGGACGGCCTGACATCCTCGGGCTCCAACGAGGTGGCCTCGATCATGGCCGAATTGGGCGAACAGACCGTGACCGTGGGCGGTACCGAGACCACCCTGACCTCGGCCCTGGCCTCCCTGGTGGCCTCGGTGGGCGCGGCCGCGTCCGCCGCCGAGCTCCAGCAGACCTACGCCCAGACCTCGGTGGACTACCTCTACGAGCAGCAGGCCTCGACCTCCGAGGTCAACGTGGACGAGGAGCTCATCGAACTGACCAAGTACCAGCAGGCCTACGAGGCCGCCGCACAGATCATCAGCGTGACCAGGGAAATGATGGAAACCGTCCTGGACATGGTCTGATCCAAAGGAGCCATCCATGCGCATCAGCACGGCACAGATCTACTCGCTCAGCCTCAACCAGATGAACTCGGCGCTCAACGACGTCACCAAGCTGACGATCATGAACGCCAGCCAGAAGCAGGTGAACAGCCCGTCGGACGACCCGGCGGGCATGGGCAGGATCGTCGAACTCAGCGGCTACGGCAACTCCCTGACCGGGTACATCGACAACTGCGGCGTGGCCCTGGACTACCTGGGCACGGCCGACGACGTCCTGGGCACGGCCAGCGAGACCATCACGGCGGCCCTGGAGCTGGCCGAGCAGGCCTCCACCGAGACCTACACCGACGAGGAACTCGACATGATGGCCCTGGAGATGCAGGGCTACCTCGACGCCCTGTACGCCATCGCCAACACCCAGGTGGGCTCGGACTCCATCTTCGCCGGGGACGACACCGGGGACAACGCCTACGAGATGGGGTTGGGCGTGACCCTGTCCAATGACGCCCTCGCGGCCTCGGACTTCGTCTCCCTGACCGGCGAGGTGGACGACACCGTGGCCGTGCGCTTCACGTCAAGCGGGACCGTGGGCACCGACGCCCTGGACTACGAATACTCCACGGACGGCGGCGACACCTGGACCTCGGCCACCCTGGCCGCGGGCGACACGGTCCTTGACCTGGGCGACGCCCAGGTGGAGCTGGCCGCGTCCACGGCCGTCACGGCGGCCGACGACGACGGCGGGGGCTCGCTCTTCTACCTGCGCCCGGCCTGCGTCTACACCGGCAGTGCCAAGGCCATGTCCGTGGGCATCTCCGAGAGCACGTCCGTGGACATGAACTCCGTGGGCAGCGACATCTTCGGGGGCGTGGACCCGTCCACGGGCCAGGCCTACGGCTCGCCCAACCTGTTCGAGACCCTGTCCGACTGCATCGTCCACATGCAGAACGGGGACTCCGAGGCCGTGGCCCAGTGTCTCGAGGACCTGGGCGACTGCCACGAGACCGTGGAGACCGGCGCGGCCGACATCGGCGCGCGGGAGAACAAGATCACCTACACCCAGACCTCGCTCTCCCTGGTCAAGTCGCTGACCACCAACTCCATCAGTTCCATCGAGGACGCGGACGCCACCCAGCTCGTGGTCGAGTTGGAGCAGGCCAACTACGTGTACGAGGCGGTCCTGTCCACCTCGTCCAGCATCATGAGCATGTCCCTGCTCGACTACATCTAGGAGGCCGTCATGGGCTACGTTTCCTCCCTTTCCAGCACCGTCGAGGCCTACGAGCCGCTGACCACCTCCGGGGACATCTCCTTCTCGGGGCTCGGCAACGGCACGGACTTCTCCGAGATCATCGACGCCATCGTGGATTCCGAGAGCTACCAGCTGGAGGAATACGAGGACCAGAAGGAGGAGTACGAATACCTCATCGACCTCATGGACCAGCTCTCGGACGAGATCGACGAATTCAACGACATCCTGGACGACATGGACGAGCCCGACGAGTTCTACTCCATGGTCGCCGAGGTCAGCGACGACCAGGTGGAGGTGGACGCCGACGGCGACGCCGAACCGGGCATCCACACCATCTCCGTCAACCAGCTGGCCCTGAACGACGTCTGGGTGAACATGGACACCGCCTACGAGTCCGAGGACACGGTCATCGCCGACGAGGCCACCACCCTGACCGTGAACTACGGCGGCGAGGACATCACCATCGACGTGGCCGCCGGGACCACCCTGGAGGGGCTGATCACGACCATCAACGGCTCGGTGGACGCCCGCGACAAGTTCGAGGCCTCCATCATGAACGACGGCGACGCCTGCTACCTGATGCTCAAGAGCTGCGACGCGGGCGCGGACAACAACATCACGATCACGGACACGGGCTCCCTGAGCGGCATGAGCGCGGGCGGCTTCGTCAACACCCAGACCGGCCAGAACTCGCAGATCAAGGTGGACGGCTTCCCGCCGGGCGAGGGCGACTGGATCGAGCGCGACTCCAACGCCATCGACGACGTGGTGGACGGCTTGACCTTCAACCTCAAGGACACCACGGACGGCGACACCCTCCAGGTCTCGGTGGAGTACGACACCGACGACATGTACGACACCATCCTGGAGTTCCAGGAGTCCCTCAACGCCATCATCGAGGACATCCAGATCCTGACCGGCCGCGTCACCGAGGAGCAGGACACGGACGACGACAGCGAGACCTACACCCTGGACAGCTACGCCCTGGACATCGTCTACAACAACATCAAGTCCATCCTGTCATCGTCCGCCCTGGGCTTCACGCGGTACGACGAGGAGACCGGCGGCGACTACTACAACGCCCTGTCCCAAATCGGCTTCTACACGGACACGGACGAGGACTCCGACACCTACGGCCAGCTCCTCCTGGACGAGGATGAGCTGGAGGACGCCCTGGACACGGACGCCGCGGCCGTGGCCTCCCTGTTCTCGGCCAGGGCCGAGGGCGAGTCGGACAGCGAGGACTTCCAGGTCATCTCGGTCATCGACGGGGTCACCGGAGCGGGTGAGCACGAGGTCAAGTACACCATCTCGGGCGGCGAGATCACCTCGGCCACCATCGACGGCGAGGAGGCCGCCATAGACGGCCAGACCATCCTGGCCACCTCGGGCGACGCCAAGGGCCTCTACCTGTCCATCGCCTCGGGCGCGGACGGCGACTACGAGGGCACGGCCCGGGTCAAGCAGGGCAAGATCGGCGAGCTGTCCGACGCCCTGGACACGGTGACCAACGCGGAGACCGGCTCCCTGACCATCCTCATCGACCACTACGAGGAGAGCGTGACCAGCCTGGACAACCAGATTTACAATGAGGAGAAACGGTTGGACGCGTTGGAGACGTCACTGGAGCGCAAGTACGCCGCCCTCGACGCCCTGCTCGCCACCTACACGGCCCAGGGCGACACCCTGACCTCCCTGCTCGAGGCCCTGTAGCCGGGCATCAAACCGGGCCGGGCCGGACGCGCGCCCTTCGGCCAGGGCGGCCGGAGGCAGGCCGGGATTGTCGCGCAGCACGCTCAGGACCCTCTTGAGGCGGTCCAGGGGGATGGGGGCCGGGTAGATCATCGCTCACGCCTCCTTTCGGGGGTAAAAAAAACGGCCGCCCGCGAGGGGCGGCCGGGGACCGAGGTCCCTAAGGAAGGTCTGTGGGACCGGTCACGCGCTCAGGCTCAGGGCCGAGGCGTACGAACCCATGTCGTAGGAACCGTCCTGCATCTGGCCGTAGGCCAAGGCCCCGGACGCCTGGTCCGAGGAGGACGACCCCATCATGTCCAGCAATTGCTGAAACTGCTCGCTGTCGCCGGTCTGCTCAATGCCGGAGAACATGCTCCCGGCCTGGAACATGGACGACATCGAATTGATCTTCGACTGGGCGTCGGCCTCGAGCTCCTCCTGGGAGACGAACCCGTCCTGGTTGGTGTCCAGGGCGTCGAAGGCCTCGTCGTCGATGGTCTCGCCATCGCCCACGGAGAACTCCGACTGGCTGAGCTGGCCGTCCCCGTCCGAATCCATGGCGTCGAGGAAGTCGGTGGACATCTGTTCGGCATCGGGTTTCTCCGTCGCCTTCATCATGCCGCCCTGCATTCCCATCATGCCGGTCATGGAACTCAACGATTGAATTTCCATAGACATCTCCTGGTTAATCCGCTCTCTTCCAGCCCCCCGGCAACTGCCGACGACAGTCTCCCCTTCCCGTGGGCGGAAGGCGGGCGGGAGCGGACCGTTCATAATCCTTATCGCGGCGTCCGGTCACCGGGATACCGGCCGGTCCATCAAGAATTGTTAAGGTCAGCGCCGCCCGCCCCAGTGTGAGAGTCAGGGTAAAATGGGTCCGCTTGCCCGAACCCGCCCCCCGGTTATAGGAAGGGGGCGGAAGGGAGCGGAGGCGGCCATGAGCGCGGAAACACACGAATACGACGTCCACGAATACCGGCGGGGGTTCACCCGCAAGAGAATCAGCGCCATCCGGGAGGTGCCGCTGACCATCGTGCTCAACGGGCGCGAGGTGGTCACCCTGCTGTGCACGGCCAAGTACCCGGAGTACCTGGCCGTGGGCTTTCTCAAGTCCGACGCCTTCATCTCCAGCCCGGCCCAGCTCACGGACCTGACCGTGCGCGACGAGGGCGACCGGCTGGTGGCCGAGGTGGAGGTCTGCCACGACCCGTGGAAGGACCGGGTCATGGAGCGGTCCATCACCTCGGGCTGCGGCAAGGGCACCAACTTCGGGCGCAACGTGGCGACCATCTCCAAGCGCAAGGTCGGCGGCGACGTGCGCGTCACCCCGGATCAGATCCTGGCCCTGGCCGGGGAGCTGCACGAGCGCTCGGTCCTGTACAAGACCACGCGCGGCTGCCACAACTCCTCCCTGTGCACCCCGGACGAGATGCTCCTGTTCCGCGAGGACATCGGACGGCACAACGCCATCGACATGATCTGCGGCCAGTGCTTCCTGGACGACGTGGCCGTGGACGACAAGCTCATCGTGACCACCGGCCGGGTGGCCTCGGAAATCCTGCTCAAGGTGGTCCGCATCGGCGTCCCGGTCCTGGCCTCCACGGCCGTGGCCACCAGCTTCTCGGTGGAACTGGCCAGGAAGACCGGCATCACCCTCATCGGCAACATCCGCGCGGACAGCTTCTGGGTCTACAACGACACCGGCCGGATTATCGGCTTCTGACCCCCTTCCCGCTTTGGGTCATGATTTTTTCGACCTTTGTAACCCGCCTGTTTTATTGAGCCATTCTATAATAAGTATGTCCACTTTAGCATAATTGTTAAATTTAATTCCATGTATTCCAATTGGTTGACACTGTTTGGTGTAAAACCTTGAGTAAGTGTAAAACCTTTGGCAAGATGCGTCACGCACTCCTACTGTTTTTCACGATAGGAAAACACTTTGGAGAACAACATGGAACGCGACATGACCCTTGAAACGAGCAGGCTCGACCGCAAGCTCGCCCAGCTGAGAAAGAAGTCCTACATATCCGCCGAACTCATCGATCTGCTCGACGAGGTCACGCACCTGCAACTGGCCGCCCTGCCCGAAGCCCGGGTGGTCCTGCCGCCGGACGAGGCCCTGACCCCGCCCGAGGCCGTGCTCCAGGGCGTCTCGCTGATCAACCGCGAGGATTTTCCCTTTGACCGGGCCCAGGCCGAGAGCCTGCTCGGCAAGCTCGTCGCCCTGGTCCGCAAGGCGGGCGGTCCCCTGGGCGAAGGCGCCGGGATCGTGGCCGAGGCCCTTGAGGCCGGGGACCTGACCCCGGACGAGCTGTTCCGCCGCTTCCTGGACGACGACACCGCCTTTTTCGGCCGCTGGGCCGAGCGCATGCAGGACGCCCCCCGGACCCTGCCCTTCCTGGTCATGGCGGCCATGGGCCCGTCCATGGAGGCCGCGGCCGGGCTGCTCGCCGAAAAGCTGCCCGAGGTGAAGGTCCAGCCCGTGGGCACCTGCCCCATCTGCGGGTCCATGCCGCTCATCTCCTCCCTGGAACAGAAGGAGGGGTTCCGGCACGCCACCTGTTCATTCTGCCGCCACCACTACCGGATCAAGCGCATCAGCTGCCCGGTCTGCGGCGAGGACGACCAGAAGAAGCTGACCTTCTTCACCGTGGACGAGGAGCCCGGCTTCCGGGTGGACGTCTGCGAGTCCTGCAAGAGCTACGTCAAGACCATCGACTTCCGGAACCTGGACCGCGTGGCGCTCCCGGTCCTGGACGACCTGGATTCCCTGGCCCTGGACTATGTGGCCGCGAACCAGGGATACCGACGGGCGACCCTGTCCGCCTGGGGGTTCTAACCGCGGGAGGGGCCCATGCCCGAAGCACCACGGGACGTCATGCCGAACAGTTCGCACATCATGCCGGCCATCGTTTCGCCGGACCACGGCGCGGCCTTCGAGGCCCTGCTGCACGACGAGGACAAGGCCAGGGACTACCTGCTGGAGCTGGCCTGGCCCACGGGCGACCCCTTCTGCCCGCGCTGCGGCCACCGCAAGGTCTACTCCCTGTCCGGAGAACGGCTGCGCTGCGCGGCCTGCAAGTACACCTTCCAGCCCTTCTCGGGCCGGTGGATCAACAACGGGGCTCTGAACCCGGCCGAATGGCTGCGGCTCATCGTCCTGTTCGTGGAGGAGCGCTCGGTTCACCAGATGAAGGAGGAACTCGGGCTGTCCTACAACACGGTCTACAAGGCCCTGACCGCCATCCGCTTCGCCATCCTGGCCAACGCCCTGGACGCCCGGCAGCTGATCAGCCCGGCCACGGGGCTGGACTCCTACCTCAAGGGCAACCGGCTGACCGGCGGGCCGCGCGAGATGCGCATGGACACCATCCCGGTCTACGGCATCCTGCGCCGCGACGACCTGGTCTTCATCGACCTGGTGCCCGGCTTCCAGGCCGAGACCCTGTTCCACTTCCACATGAACTTCCACCTGAAGCTCATCCGCTCGGGCAACCTGGTCTACACGGACCGCTACAAGGAGTACGACGCGCTCATGTTCTGCGGCAACGACTCCCTGCCCTACGAGGTCATCCGCCGCTACGACGAGCCCCCGCACATCGACGCGGTGCACGACGAATTCTGGGGATACGCCCAGTCGCGCATCAAGAAGTTCCGGGGCATCTCCTGCCAGCGCTTCCCCCTGTACATGAAGGAGCTGGAGTTCCGCTTCAACAACCGCGAAAAGCCCCTGGCCGAGATCCTGGCCGCCTACCTCTGCGCCCTGGTGCCCGACACCGACTAGACGGGCGCACCCGACGCGCATGCCGAGGCCCGGTTCCGCCAGAGGAACCGGTCCTTTTCAGGCCCGAAAACCCCTTTTTGGGCGGATTTTTGCCGGTGTCAAACCGTGGGGCGGAAATCGACTTATGCCAAAATTGACATAAAGTGGGCCCAGCAATAGCGCCATCCTGTTAAAATGAACATGTTTTTTCCTGTGTGAAAAGTTCCACAAGACGGGATTTTTTGCCGCCTCGCCCCGAATGCATCATAAGGGGGATAACCAAAGCAATGGGAGAGGCACGCGCATGCGCATGAACAACCAACACTTGCCGACTGGAGCCGCCGCCGGCCCCATGCCCTTCGCGGGGCTGGGGTTGAACGCGACCGAGGTCCGTCTGGCGGCCGAGACGATGGCCCCCGTGTTCCGCAGGAGCTGCGCGGAACCCGCCGTCGCCGAGACCGTCCGCGGCCCCGCCGTACTGTCCGGCGGCTACAAGCTCCTCGTGGCCCTCGGCCGCGAGATCCGCGGGCGCTGACCCGCACTCAACACAGGAGGTAGAATGCACACCAACCGGAGAAACTTCCTCAAGCTCTCCGCCGTCGCGGCAACGGCCACGGCGTTCGGCGGGCTCGGGTTCGGCTGCAAGGCCAAGGCGGCGACGCTGCCTGACCACGCATCGGCCCTGGACCCGAAATGGAGCAAGCAGACCACGACCGTATGTTGTTACTGCGCCGTGGGCTGCGGCCTGGTCGTCAACACGTCCCTCAAGGACATGAAGGCCATCAACGTCGAGGGCGACCCCGACCATCCGATCAACGAAGGCGCCCTGTGCGCCAAGGGCGCCTCCATCTGGCAGCTGGCCGACAACGACCGCCGTCCGGACTCGGTCCTGTACCGGGCTCCCTACTCCAACAAATTCAAGAAGGTCTCCCTGTCCTGGGCGCTGGAAACCATCGCCCGCCGGATCAAGGACACCCGCGACGCGACCTGGACCGAGAAGAACGCCAAGGGCCAGGTGGTCAACCGCTGCGACGGCATCGCCTCCCTGGGCTCCGCCGCATTGGACAACGAGGAGTGCTGGGCCTACCAGACCATGCTCCGCAGCCTCGGCCTGGTGTACATAGAGCACCAGGCACGTATCTGACACAGCGCGACTGTTGCGGCTCTGGCAGAGTCGTTCGGACGCGGTGCGATGACCAACCACTGGATTGACATCCAGAACTCCAATTGTGTTCTCATCATGGGCAGCAACGCTGCCGAAAACCACCCCATTTCCTTCAAGTGGGTGACCAAGGCGCAGGAAAACGGCGCCACCCTGATCCACGTCGATCCCCGTTTCACCAGGACCTCGGCCAAGGCCGACTTCTACGCGGGCATCCGCTCCGGCGCGGACATCGCCGTGCTCGGCGGCATGATCAAGTACATCCTGGACAAGGACCTGATCTTCCACGACTACGTGGTCAACTACACCAACGCCTCCTTCATCGTCGGCGACAAGTTCTCGTTCAACGACGGCCTGTTCTCCGGCTACAACGAGTCCACCCGGACCTATGACAAGTCCAACTGGGCCTTTGCCATGGACGCCGAGGGCAACCCGAAGAAGGACCCGACCCTGAAAGATCCCAAGTGCGTGTACCAGCTGCTCAAGAAGCACTACGAGCGCTATGATCTGGACAAGGTCGCCGACATCTCGGGCATGAAGAAGGAAGACCTGGTCAAGCTGTACGAGACCTACGCGGCCACCGGCAAGGCTGACAAGGCCGGGACCATCATGTACGCCATGGGCTGGACCCAGCACACCGTGGGCGTGCAGAACATCCGTACCATGGCCATGATCCAGCTGCTGCTCGGCAACATCGGCGTGGCCGGCGGCGGCGTCAACGCCCTGCGCGGCGAATCCAACGTCCAGGGGTCCACGGACCACTGCCTGCTGTACCACATCCTGCCCGGCTACCTGGCGACCCCCCTGGGTTCCCAGCCCGACCTGGCCGCGTACAACAAGGCCAACACGCCGGTCTCCCACGATCCCAAGTCCGCCAACTGGTGGGGCAACTTCCCGAAGTACTCCGCCTCGCTGATCAAGGCCATGTGGCAGGAAGACACCCCGGAAGACGCCTACCAGTATCTCCCGCGGCTCGACTCCCTGTCTGCCATGGAATACTCCTGGCTGACCCTGTTCGACAAAATGGACAAGGGCAAGTTCAAGGGATTGCTCGCCTGGGGCATGAACCCCGCCTGTTCCGGCGCCAACGCCAACAAGAACAGACAGGCCATGGCCAAGCTGGACTGGCTGGTGAACGTTAACATCTTCCCCAACGAAACCGGATGGTTCTGGGAAGGACCAGGAATGGACCCGTCCAAGATCAAGACCGAGGTCTTCTTCCTGCCCTGCGCCGTCTCCATCGAGAAGGAAGGTTCCATCACCAACTCCGGCCGCTGGATGCAGTGGCGCTACAAGGGACCGGACGCCCCCAACGGCCAGAAGCCGGACGGCGACCTCATCTATGACCTGATGAAGGAAGTCCGCCACCTGTACGAGAAGGAAGGCGGCGTCTACTCCAAGCCCATCACCCGGCTGACCTGGGACGCCATCGCCACCGACGGCGTGTTCGACTCCCACAAGACGGCCAAGCTGATCAACGGGCACTTCACCCGCGACACCACGATCAAGGACAAGCTCTACAAGAAGGGCGAGCAGGTTCCCAGCTTCGCCTTCCTGCAGGCCGACGGCTCCACCTGTTCGGGCAACTGGCTGTACTGCCACTCCTACACGGAGAAGGGCAACATGGCCGCCCGCCGCGACCTCAACCAGACCGCGGAGCAGGCCAACATCGGCCTGTACCCGAACTTCTCCTGGTGCTGGCCCGTCAACCGCCGCGTGCTCTACAACCGCGCCTCGGTTGACCTCAAGGGCAACCCCTACAACCCGCAGAAGGCGGTCATCGCCTGGAACGGCGAGAAGTGGGTGGGCGACGTGCCCGACGGCGGCTGGGCCCCCGGAACCAAGTACGCGTTCATCATGCGCAAGCACGGCTTCGGCCAGCTGTTCGGCCCCGGCCGGGCCGACGGTCCGTTCCCGGAATACTACGAACCGCTGGAATGCCCGGTGAAGTCGCATCCCTTCTCGAGCACCCTGCACAACCCCACGGCGCTCAAGTTCGACGCCGAGGAAAAGGCCGTGTGCGATCCCAGGTATCCCCTGATCGGCACCACCTACCGCGTGACCGAGCACTGGCAGACCGGCCTCATGACCCGAAACTGCGACTGGCTGACCGAATGCGAGCCGCAGATCTTCGTGGAAATGAGCCCGGAACTGGCCGAACTGCGCGGCATCGAGAACGGCACCAAGGTCATCGTGGACTCCCTGCGCGGCTCCCTGTGGGCCAAGGCCATCGTGACCAAGCGGCTCAAGCCGTTCACCATCCAGGGCACCGTGGTCCATCAGGTGGGCCTGCCCTGGCACTTCGGCTGGACCTGGCCCAAGGATGGCGGCGACTCCGCCAACCTGCTGACCCCGTCCGTAGGCGACCCGAACACGGGCATCCCCGAAACCAAGGCCTTCATGGTCAACGTCCGTAAGGCGTAAAGGAGGAATGACATGAGCAAGACATTCTTCATCGACCTGACCAAGTGTACGGCCTGCCGTGGTTGCCAGGTTGCCTGCAAGCAATGGAAGAAACTGCCCGCCGAGAAGACCGAAAACTGGGGCTCCCATCAGAACCCCAAGGACCTGTCCGGCACGACCCTCAAGCTCGTCCGCTTCCAGGAAGTGGAGGGCGACAACGGCATGCAGTGGCTGTTCTTCCCGGAACAGTGCCGCCACTGCGTGGAGCCGCCCTGCCTGGATGCCATGACCATTCCCGGGTCCATCATCCATGACCAGGAGACCGGCGCCGTGATCTACACCGAACTGACGGCCGACGAACCTGACAAGGAAGCCTTCGCCATGGCCTGTCCCTACAACATCCCCCGGGTCAACGAGGAAACCGGCCAGGTGGTCAAGTGCGACATGTGCGTCGACCGCGTCAAGGTCGGGCTGCTGCCCGCCTGCGTGCAGACCTGCCCGACCGGTGCCATGAACTTCGGCGACCGGGACGAGATGCTGGCACTGGCCGAGAAACGGCTGGCGGCCGCCTCGGTGAAATACCCCGATGCGGAACTGGTGGATGCCGACTCGGTGCGGGTCATCTACCTGGTGCAGACCGATCCGGACAGCTACTACGAGTCCCTGTCCGCGGACGCCTCCGACGTCCGTCGCGGCCCCATGTCCAGGAAGCAGTTCCTGGCCAGCCTGGGCCGTCCGGTCAAGCGCATGACCTCATAACGCTCCTACTCCACCCCGGCGCGGGCCTCGCCCCGCGCCGGGGTTTCTCCCTCTGAACACCTCATGCGGGAACACCTCCGTAAGCCACACCGTCCGGCAGCCGAAAGGCCCCGGGGCTGACGGAGTTTGCCATGACCTCGGCAGGCGCGTACTGCCGGGGTCTTTTTCTCCCGGACGCAGGGGACGGGCGGCGATGTTGCTTTGTGGGGAAATGGACCTGTCTTGTGTTTTGGCCGACGAGACGGTAACGGATTATGGCAACGCCTTGCCGCCGACCCCAACATGGAGCCGTACCTTGCGAAACGCCCCTCTCCTCTGCATCCTCCTCTTCCTGGCCCTGGGTCTCGCCGGCTGCGGCCGGTCCGAAAAGGCCACCGCCGAGGATGCCGGTACGCCGGGGGTGTCCGACACCGAAATCATCCTCGGGTCCTCCCTGCCCCTGTCCGGCCACGCGGGCTACCTCGGCACCCAGACCCTCCAGGGGGCCCGGGCGTACATCCGCTACGTCAACGAGCGCGGCGGGGTCCACGGCCGCAAGATCCGCATCGAGGCCGACGACGACTCCTACGACCCGCCCCAGTGCCTGGCCAACACCCAGCGGTTCATCATCGACAAGAAGGTCTTCGCCCTGTTCTGCTATGTGGGCACCCCGACCACGGTCAAGGCCCTGCCCCTGGTGGAGGACGCCCACGTCCCGCTCATCGGCATGTTCACCGGGGCCAACGCGCTCCGGCAGCCGCCCAACCGCTACGTGGTCAACATCCGCGCCTCCTACTACCAGGAGACCATGGCCGCGGTCCGGCACATGGTCGAGGACCTGGGGTTGACCAAGATCGCGGTCTTCTACCAGTACGACGCCTACGGCTTCGACGGCCTCATCGGCACCGAGCTGGCCCTCAAGAAATTCGAGTTGGAGCCCGTGGCGCGCGGCTCCTACATCCGCGGCACCCTGGATGTCCAGGACGGCCTGGACCGCATCCGCAAGTCCGGAGCCGAGGCCGTGGTCATGATCGGCACATACGGGGCCTGCGCCCGGTTCATCAACCTGTCCGAGGAAGAGGGCTACAACCCGATATTCTACACCGTGTCCTTCGTCGGCGCCGAAGAGCTGGCCTGGCGGGTGGGCAGGGCCTCCCCGGCCCACGTGTTCATGTCCCAGGTGGTCCCGCCGCCGGTGGAGTCCGACGACCTGAACGACTCGGCCTCCAACTATGTCAAGCTGCTGCACCGCTACTACCCTGACGACACCCCGAGCTTCGTGGGCCTCGAAGGGTTCCTCAACGCCGAGATCCTGGTGGAGGGATTACGCCGGGCGGGCCGCGACCTGACCCGCGAGGGGTTCATCAAGGCCATCGAATCCATCAAGGACTTCACCCTCGGGCCGGGGCTGACCATCACCTACGGTCCCTTCGACCGCCAGGGGCTGGACGCCATCCACTTCACCAAGCTGCACGACGGCAAGTTCATCCCCTTCACGGACTGGGCCGAGTTCAAGAAGGAACTGGAGACCGGCAAATGACCACCGGCGAACGGCTCTCCTCCCGATTCGCGCGCATCGGCCTGCGCGAGAAGCTGCTCGTCTCCATGCTGGCGGCGGTCCTGTTCATCTCCGTGGCCATCGCCCTGGTCTCGCGCTGGATCCTGGTCTCCTCCCTGACCAACGAGCTGGAGATGCGCGGCTTCGCCATCGCCCACTCCGTGGCCGAGCGCGGCGGCTCCTACATCCTGGACAACGACATCCCCAAGCTCCTGGTCCTGATCTTCGACGAGGCCAGGCTCAGGCAGCGCAAGGACCTGGTGGCCTACATCTTCATCGAGGACCAGGCTGGCCGCATCCTGGCCCACACCCTGACCCACACCCTGCCCGACAACCTGCGGGCCAACACCCTGCCGCCGGGCAAGGCGGACTCCATCAAGCTCATGGAGCTGGGCAACCAGGAGGTCTACGACCTGGCCGCGGCCATCAACGAGGGGCTGTACCGCATCGGCACGGTCCACGTGGGGTTGAACAAGCGGCACATCGACACCCTGGTGGGCAAGCTGCGCGTGGCCTTCCTCGGCTTCATCTCGGCCGTGGTCATCATCACCATCATCCTGTCCTCCTGGCTGTCCAAGTACATCACCAAGCCGGTCTCGGACCTGACCCGCCTGTCCGACGAGATCAGCCGGGGCAACTTCGACATCCCGCTCAAGCTCGGCTCGGGCGAGGACTGGAACTCGGCCGAGTGCCCGGCCTTCACCAACACGGACCTGCCCTGCTGGCACTTCGACCAGTCGCGCAGCGGCCAGACCCCGGCCGAGACCCACCGCAAGTGTGCGGACTGCGCCTTCTACCGCAAGCACGAGGGCGACGAGGTGGTCCAGCTCGGCGACTCCTTCCGCAACATGGTCTGGTCCATCAAGCTCTACCGCCGCCGCCTGCGCGAGTCCGAGGAGAAGTACCGCTCCCTGTTCGACTCCGGCCCGGACCCGATCTTCGTCGTGGACTGCGCCAGCGGGACCATCCGCGACGCCAACCCGCGCACCATGGAGCTCTACGGCTACTACAAGGAAGAGATCATCGGCATGAAGTTCCTGGACCTGGGTCCGGAGCACAACGCGGACTGCCTCGACTACTTCATCGAGGGCGGCGGGGGCTGCATCTATTTCCCCAAGCGGCTGCACTACAAGAACGGCGGCGAGCCCTTCTTCGTGAACATGCACGCCTGCCCCATCTCCTACCGGGGCAAGCAGGCCATCATCATCGCGGTCACGGACATCACCGAACTCATCGAGAAGGACGCCCAGCTCATCCAGGCGGCCAAGATGAAGTCCCTGGGCGAGATGTCGGCGGGCATGGCCCACGAGATCAACCAGCCCCTCAACGCCATCAAGGTGGGCAGCGAATTCCTGTCCATGATGCAGGAGGAGGACCTGGCCATCCCCAAGGAACACTTCAAGGAAGTGGTCAACGAAATCTCCGCCCAGGTGGACCGGGCCGCCGAGATCATCGACACCCTGCGCTCCTTCGGCCGCAAGTCCGACCTCATGGAGGAGTCCGTGGACCTGAACCAGCCGGTCCGGGCGGTCCTGTCCATGATCCGGCGGCAGTTCGAGCTGGACAACATCCGCTTCGAACTCGATCTGGCCGACAACCTCGCCACGGTCCAGGCCCACTCCAACCGGTTGCAGCAGGTCATCTTCAACCTGGTGACCAACGCCCGCGACGCCATCGACGACGTGTCCAACGAGGACGCGGACGGCGACCGGCGCATCCGCATCCGCACCGGCAACCTGGATCACCGGGTCTTCATCGAGGTGGAGGACACGGGCTGCGGCATCGACGAGAAGGACCAGCAGAAGATCTTCGAGCCCTTCTTCACCACCAAGGAAGCGGGCCAGGGCATGGGCCTGGGCCTGGCGATCACCTACGGCATCATCAAGGATTACGGCGGAGAAATCCGCATCAACAGCACCAGGGGGCGCGGCACGATCTTCCGCATGGAATTTCCGGCCGCCAATTCCCGGGGAGAGACCAAGGCATGAACCACAAAGTACTGGTCATAGACGACGAAAGGCCCACCCTGAAGATGTTCACCCTCCTGCTCACCGCCTACGGCTATGAAGTGCTGACCGCGGAGAACGGCCTGGAGGGGGTCGAGATCTTCAAGCGGGAATCCCCGGCACTGGTGCTGACGGACATCAAGATGCCGATCATGGACGGCATCGAGGCCCTGAAGGCCATCAAGAAGCTCAATCCCGCCGCCGAGGTCATCGTCATCACCGGCCACGGCGACATGGACCTGGCCATCCAGGCCCTGAACCTCGACGCCACGGACTTCATCAACAAGCCGCTCAAGCGCGAGGCCCTGGAAAAGGCCCTGACCCGGGCCAGGGAGCGCATGACCATCGCCCGCAACGCCGAGGGCCAGGTGGTCCTTGAGGAGAAGAGCCGGGCCGCGGTCATCGGCGTGCGCGGCAACGTCTCGGCCATGACCATGCCCCGGCTGATCGAAGCCTTCGAGCAGGCCGTGGCCATGGGCAAGGAGGCCGTGCTCATCGAGTTCGAGAAGAACGCCTCCATCAACGGCGCGGGCATCACCGGCCTGACCGAACTGCTGCGCGGCCACACGGGCGGCACGCGCATCTTCCTGGCCGGACTGTCGAGCAACTTCCGGTCCGTGTTCGAGACCCTGGGCATCACCAGGTTCGCCGAGCTGTTCGACCGCGAACGGGAGACCCTGACCGGCGACTAGAGGCTACTCGGCGAGTTTTTCCAGTTCGTTGACAATGCCGCCCAGGTCGGGCCGCGAGTTGATGTCGTGGACGTCGATGTAGCGGATGATCCCCTGCCTATCAATGATGAAGATGGCCCGCTCGGCCGTGCCGTCGCTCCTGAGGACGCCCAGCGCGCCCGCCGCCTTGCCGTGGGGCCAGAAATCGGACAGCACCGGGAAGTTCAGGCCGTGCATGGCCTTGACCCACATGGCCTGGGACGGGGTGTTGTCCTCGCTGATGCCGATGACCTCGGCGCCCAGGTCGTGGATCATGTCCAGGGCCAGGTTGTAGCCCGGCCACTGGTCCGAGCAGACCGGGGTCCAGGCCGCAGGCACGAAGGACAGGACCACGTTTTTCTTGCCCAGGTAATCGTGCAGGGAGACCGTGCCGCCCTTGATCTCGCGCAGGGTGAAGTCCGGGGCCGGATCGCCGACCTTGACCTTGAGGGTCGAGTCCGTGGGCTTGAGCTTGCCCGGATCGAAGGTCTCCATGTGCCCGGCCAGGGCTCCCGGGGCCAGCAGACACCAGGCCAGCAGGGTGAACAACAGCGCGCGTTTCATGGCTACCCCCTATTTTCCCACCAGTTCCAGCATGTTCTTCAGGAAAGCGTCCTTGTCCTTGATCTCGCCCTCGTGGAAGAGCAGGATCGCCCGCTTGCGGTCGCGCATGTCCACCAGGTAGTAGGCCGGGGTCCCGACGTTGCCCACGGCCTTGTGGGCCGTGTAGTCCGGGTCCTCGAAGAGCGGGAATCGGACGTCGAACTTCTTGCGGTAGAAGGCCACCTCGAACGGGGTGTTGCCCGCCGCGATGCCCACGAAGCGCACCTTGTCCGCCTTGTCCGAGGCCAGGGTCTTGGCGAACATCTCGTTCACCCCTGGCGCGTCGTGCTGGCAGATGGGGCAGTACATGCTGAACACCTCCACGAGCACGAAGTCCGAGGCGATGTCCGAGAGCCGGGCGTCCTGTTCGGGCACGCCCAGGTACTGGCGCTGTTCCGGGCTGATCTTGCCCTCCAGGGCCACGTTCGGGAAGAGGTCCGCGGCCAGGGCTCCCGTGGACAGGAGCAGGCAGGCGGCCAGGGTCATGATATATCGTTTCATCGTATTTTCCTCATTGGGTTGCAGGTCGGATTTCGGGTCGGATACCAGAATATAGTCTAACCGAAAAACCGGGAAAACGGCAACGCCCGACCTCTCTCGCCCGCTTCTGCACCTTGCCCGGCCCCGGCGAACGAGGTATCCTCCAAAACCGATCCACACCCCAACCGCAAAGGACGCCCCATGGAACGCAGACCTCTCGCCCCTTCCCTTCTGACCGGCCTCATCCTGGCCGTCGGCTTCGTGGCCGGCTGCTGGGTCCTGGCCGGAGCCCTGGTCGATTTCAAGGCCATGGACCGCTACGTCTCGGTCAAGGGACTGGCCGAGCGCGAGGTGGCCGCCGACCTGGCCATGTGGCCCATCAGCTTCAGCGTGGCCGCCGACACCCTGCCCGACCTGGACGCGGCCCTGGCCCGCTCGCGCGCCGAGGTCATGGCTTTCCTCAAGGAGCAGGGGCTGGACAAGGCCGAGATCATGAACGCGGCCCCCAGGGTCCAGGAGAACCAGTACGACTCCCCGAACCGGCAGCCCGCCCACCGCTACACGGCCCAGGCCGTGATCACCGTGCGCTCGGGCGACATCGCCACGGTCAAGAAGGCCATGTCCGTGGCCGGCGAGCTGGTCCCGCGCGGGGTGCTCCTGGTCCAGAACTACGAGTTCCGCCCGACCTTCGCCTTCACCGGCCTGAACGCCGTCAAGCCGGACATGATCGCCGAGGCCACCCGCAACGCACGGGACGCGGCCCGGCAGTTCGCCGAGGACTCCGGCTCCCGCGTGGGCGGCATCCGCCGCGCCTCCCAGGGGTATTTCTCCCTCCAGGACCGCGACCAGTACACCCCGGAGATCAAGAAGGTCCGGGTGGTCACCAGCGTGGACTACTTTCTCGAGGACTAGCCCGGACTAGCCGAGCAGCAGGAGGCGGACGGCCTCCGCGCCGGACCAGACCTGGTACAGGGCCAGGGCGAAGGCGGCCGCGTTGGCCGCGCCGTGGGCCAGGGCCAGGCCGGGCCGCTTGCCGCTCGGCTTCTGCAGGATGAAGCCAGTGACCAGCCCGGCCAGAAGGAGCGGCAGCATGATCAGGCCGACCGCGTGATGCGGCCCGGTCAGTCCCGCCGTGCCCCAGGCCCGCTCGGCCGCGTACGCCCCGATCACCAGCCCCGCCAGCCAGGTCCAGACCACGATCTTGCCGTACCGGACATGCCCCTTCCAGTCGAAGGCGCACTTGCGTTTCAGGTGCTGGAAGCGGAACCGGTTGACGCCCATGCGCAGGACGTGGACGCCGAGGAGCAGGGCCGCGAGTTGGAGCAGGGGATGAATCCAGAGCATGGTCGTCCTTGAGGGCTCAGGTGGTGGCGAGGAGGAGCGTGGCGAGCCCCAGGGGCAGGGAGCAATGCATGGCCGCCAGGGCGGGGCGCGGGTGGTCCGACGCGGCCAGCCAGGCGGCGGCCGCCCCGGCCAGGAGCAGGACTGGCGGGACGAAGGCCCGCAGGGAGGCCGGTCCGGCCAGCCCCGCGAAGCAGCCGAGCGCCGTGAAATAGGCCGCTACCCAGACGCCCATGAGCCCGGCCCGGAGCTTCGGGTCCAGGCCCGGCCCGAGCACGGCGAACCCGGCCCGAATGTAGTCCGCGCGGTGCTTCTCGGCCAGCAGCCAGAAATGCGGCACCTGCCAGAGATAGAAGATGGCCGTGACCCCCAGAATGTGCGGGTCGAGCACGGGCCCCCCGGCGGCCAGCCAGCCGGTCAGGGGAGGCGCGGCCCCGGCCACGCCTCCGGCCAGCAGGGCCGTGGGCGAGACCGTCTTCAGCGGGGTGTACAGCCCGTTGTAGACCGCGACCACCGCGAGCCCGGCGAGCAGCACGGGCCACCCCCCGGCCAGAAAAAAGAGCAGCAGCCCGGCCCCGCCGAACAGCCCGGCCCGGAGCGCCCCCCGTCCCGGCGTCATGCGCCCCGAGGCCAGGGGTCGCTCCCGGGTGCGGGCCATGCGCGCGTCGCGCCCGCGCTCCTGGACCTGGTTCAGGGCCGAGCACCCGCCGCAGAGCAGGAAGGCCCCGGCCGCCGCAGTGAAGGCAGCACCCATCTGCACGCCGCCGTGGAGATGGCCGTGGTAGAGCGCGCCGAACAGGCTCCCGGCCGCCACGGCCAGGCTGACCTTGGGCCGGATCAGGGCCGCCATGGACGCGAGCCGGTCCGCGATCATTGGTCGCCCTCCTTGCCCAGGGATCTGATATAGCCGAGGAGCTGGTCCACGGACGCGGCGTCCAGGTCGTCGAAGGCGGGCATGCCGTCGTCGAACCCGTCGGGCACGTTGGCCGAGGGATCGGTGATGGCCCGGCGGATGTAGTCGTCGTCCGCCTTGAGGGCGTAGGGCTTGCCGTCGGCGGTCCTGCCCTTGCGCTCGGCCCCGTACAGGCCGAGGAAGGTCGGGCCCACGTCGTCCTCGCCCGTGGCCGTATGGCAGCCCAGGCAGCCGAGTTCGTCGGCCAGGGCCGCGCCCTTGTCCTCGGCCTTGCCGCCCTTGAGCAGGTAGGCGGCCATGATGTCCAGCTGTGCGTCGGACAGCTCGTCCCCATAGGGCGGCATGCCGTCGTCCCACCCCTTGACCAGGGCCGCGCCGGGGTCGCGCACGGACTGACGGATGTACGCGGCGTCGGGCGTGATCGTCTTTTCCGTGCCGTCGCGCAGGATCACGGTCTCCCGCCTGCCGCCCAGGTCGAGCAGGCTCGGGGCGTTCTCGGCGGAGAGGTCCTGGGAATGGCACTCGAAGCAGCCGTACTCCTCAAGCAGGGAGAGGCCCAGTTCCTCCTCCTCGGGCTCGTCCCGGCCGTTCAGCCAGGTCTCGAACTCCGCCTTGTCCACCACCCGCAGGATGGTGATCATGTCCGCGTGCTTGAGCCCGCAGTACTCTGCGCAGAAGATGTCGTAGTCGCCCACGGTGTCGGACTGAATCCAGGCGTCGGTGTCCATGCCCGGCACCAGGTCCCACTTCACGCGCATGGCCGGGACGTAGAAGGAGTGGATCACGTCGCGGGTGGTCAGGGTCAGCTTGACCGGGGTGTCCACCGGGATGACCAGCTCCCCGGAGGTCTTGCCGTTTCCGTAGGTGAACCGCCAGGACCACATGCGCCCCTCCACGGCCACGGTCATGGCCCCTTCCGGGATGGTCCGCATGGCCTTGAACGAGGTCCAGCCGGTCCAGAACAGGCCGAGCACGATCAGGGTGGGCAGGACGGTCCAGAGAATCTCCAGGCCCACGGACCCCTTGATGTCCGTGGGTACCGGATTGCGCCGCCAGTTGTAGCGCCACAGGAACCAGAGCATGGTCGCGGTCACGGCCACCAGGATGAACACGGCGAACCCGAGAATGATCAGGAAGGCCTGGTCCACCTGTCTGGCCGCGCTGAATATCTGCGGATACATGGCCTACCTGTTCGCCGTGTCGAAAAAGGTGAATCCGATGAAGATGGCCAGGATGACGAAGGCCACCAGAACCATGATCTTGAGGGTCCGGTTCTCATACTTGAGGTGCATGAAGAAAAAGACCACCAGGGACGCCTTGACCGAGGCGATGGCCATGGCCGCGACCACGTTCAGGAAGCCCAGGTGGATGGTCGAGACCTCCACGGTGACGGCCGTCAGGACCATGAGCGCGGCCCAGACCGCGATGAACAGGCCGTAGCCCGGCCCGTGGCGTTTCGTCTGCTCGTGTTCGTTCATGCCGCCTCCGCCTAGGTGATAAGGTAATAGAGCGGAAAGAGGTAGATCCAGATGAGGTCCACCAGGTGCCAGTACAGCCCGGCGTTCTCCAGGGCCACGAAGTGATCCGGGGTGCAGGCGCCCGCCGCCATGCGGGTCCAGACCCACAGGAACACGCCCATGCCGATGATCACGTGCAGGCCGTGCAGGCCGGTCATGGTATAGTAGAGGGAGAAGAAGGCCTGCTTGCCCGGCTCCCACTGGATGAGCGTCTCCCCGCCGGGGTAGATGCCCGCGTGAATCTTGTGGGACCACTCGAAATACTTGATGACCAGGAAGCAGCAGGCCAGGGCCAGGGTGACCGCCATGCACGCCTTGGCCGTCCGGGGGCTGCCCTTCCGCAGGCCGACCACGGACAGGGCCGCGAACAGGCTCGAGGTGATCAGGACCACGGTGTTGGTGGTCCCCAGGGTCACGTCCAGCAGCCTGCTCGCCTCGTGGAACTCCGTGGGGTAGCGGCCGAGCGTCACCGAATAGAGCACGAACAGGCCGCCGAAGAGCAGGATCTCCGTGAACAGGAAGATCCACATGCCCATCTTGGCCCCGAGGTCGTCCCTATGCGCCGTCATCGTCCCTCGCTTCGCTGAAGTCGTAGGGCCCGTGGGTGACCACCGGCTCGGTGTCGAAGTTGTGCGTGGGCGGCGGGGACGGCAGGGTCCACTCCAGGGTGGCCGCCTTCCACGGGTTGCGGCCCACGGGCTCGCCCCGGTAGCGCGAATGGATCAGGTTCCCGAGCATGAGCGCGAGCCCCACGAAGGTGATCCACGAGCCGTAGGTGGACAGCTGGTGCAGGGAGGTGAACTGCGGCAGGTAGTCGTAATAGCGCCGGGGCATGCCCTCCAGGCCGAGCAGGTACATGGGGAAGTACAGCCCGTTCAGGCCGACGATCAGGATCAGGGCCGCCGTGGTCGCCAGCCTGCGGTTGTACATCCTGCCGTACATCTTGGGGAACCAGTAGTGGATGGCGGCGAACATGCCGAAGCCCGTGCCGCCGAAGATGACATAGTGGAAATGGCCGACCACGAAGTAGGTGTCGTGGACGTGCATGTCCGTGCCCGCGGAGCCGAGCACCAGGCCGGTGATGCCGCCCATGGCGAAGAGCAGGATGAAGCCGAGCGCGAAGACCAGCGGCGGCTCCAGCCGGATGGACCCCTTGTACATGGTGGACAGCCAGTTGAAGACCTTGATGGCCGAGGGCACGGCCACGATGAAGGTCAGGAAGGAGAAGACCATGACCGCCGTGTCGGACATGCCGGACACGAACATGTGGTGCGCCCAGACCAGGGAGCCCGCGAAGGCGATGGCCAGGGACGAGCCCACGATGGTCTTGTAGCCGAAGATGGACTTGCGGCAGAAGACCGGGATGATGTCCGAGACGACCCCCATGGCGGGCAGGATCATAATGTACACCGCCGGGTGGGAGTAGATCCAGAAGAGGTGCTGGTAGAGGATCGGGTCCCCGCCCCGCGCCGGGTCGAAGATGCCCATGCCGAGCAGCCGCTCGACCACGATCAGGACCACGGTGATGGACAGGATGGGCGTGGCCAGGACCTGAATCCAGGCCGTGGCGTACAGGGCCCAGGCGAACAGGGTCAGCCGGGTCCAGGTCAGCCCCGGCGCGCGCAGCCGGTGGATGGTGACGATGAAATTCAGCCCCGTGAGGATGGACGAGAAGCCGAGGATGAACACCCCGGCCACGGCCACGGACACGTTGGTGGTGGTCACCGCCGAGAACGGCACGTAGAAGGTCCAGCCCGTGTCGGGCGCGCCCCCGCCGGTGAACAGCGAGACGAGCGCCGTGGCCCCGCCGATGACGTAGAGCCAGAAGGAGAACATGTTCAGCCGGGGGAAGGCCACGTCCTCGGCCCCCAGCTGCAGGGGCAGGAAGATGTTCCCGAAGGCCGCCGGGATGGAGGGGATGACCACGATGAAGATCATGATCACCCCGTGCAGGGTGAAGACCGCGTTGTAGGTCTGCTGGTCGATGAAGTCCTTGCCCGGCCAGAAGAGCTCCAGCCGGATGAGCATGCCGAGGCACACGCCGACCACGAAGAAGGCCGTGATGCACCACAGGTAGAGCATGCCGATGCGTTTGTGGTCAACGGTGAACAGCCACTCGCGGACCCAGGACCCGCCCCCCGGTGCCATGAACCCCGCGTTCACCGCGTCCGTCGTCATCTAGCGCCTCTTCCTTTTCCTGCCGCCGAGCAGCAGCCAGGCCAGGAAGACGGCCACGAACCCGACGATGGTGAACCCGGACACGCGCAGGATGTCGAAGACGTAGCGCCGCCCCTGGGGATCGTAGTTGTAGCAGAACGAGAGCAGCCGCTTCACGGACAGGCCGGTCTTGCCCTGGGCCGCCTCGGCCCCGGCCATGGTGATGTCGAAGGGCAGGAAGGTGGAACCGTACAGGTAGCGGACCACCTTGCCGCCGGGCGCCACGGCGATGGCCGCCACTGGGTGGGCCCACAGCCCGCCCTGCCTGCGCACGGTGAAGCCCAGGGCCGCCAGGGTGGCCTTGATGGAGGCCTCGTCCCCGGTCAGGAAGCTCCAGTCCTCGGCCGGCCAGGCCGCGCCCGCGATGGCCGTGTAGTTGCGCTTGGCCCGGGCCGCGTCCTTGACCGTCTCGTGCGGGTCGAAGCTCAGGGAGACCACCTTGAGTTCCTTGCCGGGCGTCAGCTTGACCTCCGGCAGGATGGAGGCCAGCGAGCCCTGGAGCAGGCTGCACACGTCCGGGCAGCGGTAGTAGACGGGCAGGAGGAGGAGCGGCACGTCGGCCAGCTCCGGCAGGCTCACCCGGTTGCCTGCGGCGTCCACGAAGGGCACGTCCGGCAGCTGCGCGCCGAGGTGCTCCACGATGCCCACAGGCGCTTCCGGGGCTTCGGCCTCGGCCTCGGCCATCATCTTGGCGTGGTCGTGCGGGGCGTCCACGGGCTGCCCGGTCATGGTCCGGTCCGCATGGCCCGCGTGGTCCGACGACTGTGCGGACGCGTCACGGGGCATGCCGTCGGTCCCGCCGGTCGCCCAGCACGGGGCGACCAGCAGGACGACGAGCAGCAGCGACGGAATCGTGAAGCGCATCGGCCCCGCCTAGAGGGAACCGATGTAGTCGGCCAGGGCCTTGATGTCGTCGGCGGTGAACTTGGAGACCATGCGTTCCATGGTCTTCTTCTTGGCCCCGCCGTAGGTGCCGTTCTGGTAGCCCGTGAGCTTCATCTCGATCTCCTTGGCGGACTGTCCCTTCAGGACCGCGCCGCCGCCCGACGGGGAGGATTCGGTACCGTCGCGGTGGCAGTTCGCACACCGTTTCTTGTACAGTTCACCGCCGTCCACGGCAAAGGCGGCGGTCACGCCGAAGCAAAACACGACAGTCAACGCAATCAGCAGTTTCTTCATTTCGTCCTCTGTTCAGGCTAAGGGTTGCAGTTCGATTCCTGTTCACCATCCTACGCATTTTTCATTTTTTTTCCACCGCAGGGGCGAAATAATCACGCCCCTCGCCGAAACCGCCGTGTATTCGCCGCCATCAATATTCTAATAGCGCATTTCTTCGAACGGACTATACGATTTGGGCAAAACCGAGCCCCGACCGGCCCGCCAACACAGGGAGATACGCATATGGGCATCAAATGGAAGCTGCTTTTGATCACCGGCCTGCCGGTGTCCGCCATCCTGATCATATTCGCCGTTGGGCTGACCAGCTTCAGCATCCTCGATTCGCACATGGCCATGGTCAACGGCCTGCAAACGGATCAGGCCACCCTGATAAACGCCGACCGCGACGCCTACCAGGCCCAGGCGGCCATCGAGCAGGCCCAACAGGCCGCCTCCCAGGAGGCCCTGAACAAGGACAAGGCGGACTGCGCCGAGAACATGCAGCAGACCTGGGAACGGATCACCGGCCCGGCCGCGAACTTCACCCCGGACATGGACAAGGACTTCTCCGACTTCAAGAGCAACTTCCAGGCCTGGGAAAACAACAACAGGTCAATCCTCGCCCTGACCACCGAGACCCTGGCCGCCAACCTGACCCGAAACGAGGCGGAACAGGCGGCCCTGGCCTCCTTCGACGCCATGCGCGAGATCGTCAACCAACTCGGCGAGACCGCCGAAAACCGCCTGAAAAGCCCCCTGCTGCCCGAGACTGAACGGCTGCGCGCCGAGGAGGCCCTCGGCCTGATCCTCAACGCCGACCGCGACGCCTACCAGGCCTACGTGGCCCAGCTCCTGATCATCCGCAGCCTCGACCCCGCACAGATCAAGGCGCAGGCCGACGCGTTCACCGAGAACCTGGAGCAGACCCGCGACCGCGTGACCAGGGGCGCCAGGCTCCTCGGCCCCGAGGGGCAGCGCCTGGAATCCTCGTTCCTGTCCATGCTCGACACCTGGGCCGCCCACAGCCGCCAGGTGGTGGACCTGTCCACGGCCAACGCCGACAAGAACCTCCGGCGGATCACCCAGCTGAACGAGAGCATGAAGGCCTTCGCGGCCATGCGCTCCTCCATCGACCGCCTCGGCCAGCTGGAAGTGACCCGCGTCGAGACGCAAATGGCCGAACTCGGAGCGGTGGTGCAGCGGACCATCTGGATCTACGTGGCCATCTCGGCCCTGTTCATTCTGGCCTCGGTGATCCTGACCCTGGTCTTCTCCACCCGGTTGGCCGCCGTCATGAAGCGGGCCGCTCGGGTGGCCGAGTCCCTGGCCGGTGGCGACTTCACCGTACACCTGGACGTGAACCGCGGGGATGAGATCGGCCAGCTGGCCAAGGCCATCGGGGCGATGATCGACAAGCTCCGGGCCATCGTCTTCGACGTCCAGGACTCGGCCTCCAACGTGGCCGCCATCTCCGAGGAGCTGGCCGGCTCGTCCCAGTCCATGAGCCAGGGGGCCACCCAGCAGGCCGCCGCCGTGGAGGAGGTGTCGGCCTCCATGGAGGAGATGTCCTCGAGCATCAGCCAGAACTCCGAGGGCGCCTCCAAGACCGGAGGAATCGCCATGCGCACCGCCGAAGAGGCCCGCCAGGGCGGCGAGGCCGTGCGCCGGACCGTGGAGGCCATGACCCAGATCGCGGAAAAGATCTCCATCATCGAGGAGATCGCCCGGCAGACCAACCTGCTGGCCCTCAACGCGGCCATCGAGGCCGCGCGGGCGGGCGAGCAGGGCAAGGGGTTCGCCGTGGTCGCGGCCGAGGTGCGCAAGCTGGCCGAACGCAGCGGCACCGCCGCCGCCGAGATCGGCGAGCTGTCCGCCGCCAGCGTGGACGTGGCCGCCCGCGCGGGGAAGATGCTCGACTCCATCGTCCCGAACATCGAGGAGACCGCCGAACTGATCCAGGAGATCTCGGCGGCCAGCAACGAGCAGAACGCGGGCGCCTCCGAGATCAACTCCGCCCTCCAGCAGCTCGACTCCGTGGTCCAGACCAACGCGGGCTCCTCGGAGGAGATCGCCTCCACGGCCGAGGAGCTGTCCTCCCATGCCATGCGGCTCGAAACGACCATGGCCTTCTTCAACCTCGGCCAGGAAGCCGGGTTCCGGCCCGCCGGACCGGCCCCGGCCGGGACCAGATCCGGATCGCGGCCCGCAGCCCTGCCCAAGGGCGCCGACCGAAGCGCGGTCCCCGAACCCGTCCAGGGTCTGGACATGGACATGGGCGACGGGAACGACGCCTTCGAGCGGTTCTGATTCCCCACGCCACCGTGCACCCGCCAGGGCGGTCCCGACCACGGGGCCGCCCTTTTTCGCACGCCTTTCCATTGCTCCGGCCGATGTCTCGGACGGTTGGGAACGGCTCGTCTCAATCCAGAATTAATGGACACAGGACGGTCCCGACTCCATCATTCCTGGACACGCGCCAGCGCTTACGATGGGATTTGGTTTTTGGTCACATTTTTTAATTCAAGTATATCAATATGATATAAATTTTATTTTACACCCGTACATGGCATGTCACTTGCTATGCGTAATGCACATTCCTTAATTGGAGGATGCCATGATGAGACTAAACAAGACGCGCAGGAAGACGCGGCACGGGCTGGCCGCCGTGGAGATGGCCATGCTTCTGCCGGTTTTTCTGTTGCTGTTGATGGGGATAATGGATGCGGCCCGGCTCTTCTGGACCCAGGGCGTGGTCCGCGACGCCGCCTTCGAAGGCGCGCGCATGGCCGTGCTCAACGAGCCGACCCTCGACCAGATCAAGACCGTGATCCAGCGAGAACTGACCGCGGGCGGCGTCAGCCAGGAGTCCTCTGTGGAAGTGGGCGCGCGCGAACCGTCCCAGCCCGTGGACGTGACCGTGTCCGTGCCCTTCGAGTTCCTGGTCATCGACAACCTGATCCCGTCCTTGAGAGACCGGTGCAGCCAGGTCGCGGCCACAGCCGTGATGACGCACGAGAGGTAACGCCATGCGCAAGAACCAAGACACCCGGCGCGGCAGCGCGGTCATGGAATTCGCCCTGCTCATGGCCCTGCTCCTGACCCCCCTGCTGGCCGGCATCTGGGACGCCGCCCAGATGATCGACATGAACCAGGTCCTGACCCGAGCCGCCCGAGAGGGCGTGATCATGGCCTCGCGCGGCGACGACCCCACCGAGACCGTGCGCTCCTATGTGGCGGCCGAAGGGCTGTCCACGGACAACCTGACCGTGTCCGTGGAGTTCGGCCCCGAGGACCGCGTCCTGGGCCAGGAAGTCTCGGTCTCCCTGAACTACAATTTCGCGGACAACACCGTGTACCCGTGGGGCAACCTCATGCCCGACGGCATGACCACGGTGGCCCGCGCCAAGATGGAGTAACGGCCATGCGTACGCACTTCCGCAGACCGGACAACGAAAGCGGCTTCGCCACCGTGATGGTCAGCCTGTGCATGGCGGCCCTCATGGGGCTGACAGCCCTGGCCGTGGACCTGGGCCGGGCCTACCTCAAGCGCAGCGCCCTTCAGACCGCGGCGGACGCCGGGGCCCTGGCCGGAGCCAACTCCCTGCTGGCCGCGGGCAAGGACCTCGACAAGCTCCGCCTCATCGTGACCAACTACACCACCCGGAACCTGACCGACGCCGACGGGCCCGCCAAGGCCCTGACCGACGCGGACATCGTCTTCCTGCGCGACGGCGTGCCCGACGAGGAGCAGCCCAACCAGGTGGAGGTGACCGTCACCCTGTCCGGCGAACGCGAAAACGCCTTCCCCCTGTATTTCGGCAAGGCCGTGGGCAAGCCAGCCATGGACATCGTCGTGACCTCCAGGGCCGGACTGGCCGGCATGTGCTCGAGCAAGTGCTCCAAGCCCTTTGTGGTGCCCACCAAGTACGAGTGGGACGACGACGCCGCCCCCGGCACCAAGTACTACCAGAACGGCACCCTGGATGTGGACAGCCCGCAGGAGATGGCCACCATCGTGGTCCTCGGCTACACCCAGGACGACGTGGGCACGCAGATCGTCATCAAGCCCGGCGACCCGAGCCTGGCCATCGTCCCCGGCCAGTACAACCTGGTGGACCTGCCCCCGGTGAACAAGGGCGACCCCATCACCGGCGCGGCCATGGTCAAGGAGAACATCGAGGGCTGCACCGGGTCCAACAGCTACGCCACCGTGGCCCCCGAGGACGAACTGCTCCTCGAACCCGGAAACTCGGCCGGGCCGGTCAAGGCCGGAGCCAACGTCCTCATCGGCCTCGACCCCTACGCCACCTGGGACACCTCGACCAACTCCATTGAAGGCAGCTCCTTCAGCGATCCCATGGACAGCCCGCGCGTGGTCATCATCTCCTTCTACGACCCGCGCTACCCGCCCAGCGGCGGCCGCAACACCCTGATGGTCTACGAACTCGGCGCCTTCTTCATCGAGAACGTGGACAGCGCCGGAAACGTCACCGCCCGGTTCATCAACACCGTGGCCGTTGACCCGGACTCCGACGGCACGGACTGCCTGCTGCGCATCAGCCGCCTCATGCTCGATTCCAGCCGGTCCTAGACCGCCGAACACACCATAAAACCGATCAGGGGACGCCCGCCGGAAACGGCCGGCGTCCCCTTTCGTTACCGACGAAAATCCCCCCTGTCCGGGCGGCAACAGGCCGCCAACCCCGCCGCCGGGCCAAATCCGGGCATTGTTTGACCATTTTACCGAAAAATAACGAACCGAACCGGTCTGAAATAGTCATTTAACTCTGAAAAGAATGGACTATTTTCTTGCCCTGTGCTTATACATAGCCTTGTCTCAGGCCAAGAGGTTGCGAGCGGCAAGGAATCTGCTGAAATGTATGGATATTCCTTGTCGCGATGTATCTTGGACCGAGGCCCTAGCTGGTATCAGCAACGGAATCGAGGGTGCACTTCGGGAAGGGATGCACATCCTGGTTCGGACGGCCCAGGCCGCCGGACCGCCTCGAATCCTTGGGAGTCGAAATCGTCATGCCCGGCGACCCCGGGCAGGCCGCGCGAAGCGGGCCTCAGTGCCCGAGGTCGGCCGTCCCTTGGATTCAGACACGCCCGCCGGGCTGCGCGCAGCGAACCAGGCGGATGGCTGCAATCCGATGACCCTGTCGGGATGGGCCGAAGTGAATGCCGTCCGACGAACACGACCCCCACGTTGAATGAACGGTCTCGCCGCCCGAGGGTGGGACGATTTTCTGCCGCTCCCATGGGGAGCGGTGTCACAACACAAGGGGGTGCTATGGGAAAAATCTCCTCATGGGATTGGGAACCCGGCCAAAAAACGGTCGTTAAATCCCTCTCCCCTCTCGAAGGACACGAATGGCAGGAAGAGCCGTACGTCTCGCCTGACGGCGAGACCATCGCCGCCATCGTCAAGATCGGCGACGGCGAGTTCTCCGTTCGGACCAACGACTCGGTCTGGGAAGCCACGTTCGAAAAGATCTGGTATCCGAAATTCTCCCCGGACGGCCGCCTGACCGCCATCTGCCAGCAGGACATGGAATGGGTCCTGGTGGCCGACGGCGAAGCCATGGGCGAAACCACCGACTACATCTGGGACACCATGTTCAGCGAGGACGGCTCGTCCATCGCCACCATGTACAAGTCCATGGAGCGGTACGGCATGTGCGTGAACGGCGAGCCGTGGGAAAACCTGTTTGAAAACGCCAACATGCCCGCCTTCTCCAAGAACGGCGAGCACACCGCCGCCGTGGTCCAGGCCGAAAACCTGGCCGCCGCCGACCTCGAAGGGTTCAAGCGCGGCGTGTACACCGTTGCCGTCGACGGCGAGGCCTGGGCAGGCCGCTACGTGAACATCTGGAACCCGGTCTTCAACAACGAGGGCGACTCCCTGGCCGCCACCTGCCGGACCACTGTCTACGCCCACACCATCGTCGTGGACGACAAGCCCTGGGACGCGACCTACAACCAGGTCTGGGAGCCGATCTTCTGTCCCAAGGACGGCAGCGTCGTCGCTCCGGTCCGCGTGGCCGGCAAGTGGGGCGTGGCCAAGGACGGAAACATCCTCTGGGAACCCCGCTACGTCCAGTGCTTCTACCTCCAGTATGACGCCTCCGGCGAAAAACTGTGGTCCGTGGTGGCCACCAGCTACGGCCAGTTCACCGCCTGCGTGAACAACGCCTCCTGGGACGAAACCTGGCCCACCGTGTCCGACCTGGTGGTCAGCCCCGACGGCCAGCGCGCCGCCATCCTGGCCTCCGAGTACAACAAGGACTTCCGCATCGTAGTGGACGGCACCGCCTGGGCCGGCACCTACGACATGGTCTGGCCCGTGGTCTTCTCCCCGGACTCCTCGACCGTGGCCGCCAAGGTGGAAAAGAACGGCAGATTCCGGATCCTGGTCAACGGCAAGTCCTTTGAACGGGACTTCGACGCCGTGTGGCCCCCGATCTTCAGCGAGGACGGCACCAAGGTGCTCATCCGCGCCATCGAAAACAACAGCTACGTCCGCATCGTCGCGGAAGTGTGCAACTTCTAAAGGGGGAGCTGATATGACTGCATTCTACGCCTTCGTCACCGGCCCCCTCGCCTGGATCGCCTTCGGCGTCTTCATCCTGGGCGGCATCTACCGGCTGGTCAGCATGTACTCCCAGGCCAAGGCCAAGGACGGCTCCTCCATCGCCTACATGAGCTGGTACTACGGACTGCGCTCCATCCTGGTGTGGATGATCCCGTTCAAGTCCATGGGCTGGAAATCCGATCCCCTGATGACCGTGACCACCTTCATCTTCCACCTCTGCTTCCTGCTGGTGGCCGTATTCCTGGGTGCGCACGTCGTCATGTGGAACACCGCGTTCGGCATCAACCTGCCGAGTCTGCCCGCGCAGTTCGGCGACATCGTCAGCTTCGTGGCCCTGCTCGGCTGCGCCGTCTTCGCGTACCGCCGCCTCGCGCTGCCGCACGTCAAGGGCGTCACCCGTTGCCAGGATTGGTTTGCCCTGATCCTCGTGGCCCTGCCGTTCCTCACCGGCGTGCTGGCCTACCACCAGGTGGGTCCGGTCCTGCTCATGACCACCCTGCACGTGCTCTCCGGGGAACTGCTGCTCGCTCTGATCCCGTTCACCCGTCTGAGCCACGCGCTGTTCGTCCTGTTCACCAGGGCGTACATGGGTTCGGAGTTCGGCGGTGTCCGCCATGCCCACGACTGGTAGGCCAAACCATTACGCAACGCGAGGTACGAATAATGAGTCACATTGCTGACAGAATCATATCGGACGTCGGCCTTGAAGCCGGCGTCGCCGCGCTGACCACCGACAAGATCGAGGAAGTGGTCAACCGGACGCTCAAAGGTGAAACCGGTGCCAAACTCCGGGCGTACAAGGAGACGTGCATGCGGTGCGGCCTCTGTTCACAGGGCTGCCACTTCTACATGTCTCACGACAACGATCCGAGCTATTCGCCCGTGAACAAGGCCACCCAGACCATGTACGAACTGATGGACAAGAAGGGCCGGGTCTCGCCCCAGCGCATCTACGAGATGGCCCAGATGGCCTACACCGAGTGCAACCTCTGCAAACGGTGCGCCCACTACTGTCCCATCGGCATCGACACCGGCTACATCATGTCCATGGTGCGCCGCATCTGCTACCTGCTGGACGTGGTCCCGCAGTACATCCGCGACACCGCCCACTCCCACGCCTCGACCATGAACCAGATGTGGGTCAAGGACGACGAGTGGATCGACTCCCTGCAGTGGCAGGAGGACGAGGCCCGCGACGAGTTCCCGGACCTGCGCATCCCGCTCGACAAGGAAGGGGCCGAGATATACTACTCGGTCATCGCCCCGGAACCCAAGTTCCGGACCCAGCTCATCTATCAGGCCGCGGCCATCATGAACGCCGCCGGCGTTGACTGGACCATGCCCTCCCATCCGGGCTGGGACAACTCGGACATGTGCATGTTCGTGGGCGACTTCGAAAACATGGGCCGCCTCAAACGCGCCCACTACGAGTCCGCGCAGAAGCTGCGGGTCAAGCGCATCGTCATGGGCGAGTGCGGCCACGCCTTCCGCTCGGTCTACGACATGGGCAACCGCTGGCTCGGCCACAAACAGATGCCGGTCCCGGTCATCCACGCCATCGACTTCTACTGGGAGCTGATCAACGAGGGCAAGATCAAGATCACCCACCAGTACGAGAACCCGGTGACCATCCAGGACCCCTGCAACATCATCCGCGGCCGCGGCCTCATGGACAAGCTCCGCGACGTGGTCCACTTCCTGTGCAAGGAAGTGGTCGAGATGGTGCCCAACCGCGAGCACAACTACTGCTGCTGCGCGGGCGGCGGCGTCATCAACTGCGGGCCGCCGTTCAAGAACACCCGCATGACCGGCAACCGGGTCAAAGCGGAACAGCTCAAGGCGACCGGCGTGCACGATGTGGTCATCCCCTGCCACAACTGCCACGGCGGCATCGAAGACATCATCGGTTACTATGATCTCGGGATGCACGGAAAGTTCATCAGCGACATCATCTACGAACTGATGGAAAAACCGGAAGTCTAGGGAGGACGCCATGCACAAAAAGAATACCTTCATGCTCGCGGCCTCCATGGTCACCGTCATGCTGCTGGTCATCGTCTACATGGCCCCCACGGCCTTTTCCCAGGACGACATGACCCAGGTGCCGGTGGACGGCTTCGCCAAGTTGGAGCGTCCCCGCGTCCCGTTCGCCCATGACGCCCACAACGAGAAGGCCGGCCTGGACGACTGCGTGATCTGCCACCACTCCAAGAACGACGACGGCACCCGGAACCTCGAGACCTCCTCCGAAGGCGAGCCCTGCAGCTCCTGCCACGCGGAGAAGCGCACCGACGGCGGCACCCCGCTCATGCGGGCCTACCACCTCCAGTGCCAGGGCTGCCACAAGGAACAGGGCAAGGGCCCCATCGCCTGTGGCGAATGCCATGTGAAGTAGGGAGCAAGACCCTCGAAAAAATGAAGGCGATCCCCTGGCGGGGGTCGCCTTCTTTTTTTCGGGGTCTAGGGAAGCGGCTTGCGATAGCGGGCCATCTGCACATTTTTTCCAGGGGACTTTCATCCTCACGTAGACGGCTACGCTGCGGTGAAAGCCCCCTGGAAGAAAATGCACAGCTGCCCCACTCTCCCAAGCCTATTCCGAGGACGTCCAAGCGGCGGGGGAAGAGCCGCTGTCGGGTAGCTGCGCACCCGAATCGCTCCAGAAGAAGTCAAAAATGAAAGGCCCTCGACTCGATGTTGAGTCGAAGGCCTTTTGTTGTGAACCGCCCCGCGAAGCGGCGATAAAAAGTTTAGGAAGGTGAGGGGGATGGGGGGTCCGGGGGAAGGGGGAGAGGGAAGCCCTTTACAAAGGGTTCCCTCTCCCCCTTCCCCCGGCCGCCGGAGGCATCTTCATTCGTCCTCGGTCGGGGGGTCGAACATTTTGAAGTCCTTGAGGAAGCGTTCGCGGCGGCGGGCCACGGCGGCTTCGTCGGACATGATCATGTCGAGCTGGCGGGTGTGGGTGATGAGGTAGCCGATGATCTTGAGGCGATGGCCCATGGTGTCGTGGTCCAGTCCTTCGACGCGGGCGAACATGTTGTCCTGGCGCACGCGGACGCGGAAGTCGTACATCTCGAGGATGTCGCCCACGAAGCGGGCGCGGCGGATGCGGCGCTCCATGTTGGCGGCCCCGCCCTTGAACTGGAAGGAGGCGTAGTTCTCGCTGATCCGTTCGCCCACCAGGGCCTCGACCCCGCAGAAGTGGAAGCCGAAACGGGACTGGAGCGAACAGTAGTTCTTGGAGACCATGAAATAGTTCTTCTGGGTGTAGCGGGTGCCCGAGGACGGGATCAGGTCCGGGTTCATGGTCGCCTCGAACATGACCGACATGAGCCCCCGGCCGTGGACCGGCGGCGGGCCTTCCCAGGGCACGGCCTGCATGCCCGCCCAGAGCATCTGCATGGGATAGGAGACGATGTGTTCGAGCAGGATGCAGCGGTCCTTGCGGGCCAGCCCCTCGGGGGAGAAGCCGTCGTCCAGGTTGAGAATCCAGAACTGCTTGGGCACGTCGCAGATGAGCTGGCGGCTGGCGGCCTCGATGTAGTCGTCGTGGGTGCCGAAGGCGAACATGACGTTCACGGCCCGCTCGTGGCAGTAGCGCATGACGTCGTGCAGGGTCCGGCAATTGACGGGCTTGAACTCCGGGGACTCCGGGTTGGTCAGGTTCAGGCGGACGATGTGGCGGGCGGCCTTGCGCAGGGCCGCCTGGACCGGGCTGCCGCGCATGATCCGCTGCCGGGGGTGGTCCTTGAGCAGGGCCTCCACCGCGCCGTCGTACACGGCGCGGCCCTCGGCGTCCACGGTCAGGATACGGCCGTTCTCGAAGCGGCCCACCGCGTCCTTGACCCCGAACAGGGCCGGGACGCCGAACTCGCGGGCCACGTTGGCCAAGTGCCCGGCCATGCCGCCCTGCTCCGAGATGAGCGCGCTGGCGCGGTCGAGCAGGGCCGCCCTGCTGGGCAGTGCCTGGCGCAGGATCATCACCCCGCCGTCCGGGAAACTCAGGGCGTCCACATCCTTGCGCACGGTGAAGGCCGGGCCCACGCCCACGCCCGGGCTGGCGGTCCGTCCGCCCTTGAGCACCGGCTCGGGCAGGTTGGCCACGGGCGCCTCGCTCTCGCCCGAGGACACGCGCATGAGCGGGCGGCATTGCAGCAGATGGAAGGCCCCGTCCGCGGTCATGGCCCACTCGATGTCCTGGGAGATGCCGAAATGTTCCTCGATGCGCACGGTCTCGCGGGCCACGAGCAGGGCCTGTTCCTCGGTCAGGGAGGGTTGCGAGCCCTTGTCTCCGGTCAGCTCCTCGCGGCACACGCCCTCGTCCTGGCTGCAGACGTACATGTCGATCTTGTCGGCCACGTGGACCTCCTCCAGACGCAGGGGGTCGCGGGCCACGATGAATTCGTCGGTCCCGGCCGTGCCGTCCACCACGGGCTTGGGCAGTCCCCAGACCGAGCTGATGGACACGCGGTCGTCGCGCACGTTGATCGGGTTGCCGGAATAGGCCACGCCGCCGGCCATGGACTGGACCATGGTCATGCAGCCCACGGACATGGCCACGTCGTCGTCGCGGATGCCGTGGCTCAGCCGGTAGGCCATGGCCTGGCGCGAATACTTGGAGGCGACCACCTCCTTGTATGCGTCGAGCAGGGAGGCTCGGTCCACGTTGAGCACGGACCGGTACTGGCCCGCGAAGGAGGAGCCCTCGATGTCCTCGCCCAGCGCGCTGGAGCGCACGGCCAGGTCCGGGAGGGCGCCGAGTCCGGCCGCCAAATTGTCGTAGGCCTCCAGGATGGCCTCGGCCAGGTCGTCGGGCAGGCGGGTCTCCATGACCAGCTGCATGATGCTCGACGAGGCCTGGAACACGGACTCGCGGTCGTCGCCCGCCATGGTCTGGATGAGCCGGTCGATCTCGGTGCCGAGACCCTGACTCTGGGCGAAGCGGTGGTAGGCGGCCACGGTGATGACGAAGCCGGACGGGATGCTCAGGCCCAGACTGGACCCGGCCTCGCCGAGCATGGCCATCTTGGGGCCGCACAGGTCGGCGTGGTCGCGGTTGACCTCGGTCAGGTCGATGACCAGGCTGCCGCTGACGGCATGGTTTTCAGGCTCCAGCTCCTCCATGATCCGCTCGTTGATGACCTGCATGGCCGCGACCAGCTCCCTGTGGCCCTGGGATTCCAGTTCACCCAGGTGGCGGACCATTTGGTAGATGGAGGTGGAGATGCGCGTGCACAGGGTGCGCACGAAGTGCATGCCGTAGGGGGTGAAGCCGCGCAGGGCCTCCTCCAGCTCGCCCATGAGTTCGTGGGCGCGGGTGTTGGCCTGGATGAGCAGCCGGAAATGGTCGTAGCGGGTGGCGAAGACGCGACGCATCTCGGCCCGCTCCTCGGGGGTCTTTTCCTTTTTGCGGAACCGCAACCGGTCGAACAGGCCCATTGGGTGTCGTCCTTTGAAGATAGCCTAGGTCAGGGTCTCAGGGTTCTCTGGTGAATGTCGGGGAAGGCCGGGCCGGGAATCAGGAGCTGCCGGCCCTGGCCGCGATGCGGTCCTCGTGGTGCCGCTTGCGCTCGGAGGCGTCCTCGAGCTTGTAGAGCAGTTCCTCGAACTCCACGGGCTTCATCAGGTAGTCGAAGGCCCCGAGCTCCATGCCCCGGATGGCGATCTCCATGCTGGCGTGGCCGGTGAGCATGACCACCTCCACCAGGGGATTGATTTCCTTGATCTTGTGCAGGGCGGTCAGACCGTCCATGCCGGGCATCTTGACGTCCAGCAGGATCACGTCCGGCTGGAAGGTCTTGAGCCGCTCCAGGGCCTCTTCGCCCGAGCCAGCCTGTTCCACGGTCATGCCCCGGCGCGTGAGCCGCTTGCACAGGGTGTTTCGAAAGGATTCCTCGTCGTCCACGAGGAGCGCTTTTATGTCGGCCATACGCCACTCCCGTCCTGTCGTTTCCGTTTATCCGGCCACGGCCTCCCCGACCTTGTCGAGGAGATCGTCGAGGTCGCACGGCTTGAGCAGGTAGTCGAAGGCGCCGGACTCGACGCCCTCCCTGGCGGCCTGCTCGGAGCCGTGGCCGGTGAGCATGATGACCGGCAATTCCGGCACCATCTTCTTCATTATCTGCAAGACCTCTATGCCGTCCATATCTTCGAGCTTGAGATCCAGGACGGCCACGTCGAAATCGTTGTCCCTGAGCACCCGAATACCCTCGCTCCCGCTGCCCGCCGCGGTCACGGCGTAGCCGCGCTTGCGCAGGCGCTTGGCCAGCACCTCGAGAAAGCCGAGCTCGTCGTCCACCAGGAGCACGCGGATGGGGGTGTCGGCCATGGCCGCCTCCTAATCGCCCCTGCGCAGGACGATGTGTCGGGCGCGGGCCTCGAGAATCTTGTCCTCGTGGGCCTGCTTCTTGTCGTGGGCCTCGCCGATCTTGGCCATGAGTTCGTCCAGGTTGCACGGCTTCATCATGTAGTCGAAGGCCCCGGACTTCATGCCCTCGATGGCCGACTCCACGGTGGCGTGGCCGGTCAGCATGACCACCTCCACCAGGGGATGCTCGGCCTTGATCCTTTTCAGGACCTCGTTGCCGTCCATGCCCGGCATCTTCACGTCCAGGACGACCACGTCGAAATAGATCTCGCCCTTGTCCAGGGCGGCCAGGGCCTGGGCGCCGTCGTAGGCCACGCCCACGGTGAAGCCCCGGTTCTCCAGCCGTTTGGCCATGGTGTCCACAAACCCCTTTTCGTCGTCAACGAGGAGTACTCTTGCAGGCATCTCGCCCTCCCGATGGTTGCATGGTCGTCACGCCTCCGAATCCTCGTCGTCCGCATCGTCGGGCGATCCGGCGGGCATGCTGATGGTGAATGTGGTGCCCCGGCCCACGGCCGAGTCCACGGAGATGGTCCCGCCCATCTTGTTGACGATCCCGTAGATGATGGACAGGCCGAGCCCGGTCCCCTTGCCCACCGGCTTGGTGGTGAAGAACGGGTCGAAGATGCGCGACAGGTTGGCCTCGGGGATGCCGGACCCGGTGTCCGAGACCAGGGTCAGCACCGTATCGCCTTCCTGGCGGGTGCTGATGTCCAGGTTGCCCCCGCCCGGGTCCATGGCGTCGATGGCGTTGTTGACCAGGTTGAGGAAGACCTGCTGCATCTCCGACGGGCTCGCCTTGATGGGCGCGATGTTGTCGCCCAGGCTGGTCTCGATGACCACGTTGGCGTACTTGGCCCGCTGGGCGGACAGCTCGGCGATCTCCCGGACCAGCTCGTTGAGGTCGAAGGACATGACCGTGGGATCGATCTTGCGGGCGAAGGACAGGAGCTTGTGGGTGATCTCCTTGCAGCGCGCGCCCTGGGTGCGGATCTGGTTCAGGGCCCGCTGGACCTCGCGCTCGTTGTCGCTCTTGGACAGGCCCTCCTCCAGGAGGTCCTGGATCCAGCCCGCCTCCTCGACCATGATGGCCACCGGGTTGTTGATCTCGTGGGCGATGCCCGCGGCCAGCTCGCCGACCGAGGCCAGCTTGCCCGCCTCGATGACCTGCTCGTTCAGAATCTCCTTGGCCGAGTCCGCCTTGGCCACCTTGCGGGCCATGCGGCGGCTCATGAGATAGGCCATGACCGTGATGGCCAGGCCGCCGAGGAACAGGATGACGATGGCCAGGTCGCGGCTGCGATTCAGGGTGGCGAAGGCGTCGGCCGCGTCCTGCTGGTAGACCATCAGCCAGTCCCCGTCCTTGATCAGGCTGGTCACGAAGATGGTCTTGCGGCCCGTGGCCGGGTTGTCCATGACCGCCATGGCCGCCCGGCCGCCCCGGTCGCCGTCCCCGGAGACGGACCGGGCCAGCTCGCGCAGGAACGGGACCTCGGCGGTCATGTCCCGGCGCGGGGTGGTCTGAAATTTTCCTTCGCGGTTGATGATGTAGGCCATGCCGGTCTCGCCGATGCGGATGTCCTCCACCAGCCGGTTGAAGGCGATGAAGTCGAGCGTGGTGCGCAGGACCCACTGGCGGCCGTCGGCCCGCATGCGCAGGGCGATGATGAAGTGCGGCACCCCGCGCATGCCCAGCCCCACATCGCTGACATGGACCGTGTTCCGGCCCACGGCCTTGAACCACGGCTCGCGGGAGTAATCCAGCCCCTGGAGCAGGAACGGCCCGGAATAGGCCACCTGAATGCCCCGCTCGTCGATCAGCCCCAGGTCCACGAAATCCGTGCCGTGGCCCCTGGTCAGGGCGTCGTGCAGGGCCTCGATGCCCTCGGGCGTGGCCAGGTGTCCGAGGTCGATGACCTCGGCCAGGACCCGGATCTCGGCCACCTTCTCGTCCAGGTAGGCGTCGATGGTCTGGTCGTGTTTGAGGACCAGCTCGCGCAGGTGGGCCTCGACCTTTTCCTCGTAGGCCACGCTGTACTGGTACCCGGCGATGAGCACGACCACGAACAGGGGGGCGAAGGAGACCAGGATGATGGTGAACATCATGCTCTTGGCCAAACCCTGATAATAATGCACGTCGGACATGGCACGCTCCGGTCGGCGTTCATGCGCCCCGGGATCGCGGGCCGGGCACCGGACCCCGCAGGCACTTTCATTCGCCTGCAACATACACCGGATATCCACAATATGGCAACAAAATCCGCATATTCCATGCCACCGGATAAAGCGGGGCATTTCGCCCCGACCAACCGGCCGAATACGTCCCTACCTCAAGAAACCACAGGACCGTTCTCCATTATGGATTCTCCAGTCAATTTCGGCTAGAATGGGTCATCGTCGGAAACACTTACCCTCCGGACAGGTTCAACATGCTGGCTTTCCTCGACAAGATACACTTCGGCACCCCGCTCCTTCGGCGCATCGTCTTCTGGCTGCTGACCGCCTTCGTGGTCTACACCCTATTCGGCTTCTTCGCCGTACCCCCGATCCTCAAGTCGGTCCTGGTCAGCCAGATCAAAGAAAACCTCAAGCGCGAGGCCAGCCTGGGCGACATCCGATTCAATCCGCTCAACTTCCACCTGGAGGCCTCGGACCTGCACATCAAAAACCTCAAGGAGGAGGGCGACCTCCTCTCCCTGGGCCACCTGGAGGTCGCGCCCGGCGCCTCCTCCATCTGGAAGCTGGCCCCGGTGGTCAGCTACCTCAAGCTCGACGGGCTCAACGTCAACGTGACCTTCTACGGCAACGGCAAGTACTCCGTCTCCGACCTGCTCGGCACCCCGGACAGCGTCAACCAGGAGCAGCCCAAGCCGGAGGAAAAGGGCGCCATCTTCCCCTTCGCCCTGTACGGCCTCGAGCTGACCAACTCCATGATCACCTTCGACGACCGGCCCCGAGGCAAGAAGCACGTCATCGCCGACATCCACCTGCGCGTGCCGTTCACCTCGAGCATCGCCAAGGACGTCAAGGAGTTCACCCAGCCGGTGTTCACGGCCGTGGTCAACGGCGACCCCGTGGAGCTCAAGGGGCGCACCCTGCCCTTCGATAAGACACTGCGGACCGAGTTCGAACTGGGCGCGGTGGATGTGGACCTGCAACAGTACTGGAAATACATGCCCATCAAGACCCCGCTCGAACTCAAGAGCGGGCGGTTCACCTCGGACATTTCCCTGTTCTTCGAACGGCCCGAGGCGCAGCGCATCAACCTCTACCTGGGCGGCGGCGGGACCCTGACCGACCTGGAGCTGACCGCGCCGGGCGACGGCCCGGTCTTCTCCATGAAGAAGCTGGCCTTCGAGATGGAGCGGTTCTCCCTGGGCGACAACGCCCTGGTCGTCAAGCGGGTCTCCATGAGCCAGCCGTTCTTCAAGGTCGTGCGCCGGGCCGACGGCGAGATCAACTGGACGGGCTATTTCCCCGGCTCCGAGCCCGGCCCCACCGGCCCCAAGGTCAAGACCGAGGCGGACACCAACGCCGCCTTCGTCTTCGACCTGCGCAATTTCGAGATCAAGGACGGGACCGTGGATTTCAGCGACCAGTGCGTCAAGGGCGGCTTCCGCCACACCTTCCCGAAGCTCGACTTCACGGCCGAAGGGCTGTCCACCCGGCCCGAGCAGACCACGGTGTTCAACGGCTCCTTCGGCTCCGAGGGATTCATCTACGTCAAGGGCGAGGCCACCGTGACCCCGCCCACGACCAAACTGACCTTGTCCGGCAAGGACCTGGACGTGCCCCTCTACGCCCCGTACCTCAACGAGGCCCAGCCCCTGCTGGTGGACTCCGGCAAGCTCGGCTTCTCCGTGGACCTGGATTTCAGCGAGCCGGACGGCAAGCCGCAGGTGACCGCGCAAAACGGGACCCTGAACCTGGCGAACCTGGCCGTGCGCAAACCCGAGGCTAAGGAGCCGAGCCTGACCCTGGGAGCCCTGGACGTGACCGGCGCGACCCTGGACCTGGACGGCCGCAAGGTCGGCGTGGCCGAAGTCAAGGTGTCCGAACCGGCGGTCCGGGTGGTCCGCGAAAAGGACGGCCGCCTGGACCTGCAACGGATATTCGAAGAGGCCGCCAAGACGGGCGAGGAGGTCGCGGTCGAGACCGGGACCGCGCCCGAACCCCAGGGAACCGCGGACAACGGACCCGAGACCCCGTGGACGGCCACGGTGGATCACGTCGTGGTGGAGGACGGTTCCGCCGACTTCCAGGACCTGGCCCTGGCCCAGCCGACCCGGCTCGGGCTGCGCAGGTTCAAGCTGGACCTGACCGACATCTCCACGGAAAAGGGCGCGCGCATGCCCTACTCCGTCAGCGCGGGCTGGACCGGCGGCGGCTGGTTCTCGGCGCGCGGCAGGGCGTCCATCGACCCGCTGGAGTCGAACGGCTCCATCAAGGTCAGCAAGTTCGGGCTGCGTCCCCTGGACGGCTACCTGGCCCAGGACACGGACCTGCTCATCGCCGACGGCGCGGTCCACGCCGACCTCGACTACACCTTCACCGGCGGCGAGACCCCGAAGTTCACGGCCAAGGGCAGCACCGCCCTGTCCGACCTCAAGGTCAAGACCACCTTCGAGGACGACGAGCTGGCGGGCATCGACCGGCTGGACGTCAAGGGCATCGACTTTGTGAACGAACCCATGGTCCTGGCCGTGGGCGAGATCAACCTCAACGGGCCGCGCGCCCTGGTCCACTTCGACAAGGACGGCCGCCTGAACGTCCGGCGCGCCCTGCGCCTGCCCGAACCCGCGCCCGCGCCCGCCGAGGGTGCGCCCCAGGCCGAGGACAAGGCCGGTGCGGCGGCCGCCCAGCCCGCCCCGGTGCCCGAGGCCGAGGTCAAGGAGATCGAGGCGCAGACCGAGGAGCAGGCGGCCGAGGAAAAGCCGTTCTTCGAGACCCTGACCGTGGGCAAGGTCGGCATGCAAAACGGCGCGCTCAAGTTCCGCGACGAGAGCATCCACCCGTCCTTCGCCACCGAGCTGACGGGTATGACCCTGAGCCTGACCGACATCGGCCAGACCCCGGAGGCACGGCCCAAGGTGGACTTCAAGGCCAAGATCGGGCCCACCCCCGTGGCCGTGACCGGCGTGGTCAACCCGGTGATCCGGCCCATCTATTCCGACCTGACCATCTCGGTGAACGGCATGGAGCTGGTGCCCCTGACCCCGTACACCCTCAAGAACCTGGCCTACCCCATCCAGAAGGGGCGGCTCTATGCGGACGTGACCTTCAAGACCGACAACTGGGTCCTGGACGCCAAGAACAAGTTCTTCATCGAACAGCTCGAACTGGGCAGAAAGGACAAACGGCCCGACGCGCCCAACATCCCGGTGGAGTTCGGCCTGGCCCTGCTCCAGGACTCCAACGGCGACATGCAGCTCAACCTGCCCATCACCGGGCGGCTGGACGACCCCAACTTCCGCATCGGCGGCATCGTCTTCCAGGCGATCATCAACATGCTCTTCAAGGCCCTGACCTCGCCCTTCTCGCTCATCGGCTCCATGTTCGGCGGCGGCGAGAACATGGACTTCGTGGTCTTCGAACCGGGCCGCGCGGGCTTGAGCGCCCAGGGCGAGGACAAGCTGAACACCGTCATCAAGGCCCTGACCGAGCGCACGAAGCTCAAGCTTGAGGTGGACGGCGTGGTGGACCCCGTGGCCGACAGGAACGGGCTCGTCCAGGTCATCCTGGAACACAAGATCAGGCAGGCCAAGTACGACGACCTGCCCCGCTCCAAGCGGGCCGAGACCACGGTGGACCAGATCACGGTGGCCCCGGACGAGTACGAGGACATGCTCTACGAGGCCTACGCCGCCGAGCCGGACGACGAGGGCGTCAAGCCGACCACCCTGTTCGTCACCGACCGCCAGCCCGTGGACGTCATGGAGAAGTTCATCCGCGACCGCATCGACGTCACCGACGAGATGCTCCATCAGCTGGCCATGGACCGCGCGGACGCGGTCAAGGAGTACATCATCACCCGCGATCCGGCCCTGACCGACCGCGTCTTCCTCCTGGACAAGGAGACCAAGTCCGACGGCAAGACCGGCGTGCCCAAGCATCGCGCCGACCTGGGTATTGATTGATGGACGCCGGCTTCCCATAGCGGCCCGCGTACATTATTCCCCGGGGCTTTGATCCTCACGTAGGCCGACTACGCTGCGGTCAAAGCCCCGGAAAGAAAATGCACGGCCGCACCACTCTCGAAAGCCTCTGTGCGGCAAGGAAGAGAAAAGGCCTCATCGGTTTGATGAGGCCTTTTTTTATGGAGAAAGGTTTTGGAGATGCAAGGCGGCGGGGCGAAGCCGTAGCCTTCCACGGCGCCCCCCCGGCAACGAAGCGGATTCGGCGCCTACCCGCCGATGGAGGCCATGCGGGTCTTGCAGACGCCGTGGTCCGAGGCGCGCATGCGGCGCAGCAGCTCGTTGCCGATGGGCTTGTTCTTCCCGGCCAGGCGGATGATCTTCTCCACCTGTTCCAGACCGAGTTTGGCATGGCGCAGGGCCGGACGCAGCCGGTAGACCTTGTCCGAAAAGAGGCAGGTCCGCAGGTTGCCGTCCGAGGTGATGCGCAGCCGGTTGCAGGTGGAACAGAAGTGATCGCTGTAGGGCGAAATGAGGCCGATGCGACCCAGGCCGCCCTTGATGTCGTACATGCGCGCCGGGCCGTGGCGGCGCTCCCCGGACTTGACCACCGGGGTCAGTTCGGCGAAGGCGCGGGCATCGGCCAGTATCTCGGCCGCGGTCCAGACCCGGCTGTCGTCCCAGCCCGTCTCCGTGCCCACGGGCATGAACTCGATGAACCGCAGGTCCAGCGGGTGGGTGCGGGCGAACTCGATGAAGTCGCCCACTTCGTTGTCGTTGACGCCCTTCATGGCCACGGCGTTGACCTTCACGGTCATGTTCGCGGCCAGGCAGCGGTCGATGTTCTCCCGGACCACGGCGAAATGGTCGCGCCCGGTGATGGTCACGAACTTGTCGGCCTGGAGCGTGTCCAGGGAGATGTTCACCCGTTTGATGCCCGCAGCGGCCAGCCGATCCACGTCCGGGCCGATGAGCGTGGCGTTGGTGGTCACGCACAGGTCCATGTCAGCGAAGCGCTCGGCCGCACGGATCATGAAGTCCCCGAAACCCTTGCGGACGAAGGGCTCGCCGCCGGTGAAGCGGATCTTCTGCACCCCGAGGTTGCGGGCCATGCCGATGAAATCCATGATCTCCTCGTAGCGCAGAATCCTCGGGTGCGGGATGAACTCCAACCCCTCGCCCGCGCAGTAGGTGCAGCGCAGGTTGCAGCGGTCGGTCACGCTGATGCGCATGTAGCTGACCTCGCGGCCGTGCTTGTCCTCAAGGTGCTCGTGCATGGCTCGTCCTAGGCGAAGATTTCTTTCTTGGTCACGGCCTCGGACTTGATGCGGTCCAGCAGGTCGGCCAGGGCGGGCTTGACGTTCTCGCGGATGTCGCCCGCCACAATCAGGAACAGCACGTCGTCGCCGGGCTGCATGAGGCCCGAATTGGCGTGGCACCAGGCGCGGAAAATGCCCTCGCGGCCTTCGATCTCCTTGCGGATCTCCTCCATCTTCTCGAAATCGGGCGTGATCTCGATGGACGTCACTTCCTCGCGTCCCTTGCGGGACCAGCCGCGGACCACGCCGTTGTGCACCAGGATCATGCCCACGTTCTCGGCGAAACCGGGTTCCTTCTTCAGATCGGCCAAGGCCTTGTTCAAATCCATGTTCTGACTCCTCGTTGTCACATTCGTACCCGGTGAGGGTATGCCCTCCACCCGGTCCCGACAACCATTTTGTTGTTCCCCCGGATCGGACACCCGGCGGACGCGAAAAATAATACCAACGCCCGGAGAATAGGCTATGCTTGACCAAACGGCCGCACAGGCCGCCCGAAAACGGCACTCCTCCCATAGCTGACGGTTGACCGGCATTGCACCAGGAGAGGACGCGTTCCCCGGACCCAAGCCCTCCACACGGCCGGTGCCTGCAACGTGACCTGGATGCCGCAAACCGTCCCGAGCGGGGCCAGGGTCAGCTCCCGGTGCAAAACCCGGTCCGGGACCGCCTGGCCCCTTTTGTCGCCCTGAGCCGGAAGGGGAAGATGCCTCCGGCGGCCAGGGCTCCGCCCTGGACCCGCCAAAGAACCTTTTGAAAAAGGTTCTCTGAACTCTCCAAAACTTTTTGTCGCCGCTGCGCGGACCGTGTGAACACGAAAATCCGCGCGTCTTTCCAACCGCCCTGCCAGCTCCTTCCACCGTCCCGCCAAACGGCCCTGACTTCCGCCACCCTCCCCGCGAAACGGCGATAAAAAGTTTAGGAGGGTGAGGGGGATGGGGGCCCGGGGGAAGGGGGAGAGGGGCCCCTTTTCTCAAAGGGTCCCCTCTCCCCCTTCCCCCGGCCGCCGGAGGCATCTTCCCCGCCCTACAAGGGCTGGAGTCCGGCGAGGACCCTGTCGATGAGCACGCGGGGGGTGGAGGCACCTGCGGTGACGCCGATGCGTTTGTATCGGGCAAGGTCGTTGAGCGGGAGTTCCTCCACTGTTTCCACATGCTTGCAGGGCGTGCCCTGTTCGGAGACCACTTGGGCGAGGCGACGGGTGTTGCCGCTGTTGTAGCCGCCGACCACGACCATGAAATCCACGTTCTTGGCCAGTTCCTTGGCCTCGGCCTGACGCAGCTTGGTGGCGTCGCAGATGGTTTCGAGCACGGTCACCTCAAGGTCGGCGCGTCCGGTCAGGTCGGCCGCGATGGACTCGAAGTGGACCCGGTCCTGGGTGGTCTGGGCGGCCAGGACATAGCGCCTGTCCGGGGTCAGCGGGTACCGCGCCAGCTCCTCGGCCGAGCTGAAGACGAAATGTCCGTTCTGGGCGTAGCTGACCAGCCCGGCCACCTCGGGGTGGTCGGCCTCGCCGTAGAGGAGCAGCTCGCCGTTGTCGGCGGTGTTCCGTTCGATGAGCAGCTGGGCCTTCTTGACCCGTGGGCAGGTGGCGTCCTTGATGCGCACCTTGCGGTCGCGCAGGGCGTCCTCCACCTGGCGGGTGATGCCGTGGGCGCGGATGACCACGTGGGCCCCGGCCGGGACCTCGACGGGATCGTGGACCATGACCACGCCCTTGTCGGCGTAGCCCTTGAGGACCTGCGGATTATGGATGATGGGGCCGAGGATATAGATGGGACGGCCGTCGGGCTCGGCGACCAGTTGGTCGAGTTTGGTCAGGGCCATGTCCACGCCCATGCAGAACCCGGCGGTTTCGGCAAGAATGACTTCCACTGGCTGCGCTCCTTGGCGGATGTACCGGGAATGGTCGGTTCCGGGAAAACCCTTGACTTGCCGACGCCTCTCGGGAATAGAATTCGTCAAACATACGTTTCAAGCAATATAGACGGCGTTTTTCGCGCCCGCAGGCTATTAATTATGAACGAATCACCGGACGTCAATACCAAAACGGCGCTTTTGCTCGCCGCCATGGAGGTTTTCGCGGACAAGGGCTTCGACTCGGCCACGGTGCGCGACATCTGCGGCCTGGCCAAGGCCAACGTGGCGGCGGTGAATTACCATTACGGCAGCAAGGACGGGCTGTACGCGGCCGTGCTCGAGGAGATCTTCCCCAAGGGCGAGGAATGGATCTCCGGCGACGACGCCGGGCTGCCGCCCGAGGAGCGGCTGCACCGCTTCATCCGGGGGCTGGCCGAGGACATCTACACCCGCAATTCCGGGCACCTCGCCCACAAGTGGGCCATCTTCCTGCGCGAAATGGCCAAGCCCAGCCGCAACCTGGACCTCATCGTCCAGCATCAGGTCCAGCCGCGCGCCGAAGAGCTGCGCGACATCCTGACCCTGCTCCTCGGCCCGGACGTCCCGGAACAGACCCTGGCCTATTGCAGCTCGAACATATGGGCCCTGATGCTCGACCACCTGCTGACCCAGCCCATCCTGGACCGGCTGACCCCGAACCGGCCCAACCTGGGACTGGACGTGGAGGGTTTCGTGGACCACGTGACCCGCTTCGCCCTGGGCGGCATCAACGGCGTCAAACAACGCGCGTAAGGCGTGCGGCGGACCGGACACCCTCCCCAATGATGCACCGGCACACCGCACCCTTCCCCCCGGAGCGGGGCGCGGCGTCCCCGGAGGTCCCTCCCCGCTCCGTCTTCTCCCGAAACCCCATGCGCCCGCTGAACGTCTGCTGCCTGCTCCTGGCCCTGGCGGTCCTGTTCCTCCAGGCCGCGCCCGTCCGGGCCGCCACTCCGGTCATCCCCTGCCGGGTGATCGCCGAATACCCCCACGACGCCGGAACCTCCACCCAGGGGCTCTTCTATCGCGACGGCGTGTTCTACGAATCCTCGGGCGGCTACGGCCACTCCTTCCTGGCCGTGGTGGACCCCGCCACCGGCCGCCGCCTGAAGACCGTTCCGGTCCCGGCCGAACTGTTCGCCGAGGGCATTGCGCCCAGGGGCGACGTCCTGCGCATGCTCACCTGGAAATCGGGCATCGGCCTGATCTACACCCTGGACGGGCTGGAACCGGCGGGCCGGTTCGCCTACCGGGGCACCTGGGACGCAACCCAGGGCTGGGGGCTGGTCTTCGACGGCAAGCGGTTCGTCATGTCCACCGGGGCGTCGCGGCTGGAATGGCGCGACGCCAGGACCTTCGCCAAGGTCGAGGAGTTGCCCGTGACCGACGATGGACGACCGGTAAGCCTGCTCAACGAGCTGGAATTCGTGGGGAAATGGCTTTACGCCAACATCTGGAAGTCGGACCGGGTGGCGATCATCGACATGGGCGACGGCACGGTCCGCGCCTGGCTGGACCTCGCGTCCCTGCGCGGGCGGCTGCACCCTGCGTCGGGCGTGGCCAACGGCATCGCCTATGACCCGGCCACGGGGCGGCTGTTCGTCACCGGCAAGTGCTGGGACCGGCTGTTTGAAATCGAAGTTCCGAAATTACGCTGACTTGCGATAAGCCCAAATCAACCAACCCGCGCCGAACAGGATCATGGGCAGGCAGAGCACCTGGCCCATGGACATCCAGTGCAGCGCCACGAAGCCGAGCTGCCGGTCCGGTTCCCGGGCGAACTCCACCAGGAAGCGGAACAGGCCGTAGCCGAGCAGGAAGAGCGCGCCCACGCACCCCTTGGGGCGCGGCTTGGCCGAGTAGACCCAGACGATGACGAACAGGAGCGCCCCTTCCAGCGCGGCCTCGTAGAGCTGCGACGGGTGACGCGGCAGGCCGCCCGCGCCGGGAAAGGGCATGGCCCAGGGCAGGTCCGTGTAGCGGCCCCACAGCTCGCCGTTGATGAAGTTGCCGATGCGTCCGAAGAAGAGGCCCGGCGGGACCAGCGGGGAGACGAAGTCGCCCACCTCGGGGAAGGTCATGTCGTGGGCCCGGCCGAAGAGCCAGCAGGCCAGGAGCACGCCGAGGCATCCGCCGTGGAAGGACATGCCCCCCTCCCAGACCGCGAATATCCTGAGCGGATTGGCCAGGTAGAAGGACGGGTTGTAGAACAGGACGTAGCCGATGCGCCCGCCCAGAACCACGCCGAGGATGGCCCAGGTCAGGAAGTCGTCCATGCGCTTGGGGGTCATCTTGTTCCACGGCTTGGTCGCCCGGTAGCGCCCCAGCAGCCAGCCGGACAGGATGCCGAAGACGTACATCATGCCGTACCAGCGCAGCTGCAACGGGCCGAGGGAGATCATGACCGGGTCGAATTGGGGATAGGTGAGCATGAAAAAGGGGCTCCACGGGCAAGGACCGTATTTGTTTTCCGCAAAAAATCGGATACGCTGAAGGACAACGCACAGGGTGTCTTTTTTTTCACCGCCGCGTCAAGCCCAAAGCGGACCGCCATGCAGAAGCCACAGGAACTCGACATACTGGAGATGCCCGTTGAGGGGCTGGCCGCCTATTGGCTGTCCATCAAGAAGATCATGGACGCGCGCAAGGGCCGCGACATCCTGGACGAGGAGATCGCGGCCACCTCGGAGCCGTACATCCTGCACCTGCTCGAAACGGCCTTCTCCGCCCTGGACGCGCCCCTGGTCCGGAGGCTGGCCCAGGCCAAGCGGGACATCCTCATCGACGACTACCGGACCAAGATCGACCTCATGCGGCTGGCCATCTACGCCATCGCCTCGGGCGAAAACCCGCGCATCACCCTGGTCCGCATGGACTCCAAGTTCGCCCACCCGCTGATGACCGAGGACCGCGCCTTCGACATGGCCACGGCCATGTTCGACGCCCTCAAGCCCCGCGGCGTAGACATGGACATCCTGCTCTCGGTCGACCACAAGCTCAAGGCCGACCGGCTGCTGGTCAAGCTGCTCTTCTTCGTCATGTACGCCCGCCGCGAGGGGCGGCAGAACCTGGACCGCTTCATCCCCCACCTGGGCTCGCGCTTCTTTTCCGAGGGCGTGTCCCTGGCCATCGACAATTTCGAGGCCGACTTCCTGGCCAACCATCTGGAATCCATACGGGACCGGGTCATGGTCGAGACCGGCCGCAAGATGGACATGGCCCTGGAAATGGCCCTGGCCATCCGCAACAAGACCGCTTACGACGATATCTTCCGCATAGCCAGGACGTACCTGTCCTGAACAAGGAGACTTTCACATGCGCAAACAATTGACCGCAATCACCGTCATCGTGCTCCTCATGGCCGCGGCCCTGCCCGCCCTGGCCGACTCCGTGACCCTGGGCGACCGCTACTTCCAGCGCGCCTGGCGGGTCTACGTCACCCGCAACAACGCCAAGGCCATTGAGTACTTCAAGGGTTCGGCCAAGGCCTACGGAGAGGCCCTGACCCAGGAGCCCAGGGGGCGGACCATGAACTTCCAGTCCTCCCTCGACAAGGCGGGCATCGCCATGTACTTCGCCGGGGAATACGACCTGTGCATCAAGACCCTGAACGAGGCAATGGGCGACAAGGACAAGATCTGGGACGCCGCCCTGTTCATCGCCCTGGCCCAGGGGCGGAAGGGCGACCAGGAGGCCACCCTCAAGGCCTTCGACAAGTTCCTGGACGCCAACTCCTCCCAGCGGCTGATCACCTCCGAGATGGCCAGGGTCCTGCCCGGCGTCAAGCAGGGCACCATCGCGCTCAAGGACGCCATCGACGCCATCGAGAAGGAGACCCAGCACCAGTTCGTGGAGAACGTGGCCCGGTACAACGGACGCCCCGGGTTGATCCCGGCCACGGATGCCTGCGGCGGGGCCTACTGGTGGCGCAAAAACAGCACCCCCTGCACGAGAAACGCGCTCCGTTTCGAATAGGACGAAAAAAAAACGCGCCCGTCCGGCTCTCTTCCGGGCGGGCGCGTCACCTTGTGCTTGACGAATTTGCGGGAATGTACAACGATCCCTCAAACTTTCTAACGCACAAGTACATTTCATGACCACGGACAGCCTCGACATCCCGCAACAGTACCTCCGCGCAATCACCAAGGCGGAGATCAACGACATGCCCCTGCGCCACTACGAGGGGAACATTCTGGTCGTCCGCACCGAATCCGATCTCGAACAGGCCCTGTCCGGCATGCGCGCCTCCTCCCTGCTCGGCTTCGACACCGAAACCCGGCCCGTGTTCAAGAAGGGCAAGAAGCCCGGACCGCCGTCCCTGCTCCAGCTGGCCACAGCCGAATGCGCCTACGTCTTCCAGCTGGGCGTCCTGCCCCTGGACAAGGGGGTCTGCGACATCCTGGCCAACCGGCGCATCCTCAAGACCGGCGTGGCCGTGCGCGACGACATCCTCGGCCTGCAGAAGCACGCCCGGTTCAAGCCGAGCGGCTTCGTGGACCTCTCGTCCATCACGGCCAAGTACAACCTCCAGACCCACGGCCTGCGCAACATGGCCGCCAACCTGCTCGGCTTCCGCATCTCCAAGTCCGCCCAATGCTCCAACTGGGCCAAGGACAAACTCTCCCGGCAGCAGGTTCTCTACGCCGCCACCGACGCCTGGATCAGCCGCGAGCTGTACCTGGCCCTGGAAGAACTCGGCCTGACCTAGCCTCCCTCGCGCCGGGGTTCCCCTTGGCATGTATCGTGCAATTTTGCCCCAGGCGGGCAATTCATGCCCTTGATCCGCCGTTTTTCTGACGGGCCGTCTTGCGTCACGACCTGCAACAATTTGATTACATTGGATATGCCATGAGAGAGTCGAACGCCACCCCTGCCGCCGCCTCGGTCGCCGAACCCACCGCCGCCCAGGCCGCGCCGGGACGAATCTACCGCTTCAGCCCCAAGGTCATCCTCATCGCCGGGCCGCCCGCGGCGGGCAAGAGCCACGCGGCAAAGCAACTGGCCGGGGACCTGGGCTACGACCTGCTGCGCCTGGACGCCTTCACGCCCGAGGTGGCGGCCCGCTACGGCGGGGACATCGAGACCGTGCGTCGACCGGAGACCTACAAGGATTTCAAGGACCTCTTCGTCCGACAGCTGCGCCCGCGCCGGTTCCGCGACCTCGTGCTCGAAGGCTGCCGCGTCAGCCACCCGCACATCCACCAGGCCTTCCTGGACGCCCTGGACGACATCTACTCGCCCTTCACCGTGGTCCGGCCCTTCTACCTCAACCCCTCGCGCGACGTGCGCATGGAGCGCTTCGCCCTGCGCCGGGTGCGCAAGACCAAGGAGGCCCTCCGCGCGGGCAGGCCCATCCCGGCCGGGACCCCGTTCTGCGAGACCCTCGAACCGGTCCTGAAGGGCTACGCCGTGGTCGCGGACACGGACGACATCATCCGCTGGGCCGAGGCGCACCGCGACGCCGCGCATCCCGGCGTGCCCGAGGCCGACCGCCCGGTCTTCAAGGCCATCGCCGAGGCCGACTCCTTCAACCCCTTTTACCAGACCATCGAGTACCGGGGCCGCACCCTGGTGCCCGGCTTCACCCAGTCCGGCCTGGCCTGGGAGAACATCCTCAAGCTCGGCGTGGACTTCGCGGGCAAGACCCTGTGCGACTACGGCTGCATGCACGGCTACTACACCTTCAAGGCCGAGGAGCTGGGCGCGGCCGGGGTGGGCCTGGACATGGACCGTGGGGCCGTGGACCTGGCCAACTACCTGGCCTCGGCCAAGGGTTCGGCCTGCCACTTCATGGTCTACGACATCACCACCCCGCTGCAGCGGAAGTACGACATCATCCTGGCCCTGAACGTCCTGCACCGCACGGGCAAGTTCGAGCTGACCACGGCGATCATGTTCGCCCACTGCAACGAATGCATTCTGGAAGTGGGCGAGGACCAGCTGCCGGTGATCATCGCCGAGGCCACGCGCCAGGGATTCAAGCTCCGGCGGAACATCCCGTCCCACCGCCAGCAGTCGTGCATCGGCCCCAGGCGCATCCTGCACATGGCCCGTCGGGAGGCCTAGTCCGTGAAGCGCATCGCCTGGATCGGCGGCTACTATTTCCGGCCGCAACACACCCGGGACGCGGGGTTCGAGATCGTCAACATCCCCCTGGCCGGGCCGGAACTCCTGACCTGGACGGACATCGTCGAACGCTGCGAAGGCGCGCCGGACATCGTCCTCTACGCGGACCGGTCCATCCCGCCGCCGCTCCTGGGCGTGGAGTCCTATCCCTGCGCCACGGCCTTCTACGCCATCGACTCGCACATCCACTCCTGGTACCCGATCTACGCCCAGGCCTTCGACCTGGTGGCCGTGTCCCTGCGCGATCACATGCCCCGCTTCCGGCGGCGGCTCGCGGACGACCAGGTCCTCTGGCTGCCGCCCTATCCCCTGCGCGACGAGCGCCCGCCCGAGCCGCCCCCGGCCAAGGAGTGGGACCTGCTCTTCGTGGGCACCGTGAATCCCGAGACCACGCCCGTGCGCCATGAATTTCTCAAGGAGCTCAAGGCCCGGCTGCCCAACCTCCACGTGACCAAAGGCGAGTTCGGCGAACTCTTCCCCAGGGCGCGCGTGGTCCTGAACATCGCCGAGCGCGGGGACCTCAACTTCCGGGTCTTCGAGGCCCTGGCCACCGGGGCCTGCCTGGTCACCCCCGCCATCGGCCACGGCCAGGAACGGCTGTTCACGGACGGGGTGCACCTGGTCACCTACCCGCCCGACGACATGGACGAGCTGGTGCGCATCGTCTGCGAACTGCTGGCCGACCCCGCGCGCTGCGAGGCCATCGGCCGCGCGGGATACGCCGAGATCGAGGCCCGCCACCGGGCGCGCCACCGCGCCAAGACCCTGCTCGCGGCCATGGACGCCGTCACGCCCGAGACCGTGGCCAAGCGGCGCGCGGACGCGGCGCGCATCCGGGCAAAATACCTGAAGGTCATGTACCTGCACCTGGCCGAGGCCTACGCGGACATGCCGCTCGGCGAGGGCTACCTGCGGGCCGCCCTGGGCAGGGTCTAGTAGTCGGAGATGTCGGGGGTCCTGCGGTCGCGCTTGCGCTGGGCCGTGCGTTGCTTGCGCTCCAGCCGCCTGCGCTTGGCCGAGCGGGGCACGCGGGTCTCCTTGCGCGGGGCCACGGGCGTGAGCGCCCACTGCATGAGCTCCACGAACCGGTCCACGGCGGATTCTCGGTTGGTCTTCTGGCTGCGGTAGACCTGACTGGTCACCTGGAGCACGCCGCGCTTGTCCATGCGGCGCCTGAGCTTGCCCTGGACCACCACCTTCTGCAACTCGGTCAGGCTGGGGGAGCCCTCCACGTCGAAGAGCAGCGTCACCCGCGTGTCCGTGGTGTTGACGTGCTGGCCCCCGGGGCCGGAGCTGCGGCAGGCGGTGAAGCGCAGCTCGCTCTCGGGGATGGAGACGGTTTCGGTGATGCGGAGCATGCCCGCAGGGTGCCACGCCCGGCCGCGCGGGGCAAGCGCTTACTCATTGACAGCCGGGCGGTTTTCTCTACAATCCGCAGACCAAAACCAAGCGAGGTATCCCATGTCTCAAGAATGTCCCTGCGGCTCCGGCCTGGAACTGGCCAAGTGCTGCGGCCCCTATATCTCCGGTGAGGCCGTGGCCCCCACCGCCGAAGCGGTCATGCGCTCGCGCTACACCGCCTACGTGCTCAAGGAACTCGACTACCTCAAGGCGACCCTCGCGCCCGAGGCCCAGACCGACCACGACGAGGAGTCCGTGCGCAAGTGGGCCGAGACCGCCGAGTGGCTGGGCCTGACCATCCACGACACCTGGGCGGGCCTTCAAGGCGACGAGGCGGGCATCGTGGAGTTCACCGCCGAATACGCCATCGACGGCGAGAACCAGAAGCACCGCGAGCGCAGCCGGTTCCACTTCATGGACGGCAAGTGGCTCTACGTGGACGGCCAGATGGTCGCCGGACCGCCCATCCGCAAGGAACCCAAGATCGGACGCAACGAGCCCTGTCCCTGCGGCTCGGGCAAGAAATACAAGAAATGCTGCGGGCGCTAGCGCGCGGCGGCCGGAGGAGGGGGAGCGGGAACGCCGCCTAGCGGCTCGCCCCTCCCTTTCCTCCGGGCTCACCTCTCCTCACCCTTCCCGAACCTCTGCGCCCATCGCGGGGCGCGCGACAAGCCGCCGGGCCGAGCCCGTGCGCGGTCCGTCTTCCCTTGCGTCCGATGGGCGGAGAGCGGGATCAGGCGGTCTTTTCCAGCCAGAGGGAGGCCTCGAAGGCCTGGTCCGGGAGGGGGATGGGCCAGCCCGCCACGGCCTGGGGCATGTATCGGCGCACGTAGGCCGAGGCGAAGCACGCCCGGAAACGGTCGCCCCCGGCCAGCAGGGACGCGGCCAGGAGCTGCTCGTTGTAGCCGCGCCAGCGCCAGATGTCCGGGTAGCCGTTGGGCAGGAAGATGTCGTGGACGTGCACCCGCACCCCGGCGGCCAGGGTGGGCAGAACCCGGTTGAACAGGGTGTCCGCGTCCGAGCCGGGCATGCCGATGTGGCTGCCGTCGAAAAACAGGATGTCGTTCGCCGCAAGCGTCCCGAACAGGGCCGGGTCCGCCTGGTCCAGGGTGGTCCGGACCACCCGGTCGCAGAGGTGGTCGATGCGCCGCCTGGGCTCCGGGTCGATGGACGTGAACCGGGTCGAAAGCCCGCCGTCGCGGATGGCCCTGGCCATGAACCGCGTGGAGTGGCCCGAGCCGATCTCGATGATCCGGGCGGGCGCAAGCTCGCGCACCAGGGCATAGGCGGCCGCCCCGTCCAGGCCGGGAAACCAGCTCTGGTCGAAACGCGGTCGGTCCACGTCGTCCGGGTCGGCCACGGCGAATTGCGCCAGCCGGTCCAGGTGCTTTTCGATCAGGGAGAGGGTCGCTTTAAACGGGGCGCGGTCCGCGTCCCAGGCCGTCTTGAGCCATTCGTACCGGTCGCCCTCGGTGAAGGGCGCAAGGTCACCGGCCCAGCGGTAGGGAATGAAGAATCCAGGTGCGGCCTTGCAGACCCCTCTGCGGCGGCGCAGGCCGGACACGCCGCGCAGGTACCGCTTCGGCCGCGTCTCGGGGCCGGTCCCGGTCGGGAGCGTGTCGCGGGCGGCCATCGCTACCCGCAGAGCGTCTTGAGCGCCCGCTTGATGCCGTCCTTGTCGATGCCGAGCATGTGGCGCAGCTCCTTCTGGGCGCCGTGCTCCACGAACTCGTCCGGGAGGCCGAGCTGCCGGACGTGCTTGCCGTCCAGGGCGTCGTGCGCGGCCAGCAGTTCCAGCACGGCCGAACCGAACCCGCCGGCCAGGGCGTTCTCCTCCACCAGGAGGATGCGGTCGAACCGTCCGGCCAGTTCCAGAATCCGTTTCTCATCCAGGGGCTTGACGAACCGGGCGTTGAAGACCGCCGCCTTGAGCGCGCCCTCCTCCTCCAGCTCCATGGCCGCCTCCACCGCCGGGTAGACCCGCGAGCCGATGGCGATGACCACCGCGTCCTCGCCGTCGCGCATGAGTTCGCCCCGGCCGATGGCGATCGGCTTGGGGTTGGCCGAGACCTTGGCCCCGACCCCGGTGCCGCGAGGATAGCGGACCGCGCATGGGCCGTCGTGCCCGAAGGCCGTGACCATCATCCGGGCCAGTTCGGCCTCGTCCTTGGGGGCCATGACCACCAGGTTCGGGATGTGGCGCAGGTAGCTCATGTCGAAGGCCCCGTGGTGCGTGGCCCCGTCCTCGCCCACCAGGCCGCCCCGGTCCAGGAAGAAATTCACGTTCAGGTTCTGCAGGCAGACGTCGTGCACGATCTGGTCGTAGGCCCGCTGCATGAAGGTCGAGTAGATGGCCACGGCGGGCTTGTACCCCTGGGTGGCCAGTCCGGCGGCGAAAGTCACGGCGTGCTGCTCGCAGATGCCCACGTCCACGAAGCGGTCCGGGTAGTTCTTGCCGAAGCACTCCGTGCCCGTGCCCTCGGGCATGGCCGCGGTGATGGCGATGATCTTGTCGTCCTTGGCCGCCAGCGAACACAGGGTGGACCCGAAGATGGCGGTGTAGGACGGCAGGCCCGAGCCGGAAAACTTGCGCGCCAGACCTGTCTCGGGGATGAACTCGCCCACGCCGTGGTAGTGGGACGGGTCGGACTCGGCTGGCTCGTACCCCTTGCCCTTCTTGGTCATGACGTGGACCAGGACCGGCTTGTTCAGCTTCTTCACCTCTTCGAAGACCTTGACCATGGTGGCCGTGTCGTGGCCGTCCAGCGGCCCGACGTAGGTGAAGTGGAAGGCCTCGAACAAAATGCCGGGGGTGAAGAAGGATTTGACCGAGTCGCCGTACCGCTTGGCGTATCCGGCCAGGTCGCCGCCGATCTTGGGGATGGTCGCCAGCAGCCCCTCCACGTCGGACTTGAGCCGCTGGAGGAACGGGGTGGTCATCTTGCGGCTCAGGAACTGGGACAGGGCGCCCACGTTCTTGGAGATGGACATCTCGTTGTCGTTCAGGACCACGACCATCTTGCGGCCCAGGTCGCCCGCCTGGTTCAGCCCCTCGAAGGCCAGCCCGGCGGTCAGGGAGCCGTCGCCGATGACCGCCACCACCTCGTGGTCCTCGCCCTTGAGGTCGCGGGCCATGGCCATGCCCAGGGCGGCCGAGATGGAGGTGGACGAGTGGCCCACGCCGAAATGGTCGTAGGGGGATTCGGCCATGCGCGGGAACCCGCTGATGCCGCCCTTCTGGCGCAGGGTCTCGAAGGCGTCCGCCCGGCCGGTGAGCAGCTTGTGGGCGTAGGCCTGATGCCCCACGTCCCAGACCAGCTTGTCGCGCTCCAGGTCGAAGGAGCGGAACAGGGCCAGCGTCAGCTCGATCACGCCCAGGGACGGGGCCAGGTGGCCGCCGTGGGCCGAGACCTGGCTGATGATGATGTCGCGCAGCTCCTGGGCCAGGGTGTCCATCTGGTCCCCTTCCAGGGCGCGGACGTCGCCGGGCTTATGTATCTTGGACAGAATGGCTGTCTGTTTCGGATCTTTGATCATGAGTGGGAAATCCTAGTTCAATCAATACACCCTGTCCACTATGTATCGGGCCAATTGCCACAGGAACTCCTGTTCGCACCCGAAGTAGCCGGATAAATTGGTCAAGGCCTCGTCGACATACTCCCTGGCCAGGGTCTTGCTCCTGTCCAGGCCGAGAAGCGAGGGATAGGTGGTCTTGCCCATGGCCTCGTCGCTGCCCACGGGCTTGCCCAGGGTGGCGGTGTCGCCGACCACGTCGAGCACGTCGTCCACGATCTGGAAGGCCACGCCGATTTTACGCCCGAACCGCCGGGCGTTGTCCACGTCGCTCTCCGCCGCCCCGGCCAGGATGGCCCCGCACTCGCAGGCCGCGGTCAGCAGGGCCCCGGTCTTCATGGCGTGCATCTTCTTCAGTTCATCGAGGGGCACGCCGGTGCGCCCGGTCAGCTCCATGTCCACGGCCTGGCCGCCGACCATGCCGCCCGATCCGGCCGCCCGCGCCAGGACCGCAATGGCCCGGAGCACGCGCTCGGCGGGCAGCCCCTTGACCAGGCACGTCTCGGTCATGAGCACGAAGGCCTCGGTCAGCAGGCCGTCGCCCGCCAGGATGGCCGTGGCCTCGTCGAACTGCTTGTGGTTGGACGGCCGCCCGCGCCGCAGGTCGTCGTCGTCCATGGCGGGCAGGTCGTCGTGGATCAGCGAATAGGTGTGGATGCACTCCATGGAGGCGGCAAAGGGCATGGCCTTGTCCGCGTCCCCGCCGAGCAGGCCGTTCCAGGCCAGGACCAGCACGGGCCGCAGCCGCTTGCCCCCGGCCAGCAGGGAATATTCCATGGACGCGAGCAGCCGCGCCGGGATGTTGCGGTCCCGCAGGCAGCCGACCAGATACGCCTCAACGAGGGCCGCGCGGCGGCCGAGGTCTTCCTTGAAGGTCACTGCTCGTCCTCCGTGTCCGAGGCCAGCGCCTCCAGGGCGTCGAACTCCCGGACCAGCCCCTCGGACACGAGCTTGACCTCGTGCCGGGCGGTCTCCAGCTGCTTGCCGCACGCCTTGACCAGCGTCAGCCCCTCCTTGTACAGGGCCACGCCCTCCTCAAGGGGCAGATCGCCGCGCTCGAGCTGTTCCACCACGAGCTTCAGCCGCTCCAGGCGGTCTTCAAATGTATCGTTCGCCACGGGGTCCTCCCTGGGCTGAATTAATCAATCTTCCACAATTCCGGCATATTGTCGCCGGACGTCTGGAATAAAACCTCCGGATCGACCACTGCGCCGAGCACGAAGGCGGCCAGGTGCAGGTGCGCGCCCGTGACCCGCCCGGTGGCCCCGGACAGGCCGACCACCCGGCCGGCCTCGACCATATCGCCTTCCCGTACGCTTGTCTCGGACAGGTGGCAATACAGGGTGAAAAATCCGTTGCCGTGGTCCACGAGGACGCTGTTTCCGCCATAATAGAAAGCGTGGACAAGGACAACTCTTCCGGCGGCCGCGGCATGGATGGGCGTGCCGAGCCAGGCCCGGAAATCCAGGCCCGTGTGCCGGGCGGCCACGTTGCCGTTGAAGGTCCGGAACAGCCCGAACCGGCTGAGCATCCTGCCCCTGACCGGCCGGAAAAAGGGAACGGTCCAGTACCGCTCGGGCGAGACCTCGGCCAGGGCGGCCCGCAGCATCTCGCGTTCCCCCTCGATGCGCGCCCGCTCGGACTCCGGCGGACGGACCATCTTCGGAGGCACGGTCAGGGTCTCGGTCTCCCATTGGGACTCGACGACCTCGACGGTCCGCGAAAAACGCCGCTCATGCCCCCAGATGCGGGCCACGACCTCCACGGAATGGTCGCCGGGCTCGCCGCGCAGGTCCGCGCCGAGCAGGACCTCGGCCTCGGACTGTTCGCCGGTCCGGGTCACGGACGGGTGCACGCCGCGCCCGTTCCAGCGCACCTCCAGGTCCTCCAACGGGTACCAGGTGGCGATGCGCACCAGGAACGGCTTGCCCGTCCCGACCCGCTCCGGGGCCAGGACCTCGACCATGTCCCCGGCCTCGGCCGTGGCCGACAGGCAGGCCAGAAAGGCGAGGGCATACAGGAGCGGCCAAAGCCGCCGTTGAAAATGCGTGTGCGAACTCATCGAAATCTATCGACAATCCGTCATTGCAGCAGGCTGTCTGCCGAGTCCCGGAAGAGCGGCGCGGGATCGACCAGGTCGCCCTGGACCGACAGGGAGAAGTGCAGGTGCGGCCCGGTGGCCCGGCCGGTCATGCCCGTCAGGCCGATGGTCTGGCCGCGCCTGACCGCGTCGCCGACCTTCACCGTGGACTCGGACAGGTGGAAGTACATGGAGACCACCCCGTTGCCGTGGTCCACGTAGACCGAGTTGCCCGCGTAGTAGTGGTCGCCCACCAGGATGACCCGGCCGTCGTCCACGCACCTGACCGGGTTGCCCTTGGCCGAGCGGAAATCGAGCCCCCGATGCGGGTTCCTGGGCTTGCCGTTGAGGATGCGCTGCGACCCATAGACGGACAGGACGACGCCGTCCACGGGCCGCTCCAGCGGCAGGTGCCACTGCCGCACGGCCGAGACCGTGCGCTTTGCCGCCGAGGTCTGCTCGCCCTCGGCCGCGATGCGGGCGTGGACGTCCTTGGGCGGGGTGACCATCTTCTCGGGCAGGGTCAGCTCCTGCTTCGGATAGTCCTCCGGAGTGATGCGCACGGTCCGGCGCAGGGTCCGCTCCCGCCCGTCCACCGAGGCCGTGACCACCAGCTCCTCCTTGCCGGGCCGTTCGGTGAGCACGTCCGTGCCGAGCATGGCCAGGGCCACGTGATGGCCGTTCCAGACCGAGACGGACGGGGCCACCTCGCGCCCCTGCCAGCGCACGGATACGGCCGCCAGCGGCCGATCCGAGGTCAGCCGCACCAGGAAAGCCTTGCCCACCCCGGCGCTGCGCGGTGCGGCCAGCACCAGAGCGGACATCGCGTCGGCGGCCCGGACCGGTCCGTTCAGGGGAAGGCCCAGCAGGGCCGCCATAAACACCATCCACAAAAACCGTCGCATAAACCGTCATTCCTCGTTGGGTCGAGTGTCCGTGACCGTGGCCGCCACGCGGCCGTCACGGACCGTGATATCAAGTGCGTCGCCCTTCGTCACCCGTCTCGGGTCGCGCAGAAATTCGCCGGTCCCGGCCACGCGCACCAGGGCGTAGCCGCGTTCGAGCGGCCCTTCCGGGTCCAGCCCGCGCAGTCCGGTCTCCAGCACGGCCAGCCGCTGGGCCATGCCGTCCAGCCGCCCCTGCCCGGATGAGGTCAGCCGCTGGCCGAGCCCGGCCACGCCCTCGGCCAGCCGGTCCACCCGCTCCGGTCCGAAGGCCCGTTCCAGGCGGCGCGCCAGCCCGGCCGCGTCGCGCGACAGGCCGTCCAGCCGGTGCGTGCCGAAGGCGCGGTCCAGTCCCTCGGCCGCGCGCACGGTCTCCCCGGCCCGGTCGAAATAGTGGTCCAGCCCGGCCCCCTGCAAACGGGCCATGAGCGCGGAAAAGCGGTCCTCCATGCGCTCCAGTCGCCGGGCGGGCGACAGCCAGACCAGCGCCTTGCGCAACTGCTCGAACGCCCCCGCCTTGTCCGACAGCCAGCCCTCATAGGCCCGGTTCAACCCCAGGTCCAGCGCGTCCACCCGCTGGGCCAGGGTCTCGCGCCTGGGCCACAGCTCCTGGGCCGCGTGGGACGGGGTGGCCGCGCGCTTGTCGGCCACGAAATCCGCGATGGACACGTCCGGCTCGTGGCCCACGCCGGTCAGCACCGGCAGCCGCGCCCGGTAGATGGCGTCCGCCACCGCCTCGGTGTTGAAGGCCCACAAATCCTCCAGCGATCCGCCACCCCGGATAAGCACGGCCACCTCGGCCCAGCCCTCGGCGTCCACCAGGTCCAGCGCCGCCGCAATCTGGCCCGGCGCGCGGTCGCCCTGGACCAGCACCGGATAAATCCGTATTTCGGCCCCGGTGCCGCGCGTGTCCGCGATGCGCAGGAAATCCCGGATGGCCGCCCCGGATTTCGAGGTGATCACCGCCACCCGCCTGGGGTCGCGCGGCAGGCCGAGCTTGCGGTCCTCGTCGAAATATCCCTTCTCCGCCAGTTTCTTCTTCAGCGCCTCGAAGGCCACGGCCAGGTCGCCCACGCCCCGGGCCTGGACCAGTTCGGCCACCAGCTGGTACTGGCCGCGCGGCTCGTACACGTTCAGCCGCCCGGCGCAGAGCACCTCCAGGCCGTCCTCCAGGCCGCTCCCGGTCAGCGCCGTGCCGCCCTCGGTCTCCTCGATCTCCCCGGTCAGCGGGTTGACCATGTCCCCGCCCTGCCGGACCGGTTCGGCCGACCGCTGCGAGGACTTGAACCAGACCACCGACAGCGCCGCGTCCCCGTCCGTCAGCGTGAAATACACGTGCCCGGACGCCGGACGCGCCAGATTGCTGACCTGCCCCCGCACCCACACGAACGGGAACTCGGCCTCCAGCAGCGCCTTGACGGACTTGGTCAGCTCGGAAACGGTCAGAATGTTGGACAAAGATGCCTCCGGCGGCCGGGGGAAGGGGAAGGAAAACCCTTTGAAAAGGGCTTTTCCTTCCCCTTCCCCCGGACCCCCATCCCCTTCCTTTCCTAAACTTTTTATCGCCGCTTCGCGGGGTGGGAGGGGGACGGGGGCGGTTGATTTACATTACAGTGACTACTCCGACGCGATGGCCGCGCCCGCGCCGATCATGATCGTGCCCGCCGTGCGGTTCATGATCTTCCACAGCCGTGTCGAGCGGATGGCGTTGCGGCCGCGCGCGGCCAGCCAGGCGTAGACCAGCGGGACCGTACCGATGATCGGGACGATGATGCCCATGACCAAAGCCACGTCGGTGGCGGTCAGGGACGCCATGTCCACGAAGCCGGGCAGGAAACCGCAATAAAAGGCGATGGCCTTGGGGTTGCCGAGCGTCACGCACAGCCCGGCCAGGAAGCTGCGGCCCGGACGGACCGGCAGATCGCACCGCGCCTGTTCGAAATTCGGCCTGGCCCGCCAGCACTTCACGCCCATGTAGATGAGATAGGCCGCGCCCGCCCACTTGAGGACCGCGAAATACGGCCCGATCTGCGAGGCGACCCAGCCCATGCCGAACAGGGCCGTGAGCAGGTAACACACATCGCCCAGGGCCAGCCCGCAGGTGAACCCCGCCCCGGCCTTGAACCCGCGCGCCAGGGACTGCGCCACCACGGCCGAAATCCCCGGCCCTGGTATGCACGCGAACACCAGCGTGGCCAATGCCAGCGCGATTCCACTTTCCAACGTCATTTTCTCTCTCTCCCGAAGGTTGTGTCCGGTCAATCCGTGGCATACCACCCGGCGGACCGGACCGACAATAAAAAAACCCGGCGCGGTCGATTCCGCGCCGGGTTGGCATGACGATATATGTCCGGAATCTATGGGGTCTCAAGTCCCCAGTTATTCCAGATCTGATTTCGCCAGTCGGCGAAGGACGCGGCGAAGGTGTCGAGGGGCAGCTCGACCTTTTCGCCGGTCTTGCGGTCCTTGGCCTCGATGATGCCGTTCTTGAGGCCCTTGCCGCCGAGCACCAGCTGCATGGGGTAGCCGATCAGATCGGCCTCGGCGAACTTGACGCCGGGACGCTCGCCCCGGTCGTCGAAGGCCACGTCCACGCCGAGCTTCATCAGTTCGGCATAGAGCTCCTCGGCCTTGTCGGCCACGTCCTGGTCCTTGCCGCCGAGCGAGATCAGGCAGACCTCGAAGGGCGCGATGGACGGCGGGAAGCAGCAGCCGTTCTCGTCGAAGTTCTGCTCGATGGCCGAGGCCACGATGCGCGAAACGCCGATGCCGTAGCAACCCATGATCATGTACTGGGACTTGCCGTTCTCGTCCAGGAAGGTGGCTTCCATCTTCTTGGAATACTTGAGCCCGAGCTTGAACACGTGGCCCACCTCGATGCCCTTGGTGAACTCGATGGCGCCGCCGCATTCCGGGCAGGCGTCCGTGGGCTCGATGACCCGCAGGTCCGCATACTGGACGATGTCGCAGTCGCGGCCCAGCGCCAGGTGCAGGACGTGGGTGTCGCCCTTGTTGGCTCCGGCCACCCAGTCGGTCCCGGCCAGCAGCTCGTGGTCGGCATAGATCGGCACCTCGGGGTCCAGCCCGGCGGGACCGGCAAAGCCCACGGGCGCGCCCGTCAGCTTGCGGACCAGGGCCTCGTCGGCCAGCTCGATCTCGTTGCCGCCCACCAGGTTGCGCAGCTTGACGTCGTTCAGCTCGCGGTCGCCGCGCACCAGCCCGGCCACGGGCTTGCCGTCCACCACGAAGAGCAGGGTCTTGACCAGCCTGTCGGCGGGAATGCCGAGGAAGGTGCAGACCTCCTCCACGGTGTGCGCGCCGGGGGTGGCGACCTCCTCCATGAGCGGCACGACCGACTCGTCGGCGGGCGCGCCCTTGGGGGCGTTGACCTTGGCCTTCTCCAGGTTGGCCGCGAAGTCGCAGGACAGGCAGGAGGCGATGGTGTCCTCGCCGGTCTCGGCCAGGACCATGAATTCATGGGAAAAGCTCCCGCCGATGGCCCCGGAGTCCGCCTGGACCGGCTTGAAGCGCAGGCCGATGCGGGTGAAGGCGGCCTTGTAGGCGTTGAACATGTCCCAGTAGGACTGCTCGGCCCCCGCCTCGTCCTTGTCGAAGGAGTAGCCGTCCTTCATGATGAACTCGCGGCCGCGCATGAGCCCGAACCGGGGGCGGATCTCGTCGCGAAACTTGGTCTGGACCTGGTAGAGGTTGACCGGCAGCTGCTTGTAGGACTTGATCTCCCCGCGCACCAGGTCGGTGATGACCTCCTCGTGGGTGGGGCCGAGGCAATAGTCGCGGTCGTTGCGGTCCTTGAACCGGAGCAGTTCCTTGCCGTAGTAGTCCCAACGGCCGGTCTCCCTCCACAGGTCGGCGGGCTGGACCGTGGGCAGGAGCACCTCAAGCGCGCCCGCGCGGTTCATCTCCTCGCGCACGATCTGGGCCACCTTGTTGATGGCGCGCAGCCCCAGCGGCAGGTAGTTGTAGATGCCGCTGGTCAGCTTGCGGATCATGCCCGCGCGCATCAGGAGCTTGTGGGAGACCACCTCGGCGTCGGCCGGGTCCTCCTTCAGGGTCGGGATGTAGTAGCGGGAAAGACGCATCTAGTCGGTTCTCCTTTCTTCCAGAAATTTCTCGATCTCTTTCATGAATTCGGGCAGCAGGTTGGCGTTGCCCCTGACCTTGCGGACCACCTCGCCCTTGCGGAAGATGATGCCCAGGTCGCGGCCCCCGGCGATGCCGATGTCGGCCTCTTTCGCCTCGCCCGGCCCGTTGACCACGCAGCCCATGACGGCCACGGTGAAGACCTCTTCGACGCCCCTCAGCGCCGCCTCAACCTGCTCGGCCAGGTCGATCAGGCCGATCTCCGTGCGGCCGCAGGTGGGGCAGGATATAATCTCCGGGCCGCGTTCCCGCAAGCCCAAGCTGCGCAGGATCTCGTAGGCCACGCCGATCTCGGCCACGGGGTCATGGGTCAGGGACACGCGCATGGTGTCGCCGATGCCCTCGTAGAGGAGGATGCCGAGCCCCACCGAGGACTTGACCGCGCCGCGCACCAGCGTGCCCGCCTCGGTGATGCCGATGTGCAGGGGGTAGTCCACCTGCTCGGACATGAGCCGGTAGGCCGCCACGGTCTTGAGCACGGACGAGGTCTTGAGCGATATCTTGATGTCGTGGAAATCGCGCGCCTCGAGCATGCGCACGTGCCGCAGGCCCGACTCGACCATGGCCTCGGGCGTGGGGCCGCCGTATTGCCTGAGCAGGTCCTTTTCCAGGGACCCGCCGTTGACCCCGATACGGATGGGCGTGCCGCACGCCTTGGCCGCCCGGACCACGGCGTCCACCTTGGCCTCGTCCCCGATGTTGCCGGGGTTGATGCGCAGCCCGTCGAAGCCCGCGTCCAGCGCGGCCAGGGCCAGCCGGTGGTCGAAATGGATGTCCGCGATGAGCGGCACCGGAGACTGTCTGCGGATGTCGGCGAGCACGGCGGCCGCCGCCTCGTCGGGCACGGCCAGGCGCACGATCTCGCACCCGGCCTCGGCCAGCCGGTCGATCTGGGCCAGGGTGGCCGGGACGTCGCGCGTGTCCGTGTTGCACATGGACTGGACCCGGACCGGGTTGTCCCCGCCGATGCCCACGCCCCCGATGTTCACGACTCTTGTCTGTTTTCGCTGCATAAGGACACGCACGTTACGCAATTTCCGTTGCCAAGCCAAGGGGCCCGGCAGGGGGAAACGCGGCCCGGTCCGCCACCCGGCCGACAACACGCCAAACAACGGCACGGGCGGCGAACCACCCCGCCCCACCCCGACCGGCGCCCCCCCATGGTCCGGGTCCGTCCCTTCGGGCGGTAGCCAACCCCAACAGTCCGTTTTCATTTCCCTCTTGACGTGCCGGTCCCTTTTATTTAGGAACAGCGTAGTATTACAGATTTCATATTCGTAGCAATTTTTGTGTTTGAAACACAAATTTGTATGCTCTACAAGGTGTCTAAATGAAAAAACTTCATCTCATCTGCGCCATTCTCCTGCTCGTCCTGGCCGCACCGTCCACGGGCGCGGCCCGCACCCTGACCGACTGCGTGGGCCGGACCAACGACCTCCCGGACAGGATCGACCACGTCATCTGTTCCGGTTCCGGCTGCCTGCGGCTGCTGACCTACCTCGGGGCCCAGGACCGCATCGTGGCCGTGGACGACATCGAGACGCGCCGCCGGAAGTTCGACGCCCGGCCATACGCCCTGGCCAACCCCCAGTTCAGAAAGATGCCCATCTTCGGGGAGTTCCGGGGCCACGACAACCCCGAGTTGATCCTGACCCTGGAGCCCCAGCCCCAGGTCATCTTCAAGACCTACACCTCGTCCATGGGCTACGACCCCCGCGAACTCCAGGACAAGACCGGCATCCCGGTGGTGGTTCTGGACTACGGCAACCTGGGCGAGAAACGGCCCGCCCTGTACAAGAGCCTGCGCCTCATGGCCAGGGTCCTGGGCCGGGAAGAGCGCGCCGAGGCGGTCATCAAGTACATGGAGGGGCTCATCGAAGACCTCGGCCGGCGCACGGGCGACGTGCCCGGCCAGGAGCGGTCCACGGTCTACCTGGGCGGCGTGGCCTTCCGGGGTCCCCACGGCTTCCAGTCCACGGAGCCCGCCTACCCGCCCTTCCAGTTCGTCAACGCCGTCAACCTGGCCTACGAGGCGGGCAAGGCGGGCCAGGGCCTGGCCCAGTCGGACATCGCCAAGGAAAAGATCGTCGAGTGGAACCCGGACGTGCTCTTCCTGGACCTGGCCACCCTCCAGATGGGCGACGACGCGGGCGGCCTGTTCGAGCTGCGCACGGACCCGGCCTACCGCATGCTCTCCGCCGTCAAGGAGGGCCGCGTCTACGGCGTGCTGCCCTACAACTGGTACACCCAGAACTTCGGCTCCATCCTGGCCGACGCCTACTTCATCGGCAAGGTCCTCTACCCCACCCGCTTCGCCGACGTGGACCCGGCGGCCAAGGCCGACGAGATCTACACCTTCCTGGTGGGCAAGCCGGTCTTCAAGGACATGAACGAACTGTTCAAGGGCATGGCCTTCCAGCCGGTGCCGGTGAAGTAGATGCACTTCTCCGACGGACAGGTGCCCGCCGAGTACCGGCGCTACATCGGGCTCAAGCTGGCCGCCGTCGGCCTGACCGGCGGGCTCCTCGCCCTGGCCCTGGTGGTCTCCATCTCCCTCGGCGCGGCGCACATCCCCGTGGCCGGCGTGAGCCGAACCCTCATGGGCTGGGCCGTGTCCAAGCGGTTCGACGTGATCGTCTGGAACATCCGCCTGCCCCAGGCCCTGGCCTCCATCGTGGCCGGTGCCGGGCTGGCCGTGGCGGGCGCGGTCATGCAGTCCGTCCTGCGCAACCCGCTGGGCTCCCCCCTGACCCTGGGCATCTCCCACGCGGCGGCCTTCGGCGCGGCCTTCGCGGTCATGATCCTGGGCGGCGGGATCATGGGCTCCACCAACGCGGACGCCGTGAACATCACCCATCCCTACCTGACCACGGGCGTGGCCTTCCTGTTCAGCCTGGGCACCGCCTCCGTCATCGTGGCCATGTCCCGGCTGCGCGGCTCCTCCCCCGAGGTCATGATCCTGGCCGGCGTGGCCCTGAACGCCCTGTTCACCGCCGGGACCATGCTCCTGCAATTCTTCGCCGACGACGTGCAGCTGGCGGCCATGGTCTTCTGGACCTTCGGCGACACGGCCAGGGCCTCCTGGTCCGAGCTGGGGGTCATGGCCGCCGTGACCCTGGCCACCTCCCTCTATTTTCTGGCCAACGCCTGGAACTACAACGCCATCGACGCGGGCGACGAGACCGCCCGGGGGCTGGGCGTGCGCGTGGACCGGGTGCGCATGATCGGCATGCTGCTGGCCTCCCTGCTCACGGCCGCGATCATCGCCTTCCTGGGCATCATCGGCTTCGTCGGCCTGGTGGTCCCGCACATGGTCCGCCGGGTCATCGGCTCGGACCACCGCTTCCTGCTGCCCGCCTCCATCCTGGCGGGCGGCCTGCTCCTGCTCCTGTCCGACACCGCCGCCCGGCTGGTCCTGGCCCCGCACATGCTGCCGGTCTCGGTCCTGACCGCCTTCCTGGGCGCGCCGGTCTTCATCTATCTCATCATACGGGGGCAGCGGCGATGATCCTCTCCGTGACCGGCCTCGACTTCGCCTACAACGGCTCCAAGGTCCTGCGCGACGTGCGCTTCGACCTGGACGGCGGGGAGCTCATGGCCATCCTCGGCCCCAACGGCGTGGGCAAGACCACCCTGCTCAAGTGCATCAACGCCATCCACGCCCCCTGCGCGGGCAAGGTCCTGGTCGAGGACCGCGACGTGCTGAAGCTGCGCCCGCACGAGATCGCGCTGGGCATCGGCTACGTGGCCCAGCGCAGCGAGACCGCCCGCCTGACCGTGTTCGACGCCGTGCTCATGGGCCGCAAGCCGCACATGGTCTGGCGCGTGGGCGAGGACGACCTGAAGATGGTCGATGCCGCCCTGAAGCGGCTGCACATGGCCCACCTCGCCCTGCGCTGCATCGACTGCCTGTCGGGCGGGGAGCTGCAAAAGGTGGCCATCGCCCGCGCCCTGGTCCAGGAGCCGCGCCTCATGCTCCTGGACGAGCCCACCTCCAGCCTGGACCTCAAGAGCCAGGTGGACATCCTGACCATGCTCCGCCGGGTGGTGGACGAACACCGCATCGCGGCGATCATGACCATGCACGACCTGAACACCGCCCTGCGCTACGCCGACAAGGTCCTGTTCCTCAAGGACGGGCGCATCCACTCCGCCGGTCCGGCCTGCGAGGTCACCTCCGCCGTGGTCGAGGAGGTCTACGGGCTGCCCGTGAACATCCACACCGTCCAGGGCCACCCGCTGGTCGTCCCGGCCGCCTGACCCCGTCCCCCAACCTCAAGCCCCCCCATCGCAACCCAAAGGAAACACGCCATGTCCTCCACCACGCCCCAGGAAACCATCGACGCGGCCATCCGCTTCCACGGCCACCACTGCCCCGGCCTGACCATCGGCATCCGCGCCGTGGAGCTGGCCCGGCGCGAACTCGGCGACCTCGACGGGCTGGACCTGGTGGCCGTGGCCGAGACCGACATGTGCGGCGTGGACGCCATCCAGTTCCTGACGGACTGCACCTTCGGCAAGGGCAACTTCATCCACCGCGACTACGGCAAGAAGGCCTTCTCCTTCTTCGACCGGAAAACCGGCCGGGGCTTCCGCGCCCTGCTCCGGGAGACCGGCCAGCCCCTGCCGGGCGACGACCGCCTGGCCGCCATCCGCCATTTCATGGACCTCGACCTGGACGACATGTTCACCGTCACCCAGGCCACCTGCCCGCCCCCCAGGCCCGCCGCCGTTCTCGAAAGCCTGCCCTGCGCCCGGTGCGGCGAGATGACCATGGAATCGCGCACCCGCCGCTTCGCCGGAAAGACCTACTGCATCCCCTGCTTCGCGGAGATCGACCAGAAGCTGTAAGGAAGGAATTCCTTCGGACTTCCTTCCGGACTTTTCGGCGCCGCCGCGCGGGGTGCGGGAGCCCGGCCGTTGCGACGGAATGTGTCCCTTGCCGAATACATCGAGCGAAAGAAAAGCCCCCGCATGGAATGTGCGGGGGCTTTGTTGTTCATGGTGCCGGGACGGCTATTTGTCGTCCTTCTTGGCCTTTTTCTCGGCCTTGGGCTCGGCCTTGGCCTTGGCTTCGGCTTTGGCTTCAGGCTTGGCCTCGGCTTTGGCTTCAGGCTTGGCTTCGGGCTTGGCTTCGGGCTTGGCCTTGGGCTCGGCCTTGGAGGCGGCCGCCCGCTTGGGCTTGAGCGGGGTGCCCTGTTCGATCCAGACGGCCTTCTCGGTCACCGGCTTGCGGTGGACGTCCTTCATTGACAGGCTCTTGGTCGGGCAGCTGTCGCGGCAGATGCCGCAGTACACGCAGGCATAGGGGTCGCACTGCCAGGTGCCGGCGTCCTTGTCCACGGTGATGCACTGGCTGGGGCATTTGCGCGAGCAGGTGCCGCAGAAGATGCACTTGTTGATGTCGATGACCAGCTCGCCCCGGTAGTTGGGGAACGGATCGCGCACCTCGTAGGGATACTTGCGGGTGGCGGGCTTCCTGAGCAGGTTCTTGATGACGGTGGATGTGAACTGCATGCGGTCCTCCTAGCGTTCGGTGCAGCTGATGCACGGGTCGATGGACAGCACGATGACCGGCACGTCGGCCAGCTCGCACTCCGGCAGCATGGCCAGGAGCGGCGGGATGTTGGCGAACGTGGGCGTGCGGATGCGCAGCCGGTCCAGGTTCTTTGTGCCGTTGCCCCGGATGTAGTAGACGCACTCGCCGCGCGGCTGCTCCACCCGGTGGTAGACCTCGCCCTCGGGCGGGTTGCCCTTGACCTTCACGGCCAGCTCGCCCTCGGGCAGCTTGGCGATGGCCTGGCGGACCAGGTCGATGGACTGGAGCACTTCGCGGAAGCGGACCATGCCGCGCGCCCAGCTGTCGCCCGAGGTCTCGACCACGGGTTCGAAGTCCAGGAACGAGTAGCCGCCGTAGCCGAGCATGCGCATGTCCTGGGCCACGCCCGAGCCGCGCAGTGTCGGTCCGGCAGCGCCCAGCTCCCAGGCCTGCTCCTTGGTCATCACGCCGATGCCCACGGTGCGGGCCCTGACCGTGTACTCGTTCATCAGGGTGTCCTGGATGGCCTTGACCTCCTTCTCCACGATGTCGATCTCGGACAGTATCCAGCGGATCTGCTCCGGGGAGAGGTCGGTGCGCACGCCGCCGATGACGTTGACGGACACGATGACGCGCGAGCCGGTGGTGGCCTCGTTGATGTCCATGATCCGCTCGCGGATCTTCCAGAACTGCATGAACAGGGCCTCGAAGCCGAAGGCGTCGGCGAACAGGCCCAGCCAGAGCAGGTGGGAGTGGGCACGGTGCAGCTCGCTCCAGATAACGCGCAGCAGCTTGGCCCGGTCCGTGACCTCGATGCCCATGAGCTCCTCGATGCACTCGGAGTAGCAGGTGCCGTGGATCATGGAGCAGATGCCGCAGACACGCTCGCAGACGTTGATCATCTGGTTGAAGTCGCGGATTTCGCACAGTTTTTCCAGGCCGCGATGGACGTAGCCCAGGGCCGGGATGGCCTCCTTGACGATCTCGTCCTCGACCTTGAGGGTCAGGTGGACCGGTTCGGGCAGGACGGGATGCTGCGGGCCGAAGGGAATTACGGTAGTTGCCATTTCAGCCCCCTATGCCTTGGGCCCGATCTTGACGTTGGAGGCCAGGGGAACCTGGGTCACCTCCGGGTCAAGCAGGAGCGTGCGGTTGAAGTCGAGGACCAGGCCGTCGAACTTGACGTTCCACTGGTCGCGTATTTCGTTTTCCACCAGCAGGGCGGCGAAGTAGACGCCGGACACGCTCGGGATGGGCTTGTCCATGTCGGCGACAAGCCGCAGGTGGGTGGTTTCCAGGTTCTTGTCGAAGTGGTAGAGGATGCCGATCTGCTCCTCCCCCGCCCGGTAGGTGGAGAAGGTGACCAGCCTCTGCCCGTCGTTCTTCATGTTCATGACCTCGCCGACCACGTTGTCGAGGGTCACGTCGATTATCTTGCCTTGCATTGTTTACCTCGCGTGAAGCTACTTGGCTTCTTCCACTTTCTGGGCGAACTTGGCCAGTCCGGCCACGACGCCGTCGATGATGGCCTCGGGCTTGGCCGGACAGCCGGGGACGTAGACGTCCACGGGGATGACCTTGTCCACGCCGCCCACGACGTTGTAGGCCTCGCGGAAGATTCCGCCGGTGTTGCCGCAGGAGCCGATGGCGATGACCGCCTTGGGCTCGGGCATCTGGTCGTACAGGTTCTTGAGCACCTTCTTGTTCCGGTGGTTGACCGTGCCGGTGACCAGGAGGACGTCGGCGTGCTTCGGGTTGCCCACATGGACGATGCCGAACCGCTCCACGTCGTACAGGGGGGTCAGGCAGGCCAGAACCTCGATATCGCAGCCGTTGCAGCTACCGCAGTCGAAATGCATGATCCACGGTGACTTGGCGCGAGATTTCTTGATGAATGATCCGAACATGATTTACCCCGCATACAGCCAGATGAGGTTAACGACCGCCAGTCCCATGCCGATCAGCCAGACGCGCTTGAGCATCCAGCGCCAGGTCATGCGGGCCATGGTGTTGTCCACCAGGATTTCGAGCAGGTAGGTGGCCGCCACCAGCAGGACCATCCAGGCCACGTTGGTGTGCCAGAAGAGCGCGCACAGGCCGAGCACCAGGATGGTCTCGTACCAGTGGGCGACCTCGATCAGGCCGAGGTAGGGGCCGGAGTACTCGGTGAGCACGCCCTTGACCAGTTCCTGATGGCCGTGGTGGGAGGTGGCGAAGTCGAACGGCGACTTCATGAGCTTGATGGTCAGGGCGAAGCCGAGCGCCAGGTACAGCAGCGGCATCTTGGCCAGAAGCGGCGTGTCCATGGCCCAGACGGACTGGATGGAGAAGCTGCCGGTGACCATGTAGAAGCCGACGAAGACCAGGACGAGCACCGGCTCGTAGGCCAGCATCTGCATCAGCTCGCGCTGCGCGCCCACCTGCGAGTACGGGGACTTGGCCGACAGGGCGCCCATGACCAGGAAGACCGAGCCGATGGCCTGCACGAAGAAGATCAGCAGCAGGTCGCCCTGGGCGAAGAACAGGGCCACGGACACGGCCGCGCCGATGAGGTACACCCAGGCGCAGAGAATCTGCCACTGGTTGACGACCATCTTCTCCTTGCCGAAGAGCTTGGCCACGTCATAGAAGGCCTGCGTGATCGGAGGACCCTGCCGGGACTGGAGCCAGGCGGTGATCCGACGGTCCAGACCGGCGATCAGGCCGCCGAGCAGCGGCGCGCACACGAGTCCGATGATGACGAGAATGAGTGTTTGCATCAGAGCGCCCCTCCCAGCATGAGGACGATCAGCGCGACCGCCAGTGCGTTGAAGATGGGCGTGAGCTTGGCTTCAGCGAACAGCTCGCCCAGGTACAGGTTGCCGGAGGAGAACGGCACGTCGCCGTTCATGGGACCGACGTAGGTGCCGTCCGCCGAGGGGGAGTTCACCCCGCTCAGGTAGGGCGGCATGATCTTCACGTGGCGGTAGCCCGAGGCGGCCTTGACCGCGTAGAGCAGCCCCAGGCCCAGGGCCAGGAACAGCGGCACGACCACGAAGGTGCCGTGGGCCGATTCCAGGGAGCCGAAACCGACCACGAACGGCGCGGATCCGATCCAGGGGGCCAGCAGGGAGTTGTAGATCCACGGCGAGGCCAGGGACAGGACCACCGCGCCCAGGCACAGGGTCAGGAGCGGCAGCCGGGTCAGCAGGGGCTGGGACTCGGTCTTGGCCCCCGGCTCGCGGGTGCCCATCATGGAACCGGCCCAGCGGGCCAGGTACACGACCATCAGGGCCGAGCCCAGGGCGAGCATGATGACGATGAAGATGTTGCTGTCGGCCGAGGCCTCGATGGCCATCCACTTGCCGAGCAGCACGCCGAACGGCGGCAGCATCATGGTCAGGATGCCGATGATGGTGATCAGCGCCGTGCGGGGGTTGGTGCCGTACAGGCCGCGCATGTCCTCGATGTCCCTGGAGCCGATGGCCTGCTCGATGGTGCCGACGCACAGGAAGAGCAGGGACTTGGAGATGGCGTGGAAGAGGATGAGGATCAGGGCCGCGGTCAGGGCCAGCGGGGTGTTGATGCCCGCGCAGCAGATGATCAGGCCGAGGTTGGCCACCGTGGAGTAGGCCAGGATCTTCTTGCCGTTGGACTGTCCCACGCCGAGGGCGGAGCAGGCCAGGAAGGTGAACGCGCCGCAAACGGCCACGCCCGTGGACAGGAAGGTGCCCGCGAACATCGGGGCGAACCTGAGGACCACGAACACGCCCGCCTTGACCATGGTCGAGGAATGCAGCAGCGCGGAGACCGGGGTCGGGGCGACCATGGCCCCGAGCAGCCAGGACTGGAACGGGACCTGGGCGGCCTTGGTGAACCCGGCCAGGCAGAGGAAGGCCAGCCCGGTGAGCAGGGCCGCGTCGGTGGAACCCAGCGCCAGCATGGCGCTGATGTTCAGGGTCCCGGCCTTGCCGTAGACCAGCATCATGCCGATGACGAAGGCCAGCCCGCCCAGGGCGTTCATCCACAGGGCGCGGACCGCGTTCCTCGTGGCGATCTCGGTGGCGTCGTGGCCGATGAGCATGAACGAACAGAAGGTCGTCACTTCGAAGAAGAAGTACATCCACAGGATGTTGTTGGACAGGACCAGGCCGTTCATGGCCCCCAGGAACAGGACCATGTAGAAGAAGAACCTCGGCTGGCGCGACTTCTTGAGGTGCAGGTGCGCCTCGTGTTCCTTCATGTAGGGAATGGCGAAGATGCAGATGATCGAGCCGACGATGGAGATGACCAGGACCATGATCAGGGAAAGCTGGTCCCCTGCCAGGGCCGGGACCGCCTCATGGCCGACCATGACCGACTCGAACCAGGCGAGCAGCACCACCTGGGCCAGGGTGAACCCCTGGATGAGCACGCTCTTGTGTTTGTAACCGTAGAAGTAGATGACACCCAGCAGGGCGAAATCCAGGACCGTGACCAGGAAATCGCTGCCGATGCCCAGGAATGAGCCGACCTCGATCGGCGCAAACGTCCCCTGCGCGAGCAGCCCCAACGCCGCAAGCGTCAGGATGCCTCCGGTGGCGAGCACGGTCAGCTTCCGCACGGCCTCGGACCGGACGAAATAGCAGACCACCGCCGCCGCCACCGGCAGCAGGATGAGAAGCACTAACAGATTTGACATGAAGACCTCGTTTCAGAAGATGAAGAACGAGTACAGCAGGCACCTGGCAGACGGTTCACCTCCAACCGAAAACCAGTGCGTTTGCACTTACCCTTAGCCTAGTAAACAATTGTCCATAGGAAAAGTTGACTCCCAGGTCAAGGCCCAAACTCGACATTTTATTCTTTCTTTGAAATGTCATAACCATATGTATTCACATATTAAAATTAGACAATGACGTTTTTGGAGAAATTACCCAGAAGGCGGCGGGGAATATGCCGGGCAACGGGCCGTGATCCGCTGGGCGGGGCCTCCGGCCCGTTCGGGCGCAAGGCGGTTTCCGATCAGAAATAGCCCAGGCCGGTCAGGGCGGACAGGACCGCTTCCTTGTCCCTGGAGCGGCCGGACCGCTCGCCCCCCGCTCCGTCCGGGAGCGTGGTGCAGGGGCGGCAGCCCAGGGAGCGGTAGCCCTGGTCGTAGAGTTCGCAATGGGGCAGGTCGAAGCGGGCGTGGAAGGCCCAGATGTCGGTCTCCGTCCAGTCCAGCAGGGGATTGACCAGGATGTGCGGCGGGTCGTCGCGTTCCTCCAGCTCCAGCCGTCCGACGCGGTCCGGGTGCTCATCCCGGCGGATGCCGGTCAGGAGGAAGTCGGCGGCGGTCTCCCGCACGGCCCGCTTGAGCGGCAGGACCTTGAGGTCGCGGCAGCAGGTCAGCGGGTCCCGGGCCAGGGGGTAGCCAGCCAGCGGAACCTCGGGCCGGGCGATGAACAGGTCCACGCCCCACTCCGCCGCGATCCGGTCGCGGAAGGCCAGGACCTCCGGGAACTTGCAGCCCGTGTCCAGGTTGATGGCCCGCACCGGCCCGGCCCCGGCCTGGCCGAGCAACGCCTTCCACAGGAACAGGACCACGGTGGAGTCCTTGCCCCCGGTCCAGGCCACGCGGACGCGGACCGGATCGCACCGGCCGAGCAGGCCGGTCAGCAGGGCTTCGCTGTGCAGGATATTTTCTTCGAGGGTGGGCATGACACGGTATCCATTATAATGGCGGACCTCCTGAAGTTGCCGTAGGGAAACTCCATGAGCAAGGAAAAAATGCACCTCATCGACGACCTGATCACCGGAGAAGAGACCTGCGTGCTGGCCACCACGGACGGCGTGCGGCTCCACTGTTCCCTCATGCGCTTCTTCGCGGACCATGCGGCCATGAAATTCTATTTCCTGTCGCCCGCGTCCTCGCAGAAAAACCGCAACATGCGGGAGCACCCCCACGTCTGCCTGATGATCGACCGGCGGGACCAGGACCTCGCCCTGTCCATCCAGGGGGTCTATTCACCCATCCGGAAGCGCCAGACAGCGGAGGCCATCACCCGCCTCTTCCTTATGAAATTCCCGCAGATGGCGGAGCTGGCGGCAAACCCGGACGTGGAGCTCATCCGCGTGGACGGGCGGTCCGCCACCCTGTCCGGCGGCCCGGAGGACAATTTCACCACCAAACTGAAAAATTCCTGAAAAAAGCCCTTGACGCCCCGGACGCTTGGGCATAAATAGTCACTTCCTTAGCGCGCCCGTGGCTCAGCTGGATAGAGCATTCGGCTACGAACCGAAAGATCGCACGTTCGAATCGTGCCGGGCGCACCACGAAAGTGAAACCCCCTGGAGGCCTTGCCCACAGGGGGTTTTTCACGTCCTTTCACCCGCCCGTCGACTCCCGCCCATTGACTCCGCGGCCAGAGGACCGCATGCTGCGGAAAACACCAAGGAGAGCGCAATGGCCAGACCCAAGGTATACATCACCCGGGAGATTCCCCGTGCGGGCATCGACCTGCTCCGGCAGGCGGCCGACGTGGAGGTCAACACCGAAGACCGGCCCGTGACCCGCGAGGAACTCTTCGAGCGCATCGCGGACTGCCAGGGCGTCATCGGTCTACTCACCGAGCGCATCGACGCCGCCTTTTTCGACGCCGCCCCCGGGCTCAAGGGGTACGCCAACTACGCCGTGGGCTTCGACAACATCGACGTGCCCGAGGCCACCCGGCGCAAACTTCCCGTGTCCAACACCCCGGATGTCCTGACCAACGCCACGGCCGAGTGCGCCTGGGCCCTGCTCCTGGCCGTGGCCCGGCGGGTGGTCGAATCGGACGCGGTCATGCGCTCGGGCGACTGGCCCGGCTGGGGTCCCATGCAGTTCATCGGCGGAGACGTGAGCGGCAAGACGCTGGGCATCGTCGGCGCGGGCCGCATCGGCACGGCCATGGCCCGCATGAGCCGGGGCTTCGACATGCCGGTCCTGTACACCAGCTCCTCGGGCCGCCGGAACGCGGTCCTGGACGCCGAGCTGAACGCCCGGCTGGTCCCCTTCGAGGAGCTGCTGGAGCAGTCGGACTTCATCTCCCTGCACACCCCCCTGACCCCCTCCACCCGGCACCTGTTCGGGGCCGAGGCCTTCCGGCGCATGAAGCGGACCGCCTACCTCGTCAACACGGCGCGCGGCCCGGTCATCGACGAGCAGGCCCTGCTCGCGGCCCTCAGGGCGGGCGAGATCGCGGGCGCGGGGCTCGACGTGTACGAACACGAACCCGCCCTGACCCCCGGCCTGGCCGAACTGACCAACGTGGTTCTGCTGCCGCACATAGGCTCGGGCACGGCCTCGGCGCGCACGGACATGTCCGTGCTGGCCGCCCGCAACCTGCTGGCCATGCTCGAGGGCAAAAAACCCGAGACCTGCCTCAACCCCGAAATCTACGACTAGGCCGCCCGCGCGACCCGACGCACGCCCTGAAAGGAACCCGACCATGCGCACCCTCCTGACCCGCACCGGCCTCATCGCCCTGGCCACCGGACTGCTCATCGTGATCTGCTACCTGTTCGTGGACCGGCCCGTGGCCGAGGCCGCCCTGACCCTGCGCGACACGGTCTGGCACAAGGGGGCCGGGCTCCTGTCCCAGGCGGCCAACGAATTTTTCTTCAACGTCCTGGCCGCCGCGATGCTCCTGGCCGGGGCCGTGGACCGGCTGGCCAACGGGCCCTCGGCCCGCGCGCGCAACCTGCTCTATGTCAGCCTGTCCGTGGCCTCCGCCATGCTGGTGGGCGACGTGCTCAAGGAACTCTTCGGCCGGGCCCGGCCGCCCCTGCTCTTCACCAAGCAGGTGTACGGCTTCTTCCCCATGGCCGGGGACTACATGCACTGTTCCTTCCCCTCGGGCCACACCCTGCGCATCTTCTCGTCCATGACCGCCCTGGGGCTGGTCCTGCCCAGGCTGCGCACGCCCGCCCTGGCCCTGGCCGTGATCGTGGGCATAAGCCGCGTCCTGGCCCTGAAGCACTACCCCTCGGACGTGCTCTTCGGCGCGTTCATCGGCGTAACCGCCGCGGTCTGGGGCTGGCGGCTCCTGCATCCCACGGACGGCCGTGCCACGGATTAGACTTCCCTCAACCCACCGAAATAAAGGGTTTTCTCCAACAGGGAACTGTGCTAACGGGCTGTCCATGAAGTGTTTGAGCTGTGGGGCGATCCTCCGCCCGCAAGACCATCAGTGCCGCCGTTGCGGCCGGGCCGTGCAGCGCCCCGGCGATGCCGTGGCCCGAAAGATGACCCTCCCGCCGCGCGTGGCCGTGACCTGCGGGACCCTTCTGCTGGCCGTGGCCGCCGTGCTGTTCCTGTACGGAGCGGGCGCGTTCGCGGCCGTGCTCCTCTGCCTGGGCGCGCCCCTGGTCCTCGTCGGCCTGCTCATGGGCTGACCACGCCGCCGGCCCCCACGCGACAAGCCCCCGTCCGGACGATTCCGGACGGGGGCTTGTCGCGTGGGGCCGGACGCCGTCGGCGCGTCCTAGCGCAGGCCGGGGGTCTCCCGGCTGGCCAGGCCGCCAGCGGTGAAGGTCATGGTCCCGATGTCCCCGAAGGTCGTGGCTTGGCGCACGGTCAGCTCGAGCGGACGGCTGTACTCCACGGTGAAGGACTGGCCCTCGTCGATGGGCCTGTCTCCTGCCGTGGCCAGCAGCTTGTCGTCCGGGCCGTTGCTCCAGGCGGACTCGAACACGTACTCGCCCTCGGGCAGGCGATAGCTGCCGCCCGCGATGAAGGGCACGAGCAGATTCTGGCCGTGCCGGTCGCCCAGCCGCAGGGCCAGGACCGTGCGCGGTCGGATGTCCACGTAGAAATTCGCCTCGGGCGCGCCGGGCGTCTCGCGGGCCACCCGGAAACGGGTCGCGCCGGGCCGGTCGGACGCGAGGGCGTACTTGGCCATGAAATTGTCCGGGTCCAGGATGATCTCCCAGCCCAGGTCCTGGCCGTTGTTGGCCCAGGGGATGGCCACGAACCCCTTGAGATTGATGACCTCCTTGAGGTCGCTGCCCCACATGCCCTCCAGGATGAGCTGATCGCCGAGCACCGCGTGCAGGGTCTCGCCGTCGCGCACGAAGACCGGGTTGCCGTTGAGCCAGCAGACGAACACCGGGGTGTCGTCGCCGGGCGCGCTCGGCAGCTTGCCGGTCCAGCGGACCTTGGCCTCGGCCACCTTGCGCCCGTCCGAGCGCAGCTCCAGCTCCGAGAACGGCTCCAGGACCATGCGCCGGGCGCTGATCAGGTTCACGCCGGGCCGGTCCGAGGCGAACAGGGCCAGTTCCGGGGAAAACTCGCTCGACCCCGAGGACACGGGCTTCACGGCCAGGGTCGTGCCCGGGGCCAGGTTGATGACCCCGTCGCGGCCGAGCGTGCGGCCGTTGACCTGGACCTCCACCCCGGTGCGGGCATAGGCCTGGACGTCTTCGTCCGTGAACTCCGGCGGGGTCAGCTCCACGCCCAGCCGGTGCAGGAGCATGCGCGTGGCGGTCAGCTGCTGGCGGACCTTCCAGCCGATCTGGGTGATGGACTTGGAGACCTCCACGGCCATGGCCGGGATGTTGTGCTCGGCCAGGGCGTAGCAGGTCAGGGACTTGCGCATCTCCGGGTAGCTGGTCCCCTGGTCGAAGGTCCGGGTGTTGAACAGCTTGAACTTGTAGTCGCTGGCGTCGATGTTGTCGTTCAGCTCGTCCAGCACCGAGTTGACGGTCCGGGCCAGGTCGATCTTGTTGTAGACCAGGGTATCCACGATGATGGACTGGCCGTACCGCTTGGGGTTGCGCAGGTTGTCCACGTAGGTCGGGTTGTAGAAGCCGCTGCCCTCGTGCAGGTGGATGAAGGCGTCCGCCTGGTTGAGCAGGAAACGGATGACCCTGGCCACGCGGTCCTCGTAGAAGCGGTTGTAGTTCTGGTCGAAGCGCCGGTTCATGTCCACGTTGATCTGCCGCTTGCACAGGTTGATGGACGGCACGTTGGCGCGCGGCAGGACGATCAGGTTGCCGCGCAGGACCGTGGACCGGGAGAGGAGCTGGGCCGTGATGTATCCCGAGGACTCGTCGCCCTGGATGCCGCCCTGGACCATGACCGTGGGGCCGGGCTGTTCGCCCTGGAGGTAGGTGACCTTGAGGGGATATTGGGTGCCCGCGAAAAAGGAATGCTCCCACGACCCGGCCGGGGCGGTGGAGGCGAAGACGAGAAGGATCAGGCTAGGAAGCCAGAATGTGATAGAAGGGATACGTTTCGGCAAAAATGACATCGCCATCCTTTCCCTTGATCTCAAGACGCAGCCCGAACAGGTCCTTGCGCTCCATGCCCTCGGGCAGGAGGAAGGTGGTCTGGATGCGCTTGAAGCGTTGGATCTGGAACGACAGGTCGTCCTTGTTGGTCTCGGCGTCCTCGACCGCGCCGCTCTTGGTCAGGTAGATGAAATCCGCCTGACCCGCCATGGACTTGGAGGCCTGGAGATTGTTCAGCTCGAAGGAGACGGTCAGCTTGCGGCCCGACAGCTTGGCCTGCATGTTCTCGACCCCCACCTGGCGGGTGTCGGTGCGGGTGAAGATCGTGTTCAGGTTGACCTCTTCGCGCGGCTGGGGCTGCTCGGCCTCGGTGGTGGCCGCCGACAGCAGGGACTGCAGCTCCGCCGGGTCGTAGGACTCCAGGATCTTCTCCATGTTGCCCAGCCGCTCCAGGCGGACCTCGGCATCCACCAGCCTCTGCTCCAGCCCTTTTTTCTCCGACTGGAGGGCGGCGTTGATCCTGAACCCGCGCACGCCCATGTAAATGCCGCCCGCCGCGCAGAGCAGGAGGAATATCTGGCTGAAGACGAACATCTTCAACCAGAACGGGCTGAGACGGTACCGGGTCACGTCCCGGTCGTCGCGCATGAAGAGCACGCTGTACTTGGAATCGCTCATCTCATCCGTCTCCACTGCTCGCTGTCGATTTTCCAGGTATCGCCTTCGGGTACCAGGATCAGGGTCTTGCGCCCCCTGTCCCCATAGCCGCTGGCGTCGGCGTACACCTGGTCAAAGGCCACCTTGAGCCCCTTGGGATGCAAAGCGACTTTCAGATCATCAACCTCCAAGGTAACAGGAGGTTTCTCCTCCCACAACGTCTTTTTGTATTCGGCGATGCGGGTCGCGCCCCGCCGGTCCCCTTGCTCGGCGTCGGGCTCGTAGAATTTCTCGTAGGCGGCCACGTCCCCGGCGAGCCATGCGCGGCGCCACTTCTCGACCACCTCGCGGGCCTCCCCGGTCTTGGCGGCCAGGTACTGGGCGTCCAGCGGCTCCGAGGCCGGGACGTACTCGCGCCCGGCGATGCGCCAGTCGCCCTGTTCGTCCTGCACCCAGTAGAACCGCTTGCCCGTGGTCGAGGCCATGCCCTGGGTGCGGTAGTACTGGTCGAACCAGGTCACCCAGTAGCCGGGGCCGGGCACGGCCCGGACGTTGCCGACCATGACCTGAATCCAGGGCTGGGAGGCGAAGATGTTGCGCTTGTTCTCCTCGAACCCCTCGAAGTCGAGGCCCTCGGACTGTTCGAGCAGCGGGCCGTCGTAGTAGGAAAAGAATTTCTCGTCCTTGGCGCCCCAGTCGCGGGCCCAGGCCTCGAGGGTCTTGGCCAGGGTCAGGGCCGTGACCTCGCTCTCGCCAGGCTCCGGGGACCAGTTGACGTCGTCGGCGATGACCACCGGGGTGCCGTAGGCCGCGTCCAGGGCCACGTCCTTCATGTCCGGGACCTTCAGGGCCACGCAGCCGAGGGTGTCGCGCGGCAGGAAGGTCTTGCCCCGGCCGTGCAGCCAGATGCCGGACCCGGTCTTGCCCTTGATGCGGTCGATGGGGTTGGGATAATTGAGGGAATAGGCGATGTTGCCGTACAGGTCCCAGTCCAGCGTGCGGTTGATGCGGTGGCCCACGAAATAGACGCCCACCGGGGTGCGCATGTCGCCTTCCACGGCCTTGTCGCCCATGGACTGGCCCGTGGTGCAGGGGAAGCGGCGCACCTCGTGCAGGGGCGACTGCTGTTCGAGGACGATCAGTTCCTGCGCTTCCTTGTCCACGGCGATGATCCGCTTCGGCCCGTAGGAATGGGACGAAAGCAGCGGCGCCCAGCCCCCGGCCACGGCCGTGGTCGCGGACAAGACGAGTGTCAGGACGAAGAAGGCTACCCGCATCTGATGTTACTACCGCTCCTGCGTTACCCCGAACCGGGCCGCGCGTTTCCCCGGCGAGCCCCGTCTCCCGGCGGCCGCAAAGGCCTGCTGGGCGAACACGGCGTCGCGCGTCGGCCCCGCTGCCGTTCCCCGGATCATGAAGACCGCGATCCGGGTCCGGTCATCCTATTTTCCTTGGAAGACGCGCTCGAAGATCACGTCCTCATACCGTTTGTAATACGAAGGGTCAAAAGCTTCGTCAAGTTCGTTAGAATCGAGATGTTTGTGCACTTCCGGGTCGTTACGGATCTCGTCCTCGAACTGGACGCGGTTCTCCCAGCAGCGCATGGCCACCTTCTGGACCATCTCGTAGGCCTCCTGGCGCTTGAGCCCGGTGTCGATGAGCTTGTTCAAAACCCGCTGGGAGTAGAACAGGCCGAAGGAACTCAGCAGGTTGCGCTCGATGACGTCCTCCTTGACCACCAGCCGCTCAAGCACGCCCGCCATGCGGTGGAGCATGTAGTCCATGAGCGCGGTGGAGTCCGGCATGATGACCCGCTCCACCGAGGAGTGGGAGATGTCGCGCTCGTGCCACAGGGCCTGGTTCTCCATGGCCGCCAGGGAGTTGGAGCGGATGACCCTGGACAGGCCGCAGAGGTTTTCGGCCGAGATGGGGTTCTTCTTGTGGGGCATGGCCGAGGAGCCCTTCTGGCCCTTGGTGAACCCCTCCTCCACCTCGGAGACCTCGGTGCGCTGCAGGTGCCTGAGCTCCAGGCCGATCCGTTCGATGCCCCCGGCCAGCATGGCCAGGGCGGTGAAAAACTGGGCGTAGCGGTCGCGCTGCACGATCTGGGTGGAGTGCGGGTCCGGGGTCAGGCCGAGGAAGGCGCAGGTGCGCTCCTCCAGTTCGGGCCCGGAGTGGGCGAAGGTGCCCACCGCGCCGGACAGCTTGCCCACGCGGATGTTCTCGCGGGCCGCGTCGAAGCGCGCCTTGTGGCGGGTGAACTCGGCGTAGAACCCGGTGAACTTCAGGCCGTAGGTGGTCGGCTCGGCGTGGATGCCGTGGGTCCGGCCCATGCACAGCAGCCCCTTGTGCTTGTAGGCCAGCCCCTTGAGGACCTCGAGCATGCGGTCGATGCCCTGACTGATGATGTCGCCCGCCCGGGTCAGGAGCAGTCCGTTGGCCGTGTCCACGATGTCCGAGGAGGTGCAGCCCAGGTGGATGAAGCGGGAACTCGGTCCGACCTTCTCCTCCACGGCAGACAGGAAGGCGATGACGTCGTGCTTGGTGGTCTCCTCGATCTCCAGGATGCGGTCCACGTCGAAGTCGGCCTTCTCATGAATCTCGTCGCAGGCGGCCTGCGGGACCCTGCCCATGGCGGTCCAGGCCCGGACCACAGCCAATTCCACTTCCAGCCAGACCCGGAACTTGTTTTCCAGGGTCCACAACGCCCGCATCTCGGGACGGGAATACCGTTCAAGCATCGTCTTGTTCTCTCCGTGTTAGGGTGCTCGGCCGCGCGAACGGCATACTATGGCAACGGCGGCGCAAAAACTCAAGGGCCGCGAGCCCATAAAAAAAGGCAGCGTGATGCTGCCTTTGACGCGTGCCTAGGACGCGGAACCCGCGCTGGACGTGTCCGCCTTGGCGGGGCAGGCCGGAGCCTTCTCGGGCTTGGCCTTGGATTCGGAGCCCGCGTTGTCCGAGGGCGCCTGCGCTTCGCCGGGCTTGTTCCCGGCGCTGTGTCCGCCATAGCCGTCGGCGAACCAGCCGCCCCCCTTCAGGTGGAAGGAAGAGTGGGAAATAAGCTTCTTGGATTCGCCGCCGCACTCCGGGCAGCGCATTTCGTGTTCCTCGAATCCGGACTGCCACTCCTCGAAAACGGCGTGGCAGGATTGGCATTGATACTCGTAGATGGGCATGACTGAAAACGTTCCTTCGACGGCAAAGGCGAATGTTGTTGCGCCTCATGCGGGGCGCGGGTGAACCCCGGAGCCGCACCCAAGGTGCGGCCCGGCGAAAATCCGTGCGCCGACGCGCGGCGCACGTGCGCGGCCGGTTAGGCCTTGGCTTCTGCCTTGGCTTCCCGGATGCGGGCCTTGATGGCCTTCTGGCGGCGATGACGCTTGCGGTCCAATTCCTTCATGCGTTCGTGCTTCTTGTGGCGTGCCATGTCTGTCTCCTTGATATTACGGCCCGGTGCGGGCTTTTCTGTCTTGCGAGCCGCACTTCATATAACAACTGCCTCCGCTTTGTCTACCCCCGTCGCGCCCGATTTCCCCTTGACTCGAAACGGTATGATGTCCATATTCCCGACTCCAAGCAAACCACCAGAGGGAAATGCCATGCTCAGAAGCGTCAGCGTGAAGAATGCCATCAGGGATGCCGTTGAAATCTTCCAGTTCGACCAGTGGATCCGGTTCTACTTCGCGGTCGAGAAGGACGGCCAGTTGCGCATCGAGATCCCCGAGGAGCGCATGCTCGAGATCGAGAAGAGCCACCCGGTCCTGCACCGCTTCGCGGACCTGGTCAACGACGCCCCCCTGGACTACAAGCGCTCCCAGGACAACGTCTGCTCCTTCGTGGCCGCGCGCCTGGACGGCGAGAAGTACGAACCCACGGTCCTGCCCCAGGTCTTCGACGACGCCAAGTTCAAGGTGGAGATGTACCTCTTCAACGTCTGGCTGAAGATGCACGAGCCGCACCTGGACGAGGGATACATGGACTTCGACGGCTGGATGGAGATGTACGAGGGCTGGAACTCCCTGGACGAGGTCAAGGAGTATCGGACCAAGCTCATGGAGAGCGGCGCCGACCCCCAGATCCCGGCCTGCGGCACAGCCCAGTAGCCCGCCCCCGCGGCGCGCAAAAAGCCCCCGGAACCAGGCGGTTCCGGGGGCTTTTTGCGTGGTCCGGGGGGGACTCAGCGCTTCTTGGACGGACGCTGCTGCGGGTCCTGCTCCACGCCGGTGACCTTGCCGCCCTTGCCCTTGATGATGACCGTGGACGGTTTCTTCTCCTCCTCCTGCCGACTCTTCGCGTTGCCGTTGCGGCCGTCTTCCTGTTTGGAGGCCACGAGCCAAGAACCCGGCGGGAAGCGGACATCCGCCGCCCATGCCGGAGAGAGCATCACGAGAGTGAGGACTGTTGCCAATAGGATCTTCTTCACTCGGGCCTCCTGACCTGCTCGAAGCAAAGGACGTGCCGCGCAGAAAATCCAATGATTCCGCATAGCCGACCCTGCCCGCGCAATGCGTGCGCACCCAAAAGTGCGCACCGGGAACCATCCGTTCCCATCGGCCCGATGGTATCCGGCCCGGTGCGGCCAGTCAACGGTCCGGCCAAAGGGCCGGTCAGTAGCGCAACCGGTCGTCCAGGTAGAGCGAGAGCACGGCCTTGTCCACTGTCTGCCGGGCCTCCCGGTCCGCCGGGTCCACGAAGGCCGTGAAGGCCAGCATGCCCTTGCGGGTGTAGACGATGTAGGCCAGGCTGACCACGGTCGTGCCGTTCCCGGCCACCTCGGTCTCGATGCGCAGGGTCTTCTTGTCCGGGAAATAGTCCGCGCCCTTGAAGACCGTCACCGGGTCGCCCGGCAGCCGGACCCGCTCGCGCAGGGAACGGGTCAGGGAACGGACCAGGAACCGGTTGAAATTGGAGATGTCGGCGTCGAGCATCCGACGGCCGGGCTTGACCTCCACCAGCAGCCGGCACGCCCGTCCGCCGTGCGGATCAACGTAGCCCGCCCGCCAGTCGGGGGCCGCGCCCTGCACCGGACTGGTCCCGCAGGTCCGCTCGAAGGCGTCCAGCGAATCCGGCGTGGCCTCGGTCCAACTTTTGGGCAGCCAGATTGTGTAGCCCATGTCGGCATTGTAATAGGGCAACGAAGCCCAGACCGGGGCGGAAAAGACGATCATCGCGATGAAGGCGACGAGAAAAAACAACGCGCGCATGGGGGAATTCCTCCGCTTCACGAATGCGAAGCGCTCAGAGCAGGACAAGACCATACACCAGACCGCCTGCCCAGGCAACCGTAAAGGAGGCCAATTTCTGCCCCGGTCCCCTTTTCACTTCATCGGTTTTGCCCTATATATTATTTGTGAGCGGAAACACGAAATCGGAGGTTCATCATGCTGAGTTACACTTGTGTCGTTGAAGGCAAGGTCACGGGCGGCAATTTTCAGTCATGGGTCCAGGACTTGGCCCAGCAGCTCGGACTGAAGGGCTGGGTCCGCAACATCGCCGACCACAAGGCCGAAATCCTGATCCAGGGAGACGCCGAGAAGTTCGCCGCTTTCCGCGAACACCTCAAGAACGAGGCCCCCATCGTGGACAAGAAGAACATCACCTGCGGCTCCCTCGACCACGACAAGACTTACGACGTCTTCTCGATCCGGGGCTGATCCAGCCGCCCCGGACAGACCGGCCTGCCCGCCGCGCCCCCCGGCGTGACGGGCGGGATTTTTTTGGGAGACCGCGCTGTTGTCCGGCGACAGGGGAAAGCACGTTTGCATGCCGCTGCGCGGCGATGTCGGATGATTTCGCCTCTGGCGGGCAAGGGTTCCCACCCCTGCGTGCCATGCATGCGCCCGCGGCGCGGTTGGCGGGAGCCTTGCAGCGGTTTTCCGGTTCTTTTGCGAGGAGGACGCCCTCCTTCCCTGTTTGCCCTGCCCCGGAGAATGCATTAAGAGTCATGCCATGCCCGAGGCCCGCCACCTGAACATCGCCACCAAGCTGACCATCTGGGCCTGCGCCCTGATCGCGGTCTTTTTCGCCACCTCGGCCTACCTCTTCCACCAGGTGCGCAGCGACGCCGACATCGCCAGCCGCATGGTCACCGAGAACCACGACCTGGACTCGGCCATCCAGCGCATGCTCGAACGCCTCTACAACGTCCAGAACAACATCCGGCGCTACCGCATCCTGGGCGGCGACCAGGCCGCCGTGGGCTTCATCGTCGAGGACCTGACCCGGTTCGGCGAAATCCTCAACGAGACCATCAAAAAGCATCCGCGCTACGCCGACGAGTGGAAGGACCTGACCGCCGAGTACCAGATCACCCTGGACCCGGCCAACTCGCCGGGCGACAACCTGGCCCCGGACGCGACCGTCCGCGACTGGACCGACATCCTGGAACAGTCCCTGCTGGACAACCAGGCCGACATGGAGTCGCGCCTGACCCTGCTCCGCGACGCGGGCCGCCACGCCGCGGACGTGGGCATGTACGGACTGATCTTCTGCCTGGTCGTGGGCGTGGGCGGCAGCCTGCTCCTGGCCTGGACCCTGAACCGCTCCCTGAGCGAGGTCCGCCGGGGCATCCGCGACCTGGGCACCGGGGCCACCCCCAGGGACGTGCGCATCCTGTCGCGCGACGAGCTGGGCGAACTGGCCCTGGCCTTCAACGCCATGGCCGCCCGCCTGCGCCGCGAGGAGCGCATGCGCGCCGACTTCGTGGCCATGCTCTCCCACGAGATCCGCACCCCCCTGACCTCGGTGCGCGAGGCCGTGGACCTCGTCGGCTCCGGGACCTTCGGCGAGGTCAACGAAAAGCAAAAGCGGTTCCTGGACATCGCCGGGCAGGAGTCCGAGCGCCTCTCCGACCTGCTCACCCGGCTGCTCTCGGTCTCGCGCATGGAGGCCGAGGAACTGCACCTGAACCCGGAGCGCGTGGACGTGGCCGGGCTCGTCGAGTCCACCGTGGAGCGGCTCGTGCCCACGGCCCGCGCCGCCTCGGTGACCCTGGAATCCGAGGTTGAGCCGGGGCTGGCCGTGCGGGCCGACCCCGCGCACGTCCGACAGGTGCTGACCAACCTGGCGGGCAACGGCGTCAAGTTCTCGGAGCGCGGGGGCACGGTCCGGCTGATCGCCGAGCGCAGCGGCCGGGAGGTCCTGTTCAGCGTGGCCGACGACGGGCCGGGCATCCCCGTGGACGAGCAGGAGCGCATCTTTCTCAAGTACTACCGCGAGCCCGGCGTGCGGGACAGCATCGACGGGGCCGGGCTGGGCCTGGCCATCGCCCGGCGCATTGTCCTGGCCCACGACGGGCGCATCTGGGTCGAGAGCGAACCGGGCCGGGGCGCGACCTTCCGCTTCACCCTGCCCGCCATTTCCTGACGAGGACGGACCATGACGAAACCGGACATTCCGACCATCCTGGTGGTGGACGACGACGAGAACATCCTGCAGGTGCTCGAGGCGCGCCTGCTCTCGGCGGGGTTGAGCCCGCTGCTGGCCGACCGGGCCGAAACCGCGCTCGAGATGCTGGCCGACGAGTCCGTGGACCTGATCATCTCCGACGTGAAGATGCCCGGCATGGGCGGCGGGGGCCTGCTCCGCGAGGTCATGGAGCACTGGCCGCACATCCCGGTCATCATGCTCACGGCCCACGGGACCATCCCGGACGCCGTGGGCTCCATCCAGGCCGGGGCCGTGGACTACCTGACCAAGCCCTTCGACGGCAAGGAACTGGTCCGCCGGGTGCGCACCCGGCTTGAGGCGCGAGGCGAAACGGTCCTCCCCGGAGCCGCCGCCCCCGCGCCGGCCGCAAAGCCCGCGACGCCGACCGCCCCGACCGCCCCGGCCGCGAAATCCGCCGGCCCGCGCGGCCTGATCGGGGGCGAGGCCCCGGCCATGGCCCGCTTCCTGGAACGCCTGGAACGGGTGGCCCGGTCCACGGCCACGGTCCTGCTCTTCGGCGAGTCGGGCACGGGCAAGGAGATGGCCGCGCGTATCCTGCACGAGGAGAGCCCTCGCTCCGGCGGCCCCTTCGTGGTGGTGGACTGCGGCTCCACCCAGCCCACCCTGCTCGAAAGCGAACTCTTCGGCCACCTCAAGGGGTCCTTCACCCACGCGGTCAAGGACAAGAAGGGGCTCATCGAGGAGGCCGACGGCGGGACCCTGTTCCTGGACGAGATAGGCAACATCTCCCCGGACATGCAGGCCCGGCTGCTGCGCTTCCTCCAGGAGGGGACCATCCGCCGGGTGGGCGACACCCGCGAGCGGGCCGTGTCCTGCCGGGTCGTGGCCGCCACCAACGCGGACCTGCCCGGAATGGTCGCGGACGGGACCTTCCGCGAGGACCTCTACTACCGCCTCAAGGTGGTCACCCTGACCATCCCCCCCCTGCGCGAGCGGCGAGAGGACCTTCCGGCCCTGGTGGACGGGCTCCTCGACCGGCTCTGCGCCCGCCAGGGGAGGCCCCGCGTCCGCATCAGCCCCGAGGCCATGCGGCTGATCGAGGCGCACCCCTGGCCCGGCAACGTCCGGGAGCTGGAGAACGCCCTGGAGGCGGCCCTGGTCTTCTGCCCCGGCGAGGTCATCGAGCCCGGCGACCTCCAGTTGGAGGCCCCGCCCGAGGGGTCCCCGGCCGCGACCGGCTCCAGCCTGTCCCTGGAGGACAACGAGCGCGAGACCATCGTCCGCGCCCTGGAGGCCGCGAATGGGGTCAAGAAGGACGCCGCCGACCGGTTGGGCATCAGCCGCCGGGCCATCCACTACAAGATCAAAAAATACGGCATTGGCGAGGGATAGCGGGCATCCGGCCGCATTTTGCCGCATGTCCGGGGTTGCGCCCGGCAAACCCCTTGTATATGTTCAAGGTCACGATACCGTCGGGCCTGTAGCGGTCCGTGGAGAGACCAGTTCATGAGCGAAACCAAGATCCTGCTGGAGTCGGGCACCAACGAACTCGAGATCGTCGAATTCTACCTCGACGAATCCCGTCCGGGCGGCGACTACCGGGGCTATTACGGCATCAACGTGGCCAAGGTCCTGGAGATCATCCAGATGCCCGAGCTGACCGAGATGCCCGAGGCCTCGCACCCGGCCGTGCTCGGCGCCTTCAACCTGCGCAGCGAGATCATTCCCCTCATCGACCTGGCCGGATGGCTGCGCAAGAAGCGCACCGAAAAGGAGCCGCCCAAGGTCATCGTCACCGAGTTCAACCGGACCAAGAGCGCCTTCCTGGTCTCGGGCGTGACCCGCATCCACCGCATCGGCTGGCAGGAGGTGGAGGCCCCGAACAACTACGTTTCCTCCCTGACGGTCAACTCCATCACCGGCGTGGTCAAGATCGCCGGACGGATCACCTTCATCCTGGACATGGAAAAGATCTGCATGGACCTGAACCCCGGCGTCGAGCCTGACCTGGAACCGGCGGAAGCGGTCCGCGAGACCGTCGCCCACAGGAACTACCGGGTTCTCCTGGCCGATGACTCGACCATGGCGCGCAAGATGATCGCCAACATCCTGACCACGGCCGGGTTCAAGGTCCACGCCGAGGAAAACGGCGAGCTGGCCCTGCAATACCTGCTCAAGGCCAAGGCCCGGTCCCGGGCCGAGGGTATGCCCCTGGCCCACTACGTCAACCTGGTGGTCACCGACATCGAGATGCCCTCCATGGACGGCCACTCCCTGACCCGGCGCATCAAGGAGGACACCGACCTCAGGCACCTGCCGGTCATCCTCTGCTCCTCCATCATCACCGCGACCCTGCATCACAAGGGCATCGCCGTGGGCGCGGACGCCCAGATATCCAAGGCCGAACTGGGCGAACTCGCTCCCAGGGCCCTGAAACTGCTTGAAGCCCAGGCAGACTAGCCCGCTCCGCCGAGGCAAAGAACACCATGAAATCCGCTGTAGCCAAGAAGTTCTTCGCCTATCTGGCCAAGCACTATCCGGTCATGTGCGCCTCGGGCGCCTTCCCGCTCATGCCGCCCGTGACCGACGTCTCCAAGTGGCTGGACCGGCTGGACGACCTCTCGGGCCGGTCCATCCGCAGCCACGTGGCCGCCCTGGAGACCTTCCGCAAGAATTTTCTGGCCGAGGCGGACAAGGCCTCGGACCCGATGGACGAGGCCAGGGCCAGGGCGCTGGCCATGAACGCCAGCGGGGTCATCGCCGAGCTGGACGGCAGCCGCGCCTGGGAACACGCCCCGGAGCTGTATCTCCAGGTGGCCTTCACCGGCCTGGAGCAGGCCGCCGACCTGCCCGCCAAAAACGAGCGCGCCCGGCAGAAGCGGTTCATCAGCCGCCTCAAGGCCATCCCCGCCCTGCTGACCCACGCCACCGAGAACATCGAGGCCGCCAGCACGGCCAGCCGGGCCGCCTCCCAGACCATGATCCGCGAGTGCGCCCGCTACCTGACCGAGCTGGGCGGGCAGGAGCTGGGCCGGACGGGCAAGGCCCCCCGCTTCCTGGCCGACGTCCTGACGGCCCTGCGCGAGTACGACCGCTTCGTCACCTCCCGGCCGGAAATTCCGGACCCGGACGGCCCGGATTTCCGCTACACGGCCGAGCGCGTCCTGGGGACCACCCGGTCCGTGGAGGAGCTGCGCGACCTGGCCGAGGCCGAGTACGAGGCCCGGCTGACCTCGCTGCATCGCCTCGAATCCGAGATCGGCGGCGGGTCCTGGCGCGAGCTGTACGAGGGCTACGAGGGGCCGCCCACCGACGGCCTGGCCCCCCTGGACCTGATCATCCGCGAGATTCACCGGCTGCGCGCCTTTGTCCTGGAAGGCCCCCTGGCGGGCGTGTTCGCGGACTCGGGCCTGCGCATCGACCCCCAGCCCCGGCACATGGCCTCCACCCTGCGGCCCATCCACCACGACCCCGTGCTCGGGGCCTGGGAGAACGAGCCGTCCCGCTGCTACGTCAACCCGCAGATATTTTCCGGCAACCGCTTCCGCGACACCCCGGCCCACCTGGCCCGCATGCGCCGCGAATTTCCCTTCCTGGCCGCGGCCCAGACCTATCCCGGCCGCCACCTGCTGGACTCCCAGCGCCGCGCCCTGGACGACCCGTGGCTCCGCCAGTCCACCAACCCCGTGTTCATGGCGGGCTGGCTGGCCTTCTCCGAGCATCTCCTGGACGAGCTGGGCTATCTGGAAACCGATCTGGACCGGCTGGTCCGCCACGCGCGCGGTCTCAGGCGGGCGGCCCTGGCCCGCATCGACACCGAGCTGGCCGTGGGCGGCCTGGATCAGGACCACTGCATGGACATCCTGGAACGGGCCGGGTTCTCCCACGAGGAGGGACTGGCCGAAGTGCGGCTCATCCGCACCGCGCCGGGCCACCGGACCATGCCCATCCTCGGCCTGCACGAATTGACCGAGCTGCGCCGCAAGTGGCAGCTGGACCTGCCGCTCTTCTGCAAGGCCCTGTTCGCCCAGGGGCAGCTGCCCCTGCCGGTCATCGCCGAGCGCCCGGTGCGCTGAACATCCGCCGATTGACGGGTCAGAGATTGGCCAGGTTGCCCAGGGCCGACAGGTGCGTGGCCCTGGTCACCTTGACCTGTTCGGAGAGGGACTCGATGTTCTCGATGTTCTTCAGGAAGAATGCCGTCAGTTCCGCGTCCAGCTTGCCCTCGTCCACCTCTTTCTGGAGGATCTTCATGGCCTCGCTGCGGGTGTAGGCGGGCTTGTAGTGGCGCTCCTGGGTGACCGCATCGTAGATGTCCACAATGGCCATCAGGCGGCTCTGGAGCAGGATTTCCTCGCCCTTGATCCCGTCGGGATAGCCCGAGCCGTCCATGCGCTCATGGTGCTGGCGGATGATGGTCAGAAGGTGACTGAAGTCGTCCTGCATGGGGATGTGCTGGAGGATGCGCTCGCTTTCGGCCGGGTGGCGCTGGATCTCCCGGCGCTCGTCCCTGGTCAGGTTGCCGTAGGCCAGGAGCAGATTTTCCAGCTCGTCGTCGTAGAGGTAGCGCAGGTCGGCCCCATTGCGGCGCATGACCCTGGTGCCCAGCTTGCGGACGTACTCCAGGTCGGCGGCCTCCGGGACCATGGCCCTGTTCACGTTGCACAGGCACTCGTAGGCCCGGCCCCAGTCGAAGTCGTCGAACTGGCCCAGGAGCTGGAACCGCGCCCGGACCACGTCCATGCGCCGCTCGGGCAGCCGGGTGCGCTTGGTCAGGACGTCCTCCTTGATGCCGATCTTGCCCACGTCGTGCAGGATGCCCGCGTAGTAGATCTCGCGCAACTCGTCGTCGTTGAACTGCCCGCCCCGGTAGCCTCCGGCCTCGTTCAGGGCGTGGGCGAAGGCCACGGCCAGATGGGCCACGCGCTCGGAATGACCCGCCGTGTACGGGTCCCGCGCGTCGATGGCCTCGGCCAGGGCCTGGAGGATGGCGCTCATGAGCTTCTGGACGCCCTCGAAGTTGAAGGCGTTGGACACCGAGATGCCCGCCACGGAGGCCAGGGTGGACAGGCTGCGCCGATGGGCGGCCTCGAAGACCCCGGTCTTGCGGGAGGCCAGGATAAGCAGCCCCTCGCACCGGTTGGGCGAGTTGATGGGGATGAGGATCATGGAGCCCAGGCCGGGCAACTCGTTGTCCCAGCGGTCCTCCTTGTCCAGGTCGTTGACGATCTCGCCCCGGCCGGAAACGGCCACCTCGTGGAACAGGTCGCTGTCCACCATGGGCTGGAGGTAGGTGCCGAAGGGAAAGCCGAACTGCACGGCCAGGCGGAAGACCTTGCGCGAGGGCTCCAGCAGGAAGATCATGCCCAGCTCGCCGGGATAGTTCTCCAGCCGGCACTCGTCGATGAGCGCGTTGACCACGTCGCGCATGTGCAGGGACGTGTTGATGTTCGGCACCGAGCGGTGGAACAGGGCCAGCTCGCGGTACTTGGCCAGGGCCTCCTCGGCGATGGACCGCCGGGCGCGCTCCATGTCCACCAGCTCCTGGATGGAATAGGCCGTGAAATCGAGGAGCCGGGCGCAGTCCACCCGCTCGTCGGGCTCGTCGCGGCGCATGAACAACCGGCCCGAATGGGACTCGTCGAAATGGATCGGAACGCTGATCTGTCCCGGCCCGTCCTCGCCGAAGGCGGCGGCCGGGGCCGAACCCTCCACGATGACCACCTCGCCCTCGAAACTGATGGCCAGGGAGCAGCCTCCCCCGGCCATCTCGGCGGCCTTGCGGAGCAGGTTCCGCAACACGCCGGGGCGTATGTATTTTTTTAGCGGTGTCATGCGGGAAAAATCGGCGCGGAAGCGGGCCGGGTTACAATTCGAGCAGCTCCTTGGAGACGCGCAGGATTTCGTCGGGGTCGAACGGCTTGGTCATGTACATCATGGCCCCCAGCTCCAGCCCCTGCTTGCGGTCCACTTCCTGGCCCTTGGCCGTGAGCAGGATGATCTTCACGTCCTGCAGGGCGGGGTCGTCCTTGATGATCCGGCAGACCTCGTAGCCGTTCATCTTGGGCATCATGATGTCGAGGAAAACGAGGTCGGGGCGCTTGCTCCGGATGAATTCCAGCCCCTCTTCGCCGTCCGAGGCGGTAAACAGGTCCACTTCGAACTCGTCCTCAAGCTCCTCGAGCGTCTGCTCGAGCAGCATTTTGATGTGGACCTCATCATCAACAATGAGGATCTTCTTGGCCATGGGTCATCTCCTTGGGAAAACCGGTTGAAAAAAAGGCTCCGAGCCCAATGGCACGACCATGCCACAAGAGGACGGGGTATCGCAATTGGAATAACGCCGCCAGCCGTCCGTCCCGGTCCAGGCGGCATGGCTTTCACCGGACCGTACCATGCCCGTCGCGCACCGGGAACAGGGTTATATTCCCGCTCCATTTCCTACGAAACGGGAGGGCCATCGGAATTTCCGGCGCCCCCCTTCCGGGCCGTCCGCGCCCTTGCCAAGGGCCACCATGTGCAGTACGTCAACGGACGCATGCAGGACGCCCGGCGCGCCGTGCATCCCGCGCCGCCCCGCCGCCTCCTCTCCCGAAACCATCCACCAGGAGTATTCGACCGCCATGTGTGGTATCGCCAGTTTTCTCAGCAATAAAAAATGGTTGAACGCGCCGGACACCGGCTGGCTCTCGACGCTCGACGCCGCCTTCAACGCCGTCCGCGACACCCCGGACCTCCTTTCGGCCGCCGGTCCCTTGGCGGAGCTGGCCGGGCGGTTTTACGACCTCATGTCCTTCGGGCTGCATATGCGGCTGGTGGGCGATCCCGAAGCGCGGCGGGCGTTGTCGGGCATCCGGGACTCCATCCGGGCGCTGCGCAACGCGGCCGCCGTCAAGCTGGAGCAGGGGCCGCGCACGGATGCGCTGGAGTCCCTGCGCGAGGCCCTGGACGACTACCTGTGGCAGATCGAGCGCGAGGTCCTGGTCAACGTGGACCGGACCCTGGCGCTCATGCCCGGCGAACTGGCCGCGAACCCCGAGGCGCGCGACCGCCATTTCCTGGCCTGGGGGGCCGAGCAGGTCCTGCAGTCCATCGACAAGCTCGAGGTGCGCGGCCGCGACTCGGCGGGCGTGGCCCTGGCCTTTGTCCTGCCCGCTGGCGTGGACCCCGAGGTCGACCTGGACGCCGCCCAGAAGCGGGAGCTGGCCGAGCGCAGCTCCATCGGCAACGCCGACACCCGCCAGGTCCTGGTGCGCAAGCTCAACGACGGCCGGACCGCCTGCCGCTTCTTGTACAAGGTCGCCCAGCTGGTCGGCCAGCTCGGGGACAACGGCGCGGCCCTGCGTGAATTCATCAAGCATGACGACCTGTTGTGGACCATGTCCCAGGGGCTGGAAACCCTGAACATCATCGCCCACACCCGCTGGGCCTCCAACGGGATCATCTCCGTTCCCAACTGCCACCCGGTCGACGGCCTGGTCGAGGGCGACATGTCCACCGGGCTCGAAAAGACCATGTTCGTGCTCAACGGCGACGTGGACAACTACCGCACCCTGGTCGAGGAGACGGTCCTGTCCAAGGGTGCGCACATCCCGCCCGCCATCTCGACCGACGCCAAGATCCTGCCCGTGCTTTTCCACCTGGGCGTGGAGGACACCGGCGACGCCGAGGAGCGCTTCCGCAACGTGCTCCGGCGGTGCGAGGGGTCGCTGGCCGTGGTCATGCAGAACCTCAATGATTTCGACTCCCAGTTCCTGGCCCAGAAGGGGTCGGGCCAGTCCTTCTACATCGGCCGCACCCAGGACGGCTGGCTGGTGGCCAGCGAGGCCTACGGCATGGCCGCCCGGGCCCGCAGCTCCTTCCCGGTGGCCGTGCACCGCCAGGGCGGGGTGTCCGTGGTCCTGCGCGACACCGACCCGGCCGACGCCGTGCCCGTGGCCCGCTACCTGGACAACGGCGGGCCGGTGGAGCTGGCCGAGGAGAAGATCGAGATCTTCTCGCGCGACATCTTCCGGGGCGAGTACGCCCACTACATCGAGAAGGAAATCCACGAGGCCCCGGACTCGGTGCGCAACACTCTGCACGGAAAATATCTCAAGAAAAACGGCGAGGTGGAGTTCCTGCCCGAGGGCTTCGGGCGCGGCCCGGCCCTGGTGGAGCGGTTCCGCGACGCGACCCGGCCCATCCGCCGGATCATCTGCGTGGGCCAGGGCACGGCCGCCGTGGCCGCCATGGCCGTGGCCCAGCTCCTGCGCCGCACCCTGGCCGACACGGGCATGTCCATCGAGTCCTACACCGGCTCCGAACTCATCGGCTTCATGGGCGACGAGCGCATGGACGACGTGTTCCTGATCCCGGTCTCCCAGTCGGGCACGACCACGGACACCAACCGGGTGGTGGACCTGTGCCGCGACCGGGGCGCGTGGGTCAATTGCATCGTCAACCGGCGCAACTCGCCCCTGGTCCAGAAGTCGGACTCGCACATCTACACCTCCAACGGCCGCGACGTGGAGATGGCCGTTGCCTCGACCAAGGCGTTCTACTCCCAGATCGCGGCGGGCAAGCTCCTGTCCCTCTGGCTGGCGGACATCCTCGGCACCCTGGACAAGGGGACGATCCTCAAGGAGATCGAGGCCTTGGAGGGGCTGCCCGGGCTGATCGACAAGGTCCTGGAAAACAAGGAGCAGATCGCCGAGGTGGCCCGCAAGTACGCCCCGGTGCACCGCTACTGGGCCCTGGTCGGCAACGGCGCGAACTGCATCGCGGCCCAGGAAGTGCGCATCAAGCTCTCGGAATTGTGCTATAAATCCATCCCGTGCGACGTCACCGAGGACAAGAAGCACATCGACCTGTCCACCGAGCCCCTGACCCTGGTCATGGCCTCGGATCTGCCCGAGATGGTCGTCACGGACACGGTCAAGGAGACGACCATCTTCAAGGCGCACAACGGCTCGCCCATCGTGTTCTGCGCCGAGGACGAGGACCGCTTCGACCGCGTGGCCGAGGCCACGGTCAAGGTGCCCCGCGCGGGCGGCGGCCTGGACTTCGTGCTCGAGACCGTGGCGGGCCACTGGTGGGGCGTGTCCGCGGCCAAGGCCATCGACTCCCACGCCGAGCCCTTCCGCAAGGCGCGCGTGCTCATCGGCGGGATGCTCGAAAACACGGCCACCTTCGACCGCGCCGCGCTGCTGACGGCCCTGAACCTGTGCGTGGAGCGCATCGCCTCGGGCGCCACGGACTCGGCCCTGCCCGCCCGGGTGGCCGCAAGCCTGGCCAACTACATGCTCTGGCTGGTCAACCAGTCCGAGGCCATCTGCGCCACCGAGGCGCGCCTCGCCGACATCCTGACCATCCTGAACAAGGCCATCGAAGAAATGACCCGCCCCATCGACACCATCCGCCACCAGGCCAAGACCGTCACCGTGGGCATCAGCAGGCCGCAGGGGTAATCCCCATTCCCAGGCGCATCCGAAGACAATGAAGCCCTCCGCATTTCCCGTGCGGGGGGCTTCTGCTTCTGGCCCCGGCGTCTGCGCCGCAAATTCGGCTTTTGAAGAAATAATAACGCCGCCCGCCCGAAAACGTGCTATGCTTGTGGCCTCTGAAACCACAGGAGGCTTTGCCATGAGAAATCACATCATCACCATTGCCGGACTGGCCCTGCTGCTCTTCGCGGCCACAGCCTTCGCCCAGATGGGCATGGGGCCCGGATCCGGCATGATGGGCGGCGGTCCCGGCTACGGCGGCGGTCCCGGCTACGGCGGCTGGAACAACTACCAGCTCACCCCTGAACAGCAGAAGGCGTATCAGGACATCTCCGCCAAATACCAGGAGGACTTCGCCAAGCTGTCCAGCGAGATGTGGGCCAAGCGCGCCCAGTTGAACGCGGTCCTGGCCCAGGACAAGATCGACCGTGCCCAGGCCAGGACCCTGGCCGACGAGATCGGCAGGCTCTCGGCCAAGGCCTACGCCATGCGCGTGGACATGCTCGTGGACCTGCGCGAAAGCGGCATCTCCTACTACGGCCTGGACATGATGCACGGCGGCATGCTGGGCGGGGGGATGATGGGCGGACCCGGCGGCATGGGCGGACCGTGGCGTCAGGGCAACCGGCCCGGCTCCGGGTACGGCGACACCCAGTAGGCCCGCCGGAGGTGACGACATGACCGACATCCTCACCCGACTGACCGCACAGCAGCCCATGTACAACGGCGGCGGCCCCAACGCGTGGGGCGGCGGCATGATGTACTCGCCCTTCGGAGGCTGGTTCATGATCCTTCTCCTCGTCGCGGCCGTGGTCGTCGTCGCCCTGCTCCTCCGGGGCAGCCCCGGTCGGAACAACGGCGGAAACAGCCGGGGGCCGTCCGGCGAGACGCCCCTGGACATCCTCAAGCGGCGCTATGCCGCCGGGGAGATCGACAAGGCGCAGTTCGAGGAGATGAAGCGCGACCTGACCGCCAAATGAGAAAGGCTCCGGACAAACGTCCGGAGCCCTTTTTCGTCCGCATCAAAAGGCGAGATCAGATGTAGAGGGTCTTGAAGTTCTGTTTGACGTCGGGGAACCGCTTGAATTCCTTGTATTCGCTGGCGGCCTTGCCCATGTAGGCGACGAACTGGGGGACCATGTTGTCGCGCGGGACCTTGCGGCTCCAGGACTTGACCACCAGGTCGCCGTTGGTTTGCAGCTCCACGGCGAAGATCAGGACGGTCTTCGGGGTGATCTTGTCCACGTGGCCCACGGTGTCGATGACCAGCCCCACCTTGGGGAAGGTTTCGCGGTACTTCTCCACGGTCCGGTTGATGACTCCGACCTCCTGGTCGGTCAGGGCCAGCTGTTCGAGGCCCACCGAGCCCCGGACCGAGACCAGGCCGGACAGGCCGCGCTCCGCCGAACGGGCGCGGAACAGATCGGTCTGGAAATAGACCAGCCCCGCTGCGGCCACGCAGAAAAAGATGAGGGCAAAGAAAACGACGGGAGATCGCTTCCCGGAACCTGCCTTCCTCGGCATAAATTAAACCGCCTTAAATTCAACTTTTCCAACATGAAAGAATGTGGAAAACATATCCATGAAAATCACGAGTAAACCATTTTGCGTGGCTTGGCAATGGTTTTCGGTGGCCGCCGCCGGGGCCGGGAGGCGCTGCGGGCACGGCCGGACGCGTTGCACCCGATAACGAAAAACAACTTGATGAATTCTTTATTAATCAAGAGTTTAAATTGGTTGATTCAATCCTAAACGGTTGTCGTATACATTTTGATGTTGTATGTTGGCCCATCATGACGGAGCGCAACATGCCCGAATACCGTATTTCGGTGGATCAGCTCCGGCCGGGCGTCTTCATCCGGCTGGAAAAGACCGGCTGGTTCGAACACCCCTTCCTGTTCAGCAACTTCAAGGTCAGGGACGCGGACCAGATCGCCCTGATCAGAAGCCTGGGCATCACGCACGTCTTCTGCGTTCCCGAGAAATCCGACGTCCTGCCCTCGGCCCCGGACAAGCCGGACAAGGCGGCCCCGCCCGCCGCCCAACCGGTGCCGCGCGAGGTCATCGACCACCTGTGGGAGGTCAAGAAGGAGCGCGCCCGTCGGCTCAAACAGAAGAAGGAACGCATCGCCCTGTGCGAGAAGCGCTTCAACACCTGCATCAAGACCTTCAACGACATCCTCAAGGGCGTGGTCGCCGGACGGGCGGAAGCGGCCGCGGCCGCAACGGATTTCGTGGCCCGGCTGACGGACTATTTTCTGGGCGACCGCGAGTCCACCCTGCACCTGATGAACGTGGTGGACCGGGGCGAATCGACCTATTCCCACCCCATGAACGTGGCCGTGCTGTCCATGATCGTGGGCAAGGAGGCGCGCCTGAGCGAGGCGGAGATGACCGTGCTCGGCCTGGGCGCGCTGTTCCACGACATCGGCAAGGAGCACCTGCCCAAGAAGCTGCTCAAGAAGCGCGGCGAGCTGACCCGCCCGGAGCAGGAACTGCTCGAGCGGCACCCGGTCCAGGGCGCGGCCATGCTGGCGGCCGTGGACGTCTTCCCGCGCGGGGCGGCCCTGGTGGTGGCCCAGCACCACGAGCGCATGGACGGCTCCGGCTTTCCCCAGGGGCTCAAGGCCGACCGCATCGACCGGCTGGCGCGCATGGTGGCCATCGCCGACGCCTACGACAACCACTGCAACCGGCCCGACCCCATGGACTCCCTGACCCCGTACCTGGCCCTGTCCTACATGTTCGGCCAGCAGAAGCACCTCTTCGACGTGGAGCTGCTCGCCCTGTTCATCCGCTGCCTGGGCGTGTACCCGCCCGGCACCGTGGTGGAGCTGTCCAACGGCGAGGTCGGCATGGTCATGGCCGTGAACCCCCGAAATCAGCTCAACCCGAGCGTCATGCTCTACGACCCGGACGTGCCCAAGAAGGAGGCGCTCATCGTGGACCTGGCCGACGAGCCGGACCTGCGCGTGGAGAAGTCCATCCGCCTGGCCCAGCTCAGCCCGGACATGTTCGAGTACCTCTCCCCCCGGACCCGCATCACCTACTACGTGGACCCCCGCGCCTAGCCGTTCCCCCGCCCGAAGACATCCCGCCGCACCAGGCCGACCACCGCGCCGAGCGCGCCGGTCAGAACCAGGAGCAGCGTGCCGTAGGCCATGGACAGCCCTATCTCGTATTCGAAGATGGCGTTGACCATGGCGATGGACATGGGCTTGTTGGAGGCGGTGTAGAGGAAGGCGGAGATGGTGTAGTCGCCCACGCTGTGGACGAAGACCAGCAGGAATCCGGCCAGCAGGCCGGGCGAGAGCATGGGCAGGGTCACGCCCCGCAGGGTCTGGAAACGGCTCGCTCCGAGGCTGGACGAGGCTTCCAGCAGGGTCGTGCTCAGGTTCTGGAAGGAGACGTGCACGATCTTGACCACTATGGGCAGGGACTTGATGAAGTAGCCGAGCGGCAGCAGGAAGTACGAGCCCAGCAGGATGGCGTTGAAGGCGAAGACGTTGGGCGTGCTGTTGGCGTTGATCAGGTTCACGGCGATGGCGCTGGCGGGCATGGCCCAGGGCAGGATGACCAGGAACTCGATGAGCCAGCGCAGCTTCGATTGCGTCTTCTCGATGATGAATGAGGCGGGCACGGCCACCAGCAGGCAGCCCATGGCCGCCAGCAGGGACATATTCACGCTGTTCAGGAACGGGCGGAACTTCCGGGCCCTGGTGAAGACCGCCTCGAAGTTGTCCAGGAAGAAGTGCTCGGGATAGATGCTGACCATCCAGGAGGCCGAATCCACGAAGGAGAGCAGGATGATGGTCGCGAACGGCAGGACGACCATGGCCACCAGGAACCAGGCCGCCGAGTACATGGCCGCCCGCAGGAACGGGTTGCGCACGGGCACCGGGCGCATGGGCGTGCCCTTGACCTGGGCCGCGAACAGGCGCCCCCGCTCGTAGCGCCGCAGCAGCGCGAAGAAGATCAGCGAGATGACCGTCAGCACGACCACCTGCACCGCGGCCAGGCCCATGTAGTTGTTGGCCTTGGCCAGGAGTATCTGGGTGGTCAGGACCTTGTACGGCCCGCCGATGATGCTCGGCGCGGTGAACGAGCCGATGCCGGTCATGAAGGTCACGGCCGCCGAGGTGATCAGGGCCGGGGTCAGGAACGGCAGGATGACCGAGGTGAAGACCTTGAGCCGGGACGCGCCCAGACTGCGCGCGCTCTCCACCACCGAGCCGTCGATGTGCCGGATGGCCAGGGAGACCGCAATATAGAAATACACGTACTGGGTGTAGGTGTGCACGAACAGGATGCCCGGTAGCCCGGCGAAGTCCCAGGGTGCCGAGCGCAGCCCCAGCCAGGCCTCCACGGTCTTGGTCACCAGGCCGCTCTCGCCGTAGAGCTGGACAAAGGCGAAGACGATGATGATCCCCGGCATCATAACCGGCAGAAGCAGGATCTTGTCCACCACCCCGCGCAAAGGGAACTCGAAGAAATGCACGAAAAAGGCCAGCGCCGTGCCCGTCACCCCGCAGGCCAGCACGGTCAGCAGCCCGAGGACCACGGAATTCCACAGCACGGACAGATCGTTAACCGAGGCGAAGAAGGCCAAGTAGCGCGCCGGGCCGAGTTCCCCGCCCCCCCTCGGGGTCAGGCTGACCAGCAGCGTGGACAGGGCCGGGTGGAGGATGAACCCCACCAGGAGCCAGACCAGGGCGGCCGTGACCAGCCCGCGCGGGGAAAAACGGCCGTCAGAGGGCACGGCCCTAAGCCTCCAGGACCATGGCCGCGCGGGCCGCAAAGGACACGCGCACCCGCTCGCCCGGACGCGGCGCAAAGGCGTCGGTCACGGTGTTCAGGGCGGCGGCGCGCAGCCGCGTCGCCCCCACCCGGACCAGGTAGTCGATCCACACCCCGTTGAGCTGCGCGTCCTCCACCACGCCCTCGAAGACGTTGTCGTCGGGGGCGGGGGCGGACCCCGCGTTCCCGAGCGGGGACAGGCGCACGTCCTGGGGCCGCACGGCCACATACCGGCCCGGCCCCGCGCTCTCGGCGCGCACGGTCAGGCCCTCCGGGGTCACGGCCAGACCGTCTCGCCAGGCCGCCTCCAACAGGTTGGTGTCGCCCACGAACCCGGCCACGAAGCCGTTGCGCGGGCGGCCGTATATCTCGGCCGGGGTGCCGGTCTGGACCACCCTGCCCCGGTCGAACACGGCGATGCGGTCGGACAGGGTCAGGGCCTCGTTCTGGTCGTGGGTGACGAAGATGGTGGTGATGCCCAGCTCCCGTTGCAGGCGGCGGAGCTCCTCGCGGGTGTGGTCGCGCAGCCGGGCGTCCAGGTTGGACAGCGGCTCGTCCAGGAGGAGCACGCGCGGCTCCACGGCCAGGGAGCGGGCCAGGGCCACCCGCTGCTGCTCGCCGCCGGACAGCTCGTCGATGCGCCGCTCCTCGAAGCCGGACAGGCCGACCATGTCCAGGTACCGGGCCACGGTGGAGCGGATATCGCCCTTGGACCGCCGGCGCACGCGCAGGCCGTACTCCACGTTGCGGGCCACGGTCAGGTACGGGAACAGGGCGTAGTTCTGGAAGACCATGCCCACCTCCCGCTTCTCGGGGGGCAGCCGGGTGATGTCCCGGCCGCCCAGCAGGATGACGCCCGACTGCGGGGTCAGGAACCCCGCAATCAGGCGCAGGATGGTCGTCTTGCCGCAGCCGGACGGCCCCAGGAAGGTGAACAGTTCGCCACGGGCCACGGCCAGGTCCACGTCGGCGCAGGCCGTGGTCGCGCCGAAGGTCCTGGTCACCCCCCGGAGGACCACTTCGTCCATGGCAGGGGCCCCGCTACTTCTTGTCCTTGGCCGAATCCTTGATCTCGGCGTCCCACTTCTGCATCCAGGCCGACTGGCGGGAGGCCAGTTCGCCCCAGTTGACGTCCATGGCCTTGAACGTGACCTGGCCCATCCACTCCGGGGCCCCGGCCAGGGCGTCGGGCAGGGTCGGCATGCGGTTGAACTTCTGGGCCAGCAGGGCCTGGATCTCGGCGCTGCCCGCGAACTCCACGAAGGCCTTGGCCGCCTCGGGGTGCTTGGCGTTGTTGATCACCGCGATGCCGTCGGTGATGACCGGGGAGCCGCTGGCCGCGTCGATGAACTGCAGCGGCATCTTGTTCTTGGTCTTGTTGTCGATGATGTCGTTGAGCACCGAGAAGCTGATGGCGGCCTCCTTGCGGCCCACGGCCTGGAACAGGAGGGAGCCGCTACCGTAGTAGCGCTTGGTGTTGGCGTCGACGCCCTTGAGGAAGGCCCAGCCCTTGTCAAGCTCGCCCTTCTTCTCGTACTGCTGCAACAGGGCGGAATAGGTGGCCCGGGCCGACGAGGACAGGGCGTTGCGGAAGACCAGCATGTCCTTGTACCGGGGATCGGCCAGGTCCTTCCAGTCCTTGGGGGCCTCGGCGGCGGTGAGCATCTCGGTGTTGTAGAAGAGCAGCACCGGGGTCTGGATGGTGCCGATCCAGTAGCCGTCCTTGTCCTTGAACAGGGGGTTCACCTTGGCGGCCCAGGTGGGCGTGAAGGACGCGAACAGGTCCTCGGCCTGCAACTCCTGGTAAACCGAGGACGGGCCGCCGTACATGACGTCGGACTGGGGGTTGGCCTTTTCGGCGCGCACCCGGTCGGCCAGCTCGCCCTTGAGGTTCAGGAACTCCACGGCCACGCCGGTCTTGGCCTCGAAGGCGTCGGCCACGACCTCCAGCAGGGACTCGCCGTGGGTGGAATAGACCACCACCTTGTCCTCAAGTTTCCCGGCAAACGCGGTGGCGGCGCACAGCGCCACGACCGCCAGGCTGGACAGCAGACAGAAAATCCGTTTCATCGCATTCCTCCAATGTGTTGTTGTGACGTCCCGCGGGCAGGCCCCGCCCGGCCTACAGCGCGACGGAAATGGCCGCCATGTCGTCGTGAACCTTGAACCGGGGATAGAGGGTGCATGCCGCGTCACCCGCTTCCGTGCTCCGGACGTGGTCCCGGACGGACTTGAGCCCGCCCGCCCGGAACAGGTCGGCGAACAGGTCGAAATTTTCGCGCTCCCCCGGATCGCGCTTGGGGATGAACAGGCCGTCGGTGAAGAGCAGGATGTCCGTGATCCCGTCGAGGGGCAGGGAGCCGGTGTTCAGGAAATCCATGGCCGCGGGTTCGCCGTTGAGCACGCCGTAGGTCACGTTCATGCCCCGACGCACCTTGACGATCTGGTCGTGCAGGACGTCGAGGATCGGCCCGTCGCTTCCGCAGGAGACCTCCTGCCACAGTGTCAGGGTCTCAAGGTCGTGGTTGAATTCGGCGCAGTGCACCCGGTGGCTGCCGTCCTCGTGCAGGGTCATGACCAGGCAGTCGCCGATCTGGACCCACTCGAAGCGGTCCGCCTCCACCCGGCACACGGCCGCGCTGGTGGACCACAGGTTGGCCCGGTCGTCCAGGTCCACGCCGTGCCCGACCATGCCGTCGAGGATGGCCCGGTTGGCCCGCTCCGCCAGCTCGTCGAGGGGCAGGCCGCTGCCGTGGAAGGCGCTCCCGGCGATGGTCGCGGCCAGGTAGCCGCCGGTCAGGCCGTGGCCGAACCGGGCCGGGGACAGGCTGGTGGCCCCGTCGAACACGCCGAACAGGTTCTTGTCCACCACCAAAAAGTCCTCGTTCAGCGGGCCGGTCCCCTGCTCAAAAACGGTATCGATTTTCATGGGTTGTCCTTTTCCGGTCCCTGACACCCTGGTATCCGCGTCACCGTTCTGTCAAATTGATACCGTCTATTGAGCGTCCGTTGTCATCGATGGATTCAATAGATATTTCTAATCGCCCGGTTTCACGGAGGCTTTCCCGGCGGCGCCGAAGAGAAAGGGCCGAAGCGAACTCCGGCCCCTGACGTTTCATGGGGGTGGGGGCCGGGTTTCTCCGGCCGGAACGGCGGTTATTCCCCGCCCAGCAGGCGGCTGATGGAGGCCATCAGGTCGTGCTTGAGGATCGGCTTCATGATGAAGTCGCCGATGCCCACGTCGCGCAGCCGCTCGTAGGACACGGCGTCCGAGAACCCGGTGCACAGGATGATCGGGATGTCGGGCCGGATCTTGAGGACCTCGCGGGCGAACTCCATGCCGGTCATGTTCGGCATGGACTGGTCCGTGATGATCAGGTCGAAGTCGCGGGCCCGGAACTTGAAAGCCTCCAGGGCCTCGATGCTGGACGTCCGGGTGACCACCTCGAAGCCGCAGGACTCGAGCATCTCGCGGCCGATGTCCGTGAGCGGCTTCTCGTCGTCCACGAACAGAATGCGCCCCTCGCGGAAGACCAGGTCGGACGGGATGTCCGCCTCGCGCCGGGCCACCTCGGAGCTGCGCGGCAGGAAGACGTGGAAGGTCGCGCCCTGGCCCGGACGGTTCTCCAGCTCCAGATAGCCGTCGTGCCGCTTGACGATGCCGTGGACCATGGCCAGCCCCATGCCCGTGCCCTCCCCCTGCTTCTTGGTGGTGAAGAAGGGGTCGAAGACCCGCCCGGCCACGTCCGGGTCGATGCCCGGCCCGTTGTCGGCCACGGTCAGCCGCACGAACCGTTCGGCCTTGCCCAGGTCCTCGGGCGGCAGCACCGGGTCGTCCTGGTGCACGTCGGCCAGGGTGATGGTCATGGTCCCGCCGGTCTCCTGCATGGCGTGGGCGGCGTTGCCGCAGAGGTTGAGCAGGATCTGGTGCATCTGGGTGGCGTCGGCCATGACCTGGTCGCGGTCGGTCTCGAACCGGGTAACGATGCCCACGTTGGAGGGCACGCTGGACCGGAGCAGCTTGAGGGCCTCCTTGATCAGCGGGGTCAGGGTCATGGCGTGGCGTTCCTGGGGGCCCTGGCGAGAGAAATTCAGGATCTGGGTGACCAGGTCGCGCGCCCTCCGGCCCGCCCGGGATATCTCCCCGATGCGCCGCTCCAGGCCGGAGTCCGGCTCGGCCCCGGACTCGATGATCTCGGCGTAACCCAGGATCACGCCGAGGATGTTGTTGAAGTCGTGGGCGATGCCCCCGGCCAGGGTGCCCAGCGCCTCCATCTTCTGGGCCTGGCGCAGCTGGTCCTCCAGCCGCTTGGGCTCGGAAATGTCGAACAGGTAGCCGCGCAGCTCCTCCTGCCCGCCCTCGTCGTCGGTCACGGTGTCGCAGCTGACCATCAGGTGGCGCTTGAGGGGGCCGCGCGTGAAGACCACCTCCTGGTTGGACACCCGCCCGCCGGCCGCCAGCAGGTCGCGCAGGGACTCCCCGCCCCCGGCCCGGTCCCAGAGGTCGAAGATGTTCGCGCCCAGGGCGTCCTCGGGCAGGGCGAAGGAGAACATCTCGGCAAAGGCCGCGTTGCAGTCCAGGATGGCCCCCTCGGCGTCGGCCGCGAAATTGCCGGTGATGTTCTTCTCGAAGAGCAGCCGGTAGCGCTGCTCCGAGGCCTTGAGCTCGCGCAGGACCGCGGCGCGCTTGGCGATGTCGAGCCGAAGCCGCCGGTTGGCCGCGTTGAGTTCGCTGGTCCGGGCCTCGACCTTGGAGGCCAGGGTCTCGTTCAGGTCCCGCAGCCGGTTCTCGGCGTCCCACTTGGAGCCCAGGGACAGGGCGATCTGCTTGAGTTCGGGCGAGCGGAACGGCTTCTGGACGAAGAGCAGCTTCTCGGGCGGCTGGACACGCTTGTTGAATTCCTTGAGCGGCACCTTGTGGCGGGCCGAGAGCAGGACGATCTCCATGTACGGGTCCCGGCCGCGCAGGGCTTCGGCCAGGTCGATGCCCCCCAGCGCCTCGCCCAGGTCGGACAGTTGGATGTCGATGAGCGCGATGGCGAAGGGCGCACCCTCGGCCAGCGCCCGGTCCATGGCCTTGAGCCCGCCCGCCGCGTCCGGGGCCTGGACCACCTCGAAGACCGGCCGGGCCGCGTCCTCGGCGATCTCCTCGCGGGACGGCAGCCGGGCGTCGTCGTCGAACAGGGCCTCCAGGGCGGACGGCTCCTCGCTCTCGAAGCAGAGGATGTCGCGGTAGAGCGTGAGCATGGACTCGTCGTGATCCACGGCGAGGACGCGAAAGCGCTGGGTGCGGTCGGCTGGCAAGTTCATCTCTCCGAAGGTTCGGGCCGGGTCGGGGGCCTCATGTCTTCCGGGAAACATACGGAAATCCGCTGAAAAAGGGAAGGTTCCTCCATTACGCAGGCACCCCGGAGCAGTCGGCTCGGGGCCGCCTGTCCGGGGTGCTGCACGGGCCGGTGCCTGTCAAGACGTTGTGCCGTTGCTAGAGTTGGGCCGAGACCACGGGCTCGGGGTCCTCGCGCTCGAAGATCGGGGCGCTGTCCAGGTTGAGGATGGTCAGCACGTCGGGCCGTTCGGCGCGGGCTTCCCGGACCGAGGAGAACTTGCCGACCAGGACGCGATACCAGACGCCCTTGTCGCCGAGGTCCACCTGGTTGATCCAGGTCTCGAACCCCTGCTTCTTGAGGTCTTCGCACTGAAGCAGGGCGTTCTTCTCGTTGTGCCAGGAGCTGATGTGCAGCCCGTAGGTCTTTTCCCTGGGAATTATGTTCTTGTCCCCGGAACCCTGCTCGTTCAGGACCGCCTGGACGGCCTTGACGGGAGGGGGAGGCGAGCCTGCGGACGCGGGAGATGCCGCAGGCTCGCCGGGGTTCTGCTTCACGTCGGGGAAGGACGTACGAAGCAGAGGGTTCGGGGTGGAACCGCTGAGTTGGGTGCCGATCTCCTGAAAGCGGGCCGCCAGTCGGGCGCGCTTCAGGTTGTCGGCGGCCTTCACGTAGTAGTTGGGCGACAGCTCGATGGCCTTCTCGAAATAGGGCGCCGCCTGGGCGGGCTGGTTCTCCGTCAGGAGGACGTATCCGAGATTGTTGTTGGCCTTGGCTTCGCCGCCGGCGTACTTGAAGGATTCGAGAGCCTCGTCCAGACGGCCCATACGGGCCAGGGCCAGGCCGAGGTTGTTGTAGGTCCGGGAGGACACGCCGCCCGCCTGGAGCGCCTGGCGGAAGGTCTCCACCGCCTGGGCGTACTGCTTGCGGGCGATGTGGACCACGCCCAGGTTGTTGTAGATCTCGTCCACGCCGTTGCCCCGGTGCAGTTCCAGGGCGGCGGAAAATTCCTTGGCGGCCTTGTCGTAGTCGCGGTTGCGGTCGTAGATGATGCCCAGGAAGTTGTGGGCCTTCCAGAGCATGGGGTTGAGCTCCACGGCGCGGATCAGGTGCGCCTCGGCCTCGTCGTACAGCCCGGAGCGGAAATACACGCAGCCAGCGGCCTCGTTGGCGATGGCGTGGTTCGGGTCCTTTTCCAGGACCTTGGTGAACTCGGCCAGGGCCTGCTCGTCCAGCCCCTGATCGACCAGCAGCTCGCCGCGCTTGACCCGGGCGTCCAGGTTGTCGCCGTCCAGCTCGATGGCCTTGTTGAAGTGGACCAGGGCCATCTCGGGCTTGGCGCGCCGGACGTAGCCGTCGCCCACCTGCTCGTGCTGCTCGCTGGTCAGGTTGACCGCGGAGCCCTCGCCGTAGGCCAGTTCATCGAAGGTCTTGTCGTCGTAGGACTTGCCCATGCAGCCGGACAGGACCACGCCTGCGAAAATCGTTATCGCGATGATGGAAAGCTTTTTCATGACGGTCTCCTTGGCTCTTAGCCCTAATGACTGTTCATCTTGAGGAACATGTCCATGCTCATGATCACCGCCGGTCCGAGGATGGCCACGAACAGGGTCGGGAGGATGAACGCCACAAGCGGAAGAAGCAGCAGTACGGGCATCTTGGCGGCCTTTTCCTCGGCGCGCTGGGAGCGCTTGACGCGCATGGCGTCCGAGTAGACGCGCAGGGTCCGGCCGACGCTGATGCCGAAGGCGTCGGCCTGGATGAGCAGCGAGGTCAGGCTGTTCAGGTCGTCCAGCCCCACCCGTTCCGCCAGGGAGCGCAGGGCGTCGATGCGGGCCTTGCCCGCGCGCAGCTCCAGGGTGAGCAGCTTGAATTCGGAGCTGATGATCGGGCCGGAGTTCTTCATCTCCTGGCAGACGCGGTCCACGGCCTGGTCCAGGCCCATGCCTGACTCCACGCAGACCACCAGGAGGTCGAGGGCGTCGGGCAGTTCGTCGCCCACGGCCAACTTGCGCCGGTTGATCTTCTTGCTCAGCCAGTACTCGGGTCCGTACACGCCCACTGCGGCCAGGGTGACCGTGCCGAAGGCGGTCATGGCTATGGACATGTCCTCAATGAACAGGAAGCGGACGAGCAGGAAGCCGCCGGCCAACCCCACGGCCAGGAACCCCTTGAGGCCCTGAAAGATCTTGTAGGAATCGGGCTTGCGCATGCCTGCCTGGATCAAGCGCAGGCGGCCCTTGTCGATCTCCTCGGTCTCGGTGGGGCCGATCTTGGTGCCCAGCCGGCCGAAAAAGTCCACGACGGACTTGACCGCGTTGCCCAGGGGGGCGGTCAGGGCATCGGACCGCTTGACGGTCGTGCCCGAGACCCGCTCCTTGAGCTTGGCCGAGTCGCTGGCGCCGCTCAGGTAGCCGAGGAGGCCGTAACCGGCCAGGAGCACGGAGACGAAACCGATGCCCGCGGCGAACAGGGGAACTATCTGGATGTCCATGGTCGCCTCCCTACACCTTGATCTTGATGATCTTGCGGATGATGGCCGCGCCGATGATCATGGAGATGGCCGCGCCCCAGACCATGTTCTGGCCCAGTTCGCGGGTCCACAGCAGGCTGATGTAGTCCGAGTTGACCACGTACAGGATGCCGGTCAGCAGGAACGGCAGGGCGATGAGGATGTAGGCGGACACCCGGCCCTCGGCGGACAGGACGCGGATCTTGCCGAACAGGGCGAACCGCTCGCGCACCAGGGCGGCGATCTTGGCGATGATCTCGGCCAGGTTGCCGCCGGTCTCGCGCTGGATGTTCACCGAGACCACGAAGAACTTCAGGTCCGGGCAGTCCACCCGCGACTGGAGGTTGCTCAGGGCGCGGTCCACGTCCATGCCGTAGTTGATCTCGTCCAGGGTCTTGCCGAACTCGGGGCCGATGGGGCCGTCGAACTCGTCGGCCACCATGCGCATGCCGCCGCCGAAGGTGTGTCCGGCCTTGAGCGCGCGGGCCATGAGGTCCAGGGCCTCGGGCAGCTGCTTCTGGAAGCGGTCCATGCGCTTGCGCTTCTTGCCCTGGAGTATCCAGATGGGCAGGTAGCCGAGCATGATCGCCCCGGCCAGGGAGACCCATATCTTGCCGGAAAAGGACCCGGCGTAGAAGCCGATGACGGCCAGGAGCATGCACAGCAGGAGGTAGACGCCCGGCGAACCCTTGGCGTCGGCCTGGTAGAGCAGGCGGCTGAGGTTGCTGGACCAGCGCATGCTCTCGAGCAACCGGTTGAACAGCGGCACCTCGCTCATGGCGGCCTCGCGCAGGACCAGGTCCACGGAGGCGGCGTCGATGTCCGCGGTCAGGGCCATGGCCCGGAGGCGATCCTTGACCCGGCGCTCGGCCTTGTCCGAGCCGGACTGCATGAGCGAACCGATGCCCATGACCAGCAGGAAGACGATGAGCACGGCCGCTGCCGCGATGATCAGTGTCATGGACATGGCCTACTCCTTGTTCTTCGGGGGTCTGGGGGTGACGTTGAAGGTGTCCATGGGGAACGGGAAGCCCATGCGCTCGAGCTTTTCGGCGAACTTGGGGCGGATGCCCCGGGCGGTGAAGTAGCCCTCCACCTTGCCGTCGTGGGTCAGGCCGGTCTGCTCGAAGGCGAAGATCTCCTGCATGGTGATCATCTCCCCTTCCATGCCGGTCACTTCCTGGATGGAGATGACCTTTCTGGTGCCGTCCACCAGGCGGGTGGCCTGGATGATGACGTCGATGGCCGAGGAGATGTAGCGCTTCATGGAAAGGGGATTCAGGTTCAGCCCGGCCATGGAGATCATGGTCTCCAGACGCATCAGGGCGTCGCGGGGCGTGTTGGCGTGGATGATGGTCAGGGAACCGTCGTGACCGGTGTTCATGGCCTGGAGCATGTCCAGGGCCTCGGCCGAACGGACCTCGCCGACGATGATCCGGTCCGGACGCATACGCAGGCAGTTCTTGACCAGGTCGCGCATGGTGATCTCGCCGCGTCCCTCGATGTTGGCCGGGCGGGTCTCCAGCCGGACCACGTGATCCTGCTTGAGCTGCAGCTCGGCCGCGTCCTCGATGGTCACGATGCGCTCGTCCTCGGGCACGTTGCGCGACAGGCAGTTGAGCAGCGTGGTCTTGCCCGAGCCGGTGCCGCCGGAGATGAGCACGTTGAGCTGGGACTGGACGATGCCCTTCATGAGCAGGGCCATCTCCGGGGTCAGGGAGTTGAAGCCGATGAGGTCGGCCACTTCCAGGGGGTCCTTGGAAAACTTACGGATGGACAGCGAGGGCCCGTCGATGGCCAGGGGCGGGATGACCGCGTTGACGCGCGAGCCGTCGAGCAGACGCGCGTCGCACAGGGGCTGCGACTCGTCGATGCGCCGTCCCACCAGGGAGACGATGCGGTCGATGATCTTGCGCAGGTGGTCGTCGTCCTTGAACCGGGCCGGGGTCAGCTCGAGTTTGCCCGAACGCTCCACGTAGATCTGCTTGTACCCGTTGACCAGGATATCGTTGACCGTGGGGTCCTGGACGTAGGGTTCGAGCGGTCCCAGGCCGATGACCTCGTCCTGGATCTCGGAGAGCATGCGCTTGCGTTCGGCCAGGTTCAGGGGCGCATTGCGGAACTCGCCCCAGAGCAGCCCTTCGGTGACCTTGGAGATTTCGCTGCGCATCTCGGTCTCGGACAGGGAGTCCAGGAGCGACAGGTCGATCATGTCGATGAGCCGGTCGTGGATGCGCGTCTTGATGTCGAAATAGTGTTCCGCCGCCTCGACCTTGACCACCTTGGGCTGGACCTTGGCCTTGGGCTTGGCCGGGGCCGGGGCCGGAGCCGGGGCCGCCGGGGCGGAGCGCCGCGCCGCGTTTCGATTCAGTCGTTCCGCGAGGTTCATAACGCCGCTCCTGCCAGGTTGTCGTTGGTGTCCGAATTCTTGCCCTTCTTGCGGAAGAACGAGGAGAACGGCAGGGAGAGCTTCTTGTGGGCCTTCTTCTCACGGGGAGCCAGCCCCTTGAGCAGGGCCTGCACCCCCTTGGCCGCGGCGGACTTGGGAAAGGCCTGGACCACGGGGGTGCCCTGGTTCAGGGCGGAAAGCACGGTCTCCCCGTCCTCGGGGAGGGTCCAGGCGATCTCGCGGCCCAGGACCTCGGCGGCCTCGGGCACGCCGATGGAGCCGTTGCGGACCACGCGGTTGGCGACCAGGCGCAGGCGCCGGTCCGCGTCCGGGTCCTGCCCCGCGAGGGACTCGGTCAGCCGGGTGACGCGGGCCAGGCACGGCAGGGAGAGCTGCATGGCCATGAGGATGGAATCGGCCAGCTCCACTTCCTTGGGCAGCTCGTCCTCGTCCGGGGTGGCCGCGTCCACGACCACGAAGTCGTAGCTCTGGCGGAGCTGTTCAAGGATCAGGACCAGGGTGTGGTCGTCGGGGCGCTCGCCCGCGCCCGGAGCGGGCAGGACGTGCAGGCCGGACTCGTGCTCGGCGATGACGCTGCGCAGGTAGGTGGCGTCCAGCCGGGAGATGTCGGCCACCAGGTCGCCCCAGGTGTAGTCGTACTTGAGGTCCAGGAAATAGGGAATCTCGCCCATGGGCGCGTGCAGGTCCAGGAGCACGGTGCGGCCGGGCTCGCGCTCGTTCAGGGCGCAGGCCAGGTTCACGGCCAGGGTGGTGGTGCCCACGCCGGACTTGCAGCCCAGGACCGTGAGGATGCGGCCCTTGTCCGTGTCGTCCACGGTCAGGCTCAGGCGCATGGCCGTGCGCATGACCGCGGCGCGCAGGTCGTTCTCCTCCACGGGGAACTTGAGATATTCGCGGATGCCGCTGCGCATGGCCCGGATGAGGATCTCGGGGTCGGCCACGTCGCCGGCCAGGTAGACGTCCTCGGCCTGTCCCGATTCCAGGGCGTGGATGATGTGCGGCATGTCCTCCTCGACGGAGTCGCCGGGCTCGTAGATGAGCACGCCCATCTCTTCGGCGTCGTCGCCGACCAGACGGACCATGGGGTTGGCCGCGATCATCTTTTCCAGACGATCCCGCTGCTCCCGGTCTATGACGGCCAGCGATATGGGTATCACTCTGTTGTTCATGGTTCCCCCTTTCCCCTGTCTCCTGCTATTCGGCCCCGACAACGGCGATCAGGTGGTCGCCGTTTTCCCCGTCGTGCCGGTTGGTTGCAAACATTCTCCGGTCAAGCGCCAACCCCTTCGGGGGTCTGCGCACGGCATGGCGCTCGCGGCCGTTCATCACTGGACCTCGACCACGCCGAAGGTGGATTCGGTCTTGGCATCGCTCTTTTCCCTGGGGCCCTTCTGGTACTTCTTCATGGCCTCGGCCGCGTACTTGCCGTCCAGTCCGACCACCGGGGCGTCGCCTCCGGCCTCGGGATTGGCGGTCTGACCGGCCACGGCCATGTGCACCGAGCTGCCGAATTCCGGCGTGCTCTGCTTGCCCTCGAACAGGGTCCCGCATCCGGCCAGGAGCATGACGCCCAGCATGGCGGTGCAGATCATAATGTTACGCATGACGTTTCCTCGCACCTGCGGTCTCTAGTTGGGCCAGGAGTGGCCGAATTCCCCGTCGAAGCCGGATTCGGGACGGATCACGGTACCCGGATCGGCGGCGCCCTTGGCAACGGTCTTGGGGGTTCCGCTCCCGCTGGAACCTCCCTGTCCCTCCAACAGCCCGAAGAGGTAGAATTCCCGGTCGTCCGGCTCACGGAACCCGTCCGTGGGCAGGGTCTGGGTGGCCATGTCCACGGGCTTGGCCAGGTGGGCGGTGACCAGGACCACCAGTTCGGTCTTGTTGGAGTTGAAATCCTTGGAGCTGAACAGGGACCCGAGCACGGGGACTTCGCCCAGGCCCGGGAACTTGTGCGCGTTTTCCTTGAGCGAGTCGCTGATCAGACCGGCGATGACGAAGGACTGGCCGTCGCCCAGCTCCACCACGGTGTTGGCGCGGCGGGTGGAGATGGTCGGAATCTCGTAGCCGGACACGGACAGGGCCTTGGAGTAGTCGAGCTCGGACACCTCGGGGTTGACCTGGAGGTTGATCCGGCCGGACGACATGACCGTGGCCGTGAACTTCAGCGCGATGCCGAAGGGCTTGTAGTCGATGCCCACGGTGCCCAGCGCGCTGGGCATGGGGATGGGCACTTCGCCGCCCACCAGGAACTCGGCCGCCTCGCCGGACACGCAGGTCAGGTTCGGCTCGGCCAGCATGCGCACCAGGCCGTTGGACTTGAGCGCATCGACCATGCCGTGGATGGTGGTGTTGCCGCTGACGTAGCTGCCGGCCAGGTTGATGTTGTCGGTCAGCTCGAAGACGTTGTCCTCGTTGTTGTAGCTCGTCAGGTTGTTGATGATCGAGTAGATGGAAAAGTTGGAGCCGATGGCCGCGAAGTTGAGGCCCAGCCGCTTGGTCACGGAGCGGGACATCTCGGCCACGCGCACCTCGAGCATGACCTGCTGGATGCCGTCCACGCTGAGCAGGTTGACCACGCGGCCCGGAGCGGCCGCCTCGGCCAGGGAGAGCACCGAGGACAGGCTGGTGGCGTTGGACACCTGCCCGGACAGGGTGATGGAGTTGCCGCTGGTCAGCACGCGGACGTTGTTCTCCTGGGGCAGCAGCTCGTAGATCATCCGCTTCAGCCGGGTGGTGTCCGGGTCCACGGCGATGTCGTAGATCTCGGAGACACGGTCTCCGGTCCACAGGGTCAGGGTGGTGGAGCCGATCTCGTTGGCGGTCAGGTAGATCTGCGTCGGGGAGATGACCACGATGGAGCAGACCGTGTCCGAGCCCAGCGTGATGCGGCTGACGTTCTGGTCCGTGGTGATGACCGTGGACTCGCCGATGATCATGGAGATCATGTCCGGCTTGTCGGACTTGACCACGCGGGCCCAGGCCACGGTGGCGGTCAGCACGACCAGGCAGGCAAGCAGGACGACCAGGGTATACTGTATGGTTCTTGCGTTCTTCATGGCGCCTGCTCCTAAAACTTGACCGTCGAGCGGTTCGTACCGGTGATGATTTCTATGCTGATGTTCCGCCGGGTCCGTCGCACGTTCGGGGTCGTCTGCTTGGGCCGCAGGGCGGCCAGCGTCTGGGGCACCGTGGTCCCGATGGTCCGCACGTCGGCGTTGTCCTGCTCGTTGCGCAGGGCGAAATGCAGGGTCCCCTGGGTGGAGGCCAGGGCGAGCCGTTCGGACTCGGCCGGGGTCAGCTCCAGGGTGTACACGCCCACGGACGCGACCTTGCCTTCCTCGTTGGGCGGGGTCAGCTGGGTGCCGGTGGCGATGACCTTGATCTGTTCCAGGACCAGCTTGGTCACCGGCTTTTCATTGCGGCCCACGGTCAGGGAGACGATGACGTCCACCCGGTCGCCGGGACGGACGAAGCCGGACAGACCCATGACCTCGTTGCCCTTGACGGCCATGGCTCGCTTGCCGGGGGTGATCAGCGCGGACACGCCGCCGCCCATGATGGACTTGTCGGCAAGCTTGAGGGGGGTCAGGGCGTCGCCCATGCCCACGGTCTGGTTGAGCACCCGGCCCTCGACCTGCTTGACCTCGGCGAAGGCGCCGGAGGGACGGGAGTCCTGGGTGAACTTGCGGATTTCGAGCATGTCCTCGGTCAGCTTGACGCCGCGTCCCAGGTCGGTCTTGGCCACGACCACGGGCACGGTGTTTTCCACGACCGCCGTCGGGGCGGCCTGCTTCACGCCGTTGGTCCACTTGAAGATGATCACGCCCGCGATGACCGCGAGGAACAGGGACAGGGTGATCTGGACAAGGGCTCTGGTGGACTTGCTCATGCCGGGCCTCCTTTAATAGCCGGGGTACACGGACCCGGTCTGCCAGGCGAAGAGGGCCATGGCGACCACGGTTCCAACGGCGATGGCCACGCCGTAGCACAGTCTCGGCATGGCGTTTTCCGCAGTGACGGGGGCGAAGTCGAACTTCCGGCTGGCCATGAACACGGAAAAGGTGGCCGTGATGTTGCGCAGGACCCGCTTGAGAATCTCCCGATGGAAGGCGAGGACGGCCAGGGCGTAGACGCCGCCCGCGATGCAGGTGAACAGGAAGGCGGTGAAGGTCGCTTCCACGCCGAGCCATGCGCCGACGCCGGCCATAAGCTTGACGTCGCCCGCACCCATGACGCCCATGAAATACGGAAGGGCCATGGCCGCGAACCCGAGGGCGAAACCGGCGGCCGAAAACTTCAGCCCGGCGAAACCGCCGAAAACGGTGTGCGCGACCAGTCCCGTCAGGATGAGCGGGAGGGTCAGCCAATTGTAGATGCGCTGGTTGCGGATGTCGGTGACGGTGGCCGTCACCAGGGCGGTCGCGAGTGCGATGACGATCAGAATATCCATGGTTCCCCCGAGGTGCCGGACCGGCCGCGTGTCGTCTCCGCTTTCCCCCGGAGACAAAACCGGGGCTTACGGGACCATCCCGAAAGCCCCGGTTCGGCTGCTCTGGCTGCTTCCGTTAAACGGTTAGCTTCTCTTCTTCCTAGGAACCGGTCGTGGTCGCGGCGGACATCTGGCCGGTGATGTAGTCGAAGGTGCTCACAACCTGGTCGCCCAGGGCGGAGGTGGCGGCCACGATACCGGCGGCGATCAGGGCGGCGATCAGGCCGTACTCAATGGCGGTAGCGCCTTCTTCGTCACGGATGAGGTTCATCAGCTTGGTCATTGTCGTTCTCCTTGGTTTAAATTCGTCTGCTAAATTTGTTTTGTGCCTTTCAGCACCAGCCACGCCCTCCATTGAGCAACCCGCGTGCCACAGCGAAAAACAATCTGAAAAATAGTTTGCAACATCCCTGTATAATTGGAAATAAAATTTAAATTCCGGCAAACGGTCCGTGCCAGACACGATCCGGCACCCCTGCCGGAGGCTTACAATCCATGAATTGTGGAGCGCCTGGGCGCGATCGCTCCGGAATGAGCATTCGTTTCGCCAACAAATCAAGCTTGTTATACGTATCTATTTTTTATGGATAGTCTTGTGCAGGGGCTGGCCGGGACGCGTTTTCAGGGTCTGAAAACGCGAAAATCCCCTGTTTGAGGGGATTTTCCGGGTCCCGGAGGACCATAAAATGTGGACATGTTCCCGCTTCCGGGCGGACGGGAAGGCTGGGCGGACCGCCCTTCGAACAGCTATTTCTTGAATAATACCGGGTCGATGTCGTGCTTCTTGAGCTTGTTCCAGAGGTTCTTGGCGGACACGCCCAGGGCGGTGGCGGCCTCGGTCTGGACCCCGCCGCAGGCCCGGAGGGCGTTTTCGATCAGGGCCTTCTCGTACTCGGTCAGGGCCTGTTTCAGGGGCAGTCCCTCACCCGTGGGCACGCAGATTCCGCTGTCCGTAGCGGGCCGGGTATTGGAAAAGGCCTGGTCCACCTCGGCCGGGGTGATCCGGGAGGAGGTGCAGAAGATGGCCGCGCGCTCCACGGCATTGGCGAACTGGCGCACGTTGCCCGGCCAGTCGTAGTTGAAGAATATCTCCATGGCCTCGGACGAGACCCCGGCGATGTCCGTGCCGAGCCGTCTGTTGGCCCGGTCCAGGAAGAACTCGGCCAGCTGCGGCAGGTCGGACTTGCGCTCGCGCAGGGGGGGCAGGATCAGGGTGGCCACATTCAGTCTATAGTATAGATCGCTGCGGAACCCGCCGTCCCGGACCCGCTCCTCCAGCTCCTGGTTGGTGGCCGCGATGATGCGCACGTCGTAGCGGATGGGCTTGGCCCCGCCCACGCGCTCGGCCTGCTTCTGCTCCACGGCGCGCAGCAGCTTGGGTTGCAGGTGCAGGGGCATGTCGCCGATCTCGTCGAGCATGAGCGAGCCGCCCTTGGCCAGCTCGAACTTGCCCTGCTTCATGCTCGTGGCCCCGGTGAAGGCCCCCTTCTCGTGGCCGAACAGCTCCGACTCGATGAGGTTTTCCGGGATGGCCGCGCAGTTGATCTTGACGAACGGGGCCTTGGCCCGGGCGGACAGGACGTGGATGGTATCGGCCACCAGCTCCTTGCCGGTACCGGTCTCGCCCATGATGAGCACGTCCGCGTTCAGTTCGGCCACCCGGCTGATGCGCTCCTTGACCGCCATCATGGGCGCGCTGTGGCCGATGATGTTGTTCAGGGGGCTGGACCCGCCGTGCCGTTTCAGCTCGGCCAGCTCCTCCTGGAGGCGGCGCCTCTCCATGGCCCGGCCGACCACCACCTCCATCTCGCGCAGGGAGAACGGCTTCTCGAAATAATCGTAGGCCCCCTGCTGCATGGCCGTGACCCCTGTCTCCTTGGAGCCGTAGCCGGTCATGACGATGACGTCCACGCCCGGGGAGACTTCGGCCAGGTGCCTGAGCGCCTCGAGCCCGGACATGCCGGGCAGCTGGATGTCGTGCAGGATGAGATCGAAGCGCCCCGCCCCGGCCTTCTTTATGCCTTCCTCGGCGCTCGCCGCGGTCTCCACCACATAGCCCTTGTCGGCCAGCGCTTCGACCAGCATGCCCTGGAAGGCACGGTCGTCATCGACCACAAGTATTTTCTCGGCCACAGGTCTGCTCCCTGATCGTGTTGTTCCCGCGTGAAGACCACCCTACACGAATCGGGTCCGTCCATCCACAAAAAATAGATATTCCCTGTTTCACACCTTCATTACGAACGTTTGCCGACATGGGTCACAAAAAAAATTTATCTTGTTGATGCGGGAGGTTGTTTCCACCTTTCCGGGCACCCCATTACGCCTTGGCACGCACAATGCTTCCTTCGGGGTACCCGGCCTTCCGCCGGACCAATTTTGGAATGCAAGGAGAACGGGAATGAGAAAGAGAGACGTAAGGCGTCGGGGGATGGCCGCCGTGGAGTTCGCCCTGCTGGTTCCCATCATGGCGCTCCTGATCCTGCTTCTGATGCAGGGCGGCAACGCCATGCACACATACTCCTCCCTGGTGGAAGCCAGCCGCGAAGGCGCCCGGCGCGTGGTCACCCAGGGCGAGTCCTCCGACGTGGCGGCCCTGGTGGCCGCCGTTGTGGCCGATCTCGATCCCGACAAACTGTCCACCAACGTGACCACCAACCCCGCAGACAACACCGTCACAGTAGAGGTTTCCTATGTTTACGACATCTTCGGATCCCAGGACGGCAACGGACTGTTCGGCAACGATGAACCCCTCACGTTCGTCGCGCAGACAACCATGCCGCTCCCCTAGGCGGCGGGGCTCCACCAGCGCCATCATGGCCCTGCTGCTGCCCGTGCTCCTCGGAGTGGCGGGCATCGCCGTGGACATGGGCAACATGTACATGACCCACACCCGGCTACAGGCGGCCGTGGACGCGGGCGCCCTGGCGGGCAGCCTCGAACTGCCCTACGACCCCGACCTGTCCAAGGGCATCGTCACCCAGGCCGTGAACGACATGGTCGAGACCAACATGGAAGAGGCCGTGGTCACGGAAATTTCGGCGGGCACCGAGATCCGCAGCGTCAAGGTCACGGCCCAGGCCGAGGTCAGGATGCTCCTCATGGAGGTCCTGGGCATGGCCGACAAGACCGTGGAGGCCAGCGCCATGGCGGGCTTCAACAAGCTCGAGGTGGTCTTCGTCATCGACAACTCCGGCTCCATGAAGGGCACGCCCATCGACCTGGTCAAGCAGGCCTCCGAGGAGCTGACCGACCTGCTCATTCCGGACGGGACCACGCCCGACACCAAGGTCGGCCTGGTGCCCTTCCGCGGCAAGATCCGCCTGGGCGAGGCCGTGGACGGCTACGCCGAGGGCTGCGTCAACGCGGACGGTTCCCTGAACACCGGCATCAACGAGGAGTTCATGGACGAGTACAACGCCCTGCCCTACTACTACAAGCGCTACATCACCCTGGACACCTGCTCGGACATCCCGACGGTCCTGCCCCTGAGCAAGAACAAGAGCACGATCATCGCGGCCATAGGTTCCCAGACCGCCACGGGCGCGGCCTCGGGCACGGTCATCTCCGAGGGCATCAAGTGGGGGCGGAACATCCTCACCCCTGATGCGCCCTTCACCCAGGCCGGGAGCAAGGAAGACTTCCGCAAGATCATGATCGTGCTGACCGACGGCGACACCGAGGACGGCGAATGCGGCGGCACCTACCGCGCCACCTACCGGCCCAACAACTACTGGACCAACGCCTACTACGGCATGGGCGTGGACACCGCCCACTGCAACGACGGCGGCGTGCTCAACGCGGACATGCTCAGCGAGGCGCAACTGGCCAAGGACGCGGGCATCGAGATATTCTCCATCCGCTTCGGCTCCTCGGACACCACCGACATCAACCTGATGAAGGAGATCGCCTCAAGCAAGGCGGGCACCGACGACCACTACTTCGACGCCCCGTCCGTGTACGACATCCCCGACATCTTCAAGCAGATCGGCAAGCAGCTGGGCTGGCGACTGCTCTAAGGGAGGTTTCATCATGCTGAAGAACCGAAAGCGCTCCCGCCGCGCAGGGCTGGCCGCCGTGGAAACGGCCCTGATCCTGCCCATCCTGTTCATGCTGGTCATGGCCGTGATCGAGGGCGGCAACGCGGTCTACGCCTGGGTCACGGTGCAGAAGGCCGCCCAGATGGGCGCGCGCTTCGCGGCCACGGGCCGGGGCGCGGACGAAGGCACCCGCCTGGACGACATCATCGCGGCCACCGAGGCCGGGCTGACCACCCTGAACCAGGCCAACATCGAAATCTCCGTGCGCTCCTGGCCCGACGTCCAGGCCTCGGGCGACGGCATCGACAACGACCCCGGCGCGCCCTGCCAGCTGGCCGAGGTGGCCGTGGTCTACAACTACGAGCCCTTCACCCCCCTGGTCTCGCCCCTGCTGCCCGAAAACATCCCGCTCAGGGGGTTTGACCGCAAGGTCAACGAGCCCTGGAAGCCCTGCGACTAACCGAGTGCGGATCCACGACAAAAAGGCCCTCCCAAGGGCCTTTTTTCGGCTCGTTGACCGGCCCCGGCGGATAATAAGTATTGATCTATGCCAGGACCTGCACTAGTTTGACGTCTGACGACACGTCACGGGAACCGACCAACAAGGGAGATGGGAGTCTTGGACGATTATCCGGCCATTCTCGGCGTATACTCACTGCAACTCGCGGCCGAAGTGGGCACCGGCGGCACCGCGGCCCGGCACGACAACATCACCTACTGGTACGCTCGCCAGCTTTCCCCCGACCAGTTCGAGATTCAGCCCCTCAACGCCCATCACGTGCCCTCGGGCGTGCGCAGCATCCTCGCCGAGCTGGACTTCCTCCGACAGTACACCCCGGAGCCGACCTACTACCGGGTGCACACGGTCCCGGCCCTGGAGACCCTGCGCCGCAAGATCGAGATGGGCCAGGAGGCCTTCGTCAAGGGCGACCTGGACGAGGCGGAACGGCAGTTCCTCAAGGCCCTGATGATCGACGACAAGAACGTCGAGGCCAACTACGGCCTGGGCGAGGTCTATTCCGAGAAAAAGGACTTCGACAAGCTCAAGAAGGTCCTGGACACCCTGCTCGGCCTGGACGAGGCCTTCTCCTTCGAGTTCCGCCAGAAGTTCAACTCCTTCGGCATCTCCCTGCGCAAGAACGGCCACTACGACGAGTCCATCCGCTACTACGAGAAGTCCCTGGAGATCGTGGACACCGACGAGAACGTCTACTTCAACCTGGCCCGCGTCTACTACGAAAAGGGCCACAGCGACAGTTGCGTCAGCAACCTCGAACGGGCCCTGAAGATCAACCCCGCCTTTGTCGAGGCCCAGAAGTTCTTGAAATACTGTCAGAAACACGCCTAGCCGTCCGATCCATACATTTTTTTCGCCCCGCCCTTGCCAAGGGCGGTTCCGTGATTATTTATCACATATGTTCATGTATAATCAGCTCGACCATTGATGCCGGGCCATTCCCATACCACCACCTTGGAGGACACTATGCCCAACATGGATTATCCCGGACCGTGCCTCTCCTGCATCGATCACAGCTGCGGGCTGTGGGACGAAAACGTCTCGGAGAGCAAGGACGACCGTTCGAACGACGAAGAAGACCGCAATCGCAACTAACCAGCCCCGACCAATCAGATACACCCAAGGCCCGGACCCCCGTCCGGGTCTTTTTTTGCCTCCGGCGGCCGGAGGAAGGGGAAGGAAAACCCTTTGAAAAGGGCTTTCCTTCCCCTTCCCCCGGACCCCCATCCCCATCCTTTCCTAAACTTTGTATCGCCGCTCCGCGGGGCAATTCACAACAAAATGGCCTCCGACCCAACCATGGTCGAAGGCCTCTTATTCTATTCTTCTGGAGCGATTCGGGTGCCGCAGGCACCCGACAGCGGCTCTCTCCTCCCTGCCGCTCTAACGTCCTGGGGATAGGCTTTCGAGAGTGGTGCAGCTGTGCATTTTCTTCCTGGGGGCTTTCACCGCAGCGTAGCCGTCTACGTAAGGAGGAAAAGAGCTTCCCATAACCTCTTCCCCCATCATCATCCTTTACGAAACTTGTTATCGCCGCTTCGCGGGGAATGAGAACACGAAAAAGTCCTCCAACTCAACATCGGGTCGAAGGACTCTTGTTTTCTATTCTTCCTGGAGCGTTTCGGATGCCGCAGGCACCCGACAGCGGCTCTCTCTTCCCTGCCGCTCTAACGTCCTGGGGATAGGCTTTCGAGAGTGGTGCAGCTGTGCATTTTCTTCCAGGGGGCTTTCACCGCAGCGTAGCCGTCTACGTGAGGATGAAAGCCCCCTGGAAAAAATGTGCAGATGCGCCGCTATCGGAAGCCGCCTCCCGACCCACGCCCTACTCCTTCACAGAGCCCGCAAGAAGTCCGCGTATGAAGTATCTCCCGAGGAAGATGTAAATAGCCAAAACCGGCAGCGCCGCCAGGATGGAACCGGCCATGGGCAGGTTCCAGGTCACGGCCTGGCCCCCGGCCAGGTTGGCCAGCCCCACGGTGATGGGCCTGGCCGTACTCCGGGTCAGGCAGATGCCCCAGAGGAACTCGTTCCAGATCTGGGTGAACTGCCACAGGGACGTGACCACGAAACCCGGGATGGACAGGGGAAAGACGATGCGCAGGTAGATGGAGAAGAAGCCCGCGCCGTCCAGCCGGGCCGACTCGATGAGCGCGGTCGGTATCTGGGCGTAGAAGTTGCGGAAGATGAGCGAGGTGATGGGCAGCCCGTAGACGATATGGGCCAGGATCAGGCCGGGCAGGCCGCCGTACAGGTGCATGGCCCGCAGGGTCTGGAACAGCGGGATCAGGATGACCTGGTACGGGATGAACATGCCGAACAGGAACAGGGTGAAGATCACGTCCGAACCCTTGAACTTCCACTTGGAGAAGACGTAGCCGTTGAGCGACCCGAGCATGGTCGAGCCGATGGTCCCGCAGATGGTCAGGATGATGGAGTTGATGAAGTCGGGCCTGAGCTTGTCGACGGCCTGGGAGAAGCTGGACCAGTTGATGACCGACGGCCATTCCCAGGCCGTGGGCAGGTTGATCTCCGAGGGCATCTTGAGCGCGGTCACGGCCGCCATGTAGGCGGGCATGAGGAAGAAGAGCGCCAGCAGGACCAGGGTCCCGTAGAGAAACACGTTGCCGAGGGTGAGCTTGCGGGCGGTCATCTAGCGCCTCCCCTGCTGCCGGTACTGGCCGACGAGGTAGGGCACGATGAACATGGCCGCCACCAGGAACAGGACGATGGCGATGGCCGCGCCCCTAGCGAACTCGTTGCCCCGGAAGGTGGTCAGGTACATGGTCAGGGCCGGATGGCCGGTGGCCGCGTTGTCCGGACCGGTCATGGCGAAGATCAGGTCGAACATCTTCAGCGAGATGTGCGACAGGATGATCACCGCCGAGATGGTGATGGGCTTGAGCATGGGGATGGCCACGTGCCGGTAGTAGGCCACGTTGGAAGCGCCGTCGAGCATGGCCGCGTCGCGCAGGTCCTGGGAAATGCCGTTGAATCCGGCCAGGTACAGGGCCATGGTGTAGCCGGAATACTGCCAGACGGTCGCGATGATGATGCCGAGCGTGGCCAGGTTGAAGCCGTGCTCCTCCTCCATGAACAGGGCGTCGGGGATGATCCCGCCGAACAGCCAGACGAATCCCCCGATGAGGATGCCGGGCAGGAGGCAGCGCTTGATGGCCTTGGCCTGGTTCTTGCGCAGCATGAACACGCCGACCAGGATCAGGATGAAGGCCGCGATGTAGAGCAGGATGCGCAGGATGTCCTGCCAGTTGAAGACCAGGACGGCCGACTGGCTGGACAGCCACTTGAAGGTCAGGGGCTCGAAGCCGAAATATTTGGGCAGGACGTTGACCCCGCCCTGGGGGGCGAGCAGCCAGCGCCAGATGGTCCCGGAGACGATGAACGACAGGGACATGGGATAGAGGAAGATGGTCCGCAACAGGTCCTCGCCCCTGGGCTTCTGGTCGAGCAGGATGGCGATGAACATGCCCAGTCCCACGGCCCCGGCCAGGAGCATGATCGAATAGTAGACCGCGTTGACCAGGTCCTGGCGGAATCCGCTGCCCAGGAACCCGGTGAACAGGTCGATATAGTTCTCCAGGCCGATGAAATGTTTTTCCGGGGCAAAGGCCATGGCGGTCCCTCCGCCCCAGTCGGTCATGGAGGTCCAGATGGTGTCGCCGATGAACCCGTAGACGAAGACGCCGATGAGGATCATGGACGGCAGGAGCGTCAGGAACGCTTTCAACTTGTCGAGCGAGGCTTCCCGCATAAGCAAATCCGGTGTGTCGGGCCGGGCCGCGCCGGGGATATTCCCGGCGCGGCGCGGCTGGTTCATATTCTCAAACTAGATGCCGGCCTTCTTGGCGAGCTGCGCGCACGCCTTGGAAGCGGCCTGGGGGTTCTTGGTCTTCAGGAACATCTCCATGATGGAGGCGAAACCGTTCTTGAAGGTGTCGTTGGCGGCCACGCCGTGGGCCAGGGAACCGACCACGCGGTCACCGGTCCAATCCTTGGCCGCGGACTGGGAGTACGCGTTGTACTTGGACAGGTCCGAGTCCTTGCGGGCCGAGATGGAGCCCTTCAGCGGGTTGAAGGCGTCGGAGCCCTCCTTGGAGCCCAGGACCTTCAGCCAGGCAACGGCGTTGTCGCGGTGCGGGGCGCCCTTGGGCAGGCCGAAGGAGTCGGCCAGGAACATGAAGGTGCCGGTGGTGTCCGGGGAGGCGATCCAGCCGTAGCCGGTGCCGGGGGCGAGTTTCTTGGTGGTGGACATGTAGCCGGCCGCCCAGTCGCCCATGACGTTGAAGGCCGCGCGGCCGTCAACGACCATGTCCGTGGCCTGCTGCCAGGACAGGGAGGGGGCGTCCGAGTTGGTGTACTGCAGGACCTTGCCGAACAGTTCCCACGCCTTGACCACTTCCGGAGAATCGAAGGACAGCTTGCCCGCCCACAGGGCGTCCCAATTGTCCGCGCCCATGGCGGCCAGGGCCACGGATTCCCACAGGTGGTTGGCGGTCCAGTTCTGGGCCAGGGCCAGGGGCACCACGCCCTGCGCCTTCAGCTTGTCGGCGGCGGCGAAGAAGTCGTCCCAGGTCTTGGGAGCGGCCACGCCCCACTTCTGCAGGTTGGCGGGCACGTACCACATGACGTTGGAGCGGTGGATGTTGACCGGCACGGACCAGATGCCCTTGTCGGTGCCGATGAGCTTGATGAGGCCTTCGGGGAAGACTTCCATCCAGCCCTGCTCCTTGAACAGCGGGGTCAGGTCTTCCATGCGGTCGGCCTTGACCCAGGTGCCGATGAGCTCCTGGCCAGCGTGGACCTGGAAGGAGTCCGGCGGCTCACCGCCGAGCATGCGGGTCTTGAGCACGGCCTGGGCGTTGACGCCGGAACCGCCGGTCACGGTGGCGTTGATCACGTTCACGCCGGGATGCTGTTTCTTGTAGATGTCGATCAACGCTTCCAGAGCCGGACCCTCGTCACCGGCCCACCAGGAGAAGATCTCCAGGTCGCCCTTCAGATCGTCCGCCTGGGCGGCCTGCGGAGCGCCGATCAGCAGCGCGGCCGCAACCACGATCAACATTTTCGCAAAAGCCTTTTTCATACGTACCTCCTAAAGGTTTGCAAACTCAACTTCAGCCAATCAAGAGTCAATCAAATCAATCTGTTGTTAAACCAAAAATTTAATAAACCGCCTCTTTGGTCTCCGGGTCGAACAGGACCATGCGGTCGAACTCGAAGCCGATGGGCACGATCTCGCCGGGATGGGCCACCACCCTGCCCTCGACCTCGGCGATGAGCTGGTGTTCGCCGTCCACCACGATCTCCAGGTGGGAGTGGCCGCCGAGGATCTCCGAGACGACCACCTCGCCCTGGCACATCCATGCCTCGGGCAGCTTCTTGATGCCGTCGCCCATCTTGATGGAGTCCGGGCGGATGCCCGCGAGCACGGACGCGCCGTCCTTGAAGGAGTCGCTCTGGCCGTCCGACACCGGGAATTTCGAGGGACCGGCCTGGACGTAGCGGCGGCCGTCCTCCACCCGGAAGGTCCCCTCCAGGATGTTCATGGGCGGGTTGCCGATGAACCGGGCCACGAAGACGTTGGCGGGCCGCTCGAACACGTCGATGGGCGTGCCCACCTGCTGGATGTGGCCGTCCTTGAGGATGACGATGCGGTCGGCCAGGGTCATGGCCTCGGTCTGGTCGTGGGTCACGTAGATGGTCGTGGTCGCCAGCCGCAGGTGCATCTTCCTCAACTCCATGCGCATCTGGGTGCGCAGCTGGGCGTCCAGGTTGGACAGGGGCTCGTCGAACAGGAACACGTCCGGCTGGCGGACGATGGCCCGGCCCATGGCCACGCGCTGGCGCTGCCCGCCGGACAGCTCCGACGGCTTGCGCTCCAGGTACGGGGTCAGCTCCAGGACCCTGGCGGCCTCGTCCACCTTGGCCGCGATCTCGTCCACGCCCTTGCCGCGCATCTTCAGCGAAAAGCCCATGTTCTCGCGCACGGACATGTGCGGGTACAGGGCGTAGTTCTGGAAGACCATGGCCACGTTGCGGTCCTTGGGCGAGACCTGGTTGACCATCCGGCCGCCGATGAACACCTCGCCGCCGGAAATCGGCTCCAGGCCCGCGATCATGCGCAGGACCGTGGACTTGCCGCAGCCCGACGGGCCGACCAGGACGATGAATTCGTTGTCTTGGATGTCGAGGTCGATGCCGTGAACCACCTCCACGTCGCCGAACCGTTTGACCACCTTCTTCAATTGCACGTTTGCCATGTTGACCGTCTCTTTTTGCCTGTGCACAGTCCTGTGCTACTTCACGAAAAACCTGTACAAAATCGTCTGGTTGTATGCCTGTCCGGGGCGCAGCGTCACCTGCGGGAAGGGCGCGTGCCCCGGTGCGTCCACGAATCCCTGGGGCTCGAGACACAGTCCCGACCTCTCACCATACACCGCGCCGCCCTTGCCGGGCAACCCTTCCGGGATGTGATTGCCGGAATAGAACTGGACGCACGGCTGGGTGGCCAGGACCTCCAGGCCCCGGCCCGATACGGGCTCGAACACCGACCCGGCGGGCTTCAGCCCGGCCTGTCCATCGAGGACGTAACAATGGTCGTAGCCCCCGGCGAAGGACAGGGGCGGAAAGTCCTCGCCCATGCGCGCGCCCACGGCCGCCCCGGCCCGGAAATCCATCGGCGTGCCGGCCACCTCGGCCAGGCTCCCGGTGGGGATCAGTTCCGGGTCCGTGGCCAGGTAGCGCCGGGCCGGAATGGTCACGATGTGGCCCAGGCAGTCCGTTCCCGTCCGCCCGGTCAGGTTGAAATAGGGGTGCGCGGTCAGGTTGACCGCCGTGGTCCGGTCCGTGGCCGCCGAAAAATCGAGGCGCAACCCGTCGTCGGTCATGGTGTAGACGGCCGTGACCGCCAGGTTGCCGGGGTAGCCCTGGTCCCCGTCGCGGCTCTCCAGGGTCAGGACCAGTCCGGGCCCGCCCCCGGTCTCGACGGGCTCCGCGCGCCAGACCCGGCTGTGGAACCCGCCCCGCCCGCCGTGCAGGTGATGGCGGCCGTCGTTGCGGTCCAGAAGAAATTCCTCGCTGTCCAGGACCAGGCGCGCCCCGCCGATGCGGTTGGCCACCCGGCCCACCAGCCGCCCGAAATAGCATTCGTCCCGCAGGTAGCCGCCCAGGTCGTCGTACCCCAGGACCACGTCGGCCAGTGTGCCGTTGCGGTCTGGCGCGGTCAGCCGGACCAGGGCGGAGCCGTAGGTGCACACGTCCGCCTCCATGCCCGCTCCGTTGGCCAGGGTGAACAGCTCCACTGGGGTGCCGTCGTCGATCGCGCCGAAGGGTCGCCGGGTCAGTTGCATAGGCCCCCCCTGGGCGCGGAGGTGCCGCGCACCCGGAGCTCGGTCTTCAGAACCACGGTCTCGGGCGTGAAGTCCGCGCCCTCGGCGAACTGCCGCAGCAGCAGGGAGACAGCGGTCCGCCCCATGTCCACGGCGGGCTGGTAGACCGTGGTCAGGGCCGGGTCGATGAGCGCGGCCGCCGGGGTGTCGGAGAAACCCACCAGGGCCACGTCGTCCGGGATGCGCACGCCCAGCTCCTTGAACCGGGTGTACAGCCCCACGGCCACGGGGTCGTTGATGGCCAGGATGGCCTCGGGCAGCTCGCCCAGGGCCAGATAGCGCTCGGCCCCGGCCCGGCCGTCCTCCTCGCGGTACCCGCCGCTGAGGTGAAATTTCTCTTCCAGCGGCAGGCCGTGGGCCGCAAGGGCGTCGCGGTACCCCTCGAAACGCAGGCGGTTCAGGGCGATGCCCTCCCGCCCGGCCATGTGCCCGATGCGCCGGTAGCCGGATTTGATCAGGTGCTCCACCGCGCCGAAGGCGGCCGCGTAGTCGTCCACCACCACCTTGCCGGTGTCCAGCTCCTCCACCACCCGGTCGAACTGGACCAGGGGCACGTGCTGGCGCATGGCCCTGGACAGGTGCTCGAAGGTCGTGGTCTCCGAAGAGATGGCGATGAGCAACCCGGCCACGCGGTTGGCCACCAGCGCCTGGACGTTGAGAATCTCGCGGGCCAGGGTCTCGTTGGATTGGCAGACCATGATGGTGTAGCCGTTGTCGTAGGCGACCTCCTCGATGCCGCCGATGACGTGGGAGAAGAAGTGGTGCCGGATCTCGGGCACGATGACCCCGATGACGTTGGAGCGTTTCTTCTGCAGGGACTGGGCGAGCTGGTTCGGGTGGTACTGGTACTTCTCGGCCGCCTCGGTCACGCGCTGCCGGGTGGCCGGGCTGATGTCCGGGTGGCCGCGCAGGGCGCGGGACACCGTGGACGGCGACACGCCCAGCTTGCGGGCCAGGTCCTTGATGGTGAACTGGCTCATGCCCGCGCCTCCCCGCCGATCCCGTCGAGGGAGATGCGTTCGAAGCCCGGCCTGCGGACCTTGAGCGGCATGACCGCCCCCGGTCCGAAGATGCCCTCCATGAACGCCGCGTAGGCCGCGAACAGCCCTTCGGGCACGTAGGCCTGGATGGTCCCGGCGAAGCCGCCGCCCTGGATGCGGCACGCGCCCCGGCCGCCCAGGAACCGCTCGGTCAGGGTCAGGGCCAGGGGGATGGGCTGCTCCAGGGGCGCGGTGGCCGAGATGCAGTTCTGCAACAACCGCCAGGAGGAGTCCCCGGACCGCCGGACCAGGTCGAGGAAATCGTCCATGCGCCCGGCCGCCAGGACCTCGGCCTGCTCGGCGGCGCGGTCCGTCTCCTCGATGAAATGGATCAGCCGGAGCACCCCCCGGTCCCCGGCCGCCTCACGCACCCGTGCGGCATGGGCCAGGACCGCGTCCACGGTCAGGCCGCGCGCGTGCTCCCGTCCCAGGGCACGGGCCGCCCGGCCCATCTCGTCCGGGATGGCCGCGTAGTCCGGGGTCAGGTCCGCGTGGCTGCCGCCCGTGGCGACCACGGCCAGCCGGTACCCGGTGCGCTCGAAATCGAAGTCCACCTCGCGCACGGCCGGGGCGGCCGGGTCCGCGAAGTCGATGGACAGGATGCCCTGGGCCGCGCAGGAGAGCTGGTCCATGAGCCCGCACGGCTTGCCGAAATAGACGTTCTCCGCCGCCCGGCCCGCCACGGCCAGCTCCAGGGCGGTGCATGCCCCCCCGTTGAACAGTTCGCTGAAGATCCGCCCCACCAGGACCTCGAAGGCCGCCGACGAGCTCAACCCCGCGCCCAGGGGGACCTCGCCGTCCACGCGGGCGTCGAACCCGGCCACCCGGCGGCCGTTCCCGGCCAGCCCGGCGGCCACGCCGCGCACCAGGGCCGCGGAGGTGTCCTCCTCCTCGGGCCGGGGCGCCAGGTCGTTCAGGTCCACGACGATCTCGCCGTCGAACCCCTTGGAGCGGATGCGCACCACGTCCCCGCCGTTGGGCCGGGCCGCGGCCAGGCAGTCGAACTGCACGGCGGCGGCCAGGACCACGCCCAGGTTGTGATCGGTGTGATTGCCGCCCAGCTCGGTCCGGCCGGGGGACAGGACCAGGGCGGCCGGGCCGGGGCCGGGCCAGTCCACGAAACGGGCCAGGAGATCGAGATAGCGGGCGCGCTGGGCCGCCACGTCGCCGGGCCGGTACAGCTCGGCCAGGACAGCGTCCAGGTCGCCCCGACGCAGGGCCTCGGCGTATGCGGCCGCGCTCGTCATCACGCGCCCTCGCCCGGCAGGTCCAGGTAGTGGACCTCGGACTGTTCGCGCAGCCGGGCCGCCGCGGACTCGGCGGTCAGGTCGCGCTGGGGCATGGCCATCATTTCAAAGCCGACCATGAACTTCTTCACGGACCGGGAGCGCAGGAGCGGCGGATAGTAGTGCAGGTGGAAATGCCAGTGCGGGTGGTCCCCGCCGTCGGTCGGGGCCTGGTGGATGCCCATGGAATAGGGGAACGAGGTCCGGAAAAGATTGTCGTAGCGCACGTTCAGCCGGACCATGGCCTCGGCCAGGTCGCGCCGCTGGGCCGGGCTCATGGCCGGGATGTTCGTCAGGTGCGCCTTGGGCAGGATCATGGTCTCGAAGGGCCACAGGGCCCAGAACGGCACCAGGGCCGCGAACGAGTCGTTCTCGAAGACGATCCGCTCGCCCCGCGCCAGTTCGGTCTCCAGGTAGGCGCAGAGCAGGCACTGGCCGTGGTCGCGCAGGTGCGCGGCCTGGTGGCGGTCCTCGGCGGCCGGGTACATGGGGACGGACCGGGTGGCCCAGATCTGGCCGTGGGGATGCGGGTTGGAGCAGCCCATGGCCGCGCCACGGTTCTCGAAGATCTGGACGTAGCCGATGTCCTCGCGCCCCCCGAGCTGCCGGAACTCCTCGCACCACACGTCCACCACGGCTGCCGCCCGGTCCACGCCCAGCCGGGCCATGGTCAGGTCGTGGCGCGGGGAATAGCAGATCACCCGGCAGGTGCCGGTCTCGGGCTCGGCCACCAGCAGCCCGTCCGTCTGCGGGGCGAGCCCCTGCGCGGGCGGCTCGGGCAGCAGGGCCGCGAAGTCGTTGGTGAAGACGAAGGTGCCGGTGTAGTCGGGATTGACCGCCCCGCCCGCCCGGCCGTTGCCGGGACAGAGGTAGCAGTGCTCGTCATACGGCGGCAGGGCCGCCCGGTCGGGCGGTTCCTGCTGGCCCTGCCAGGGCCGCTTGGTGCGCTGGGGCGAAACCAGCACCCATTCGCCGGTGAGCCGGTTCAGCCGCCTGTGCGGATGGTCCTCGAAAAACATGCCTTCCCCTCGGCTCTCGTGATCGCGCCGGAGGGAGGTCCTTCCCAAGACTTCCGCGCCCTCCGGGTCGTGCCGCAAACGTTGCCGCAAACGTTTGCGGTACACGCACCAAAAAAACACAGAAAGGCTGTTTTGTCAACAGGGTGTCACGGAAAAGGATCCCCGGACGCGGGGACCGGCAGGCTTTGCCGGGAGGCACCCGAGCGGTCCCGCCGGTCCATGCCCGGCCGGGACAACGCTCAGGCGGCCGGTCAGGCGGCGACCTGGGAAAGGATCTGGCCGACGACCGCCGCTGCCAGGATGGACAGGCACAGCCGCGCCTCGGTCTCGCCGAAGCGCACGTCCAGATAGACCGTCTCGCCGTGCTGGTGGCTGCCACCGGCCACGCCGGTCAACAGCGGCAGCTCCAGGGGCTCCGACAGGTCGAACTCAAGGGGAATCATGCCCTCGCGCTCGGGGCCCACGGCGGCCTGGGACATCTCGGTCAGCGCCTCGGCCATGGGGCCGCAGGCGGTCAGGGCCACGGGCAGGAAGAGCTGGTTGAAGCGGAACAGACAGACCTCGTGGTCCTCCAGCAGCGTGGCCTCGGGCGGATCGGCCAACACCTGAAACAGATAGGGGCCCTTGCCGTCAAATTCGATTCTCTGGCCTTGATCGGTCATCCTTCCTCCTAGTCCAGGTAGGAACAGCAGTAGTCGGTCACGGTGCTGACCTTGAGACGGAACTTGGCCTCGCCCGGAACGTTGAAGCTCTGGCCCGAGGTCACGGCCACCCAGTCGTCGATGCCCGGCAGCTGCACGGACAGCTCGCCGGAGGTGATCTCCATGAACTCCGGCTTCTCGGTGCCGAACTCGTACTCGCCGGGCAGCATTATGCCGAGCGTGACGACGCTGCCGTCGTTCAGGGTGATGGTCCGGCTGGTTACCTTGCCGTCGAAATAGATGTTTGCCTGTTTCTTGATGGTCGCGTTGGCGAATGCGGTCATGCTCTCTCCGATGTTGTTGGCTGGTTCGCGGGGATATCCGCGCTTGCGTGGTGACGGATTCCGGTTATACTGGGAGGCGGCAATCACCGTCAACCCTGGGGGAGCCCATGAAGACCATCCGCATCGGCGTGCTGTCCACGGCCAGGATCGGCCGCACCAAGGTCATTCCCGGCATGCAGAAGGCCCGCAACTGCACCGTCGAGGCCATCTGCTCGCGCGACGAATCGGCCGCCCGCCGGACCGCCGAGGCCCTGAACATCCCCAAGGCCTACGGCAGCTACGAGGCCCTGCTGGCCGACCCGGGCATCGACGCGGTCTACAACCCCCTGCCCAACCACCTGCACGTGGAATGGACCCTCAAGGCCATGGCCCGGAACAAGCACGTGCTCTGCGAAAAGCCCCTGGGCCTGAACGACGGCGAGGTCAACCGCCTGATCAACGCCATGGCCGTCCACCCGGAGGTCAAGGTCATGGAGGCGTTCATGTACCGCTTCCACCCCCAGTGGGTGGAAACCAAGCGGCTCATCGACCGGGGCGCCATCGGCAGGCCGACCTCGATCCAGTCCTTCTTCTCCTATTTCAACGCCGACCCCGGCAACATCCGCAACAAGGCGGACATGGGCGGCGGCGGACTCATGGACATCGGCTGCTACCAGGTCTCCCTGTCCCGCCTGCTGTTCGACGCCCAGCCCCGGCGCGTGCTCGGCTGGATGGACAGGGACCCCGAGTTCGGCACGGACCGGACCTTCTCCGGCCTGCTCGACTTCGGCGGCAGACTGTCCGCCTTCACCTGCTCCACCCAGCTGGCCCCCTACCAGCGGGTCAACGTTCTGGGCGAAAAGGGCCGCATCGAGATCATCATCCCGTTCAACGCCCCGCCCGACGCCCCCACCGAAATCCTGCTCCAGCAGGACCGCGAAACGCACACCATCACCTTCGACCCCTGCGACCAGTACACCCTCCAGGCCGAAGCCTTCGCCCGGGCCGTGCTCGAAGACACGTCCGTCCCCATCTCCATCATGGACACCTTCGCCAACCAACACACCGTGGACGCCCTGTTCAAAAGCGCCGAGGCCGACCGCTGGGAAAACTGCTGACAGTAAGACGGCGCCTCCGGCGGCCGGGGGAAGAGGAGAAGGGAACCCTTTGAAAAGGGCTTCCCTTCTCCCCTTCCCCCGAACCCCCATCCCCTCTTCCTTCCTAAACTTTTTGTGCCGCTTTGCGGATGGTGCGGGACCGGTGGATTTCATTTTTTTACAAGTTCGGGCACGCCGCCCTGATGCTTCGGCTTGACCCGCGCCCCGCCAAGCCCTCCGCACAAACCGACGCACCCTCTCCACCCCGACACGACCCCAACCCTCCGCCACCCCGCTCCCGCACGTCCCTGCCGAAGGCGCACAAAAAGTTTGGGAGAGTCCAGAGAACCCTTTCCAAAGGGTTCTCTGGTCCCGCCGAAGGCGACCCCCGGTAGGGCCGCCGGAGGCATCCTCCGCCTACTTCGCGGGGATGTAGGTCACGCCCGTGGTGGGCAGGGGTTTGAGCATGCGTTGTTGCCGGACGTAGCGGATGAAGGCCTGGGCGTCGACGAAGCCGGTGTCGTAGCTGGACTTGGCCGCCTTGAGGACCTCGTAGCCGTCGCCGCCCGAGGCGAGGTAGGCGTTGGTGACCACGCGGTAGACGCGGGCCGGGTTGAGCGGGGTCCAGTTGCCGTCGTGGTCCAGGGTGTCGATGGCCAGGACGCGGCTCCCGGCGGGTCGGCGCATGTCGGCGGTGAAGCGGGCGTCGCCCACGTAGGGGAAGGCGCCCCCGCCCCGGTCCACGCCGGTTTCCAGGGCCTGGCGGATCTGTTCGCCGGTCAGTTCGAGGAGCACCAGGCTGTTGTTGAACGGCAGCAGGGTGTAGGCGGTGCTCATGGTCACCGGCCCCTGCTCCACGGACTCGCGCACCCCGCCCGCGTTGAGCAGGGCCAGGTCGGCGGGTTCGCCGGTATCCTGAAGCTGGGCGAGCATGGACCGGCAGACCAGGGGGGCGATGAGGCTGCCGCGCGGCAGGGACTCGCCCGTGTCGGTGGTGCCGGGCACGCGGATGTGCGGCAGGGGCAGGACTGCCTCGCCGATGACCTCGGTGCCCATGGCCTCCACGCCCTGGCTGAACGGACCGAGGAAGGTCCGGACGGCCGGGTCGGCCTCCACCACGGCGGCCTCGGGATCGGCTTTGATGAGGGCGAGCAGGTCTTCGCGCTCTGGTCCCTTGAGTTCGATCTTCTGCCCGGCGTCGTTACGGCGCTTGAAGGTGTCGGCCAGGATCAGGGTGGGCCGGGGTTCGGCGCGGGTGACGCGCCCCTGGTCGTCGAAGGTCAGGTCCAGGCGGCCGAGCACGCGGCCCCATTTCCAGGCGGTGACCACGTACACGTCGTCGCCGTCCGCGCCCTTGATCACCGTGGGATAGGCGGCCTCGGGGCGCAGGCCCAGCGCGCCCACGCCGTCGGGGCTGCCGAGCAGGGTGTGGGAGTGGCCGCCCACGATGACGTCCACGCCGGGGATGGTCGCGGCCAGGCGCTTGTCCTCCTCGAAGCCCACGTGGGTCAGAAGCACGATCTTGTTCACGCCGCGCGCCTGAAGTTCGCGCACCAGCAGGGTGGCCGCGTGGGTCTCGTCGGTGAAGTCCACATGGCCGGGGCTGGAGATGACCTTGGTCTCCGGGGTGAGCAGGCCGATGACGCCGATCCGCTGGCCGCCCCGCTCAAGGATGACGTAGGGCCTGACCCGCGAGGCCAGGACCGGCTCGTCCGGGGCGTGCAGGTTGGCGCAGAGCACCGGGACCCGCGTGTACTTGAGGAACCCGGCCAGGAAGGGCGCGCCCCGGTCGAACTCGTGGTTGCCCAGCTCGAAGGCGTCGAAGCCGAGCCGGTCCAGCAGTTCCATCTCGGGCCTGCCGCCGTACTTCATGAAATAGAGGCCGCCCTGTACCGCGTCGCCCGCATGCAGCAGGATGACGTTGTCCTTTTCGGCGCGGGCGTCCTCGACCGCCCGCTCAAGGCGCGCCCAGCCGCCCATGCGCACGTAGGTGGCCACGCCCCTGGGGGCGATCTTGTCGGCCGTGGCGTCCAGATAGGAGTGGGAGTCGTTGACGTGCAGCAGGGTCACGTCGAAGGCGCGGGCCGCAACGGGATAGGCAAGGATGACGGCGGCAAGGACGAAACGGGCGAGATGGCGCAGCATGGGTAACCTCCGGCTATTGTGGCCTGAATAGCAGCATTCCGGGGAAATGGAAATGATTGACCGCCGCCCCGCGCGGGCGCGGACCGGATAACGCGGGGCTGTGTGAACAATTGTGACAATTCCACGCCGCGCATTGTCTTGGAGCGTTTTTTCCCGGTATGGTCGTCACAATCATTTTTCATAGGGAGACCTGCATGAGCGACGACATGACCATCAGCAAATATCTCGACGCCGGGGAACTGGCCGCCTTTTTCCGCGCCCTGGCCGACGCCGTGGAGAACGGCGGGCACGACGAATTCGCCTGCGTGGACGACTTCCGCAAGATCAAGATCGGCGTGAAGAACGAGTTCGGCCAGATCAGCCTCAAGGCCAAATTCAAGGCGGCCAAGCCGTGCGCCCCGGAGGCCGTCGGCGCGGACGGCGAGCCCGCCAGGCCCAAGTACAAGGACCTCAAGAAGCGCATGCGCGGCAGCTTCAAGATTCTGGTCAAGATGGTCCACGACGGCGTCGAACCGCCCAGGGAGGCGGTGGACGCCTTCCTGGCCGACGCGGCCCTGATGGTCGGCTACCCCGGCTACGGGGACGAATATTACGAGAGCTTCACGCAGGTCTGCGCGGAGTTCAAGGCCGCCTACGAGTCCGGCGACCTGGAGCGGATGCACGCGGCCGTGGACGGACTGGTCCACGAGAAGAGCCGCTGCCACGCCAAGTACGATTGAAACACCCGACCCCGGACAACGCCCATGAAACTGATCCAGACCGACCCCAAGGACCGCGACTGCCGGACCCTGCCGTTTGAGACCGACGAGGAAATCTCCGAGGCCGACGTCGAACGGTTCTTCGCCGTGGTCTCCACGGACCTCGAACCGTGGCAGGTGGAGCAGGTGGTCACCCCCTCCACGGTGCACGCCCGGCAGGAGGTCGTCCTGGCCGCGCACTGGCACCCGGAATTCGTGCCCTTCGAGCACATCCGCGCCAGGGTGGAGGCCATGTTCCCCAACCGCACGGACGAACTGCTCATCCCCACCCAGCACAACCAGCTCATGAGCTGGGACGGCTATTCCGGGGTTGAGGTGGACTGCTTCTCCTCCGGCTTCAACCGCAAGGTCCAGCTCCTGCTGCACTTCGCCGACGAGCGGGTGGAGGACGCGGGCGTGCTCAAGTCCATGCTGGCCCACACCTTCAAGTACCGCTCGGGCCAGCTGTTCGAGTTCATGCACACCATCACCAGGCCCGACGAGGCGCGCGTGGCCCGCGCGGCCAGGGCCACGGGCGCGGACCGCGAGCTGATCGAGTTCGTCCGCGTCAACGTGGCCAAGGTCGAACGACTGCTGGACGAACACTGGGCCGACGTGCCGCGCCTGTCGGTCAAGAACAAGCTGTTGCGCGACTGGTTCAACGCCATGCGTTCCGATCTCGGCGACAACGTGACGGACCGCGTCCAGGCCTACCTCAAGGCGGTCAAGCAGTTGGTCAAGGAGGGGTTCGACCTGTCGTTCTTCTACCGGGCCAGCGAGGTCATCGAGGAGGTCCGGTCCCTGGGCGGCTGCGTGGTCATCCCCCACCCGGAACAGTTCTGGCCCATCCTGCTGCGCAACTACGACGTGGACGGCATCGAGGTCTGGAACCCCCAGTCCAGGGAATACACGGAGTTTCTGATCTCCGTGGTCAACGAGCAGAACGAGCGGCGCACCTCCGGCAGGGACAAGCTCATCTTCATGGGCGACGACTGCCACATGGGCGAGAAGACCAAGCCCGCGGACCAGCAGGACCCGGAGAAGTCGGCCCGCGAGATCGGCTACCAGCCCGCCTGGGACGACCTGGGCGTGCGCAAGCGGCTCATCGTCAACAACATCTCCCGACGCACGGTCATTCAGGAGTACAAGGCCCGCCTGGCGGGATAGGCAGGCAAGGACACCCATGGCAGAAGAAAAATTCGTATTCGATTCGCTCCAGGACTGCGGGTCCATCAAGGAGTTCCTGGAATCCCTGATCGAGGGGTTCGAGAAGCACTCCATCGACCTCTCCACCAACGGCAACGAGATTCACCTCGAACCCCAGGGACTGCTCAACTTCACGGTCAAGGCCAGGAAAAAGGGAACCGAGAACAAGATCTCCATCAAGGTGTCCTGGAAGGACGCGCCCTCCATCCAGGCGTCGGAAGACGCCTTCCTCAAGGTCCGCTGATGATGACCTTCGAAGGACTGGACGAGAACTTCAAGTTCATCGTCTACGAGGTGGAGAACCAGGCCCGGTCCACGCAGAGGTTCATGGATGCCCCTTCCCGCAAGCGGTACGCCAAGATCACCTCGCGCGACGACTACATCGACAACCTCAAGACGATCATCGAGAACAAGTGCTACTCGCGCATCCACGCGGATCGGTCCCTGGACAAGCGGGCCCTGAACAAGATCAGGGCCATCCAGGTCATCTGCGTGAACCTCGAAAAGATCGCCGACTATTTCGTCAACATCGTCAAGCAGATGCAGTACCTCGACGACCAGTCCTTCGTGCAGCGCTACGACTACACCGAGGTCTTCGAGATCATGCTCTCCCGGCTGGAGGCCATCCTCGACGCCTACCACGACGAGGACATGTCCAAGGCCCTGTACATCTGCAAGGCCGAGCCCATGCTCGACGACGTGTACAAGGTCCGCTTCGACCGGGTCATGAACGAGATGGGCATGGGCCGCGACGCGCAATCCCTGGTCACGGTGCTGTTCATCTTCCGCTATTTCGAACGGGTGGGCGACGCCCTGCTGAACATCGGCGAGGCGGTCATCTTCTCCCTGCTCGGCGAGCGCATCAAGATCGAGCAGTTCGAGGCGTTGCAGCAGACCCTGACCAAGTCCGGGTTCAGCGACTCCTTCTCGGACATAGACTTCAGCGCCATCTGGGGCACGCGCTCGGGCTGCCGCATCGGCAAGGTCGAGCCGCGCGAGGCCGAGCTGACCGCCGAGGAGAAGAAGCAGGGGTCCATCTACAAGGAAGGAAACCTGGAGAAGATCCGCAAGGAGCGGGAGTCCATCCAGCGCTGGAAGCAGCTCTTCCCGCACCTGGTGGCCGACATCTACGGCTTCCACGAGGACGCGGACAAGGGGTCCATGCTGGTGGAGTTCCTGAACGGCTGCACCCTGGACGAGGTGATCCTGTCCGGGGACGACGAGCTGGTCCGCAACGCCCTGTTCATCCTGGAGAACACCGTGCTCGAGACCTGGTCCACCACCATGGTCCGGCTGCCGGTCAAGACCAACTACATCCGGCAGATCCAGTCCCGCCTGGAAGGCGTGCTCCAGACCCACCCCGAGTTCTGGCGCGACCCCAAGAGCCTGGGGCCGTCGGAGGTCCGGTCCACCGAGGCCCTGCTGTCGGCCTGCGCGGACATCGAGGACGAGCTGGAAGCCCCCTTCTCGGTCTTCATCCACGGCGACTTCAACATCAACAACGTGGTCTACAACCACGAGGCCCAGCAGATCCACTACATCGACCTGTACCGCTCGCGGGACTTCGACTACGTCCAGGACGCCTCGGTCTTCCTGGTCTCCAACTTCCGCGTGCCCCTGTTCGATTCGGACCACCGCAAACGCATCAACTCGGTCATCCGGCAGTTCTACGGGTTCATCCTGGAGTTCGCCCAGCGGCACGAGGACCCCACGGTCCAGGCCCGGCTGGCCTTCGCCCTGGCGCGCAGCTTCTACACCTCCACCCGGTTCGAGCTGAACTTCAAGTTCGCCAAGGAGATGTACAACCGGTCCATGTTCCTGCTGGAAAAGATTCATCAATACCGGGGCGGGGACTGGGAGCTTTTCTCCCTGCCCGAGGACGTCCTCTACTACTAGGCAAGCAAGGAGCCGTTTCGTGAAGATAGGAGTCATTGGCATCGAGGGCGGCTGGTCCTCCGAAAAACTGGCGGACACCGTGGCCGAGAAGACCGGCGGGGAGCGCGTGCTCATCGACATGGAGGACGTGCGCCTGGACCTACCCTCGGGCCGGGCCTTCTACGACGGGCACACCCTGAACGATTTCGACGCCCTGATCATCAAGAAGATCGGCGCGCGCTATTCCCCGGACCTCCTGGACCGGCTGGAGGTCCTGCGCTACCTGCACGAGCGGGGGCTCAGGATATTCAGCGCGCCCTACGCCATCCTGCGCGCCCTGGACCGGCTGTCCTGCACCATCTCGCTGCAACTCAAGGACATCCCCATGCCGCCCACGACCGTCACGGAGTCCGTGGACCAGGCCCTGACGGCGCTGGAGCAATACGGCGAGGCCGTGTTCAAGCCGCTGTACACCTCCAAGGCGCGCGGCATGTTCGTGCTGAGGAACGGCCCGGACGCCCGGGCGGCCATCGAGGAGTACAAGGCCGAGAACCCGATCCTGTACATCCAGAAGACCATCGAGCTGGGCGATCTGGACCTGGGCATCGCCTTCCTGGGCGGCGAGTACCTGACCACCTACGCCCGGTGCAAGACCAACGGGGCCTGGAACACGACCACGGCCTCGGGCGGCAAATACCGGCCCTACGAGCCCGCGCCCGAGATCATCGAGCTGGCCCGCAAGGCCCAGGCCGACTTCAACCTCGACTTCACCTGCGTGGACGTGGCCATCACCGACGACGGCCCCTACGTCTTCGAGGTCTCCGTGTTCGGGGGCTTCCGGGGCATCCAGGAGACCAGCGGCATCGACGCCGCCGCGCGCTACGTGGACTACGTCATGGAGAAACTCAAATGAAGCTGACCGGCACCACCCGCAGGGAACTGGCCGAGGCCGTGAAGACGGCCTGCCCGGCCGGGCACACCCTCCACCTGGACCTCGGCGGCTGCCGCATCCGGGTGGACAGCTCCACGGACGCCCTGCACGACGTCCTGGCCGACTATTTCAAGGAGTTCCTGACCGGGGACGGCGAGCCGGAGATCACCCTCTCGGCCCACGAGGTCCCGGCCGTGGACACGGACCTCGCCTTCAACGTCAAGGAGCCCGATCCCGGCAAGACCAGGATCAAGGAGGAGTGGATCGACCTGCCCGACGGCCGCGTGGTCCGCAAGCGGCTGACCGGCATGCACTTCCTCTTCGGCCGGGGCGAGAACGTGGCCGTGGGGCCGTGCCTGGACAACCCCAACCAGGTCATCAATTTCGTCAACAACCGGTTCATCGAGTGGAAGCTCAACAGGGGCGGGTTCCTGGGCCACGCCGCCGGGGTGCGTTCGGGCGAACGCGGCATCTCCCTGGCCGGATTCTCGGGCGCGGGCAAGTCCACCCTGGCCCTGCACCTCATGAGCAGGGGCACGACCTTCATCTCCAACGACCGGGTCATGGTCGAGGAGGACGGCGACGGCCTGGTCATGTACGGGGTGGCCAAGCAGCCGCGCATCAACCCCGGCACGGCCCTGCACAACCCGGACCTGCACTGCATCGTGGAGCCGGGCATGCGCGAGAAGTTCCTGTCCCTGCCCAAGGACGAGCTGTGGCAGCTGGAGCACAAGTACGACGCCCTCATCGACGAGTGCTACGGACCGGGCAAATTCGAGCTGCGCTGCCCCATGAACGCACTGGTCGTCCTCAACTGGAGCCGGGACCGCGCCCCCCTGCGCGCCGGTCTGGTGGACCCACGGGAGCGCCGCGACCTGCTGCCCGCGTTCATGAAGTCCACGGGGCTGTTCTACCTGCCCGACGACCCGGCCCGGCGGGCGGACCCGGACGAGGACGCCTACGCCGCGCTCCTGTCCAAGACCGATCTCATCGAAATCGCCGGAGGCGTGGACTTCGACCGCGCTTCCGAGATATGCTTGCGGTACATGCAAACCGGCCTCCTCCCGGCCGACTGACGGAGCGGACAGTGCGCATTCGAGTCACCAGGGACGTCACCATCCCGGACCCGCGAAAGCTGGAGCAGTTCCGGCGGGCCCCCGAACTCGGCCCGTCCGTGCTCTTCTTCAGCGGCGGCTCGGCCCTGCGCGACACCTCCAGGGAGCTCATCCGCTACACCCACAACTCCATCCACCTGATCACCCCCTTCGACTCGGGGGGCAGCTCGGCGGTCATCCGCAAGGCCTTCGGCATGCCCGCCGTGGGCGACATCCGCAACCGGCTCATGGCCCTGGCCGACCAGTCCGTGCAGGGCAACCCCGAGATATACAACCTGTTCACCCACCGGCTGCCCAAGGACGGGGAGCGCGACGCCCTGCGCGCCGACCTGGACGCCATGGCCGCCGGGGCGCACCCCCTGGTCCGGCGCATCCCGGACCCCATGCGCAAGCTCATCCGCAACCATTTCTACGAATTCCTGGAACGCATGCCCGAGGACTTCGACCTCCGGGGCGCGTCCATCGGCAACCTGGTCCTGACCGCCGGGTACCTGTCTAACCGCCGCCAACTGGACCCGGTCATCTACCTCTTCTCCAAGCTGGTCCAGGTCTGCGGCGTGGTCCGCCCGACCGTGAACCAGGACCTGCACCTGGCCGTGCGCCTGGCCGACGGCGAGACCATCGTGGGACAGCACCGGATTACCGGCAAGGAGTCCGCCCCGCTCGCCTCGCCCATCGAGGACATCTGGCTGACCCGCTCCCCGGACGACCGGGAACCGGTCCGCACGGCCATCCGCAAGAAGGTCCGGGAGTGGATCGGCAAGGCGGACCTGATCTGCTACCCGCCGGGCAGCTTCTATTCCAGCGTGGTGGCCAACCTGCTGGTCGACGGCGTGGGCCGGGCCGTGGCCGCCAACACCTGCCCCAAGGTCTTCGTCCCGTCCACGGGCGCGGACCCCGAGACGCCCGGCGTGTCCGTGGCCGAGCGGGCGGACATCCTCTGCCGCCACCTGCGGGCCGACGTCGAGGCCCACGACGGGGACGGCGGCGGTACCGGAGACGGCGAGGTCCTGGGCTACGTCCTGGTGGACTCGAAAAACGGGCGGTACGCCGGGGGCATCGACAGAAAGCGGATCGAGGAGCGCGGCTTCACGGTCATAGACGGCCCCCTGGTCACGGCGCGGAGCGCGCCGCACCTCGACGGCCGGGTCCTGAGCGAATTTTTGCTGTCGCTTTGCTGACGGCCAACCCAAAGGAGGTTGTGAACGTGGATAAGCAAAAGATCAGTGTCAAGAAGGTCCTGGAGTACAAGGACGCCGTGTCCTACATCGAAGACCTGGCCAGGAGCTTCCGGTCCGGCACCATCGTGGTGGAGAGCGGCGGGGAGCACGTGGTCATGACGCCCGGCGCCCAGGTGGCCGTCAAGGTGGAGGCCAAAGTCAAGAACGACAAGCAGAAGATCGGCTTCGAGCTGAGCTGGACCGAGGCCGGAGGGGACGAACTCCGGATCGGCGACGCCGAGCCCGCGCCCGCACCGGCGATCCAGCCCGAGGGCGGCGCCCCGGCCATGAAGCCCGCGGCCCAGGCCCCGGCCGCCAAGATTCCGGCAATGGCCCCGGCCACCACCGAACCGGCCAGGGTCCCGGCCACCACCGAAGCCAGGCCCGAATCCGAGGCCAAATCCGAGGCCAAATTCGAAGCGAAAAAGGCGGCGGCCAAAAAGGACCCGGACGGGAAAAAAGCGGCAAAAAAGGCGGCATCCAAGAAATCCATCGCCAAGAAAACGTCGGCCAAGTCCGCCGACAAGAAATAACAACGAGCACGAGCCCATTGCGGAGAAAAACAATGACTGAAACGCAAGATCAATGTTTCGAATGGAATGAGGTGGCCGACCTGTTCGGCATCGAAGAGGAGAACCCCGACATGGTGGACGAGGAGCGGGACCGCATTCTCGAACGGATCAACTCCCTGACCTGCCGCTACGGCCGGGAGTACGTCATCAAGAAGATCACCCTGCACACCACGCACTAGACCGGGACCGGCATGCGCATCATCGCCGTACTGAACCAGAAGGGGGGCGTGGGCAAGACGTCCACCGCCGTGAACCTGGGGGCCGCCCTGGCCCGGCAGGACCGGCGCGTCCTGCTGCTGGACCTCGACCCCCAGGCGCATCTGACCTATTCCCTGGGCATCATGGCCCACGAGCTGCCCCGGACCATGGGCGCGGCCCTGATGCGCGAGTGTCCCCTGGACAGCGTGACCATGGAGGTCGGCGGACTGCATGTGGTGCCCGCCTCCGTGGCCCTGGCCGGGACCGAGGTGGACCTGGCTTCGGCCGGGAACCGCGAGACCCGGCTGCGCGACGCCCTGGCCGGGACCGGAGGGTACGACTTCGCCATCATCGACTGCCCGCCCAACCTCGGCATGCTCACACTGAACGCCATGGTCGCGGCGAACGAACTGCTCGTGCCGGTGCAGCCGGAATTCCTGGCCCTGCAATCCCTGGGCAAGCTCATGGAGACGGTCAAGGCCATCCGCGAGGGCTGGAACCCGCATCTCACCCTGTCCGGCATCCTCATGACCCGCTACCAACGCACCCGCAAGCTCAACCGGGAGATCCGGCGCAAGATCAAGGACCACTTCGGCGACGCCCTGCTGGATACGACCATCCGCGACAACATCTCCCTGGCCGAGGCCCCCAGTTTCGGCCGGGACATCTTCACCTACAAACCCCGCAGCCACGGGGCCGCCGACTACCGGAACCTGGCCCTGGAACTGCTCCGCAGAGGTGCCCCATGAGCGACGAGAGACTCGGGACCAACCCTCTTGAGTGGGTCACGCCCGCCGCGACCCCCGAGGCCTCCGGCCCGGCCCCCGAAACCACGCAACCCGCCCCGCGGGCGGACACGGCCGGACCGCGCACCGGCCTGTTCCGCCCGGCCGCGACCGACAACGAGGAGACCACGATGGGCAAAGGCAAGATCAAGATCGAACAGACCATGGACACGGCCCAGGTGGTCGCCTACCTCAAGGACCTGGCCGACTCCATCGAATCCGGCGTCATCCGCGCCGAGAACGAGGGCGGCACCCTGGTCCTCGGCGTGCCCGAGACCATGCAGGTGGAGCTCAAGCTGGCCCGCAAAAAGGACAAGGCCAAATGCGAGATCGAGCTGGAATGGCTCGACGACGGCTCCCAGGCCGAATCCCTCAAGATATCGGGCGAATAACCGGCCCGCGACACCCATCCGGAACCGGGGCCCCGTGCGGACGTGCGGGGCCCCGGCCCGTTTTCCGCCCCGGTCCGTTGCGCACGGACGGCCGTCCGGCGCGCCCCGCGCGAACGGTGGAAAACCATTTTGCCGAACAGGAGAAAAATCGGCCGGAGGTGTCCGTCCCCGTATCTGTGGAGGCCGGAATCAGGAGGCCCTTATCTAGGAATTGAACAAGTTGGCGCTTGTTGATATGTTCACGGCCTGCCGCCGAGCCACCGAGTCTCACCCTGTCCCCGGAGTTTACCGTGCACACCAGAACCCCCATCGCCATCGTCGTCTCGCTGTTGGCGACAACCCTGCTCCTTCTCGCGCCCGCCAGGGCCGCCGCTCCCCAGAAAACCGCCCTGGTCATCGGCAATTCCGCCTACCCCGGCATGCCCCTGGCCAACCCCGTCCACGACGCCACGGACGTCGGCAGGGAACTCGAGGGACTCGGCTTCCGGGTCACGCTCCTGACCGACGGCACCCGGCGCCAGATGGAGAACGCCGTGCGCAAGCTGTCCAGGCAGCTGGCGGACGGCGGCGTGGGCCTCTTCTATTTCGCCGGGCACGGCATCCAGGTGAACGGGGAGAACTACCTCATCCCGGTGGACGCGGACATCGAGACCGAGGCGGACGTGCCCTATGAGGCGGTCTCGGCGGGCCGCATCCTGGATCACCTGAAGCTGGCGGGCAACCAGATGAACATCATCATCCTGGACGCCTGCCGCAACAACCCCTTTGCCCGGTCCATGCGCTCCGAGACCACCGGCCTGGCCCGCATGGACGCGCCCACCGGGTCCATCATGGCCTACGCCACGGCTCCGGGCTCGGTGGCGGCCGACGGGGAGGGACGCAACGGGGTCTACACCAAGAACCTGCTCGCGGCCATGAACACCCCCGGCCTGGACATCTACGACACCTTCATGCAGGTCCGGCGCGGCGTGATCCGGGACACCGGCGGTCGCCAGACGCCGTGGGAATCCTCGTCCCTGATCGGCAAGTTCTATTTCCGTGAGAAGAAACCGGAACCGGTCGCCGCGCCGACGCCCCCGCCCGCCCCGGCCGTCACCCCCGAGACCGAGGCGCTCAAGGCGCAGCTCCTGGCCATGCAACAGCAGATGGCGGCGCTCCAGGAGCAGGCCCGGCAGAACGCCGAACTGGTCCAGACGCGGCAGCCCGACGATTCCAACGAGGAGCTCAAGGCCCAGCTCGCGGCCGTGCAGCAGCAGATGGCCGCCATGCAGGAACAGGCCGAGACCCGGCCGCAGCCCGTCCCGGCCCCGCAATCCGGCCAGACCGACGAGGAGCTCAAGGCCCAGTTGGAAGCCATGCGGCAACAGGTGGCCGCATTGCAGCAGAACCGGATCGTTTCAGGCGGATCGGACATCGTCCATACCGACGTCGATCCCCTGTCCGCCAGGCAAAAAGCCCTGAGCGCCGCCAACGGCAGGCTCGTCCTTTCTGTGGCGCCCATGGCCTTTGCCTGGACCTACAAATACAAGCGGCGCGACTGGGAGGTGAAGGGACGGGAAAAGCTGCTCTCCGTCCTGGCCGAGAGAAAGGACGTCCTTTCCGTCTTTTGCGCCGGAGACGGGGATTCGCCGGCGCATCCCTATACCCTGTCCCCGAACGCGGAGGCGATCCTGTGGTCCGGCGGGGCCTCCCGGCCCCCCGACACCAATATCCTCAGGCAGATGGCGGTTCAGCTGCACGCCGACACCCTGATGGCCGTGTCGACCTACCTGAGCACCCTGAACACCTCGAATCAAATATACGTCCTGTGCAACTTCTACGATGCGAAAAAGGACACGTTGAAGACCTTCACGCTGAAGGAATCGCGGGGGAGCTACTATCCGGTGACCCGCTACCTGTTCTTCCTCAAAGAGAGCGTGAACCAGGCGCTGGACGAATACATGGGCAAATAGCTAGACCAGCCTGAGCACGATCAGGGTCAGGTCGTCCTCGACCCCGTCGTCACCGGCGAAGGCCCGGACCGAGGACAGGATCACGTCGGCGATGGCCCCGGCGGAACGGTCCGCGTTCTCCCGGAGGATCGCCCTGACCCGGTCCTTGCCGAACAGCTCCCCGTCCCGGCCATGGGTCTCCCAGACCCCGTCCGTGCCGAAGAAGACCACGGCGCCCTCGGGCAGTTCCCGCCGCTCCTCCACATATTCCATCCCGTCCATGACGCCCAGCGGCAGCCCGCTGTCCCCGGCCAGTTCCTCGAAGGCGCCGCTGCCGGGCAGGTAGACGATGGCCGGATCGTGTCCGGCGCGGGACCAGCGGATCATCCGGCGGGCAGGGTCCACGGCGCACAGGAACGCGGTCATGGACCGGCCCGTGGTCTGGATGTCCCGCGAAAGCAGCTCGTTGGCGCGGGTCAGGACCTGTCCCGCATCCGCCCCCCCATCGAGGTTGGCGCGGAGGAAGGCCCGCGAGCTGGCCATGAGCAGGGCCGCCGGGATGCCGTGTCCGGTGACGTCCCCGACCACGGCCCCGACCTCGCCGTTGTCGAAGCGGAAGAAATCATAGTAATCCCCGCCGGTCTCGTCGTGCGGGATGGACATTCCGGCCACGTCCAGCCCCGGCGCGGACGGCGCGTCCTCGGGCATGAGGCACTGCTGAATGCCACGGGCCACGGCCATGTCCCGCTTCATGCGCACCTGCTCGTCCAGGGCCGGGACCATCTCGTCGAAGGTCGCGCCCAGCTGGGCCAGCTCGTCCCGGCCGCGCACCCGCACCCGGACCGAAAAATCGCCCGCCGCCACCTGCCTGAACGCCTCGGCCAGCCGCTCCATGCGCCGGGTCATGGTGCTCGACAGGGCCAGGGCCGCGAGCAGGGTCAGCAGCCCCAGGCCCGCGATGACCAGCATCATGGTCCGGTGCCGGACCCGGATGGTCTCGCCGACGAACCGCTCGGCCTGGAGGGACTGCCCGAGCAGGGAGGACACGGACAGGCGCAGGACCACGCCCAGGCCGCGCACCCCCAGCCCGGCAAAGATCCAGAGATGGTCGGCGTCCCCTTCGCCCCGGCGAAACGACCCGTGGCCGCCGTCCCGGAGACCGGCCCGGAGCGGGCCGCCCCGGTCAGGCCCGAGGTCGGGCAGGGGGTCGCCCGAGGCCCAGTACAGGGAGCCGGGATCGTCGCCGGGCGTGCGCGAGGCGAGCAGGCGCACCACCTCCCCGTCCGCCTGGACGAAAAACCACTGGATGCCGGCGGGCAACCCCACCGCGTCCGCGCTGTCGAACAGGTCGTCCATGGCGGCCGCCACCGTGACCGTGGGGGATGACAGGGTCCGGCCCCGCAGGGTCGAGAGCAGCATCAGCTGGTGCGTGGCCGGGCTGGCCAGGACCGTAACCGGTGTGCCGACCGCCTCCCTGCCCACGGCGGCGAACTCCCGGACGAGCGCGCCCCCGTTGCCCGGCAGTCCGGGATACAGGCAGACGGTCCCATCCGTGGACCGGGCCCACTGCCACAGGACCAGCCGGGGCAGGGAGCGCTTGCCGAATTCGAGGGCGGGGAGCGCCGTCCCGAGAAACCCGTCCGGGGCCGCAGGGACGCCGCCTTCCGGGGAGAGCGTGGTGAGCGAGGAGAGATCCACCTCCAGCCGGGACCGCTTGCCGTCCCCGGTCCAGGCCCAGTAGCCGCTCCCGGCCCCGGTCCGCTCGGGCGGCGTATCCTGGGGCGCGTCTCCGGCCAGCAGGCGCAGCTGTTCCCGCTGCACCTGGGCGAGCAGCCGGAAGCGGTCCCCGGCCGTCCGGGCGGACCGTCGGGCCACGGAGAGCAGTTCGGATTCGGTCCGGGCCACGAGGATGTCCTCAAGGGGCATGGACAGGTCGTCGTCCGCGTCCCGGCCCACGGACACGCCCAGGCCGAACCGCTCTGCCAGGACACGGGCGGACTCCTCGTCCGCGTCCTGGATGACCACCCGCATGACCAGCAGGGGCACCAGGGCCACGGCCAGCAGGACCAGCAGGAGCTTCCACTTGAATTTCACGGCGCAGACTTCCCCGAGCCTAATCCAGGCGGGTGATGACCACCCGGCGGTTCCCGGCCCGCCCCTCGGCGGTCTCGTTGGAGGCCACGGGGGCGGACTCGCCGTAGCCCGTGACGGCCGCAGCCGTGAACCCATACTTCTTGTTGAGATAGTCGCTCACGGCCTGGGCCCGCTTCCTGGACAATTGCAGGTTGTAGGCATCGCTGCCCACGCTGTCCGTATGGCCGCCGATCTCCATGCGCGCCCCGCGCAGGGCGCTTGAGGTCAGGGCCCGGCCCAGCTCGTCGAGCTGCCTGAAGGATTGCTCGCCGGTGATGACCGCGCTGTTGGTGGCGAAATAGATGTAGACGGTCGCCGAGGGCCTGGGCGTCTCGGCCGCGGCCTTGTTGACCGTGAAGCCGCGCGTGCGCATGCCGCCGCTCCCGCCGTCCTCCAGCTGCCGGACCAGGGTGTCGCTGTCGATCACCTCCCCGGCCAGGGCGACCCCGGCCAGGGCGACCGCCGCGAATGCCAGACAAACCCCGATGCAGAATTTCCGAAACATGTCTCTCTCCGTGGGCGCTAGTTGGTCAGCATGAGGTAGGCCAGTTCGGCCCCCTGTTCCCGGTTGGCCACCTTGATGGTGAACAGCCCGTCCCAGTCGGGCGTCCACTGGACCATGCACTCCCTGTCCACGCCGTCCCGGTCGGCCACCAGGCCGCCGTTTTCGTCGTAGACCGAGACCTTGAAGCGGCCGCCACGGCTCTTGACGTAGACCGCGGCCCGTTCCCCGGCCATGAAGCGGACGTCGTGCTCGGCCGCGCCGCTCGGCTCCAGCCGGTTGACGTTCTTGGCCGGGCCCTGGACATTGCCGCGCATGCCCTGCCGCCGCATCTCGGCGGTGATCAGGGAGCGCAGCTTGAGGTTCGTGCCCGCGCGCCGCATGGCCGACTCCAGGATGCGCGCCGCGTCCCGGTCCGCCTCGGCACCGAGCCCGGCGTCCTTCATAATCTGGGCAGCGGCCAGGAGGACCACCGGATTGCCGGAACTCTCGCCGTAGTCGGCCATGGACACGGACAGGGCGTATTGCTCGATCATCACCACCCGGGGCGACTTGGCCCCGTCCTCGGCGCTGCGGTTCACGCGCTCGCCCGCGCCGCATGGCGCGGCGAACAACAGGCTCAATACGACGACAAGACACCATTTCACGCTGTTCATGAGTTGCTCCCGCCCCGGGCGGCTATGTCCAGGACCAGTTTTTCCGTTGCCCACTGCGCCGGGGGGACGCTCCGGTCCACGTCCTTGCCACGGCCGGAGGCGGGCAGCAGGAAGCTCCCGGCAAAGCCCAGGTCCTTGCCGGAAGACCCGGCCCGGCGCTGGTTGAGCAGGCCGATGTCCACCGGGTCCCGGCTGACGATCAGCTGGATGTATTCGCGCCCGGACCGGTCCATTTCCAGGGAAAGGTCGTCCGCCGTGTCCAGGGTCTGCCCCGGCAGCACCTTGCCCGATTCCATGCCCTTCTCCTCGGTCGGGTAGAAGGGCAGAATCCTGCCGTCGTCAGTGATATCGATCAGATAGCAGTAATACGGCGTATCGCTTTGGTTGTACATGCCGAACGTCAGCACGTCGCCCACGGCCAGGACGGCCGTGTCGGAAACGTCCGTGTCGAAGCTGCCCCAGCGGGCGTAGCGCCTGCCGCCGATCTCCCGAATCTCGCCCGTGGCCCCGGCAACGGCGGGCTTCCAGATGGTCATCTCCATGATCACCGGCCGGGCCGCGCCCGGCGGCGACTTGAGGGTCAGCAGATGGCGCACCCTGGAGACCCGTTCCAGGGCATCCTCTAGGGGCTTCTCCCAGTCCCGCGTCACGGCCAGGGTGAGCCTGCGCCCGCCCTCGGCCAGGGGCCGCCCGTCCGGGGAAAGAATCCAGCACTGGACCGGGGCGCTTTCGTCCGATGCGGGCGGGCCTTCCTGCCGGGCGGCGTCCTTGGCCGCCCCCCTGCCGGGCCGGAAGATGTGCAGGATCAGGTCCGCCGAGGATTCGTCCCCGGCGAGCTCGAACTGCGGCATGTTCCGCACGGCCTCGCGGGCCATGGCCGCGTAGAGGGCGTCGCCGGGCAGCTCCGCGCGCACGAAGATCGACCGGGAGGAGGCTTCGGGCCAGAACCGCTTCAGGGACAGCAGGTCCCCCGGCTTCAGGTCCGCCGAGGTCTCGCCGATGCTCATGGTCGGCTCCACCGAGACGATCCGCACGCTGCGCTCCCCGGCTCCGCCCCCCCGGGACGTGTCCACGTAGAGCGAGTTGACGGTCACTCCGGACAGGCTGCCCGCATTGAGGGACACCAGGCCGTCGTCCACTCCGGCCACGGACACCCTGTCGTCCAGGTCCCGCCCGCCGCCGCCGAAGACCTCCCGGTCCAGGCCGCCCTCGATCTGCGGGTGCTGATTGGAATACCCGGCGTACTCGTAGCCGATGAGCGCGGAGGCCCGCTTGACCAGGTCCTGCCAGGTGGCGTCCGGCCCGACCTCCATCAGGGCATTGGCCCAGAACCAGGTGAACATGCCGTAGACCTTGTCCCCGGTGCGGTACTCCCCGGCCTTTTCGTCGTCCCGGCAGGCCCCGATCCGGACGCCCCGCAGGGTCCCGGTCTCGATCCGGCCGGGCACGTAGGGCCGGAAATCGCGGGGCAGGCCGCGCGTGGCCCGAGCCTCGAAGCTCCGGGTCACGGTGCCGGAGTGGCAGGAATCGGACACGAACACGATGTTGTCCGTGACGCGGCCCAACTCCACCAGCCAGCCATTCAGTTCGTCGTCCAGGATGTCGTAGGAGTCGATGCCGTCGCTCCAGGCGGGGAGGGTCCCCGCCCGCTCGCGCAGCAGGCGGCAGTCCACGGGCCCGGCCTTGCCCTTGCCGCCGGTCCTCGATCCGAAGGCGACCCAGGTGGAGTCCAGCCCGCCGGGTCCCTCGTCGCCGCTCACGTCGCAGACCGAGGAGCCGTGGCCGGAATAGTGGATGTAGACGAAATCTCCGGGACCGACCGTGTCCCGCAGGCGGTGGAAGGCGTCGCGGATGGCCGTGTGCGTGGCCTGGCCGTCCACCAGCTGGACGATATGCCCGGGCGCGAACCCGAAGCGGGAGACGAGCACCCCGCGCATGAGGTCGATGTCGTTCCTGGCCCCGCGCAGGGAGCGGAAGCCGGTGTGGGAATAGTCGTTGATGCCGATGAGCAGGGCGTACTTCTGCGCCCCGAAGGCGACCGACGTCAGCAGCAGGAACAATGCCGGGACCAGGGCGGGCAGCCACCCGGCGACGGGCCTCGGACGATGGATGATGGGCAAGTGGATGTTCATGACATTGTCAGACGGACGCGGCCCGGTTTTTTCGTCAGGCGCCGAGGTCCGATTCCCCCATGACCCGACCGAGCCCGCCCAGGAGCCTGCACAGCCGGTCCCGGTCCCGCGCCGTGGCGGAACCGTCGGCCAGACGGTCCAGGACCGCCGCCAGGTCCCCCCACAGGGCCCGGTGCCGGGTCTCGTCCCCAGGCGCGAGCGCGGCCGTCCGCTCCTGGAACAGCCCGGCGGTCCGCGCCTGCTCCTTCCAGAAATTCCCGCCGGACGGGACCTCCGCGTCCAGCGCCGCATGAACCAGGACGCTCCACCGTCCCGCCGCAAAGACGTACTCCGCGCGCGCGTTGCCGGAAGGCGCGGCAACCCCTTCCCTGCCCCGGCCCAGCGCGGCCAGGCCCGCCGCCCACCCGGCCTCGAACGCGCCTTCGGCCGGGGTCCCGGCGGACCGCACCCCGCCGGACGCGGCCAGCTCCCGGACCGGGCCGCTCAGGGCGGCGTACAACCGGGGATCGTCCAGCACGAGCCGGTACCCGGCGTCCACGGAGCGCGCGAAGTCCGGCCCGCCCCCGCTCGGGGGAAAGAGACGGATGACGAAAAACACGCAGGCGGCAACGGCCGCAATCACGGCCACGGTCCGGACAAAGACCGGCGACACGGCCCTGGGGGCCGGGACGGCCCGCTCCGGCGCGTCCTCCGAGGATGCGTCCACCGACGACACGGCCAGCCACCGGGCCACGCATTCGGCGCAACCGTCGAGATGGGCCAGGATTTCGGCCCGGCGGGCCGCGTCCAGGCGGCCCTCCCGCAGTGCGGCCAGATCCTCGGCGGACGGGCAGGGGCCGGGATGCCCGGTTCCTTCCGTCGCGGCCAGACCCAGTTCGGCCAGTTGTTCGTCGCTCAGATGGTGCGCCATATGCCGATTCGTCCTCTGCATCTTTGTCCTATGCATTCGTTATCAGGGCGAAAATTTCCTCGCCGATGCCCGCGCCGTCAAAGGCCTCCCGGAGCTCCCGCAACAGCGACTTCAACCGGCTGTGCGACCGGGACGCCGACCATTCGAGCATCCGGCCCGCCGCGCTGACGTTCATGCCCTCGCGGTAGATCATCTTCAGGAACAGCCGGTCCTCCGCGTCGAGCCGCAGGGTCCGGCCCGCGTCCGCGACCTTGTCCGCCAGGCGGGTGGCCGCCCCGTTCTCCGGGGCGAGTTCGTCGCCCACCATCCAGGACAGGCTGGCCAGGACGCTCTCCCGCTGCCGTCCGCTCAGGTCTGCTGCCGGATTGCCGGTCCCGGCCGCTTGGCCGTCGCCGGGCAGGTCGTCCACGGACACTCCGTCGGCGGCCAGGGGCAGGGTGGACCTGCCGCAGTCGGGCACGTGCACCCGGATGTCCACCACGGCCCTGCGCACAAAGTCCCTGGACCGCCCGCCGGGCGCGCCCGCCGCCAGGACGTCCGCCACCCGCTCGCCGTCCTGCCGTTCCAGGCAGAGCATCCTGAACAGGGTCAGCCAGATGCCGCCCCGCTCAAGGACCCACTTGTTGGGACGGACCCTGCCGAACTTTTTCCGCGAAAAATCCTCCAGCAGCCGGGCGGCGACGTGCAGCAGGTACGAACCGAAGCTGGACCGCCCCTCGAAGGACCTGAGCCGCTTCCAGTCGTCCCGCTCCAGCTCGCCCGAGACGTAGAGCAGGGCCTCATCGGCCAGATTCTCGTCGGAAAAGCGCCTGCGCGACAACGCGGCCAGCCTTTCCCAATTCGCCAACATCTCGTCTTTCCACTTCACAGGCGTGAACATCCCTGATTTGCAGACAGTTTTTCCCCGTCCGTAGAGATAGCGGGTTGTCTCGCGTTACGCAACCCGTGGGGAAAAAGGTCACCTGCGGAAAAAAATCCTCACCTGTCCGTCTCATTATGACGAGCAACGCGGTATTGATTATTGATGCATTCTATGAAATTATTTTTGTTAACAATTTTTTAAAGGGCCACCACGCCATGAAACGACTGCTTCTCTTCATTGTTCTCTGCCTCCTGATCCTCCCCGCAACACCCGCCAACGCAGCCGACAAGGCCCTGCTCATCGGCATCGGCAAATACCGGATGAAGGGCATCGACCTGCCCGGTATCGACAAGGATGTCGAGACCATGCGCAAGGTCGCCCTGACCCTCGGGTACAAGCCGGAAAACATCAGGGTCCTGACGGACGACCAGGCCACGCTCAAGAACATCCAGGCCGCCGTGGACGAGTGGCTCATCGCCGGCGTGGGCCCCGACGAACGCGCCCTGTTCTATTTCAGCGGGCACGGCTCGCAGATATACGATAAGGACAAGGACGAAACCGACAACGCGGACGAGGTCCTGGTCTGCAACGACGTGGCCCTCGGGGTGAACACGCTCAAGAACGTCCTGGTGGACGACATGTTCCGCGACATGCTCAAGCGCATGCGTTCCGCCAACGTCTTCATTCTCATCGACGCCTGCCACAGCGGCACCGCCACCCGGAGCCTGACCGCCCGGCACGCGGGCATCGTGCCCAAGTTCCTTGAATATCCGGGCATGCCGAGGGCCAGCCGGTCCCTGCCCCTGTTCAACAAGTCCATGGACACGGCCGAGCCGCTCAACTATTCGGCCCTGAGCGCCGCCCAGGACAACCAGCGGGCCCAGGCCTCCACCAAGGGCAGCTTCTTCACCCTGGGTATCGAGCGGGCGGTCGAGCAGGCGGCCAAGGACCGGCGCCTGGACATGTCCAAGCTCTACGCCGAGACCACCCGGTACATAGCGGACGTCGTGCCCGAACCGGCCATGGTCTACAGCCCGGCCCTGGTGGGCGACGCCGCCCACAACGAAAAGAATCTCTTCGTCCCGAAGGAGGCCGCGCCCGAGGACTGGATCACCCAGATCCGCAAGATCGCGGGCCACGCCGCCTATGACGTCAAGGTCGGGACCAACGGCACGGTCTTCAAGGTCGGCGATCCGCTACGCATCACCTGCACCCCCCGGACCGACGGCTACCTCAACGTGGTCACCATCCAGCCCGGCGACAAGGCGCCCACCATCCTCTTCCCCAACAAGTTCCATCCCGAGAACCTGGTCAAGGCGGGCCTGACCGTGGCCATCCCCGCGCAGGGCGACGCCTTCGAGCTGGCCGCCGCCCCGCCCGCGGGCAAGGCGCTCATCGCGGTCTTCCACTCCCCGTTCCCGGTGAACTTCTACCGTCAGGGGTACGGGGACGGCGCGTTCCGGACCATGGACCAGGCCTCCACGCGCGGCTTCGTCGTGATCGACGCCCAGGAGAAGCCCGAAGCGGAAACGGCGCAACCGGCCCAACCGGCCCGCCCCGAAAGCAAGCCCTACGGGGCCGGCATCGTCCTGCTCAAGATCAGGTAACCGCCACGGCGCCCATCACCGACACATCGCCCAAGCCCCACGGAGGAGCCATGTTCCATACGACGAAGACATTCATGTCCCTGGCCGCGGCCGTCCTGCTCTGCGCCGCCCTGCTGGCCGCCTGCGCCCCCAAAAAGCATCCGGCCGTCATCGAGCCCCTGGAACAGGTGGAGTTCTTCGACTCCGCGAGTTTCGACAAGCAGCTGTCCGCCAGCCTGGCCGGGGACTACCCCGCGGTGACCCTGGTCTTTCCGGCGGCCATCACCCTGAACTCCATCCCCAAGCGGCTGGACAACTGGTTTTCCAAGGTCGCGGAGTACGGCGGGAGCGTGAAGCTCGTGCCCGTGAGCCAGGACAAGGGCGTCTTCTCCGAGGTCCTGTCCATGCTCGTGGCCGCCTACGACTACCTCAAGGACATCGCCCTGTATTCCCCGGTGGAGGACTACAACGCGCTGGTCTTCTACCAGAAGGGCAACGGGATCATCGACAAGGTGGTCTTCGAGCGCAAGGAACAGACCCAATCCGACAACTAGGAGGGATATCATGAACAAGGCAATCCATATTTTCCTGGCCGCGAGCCTGCTGGCCGTTGTGCTGGCCCTTCCTTCCATCTCCGTCGCCGGTCCCCTCACCCTGTTCTCGGCGGAAGAGGCCAAGGACCTCGCCCTGGACGACGCCGAATGGGCGCAGGGCGTGGCCTCCAAGGGCATCGGCTTCGGCGTGGGCCCGAAGATCGTGTTCGAGACGCCCTCGGTCAAGGACACCGACAACGGGCTGGTCATCGAGTCGCCGTCCAGGCTGCGCCTGCTCATCCTGTTCCAGGACGGCGTGGCCCGGGTGGACATGAAGACCCTTAACATCCGGGCGTGCAAGGGCTGGTTCTCCAAGAACCTGACCGACCGGCTGGCCCCCTATCTCGAAGGGAACGCCATCAAGGCCGACAACGTGGAGATCCCCTCGGGCCGGTTCAAGCTCGAGATCAAGATCGCGGACGCCAAGGGCAACGAGTCCATCCAGGAATACCTGTGCGAGATACAATAGGCTGACGCCGGAAGGAATGCCCATGGAGCCGGGTATCGAATACTATTACAACCAGGTGATCGAGTGGTTGCAGGTGAACCTGCTGACGGTCCACGCGGCCGTGGAGTGGTCGTGCATCGTCGCGGGCCTGGCCGGGGCCTATGTGCTCGGCAGGTTCACCCGGCCGAGGTTCGTGGCCTGGATCGGGCGCTCCGTGCGCAACGAGGTCGTGCGCTCCCTGATTCTCGCCCCCACCGGGGTGGGCGCCAGCCTGGCCTTCGTGGCCTTCGCCCAGGTCTGCATCGGCCTGTCCGTGCTCCTGGATCACTTTCCGCGCTGGATGTTCGCGGCCAGCGACCTGGCCCTGGCCTGGGTGGCCATCCGGCTGCTGACCCTGCTCATCCCCAACCGCGTCCTGTCCAGGCTCGTGGCCGTGCTCATCTGGCTCATGGCCCTGCTCCAGGTCTGCGGGCTCCAGGCCCCCCTGACCGCCTACCTCCAGGGGCTGACCCTGTCCGTGGGCGGCACGGCCATCTCCCTGTACGGGGCCATCAAGGGCGTGTTCCTGGCCGTCCTCTGCCTCCAGATCGCCTCGGCCGTCTCCCGGCTCGTGGCCCGGTGGATCCGGACGAGCACCGGGCTGTCGCCCTCTCTCCAGGTGCTCACCGGCAAGTTGGTCAACGTCGTCCTGTACACCGCCGCACTGCTGCTGGCCATGTCCAGCGTGGGCATCGACCTGACCAGCTTCGCCATCTTTTCGAGCGCCGTGGGCGTGGGTGTCGGCTTCGGGCTGAAAACCATCTTTTCCAATTACATAGCGGGCATCCTCCTGTTGGCCGACAAGTCCATCAAGCCCGGCGACACCATCGAGGTGGGCGGGGTCTTCGGCACGGTCCACCACATGTTCGCCCGCTACGCCTCGGTGTTGACCAGGGACGGGAAGGAATACCTCATCCCCAACGAGCGGATGATCACCAACGAGGTGGTCAACTGGACGTATTCCAACAAGGACATCCGCCTGATCATCCCGGTGGGCGTGTCGTATGAATCCGATCCGCACCAGGTCAAGACCCTCCTGGAAGAGGCGGCCTCACGGACCAGCCGCATCCTCAAGATTCCCGAGCCCAAGGCCCGCCTGGCCGGATTCGGGGACTCGTCCATCGACATGGAACTGTGCGTCTGGATCTCGGACGCCAACTGCGGCGTGGGCAACGTCAAGAGCGAAGTCCTCTTCAACATCTGGGATTCCTTCAAGGAAAACAACATCACCATCCCCTTCCCCCAACGGGAAATCCGCCTGCTGAACACCCCCGAGGACAAACAGGACTAGCCCCGACTCGGGTTTCACCGGCCCCCACACCGGCTCCTCCCCCCCTGGAGCGACTCGGGTGCCACCGGCACCCGACAGCAGCGCTTTCCACGTGTCCCCCCCCTCTCCCCTTCGGGCGATTCGGGCGGCGCAGCCACCCGACAGCAACTCTCCCCACACGCACCGCCCCCTCTTCTCTTTGGAGCGATTCGGGTGCCACAGGCACCCGACAGCGGCTCTCCCCCGCGACCGTATGTAGCGAGGCTTTCGAGAGTGGGTCAGCCGTGCATTTTCTTCCGGGGGGCTTTCACCGCAGCGTATTGCGGCATACGTGAGGATGAAAGCCCCCCGGAAAAAATGTGCGGATGGCCCGCTATCGGAAGCCGCGGCGCGCTCCGACAAACGCAAAAAAAGGGCCCCGGCATCGCCGGGACCCTTGTTTTTGCGTTTGGCAGGAGCGCGCTTACTTAATGAAGAGCATTTCCTGGTAGCTGGGCAGGGGCCACAGATCGTCGGCCACGATGCCTTCGAGGGCGTCGACCACTTCGCGGACGGCGAGCATGGCGGGCAGGGTCTTTTCGACCTTGTACTTGGCATCCTCTTCCACGGTCTTGAAGTCGTCCTTGGCGATGATCTTCTCCAGGGCCACGATGTTCTGCTGGAGGTCACGCAGCTTGTCGGTGACTTCCTGGAGCAGGATGGTCCGGGGCTCGATGCCGATGGCCTTGATGGACGCGGCGACCTGGGCCAGTTCGCCCTGGTAGCGGATGGCCGAGGGCAGGATGATGGTCTTGGCGACCTTCACGGTCAGCAGGGACTCGGTGACGATGTGCTGGCAGTACTGCTCGTGGTAGATCTCGTAGCGGGAGTGCAGCTCGTCCTTGGACAGGACGCCGTACTTCTCGAAGACCGCGACCACTTCCTTGTCGATGATGGCGGGCAGGGCGTCCGGGGTGGTCTTCAGGTTGGGCAGACCGCGCTTGGCGGCTTCCTTCTGCCATGCGTCGGCGTAGCCGTCACCGTTGAAGATGACGTGGCCGTGCTTCTTCATGATGCCCTGCAGGACCTTCTGGCAGGCTTCCTTGAGACCGGCCTTCTTGCCGCCGGTGATCTTCAGGATCTCGTCGGTGATGAAGTCCAGGGACTCGGCCAGGATGGTGTTCAGGGCCACCTGGGCGCCGGCGATGGACTGGTTGGAGCCGACCGCGCGGAACTCGAAGCGGTTGCCGGTGAAGGCGAAGGGAGAGGTGCGGTTGCGGTCGCCGGAATCCAGCGGCAGCGGGGGCAGGGAATCGACGCCCATCTCGAGGCAGCCCTTGGCCTTGCAGCCCTTGAGGTCGCCCAGTTCGATCTGGTTGAAGATCTCGGCCAGTTCTTCGCCCAGGAAGATGGAGATGATGGCCGGGGGCGCTTCGTTGGCGCCCAGACGGTGGTCGTTGCCCGCAGAGGCGACCACGGCGCGGAGCAGCTTGGCGTATTTTTCCACGGCGCGGATGGTGGCCGCGGTGACCGCCAGGAACTGCATGTTCTTGTGCGGGGTGTTGCCCGGGGAGTACAGGGAGCCCTGGGAGGAGGTGGAGATGGAGTAGTTCAGGTGCTTGCCGGAGCCGTTGATGCCCGCGAAGGGCTTCTCGTGCAGCAGGCAGGCCATGCCGTGCTTCTTGGCCACGGACTTCAGGGTGGTCATGACCATCTGGTTGTGGTCGGTGGCCAGGTTGGACTGCTCGTAGACCGGGGCGATCTCGAACTGGCCGGGGGCCACTTCGTTGTGGCGGGTCTTGACCGGCACGCCCAGCTTGTACAGTTCACGCTCGACCTCCATCATGAAGGAGAGCACGCGGCGCGGGATGGCGCCGAAGTAGTGGTCGTCCAGCTCCTGGCCCTTGGAGGGCTTGGCGCCGAACAGGGTCCGGCCGCAGACCATCAGGTCGGGACGGGCGAAGAAGAAGTTGCGGTCGAGCAGGAAGTATTCCTGTTCCGGACCGGCGTTGGACACGACCAGGGAGCCGTCGTCGGAGCCGAACAGCTTGAGGAAGCGGCGGCCGGCCTTGTTCAGGGCCTGGTTGGCGCGCAGCAGCGGGGTCTTCTTGTCCAGGGCATGGCCTTTCCAGGAGACGAAGGCGGTCGGGATGCACAGGAAGGTGCCGTTGGGGTTCTCCAGGATGTAGGCCGGGTTGGTCACGTCCCAGGCGGTGTAGCCGCGGGCTTCGAAGGTGGCGCGCAGGCCGCCGGACGGGAAGGAGGAGGCGTCGGGCTCACCCTGGATCAGGAGCTTGCCCTCGAACTCGGCGATGGCCCCGCCGGCGCCGTCGGGGTTCAGGAAGCTGTCATGCTTCTCGGCGGTCAGGCCGGTCAGCGGATAGAAGACGTGGGTGTAATGGGTCGCACCCTTGGCCATGGCCCACTCGCGCATGGCGGCGGCCACGGGTCCGGCGATGGACGGATCCATCTTCTCGCCGGCCAGTTTGGTCTTCATCAGGGATTTGTAGACCTCCCTGGGCAGCATGGCCTTCATGACCTTGTCGTTGAAGACGTTGGAACCGAAGATCTCCGCCGGGGAGGTCTCCGCGAAATTCAGGGGCTCGATGCTGGGTTTGTAGTTGGTCACCGCATTGATTGCGTTCTGACGAGTCTGGTATCCGCTCATGTAATTCTCCTTCAGGCATGAATATGGGTTTTCCGGCGTCCGGCCGGGCCAAAGGGCGCCTGACCCTTGTTGTCTAGACGCGGTTTATACCAAGTTACATGCCAAACAATGAAAAGAGCGTATATCCAGGCAGATACGCGGAACGCATTTCTTGCGGGGGCGTATTTTACTACGAAAATGTAGTTTAATACCCTTTTTTGGGTCTTTCGCGATGACAATTTTGCAAAAAAAATCATATTTTTTCACAACCATGTCATATCGTTCAGAAAGGGGTTGACGGAAATGCAAAGAAAAAAATGCCGTAACCTGGGACACTTCGAGGGGCGCGACGGGCCCGGCGATCCGGTCCGGAGAAAAAGCACAAAAATGGTATTCCGCGCGCTCCGACCTGATACCGGCGGACGCGGCTCAGAACGGGGGCGCGGAGACGAATTCCAGGGGCGCGCGGGTCACGGGGTGGCGGAAGCGCAGCAGCGAGGCGTGAAGCTTGAGCTGGCCCGGTCCGGTGCCGGTGCCGTAAAGGCGGTCGCCGACGATGGGCAGTCCGAGCCCCTTTTCATGGGCCGAGTGCAGGCGCAGCTGGTGGGTCCGGCCGGTGTGCGGCATGAACTCCACGCGGGTGCGGCCGTCCTCCACGGACAATTTGCGCCAGCGGGTCACGCCGCGCTTGCCGTTCACCGGGTCGTAGACCTGGTACGGGCGGTTGTCCGGGTCCAGGCGGAACTTCAGCTCGATGATCCCGCCCTGTCCTTCCACCACGCCGTCGATGAGGGCCACGTACCGCTTGCCCACCAGCCGGTCCATGAACTGGCCGGACAGGTCGCGGTGGGCCTCGGCGCTCAATGCCAGGACGAGCAGGCCCGAGGTGTCCTGGTCCAGGCGGTGGACCGAGGGCTGATCGATGCAGCCGGGGTGGCGGGCCTTGACCCGGGCGACCACGCAGTCCTGGTTGGCCTCGCCCTTGCCCGGCACGGACAGCAGGCCGGACGGCTTGTCCACGACCACGACGACCGCGTCCTCGTAGACGATCCTCAGGTCGTCGGCCGGGGTCATGCGCCCTCCAGGCCGCAGAGCATGAAACCCAGAATGCGGCCGCACTTGTCCAGGCAGGACGGATAGAACCGGCCGTGCTCCTTCGAGCCCGAGCGGTTGGTCCGGCCGAAGTAGAACTCGGCCAGGCCGAGCGGGGTCAGCCCGTGGGTGGCGACCCAGCCCAGGAGCTTGGGCGCGCAACAGTCGCCCGTGCCCGTGGGCGGGTTGCCCGCCGGGTGCACGGCCAGGGGCAGGGGCACGGTCTCGCCCCGGAAATTGGGCAGCCGGTACATGGCGTGAATCTCTTGCATCAGGGCGGCGGACGCCTGTCTGCGCCGGTAGATCAGCAGGTCGCGCGCGGGCGACCCGTGGGGCATCCCGGCGATCTCCCTCCCCATGGCCTTGATGCGCTGTTCGGCCTCGAAGGTGTCGGCCCGGAAGCGGGCCGTGTCCAGGAGCGGCGGGGCCCAGCCGTCCACGTCCCAGACCGAGTTGTACTGGCCGGAGAAGGCCTTGAGCACGACGGTCGCGCCCGAGCGGTCGCGGGCCGCGAGCACGCCGAACATCTGGCCGCCCGCCTCGCCGAACAAGTAGTCCGTGGAGAACCTGGGGTCGGGCTCGGCCGCCTCGAAATCGATGCGCTTCTCGCGGGTCAGCCGCTCGAACAGGTCGAGGGCGGGCGCGCGGGCCGGGCCCACGGGCAGAACGTGCTCCCGGCCGCAGCGGGCGCACCCGCCCCGGCAGGCGGCGGAGGGGTCGAACTCCCCGGTAAGGCGGACGGGTGTGGGCTGCATGATGAAAACGCCCCGTCGCCGGGAGACGACGGGGCGGGGTTGTGCGATGAACGCGGACGAACGCTACTTGAAGCCCAGTCCGGCGACGCCGAGGAACTGGACGGAGACGATCTCGTACTCGATGCGGCCGCGCGGGGCGTCCACGATGACCTCGTCGCCCTCTTCCTTGCCCAGGATCGCCTGGCCCATGGGGGAGAGCACGGAGATGGAGCCCTTCTTGTGGTCCGCGTCGTCCGGGCCGAGCAGGGTGAAGGTGCGCCGCTCCTCGGTGTCGATGTCCTCGACCTCCACGGTGGCGCCGAATATGGCCCGTTCACCGGACAGGGCGTCCAGGTCGAGCACGTCGAACAACGGCATGTGCGAGTTGATGTAGGAGATGCGCGCTTCGAGCATGCCCTGGCGCTCGCGGGCGGCGTCGTAACCGGCGTTCTCGGAGAGGTCGCCTTCCGCGCGCGCCTCGGCGATGGCCTGGATGATGGCCGGACGCTGGGCCTTGAGGTCCTCAAGTTCCTGGGAGATCTTTTCAAATCCCTGTTTCGAAATGGGAATGCGATCCATGTTCAAAAACCTCACTAAAAAATGAATTCACAGTCGGACAGTAAAAAAAGATACAGGCCGCGCATCCATGAAAAGCTGCGCGGCTGCATATTCGTCAATCCAGCTGACGGGTCATTAGATAGAACATCCGAAGGCCGAGGTCAAGTATTCCGCGTCGTGCCGACGGGCCGGGCCCTCCGGCGGCCGGCGCATCGACTTGCGGACCGGTCAACAAGCGGTTGACACGACCCCGGCTTCTAATCCAAGAATAGACTTTTGCGGGAGCGTCGGCTACACCGTTCCCGCCGTTTTTTTTGCGGGCCCCATCCGGGGCCGCGCCACCGAAACAGCCCGCAGCACACCGCCGCGCACCGTCACGGGCGGGCACCGAATCTGGAGGAGAGGATGAAACGTATCACCATGTTGCCCGCCCTGGTCCTGAGCGCGCTCCTGCTCATGTCCGGACTGGCTTTCGCCAAGGATTTCACCATCGGCCTGATCCTGGTCGGCCCCTACAACGACAAGGGCTACAGCCAGGCCCAGTATGAGGGCGGCAAGTACGTCGAGGCCCACATGGACGGCGCCAAGCTGATCTACCTCGACAAGGTCAACCCGGCCGACCGGCCCGGACTGACCATCCCGCAGGTGGCCGACGACCTGATCGAAAAGGGCGCCGACCTGATCATCGCCGGTTCCGACGACATGAAGGACGGCATCCTCGAAGCCGCCGCCCAGCACCCCGACAAGATTTTCGTGCACGTGTCCGGCGACGCCGCCTGGACCGGCAAGGCCCCGGCCAACCTGGGCAACCTGTTCGGCAAGATGATCTACTCCAAGATGCTCGCCGGATTCACCGCAGCCATGACCACCCAGACCGGCAAGATCGGCGTGGTCGGCCCGCTGATCAACGAGGAGACCCGCCGCCTCATGTCCGCCGCCTACCTGGGCGCGCGCTACGCCTGGACCGAGGTGCGCGGCAAGGACGCCAAGGACCTGACCTTCAACGTCAAGTGGATCGGCTTCTGGTTCAACATCCCCGGCGTGACCGCCGACCCCACCCAGGTGGCCGGTTCCCTGTATGACGCCGGTTACGACGTGGTCATCTCCGGCATCGACACCCCGGACAACGTGGTCGTGGCCAAGCAGCGCGCCGACGCGGGCAAGAAGGTCTGGGCCCTGCCCTACGACTACGAGAAGGCCTGCGAGGGCCAGGGCGACATCTGCCTGGGCGTGCCCTACTTCAACTGGGGCCCCGGCTTCCTGAAGCTGGCCAAGACCGTGGCCGCCGGGACCTACAAGCCCGCCTTCGAGTGGGACGCCCCCTACTGGGCCGACTACAACAACCCGGACGAGTCCCCGGTGGGCTTCATGCCCGGCCCCGGCGTGACCCCCGAGGTCAAGGCCGCCCTGGACGCGTTCATCGCCAAGCTCGGCTCCGGCGAAGTGGACCTGTTCACCGGTCCCCTCAACTACCAGGACGGCACCCCGTTCCTGAAGGCCGGGGAAAAGGCCACCGACAAGCAGATCTGGTACATGCAGCAGCTGCTTGAGGGCATGGAAGGACTGTCCTCCCCCGAATAGGGATGATCGTCTTACACGACATACATAAGCACTACGGCCGGGTTCGGGCCAACGACGGCATCAGCCTGACCCTCGAACCCGGCCGCATCTATGCCCTGGTCGGCGAGAACGGCGCGGGCAAGTCCACGCTCATGCGCGTGCTCGCCGGACACACCCGGCCCACGTCCGGGGAGCTTACCATCGGCGGCGAGACCCTGACCCACCTGACCCCGGCCCTGGCCCGGGAAAAGGGCGTGGGCATGCTCTACCAGGACCCGCTGGACTTCCCGGCCATGCCCGTGTGGGAGAACTTCCAGCTGGGCGCCCCCAGACGCAGCAAAAAGGAGGTCGTGGACGTCATCGGCGAGCTGTCCTTCCGCCTGGACGCCTGCTTCCTGCCCGACGAGCCGGTCTCCAGCCTGACCGTGGGCGAACGCCAGCTCCTCGAACTCCTGCGCCTGCTCGACCTCGGGGCCACTACCCTGATCCTGGACGAGCCGACCACCGGCATCACCCCGGAGCAGAAGCAGGACCTCTTCGACCTGCTCATGAAGCTGGCCCGCGAAGAGGGCCACACCATCGTGCTCGTGACCCACAAGCTGTCCGAGGCCTTCGAGATGGCCGACTCCATCTTCATCATGCGCCAGGGGCGGCTGGTCGGGACCCTGACCCCGCCCTACGACGAGCACGAGCTGGTCCACCTCATGTTCGGCGAGGCCGCCGACGGCGAGGTGGAGCCCCTGCCCGAACTGCCCCCGGCCACGGACACGCCCCGCCTGGCCATGCACGACGTGCTCTTCGCCGGGCCCAAGTACTCCATGGGTGGACTGAATTTCACGGCCCGGCCGGGCGAGTGCATCGGCCTGGCCGGACTCGACGGCTCGGGCCAGGAACTCTTCCTGCGCGGCCTGTGCGGCCTGGACCGCATGCCCGGCGGCGGCTTCGACCTGGACGGGACCCGCTTCGCGGCCAACGACTTCAGGGCCCTGCGCCGGGCCGGGGTGCAGTTCGTACCCGCCGACCGCCTGGGCCTGGCCCTGTTCCCGGACCTGAACCTCATGGAGCACATCACCCTGGCCTTCCCCGACCGGGACGGCGACCTGACCGAATTCTACCGCTCCCAGTGCGTGGACAAGTTCAATCTCCAGGCCCACCCGGACACCCGCGCCGTGGAGCTGTCCGGCGGCAACCAGCAGCGGCTGCTCCTGTCGCTCATCCCGGACCGGACCCGGCTCCTGCTCATGGAGCACCCCACGCGCGGCCTGGACGCGGGCTCGGCCCGGCAGGTCTGGAACCACCTCAAGCGGCGCTGCGCGGACGGGGCCACCCTGATCTTCTTCTCCCCGGACCTCGAGGAGGTCCTGGAGCACAGCCACCGGGTCATCGTCTTCTACGACCGGGCCCTGGCCGCCGTGGTCGAGGGCGCGGACATCTCCATGGAGGTGGTCGGCGCGCTCATGGCCGGCAAGCGATACGACGAACTCAAGGAGGAACGGGCGTGAACCGCGATTCCCTCCTGACCCAGATGGGCTGGCTCGCCCTGGCCCTGGTCCTGGCCCTGGTCCTGACCGTGATCGTGGCCCTGCCCGCCGGGGCTCCGCCGTTCAAGACCATCTACGTGCTCTTCCAGGGCGGCCTGAGCTCCTGGTCCAAGGTCGGCCGCGTGCTCGCGGGCTGGGTGCCCCTGACCCTGTGCTCCGTGGGGCTGCTCATCCCGTTCACGGCCCGGCTGTGGAACATCGGCGTGGAGGGCCAGGTCATCATGGGGGCCATCTTCTGCACCGCGGCCCTGCGCCCCTTCGGCGACGGCGGCGGCGCGGGGGTCATCCTCCTGGCCCTGGCCGCGTCCATCCTGGGCGGCGCCTTCTGGGCCCTGCTCTCCGGGCTGCTGCGTGTCTTCGGCCGGGTGCACGAGATCTTTTCCGGCCTGGGGCTCAACTTCGTGGCCATGGGCGTGATCCTGTGGCTCATCTTCGGCCCGTGGAAGCGGCCCGGCGTGGCCTCCATGTCCGGGACCGAGCCCCTGGACGTCTCCCTGTGGCTGCCCCGGCTCGGCACCCTGTCCGTCAGCTGGGTGGGGCTGGTCCTGGCGCTCGCCGCCATCCTGCTGGTCTACATCCTGCTCCACCGCACCAAATGGGGGCTCAAGATGCGCGCCGTGGGCGAGAACCCCAAGGCCGCCACCCTGTTCGCCCTGGGCCCGCGCCGCCGCCTGCTCCAGGCCTTCATGCTCTGCGGCGGCCTGGCCGGACTGGCCGGGGCCACCCAGGTCCTGAGCGTCTACCACCGCCTGCTGCCGAACATCTCCTCCGGCTACGGCTACACCGCCCTGCTGGTGGGCATGATGGCCTCCTTCCGCCTGCCGCTCGTGCCGTTCATCTGCCTGTTCTTCGCCATCCTCAACGTGGGCTCCATCCAGCTGCCCCTGCAACTCAACCTGGACTCCTCCCTGTCCGGCGTGATCCAGGGCATCATGGTCCTGTCGCTGTTCATCGTGCAGGGGCTGCGGTTGTGGCTGAAGCAACGCAAGGAGGCGGATTGATGCCGCATCCATCCTTTATCGCGTCCATTTTCAATGCGGCGTCACGGCGGCCGGAACGGGCCGATGCGCGGCCGATGGCGGCGGAGCAGGCCGGAAACCGCGTTTTTCAGCACGGCGAGCTTGAGGGCGCGGCCCGGAGGAGAAGCTGATGGACACCTTCGCCCTGACCATCGCCGCCATCCTCATGGCCGGAGCGCCCCTGGTGCTGGCCACCCTGGGCGAGACCCTGACCGAGAAGGCGGGCATCATCAACCTGTCCCTGGACGGCTCCATCCTGCTGTCCGCCATGGCCGCCTTCGCCTGCTCGGCCACCTTCGACTCCCCGTGGCTCGGCATGGTCGCGGGCGCGGCCGTGGGCGCGGCCATCGCGGGCGTGCTCGGCGTCATCGGCATCTATCTGGGCCAGTCCCAGCTGGCCGTGGGCTTCATCCTGACCCTGCTCTCCCGCGACCTGGCCTACTTCCTGGGCCACAACTTCTCGCGCCAGCCCGGACCGGACCTCGGCCTGTGGACCATCCCCGGCCTGGGCGACGCGCCCTTCGTGGGGCTGATCTTCGGCTCCCAGTCCCCGGTGGTCTACCTGAGCCTGGCGGCCGTCGCCTTCTGCTGGTGGTGGATGTACCGCACCGAGGGCGGCATGCGCCTGCGCGCCGTGGGCGAATCCCCGCGCGCGGCCTTCGGGCGCGGCATCCGGGTCCGCCTGGTGCGGCTGTATTACTGCCTGGCGGGCGGAGCCCTGGTGGGCTTGGCCGGAGGCGCCTACTCCCTGGCCGTAAAGCCGGGCTGGGGGCGGCCCCAGGGGTGCGAGGGCGCGGGCTGGATCGCCCTGGCCATCGTCATCTTCGGCGGCTGGCACCCGGTGCGGGCCGCGCTCGGCGCGTTCTTCTTCGCCGCCCTGCAGGTGTCCGGCATCTATCTGCAGGAAATCTTCCCGTCCATCCCGGCCCCGGTCTTCCAGGTGGCCCCCTTCCCCATGATGATCCTGACCCTGCTGGCCGTGAACATGGGCCGCATGGGCTGGGTCCAGGACATCGTCCGGCGCCACCCCTTCCTCAAGGCCCTGTCCAGAGGCTGGTCCATCGAGGCCCCGGCCGCGCTCGGCCAGGACTTCGACCCCAGGAAGGGGCTGTGATCACTGCGGCTCCCTCCGGATTACCTTGCGGAGTCCCTTGCTCCTGAATCCGAAATGCGGTAATTCTAGCATAATGGTCCCTGAATCCATGGAGCCGCAATAAAGATGAGCGAACGCGCCACCGTCCTGGTTGTGGACGACAACCGCCTGAACATCGACCTCCTGGTGGATGTGCTCAAGGATGACTACAAACTGCTGGTGGCCCTCAACGGGGTTTCGGCCCTGGAGGTCATCCGCCACACGCTCCCGGACATCATCCTCCTGGACATCATGATGCCCGAGATGGACGGCTACGAGGTCTGCCGCAGGCTCAAGAGCGACGAGCGCACCAGCCCGGTCCCGGTCATCTTCATCACGGCCAAGTCCCAGACCGAGGACGAGGCCAAGGGGCTGGCCCTGGGGGCCGTGGACTACATCACCAAGCCGGTCAACCCGGCCATCGTCCAGGCCCGCATCCGGACCCACCTGGCCCTGTACAACCAAAACCGCGACCTTGAGGAAAAGGTCCGCAAGCGGACCCTCGAACTCGAGAAAAGCAAGGCCCTGGCCGACGAGGCCAGCCGGGCCAAGTCGGCCTTCCTGGCCAACATCAGCCACGAGCTGCGCACCCCGCTGAACCACATCATGGGGCTGTCCAGCCTGCTCCTGGAGCTGGACACCAATCCCGAGCGGCTGGAGCTCCTCCGCCCGCTGCACGACGGGGCCGCCCAGCTGGCCGGGCTCTTCGACCAGCTCCTGGACCTGACCATGCTCGAGTCCGACGCCGTGCTCATCGAGTACAAGCTCTTCGACTTTCCCAAGGTCCTGGCCCGGCTGGCCGCCGTGTTCCACGCCTATGCCGTGAAAAAGAACGTGGACTTCGACTTCGTGGCCCACAGCGACCTGCCCGACACCCTCTACGGCGCGCCGCTGGAGGCCACCCAGGCCCTGCACAACATCCTGCTCAACGCCTTCCGCTACACCGAAAAGGGCAAGGTCACCCTGCACGTGCGCATCGACCCCGAGCACTTCGCCGGGGCGGACAGCGACCGGGTCATGATCCGCTTCGAGGTCTCGGACACGGGCGTGGGCATTCCGGCCGACCGGATGGAGACCATCTTCCACAGCTTCGAGATCGGGGAAAAGGTCATGACCAAGCGGCTGTCGGGACCCGGCGTGGGCTTGACCATCTCCAAGTACCTGATCGAAAAGCTGCACGGGAAGATATGGGTGGAAAGCGCGCTCGGCAAGGGCAGCACCTTCTTCGTGGCCCTGCCCTTCGCCCTGACCCCCGAGGCCGCCGAGGAGCCCGCACCCGGACCGGCCTAGAGCTCGCGCTCCCCGAAAGGGATGGTGAAGCGGAAACAGCTCCCCTCCCCGACCACGGAATCCACCTCCAGCCGACTGCCGTAGTGGGCCACTATCCGTCGGCAGATGGACAGCCCGAGCCCGGTGCCCAGGACCTGGGTGGAGCGGTTGTTCTCGTCCCGCCCCTGGTAGAAGAGGTCGAAGATCTTCTCCCGCTCGTCCTCGGAGATGCCCCGGCCCGTGTCGCGGACCGAAAAGGTCGCGCCCGCCCCGGTCCTCACCGCGGACAGGGTCACGCTGCCCGCCTCGGTGTTCTTGAAGGCGTTGCTGAGCAGGTTGATGAGCACCTGGTGGACCCTGTCCGCGTCGGCCAGGATGCCCATGGGTTCGGTCAGGGGCTCGACCACCAGCCGCACGCCGGGCCGGTCCTCGGCCAGGGAGGCCGAGGCCTCGCCCGCCCGTTGCAGGACCAGGTCCACGGACAGGATGTTCTCGCGCCACTCCATGCGCCCGGCCTCGATCTTGCTCAGGTCCAGGAGGTCGTTGACCAGTCGGCCCAGCCGGTCCGCCTCCACGCGGACGACGGCCAAGTTCTTCTCGAAGGTGCGCGCCTGGCGGCCCACCGGGTCCAGGGGGCCGAGCACGGGCAGGAAGCGGGTCCTAAAATTCTTCTCCATGAGGTGCAGGAAGCCGATGATGGAGGTCAGCGGCGTGCGCAGCTCGTGGGAGGCCGAGGCCAAGAACATGGTCTTGGTCCGGTCCATGGCGATGAGCTCCCTTTCGGTCTCCCGGCGGTGGGCGATCTCGTTTTCCAGGTCGTTGCTGTAGGCGGTCAGCCGCTCCATGAAGGCGTTGAAATAGCCCGCCATGAGGCCGAGCTCGTCGCGGGAGTGCTGCTCCATGCGCACGGAGAAGTCGCCGTCGGCGGCCCTGGAAAAGCTCTCCTGAAGGGTCGCGATGGGCCGGGTGATCAGGGCGCCGATGCCGAAGGAGACCGGGATCATGAGCAGCACGGCCACGGCCAGGGCCGTGAGCATGACGTAGCCGATGGTGTCGAGGGGCTTCTGGAAGTCCTCGTAGTAGCTGGACGAGGCCACCACCCAGCCCAGTTCCGGGATGTCCTTGAAATAGACCACCTTCTTCTTCAGCGCGGTCTCACCCGGGTTGCGCCACATGTAGTCGAAGTGCCCGTTGCGCTCGGCCACGATGCGCTCGGCCGTGGTCCGCAGCCCCGGCGAGTCATAGTCGTTGTAGTGCACCCCGAGCAGGTAGGGGTGCAGGAGCAGGTACCCGCTGTAGTCGAGGACGAAGGGATAGCCCGACTCGCCCGAGCGGAGCTCGAAGAAGCGCTGGCGGAAGTCCTCCATGTTGACCAGCTGGCCGAACTCCTCGCGGTAGGCCGAGGCCGAGATGATCCAGTCCCACGGCTCGAAATAGGTCATGTACACGGCCTTGGGCCGCGTCTCGGCCTCCAGGGGCTCCTTCCACTCGTAGGTCATGTATCCCTGCCTGCGCCGGATCTGCTCGCGCACGAAGGCCATGCCGGACATGTCCACGCCCACCAGACTGCGCTTGTGGTGCACGACCATGATGCCCTGGCTGTCCAGGCAGTAGACCCGGCCGGTGCGGCCGATGGTCATGCTCAGGAAGGCCCGCCTGGCCCGGTCCTTGGCCTCGGCCTCGGTCAGCCGCCCCCGCCGGACCTGGCGGTGCAGGCTCCGGGCCTCGTCCAGGCACTTCTCGGCCACGGCCCGCATGTAGTTGCGGATGGACACGTCCACCGAGGAACGGACCAGGGTCCGCAGCGCCTCGGTGGTCCGGTCCAGCTCGGTTTCGATGTTCCGGCGCAGCATGTCCCGGACCTGGGCGTGGATGATCCCCCCGGCCACCAGGAAGATGACCAGGAACGCACCGGCGTAGGCCACGTAGAGCTTGGTCCGTATGCGCGAGTCGGCCGGGCGGAGCATGGTCTATTCCCCCGGCTCCAGGTGGAAGACCGGCAGGTAGTCGCGCGGCCCGAACAGCCCCTTGAAAAGATGGTCCCCGATGTTGTCCACGGTGATCATGGGGATGAACGGCCCGGAGCGGAAGGGGAAATCCCGGCCCGGCACCTCGCCGTTGAAGATGCGGGCCATCATGTCCACGGCCATGCGCCCCTGGTAGACGTTCAGGTCGGCGGCCGCGGCCAGGACCTCGCCCGACCGGATGCGCCGGTACAGGGAGGGCATGATGTAGGACGAGACCACCGAGACCCTGTCGGCCAGCCCCAGCTCCCGGAGGATATCCGGCGCGGCCTCGGCGGCCACGGCGTTGCCGACCACGTAGTCGACATCCGGGTGCGCGGCCAGGACCCGGCGCAAAAGCCCGGCCTGCTCCTCGCGCCCGGTGTCGCCCCAGGCCACGTCCGCCAGGTCCACGCTGCCCGGATAGGAGTCCATGGCCTCCATGAACCCGGCCAGGGTCTCCGGGGCCCAGCCCGCGTTGCGCGGACCGGGGAAAAAGACGATGCGCACGGTGTCGAGCCCGGCCCTCTCGGCGTGCCCGGCCACGTATTCGCCCACCAGGCCGCCGACCTCGTGGTAGGAGACCAGGGCCTTGGCGGACACGGCCGGGGCCAGGACGTCGGTGATCATCTCCACCACCGGCACGCCCGCCTCGCGCAGTTCGGCAATGACCTGGTCATTGCCCGCGTAGTCCACGGCCGCCAGGATGACGCCGTCCACCCCGTCCCGAAGGTGGCCGCGCAGGTGGTCCGCCTGGACGTCCCCCCCGCCGTAGCCCCCGGCCATGGTCATGTCCACGCCCAGGCCCAGCCGCCGGGCCTCTTCGATGACCCCGTAGTTCACGGCGACCCAGTACGGGTCCTTGAGGTGGGGCACACACACGCCCACGGTGTACCGGCCCGAAGGGGGCCTGGGCGGGGTCCACTCCTCGAGCCTGGGGCGGTCCAGGCTGACCGCGGCGCGGCCCGGCTGCTTGCCGCCCGGATCGTAGATGCCGTACCAGCTCTTGACCTGGATGGGCCACCAGGGGACGTCGTCCGCGCCCGGGGCCGGGACGGCCGCCAGGCACAGGGCCAGCGCCAGCGCGCCCGCCGCGAGCACGGCGGCCCTCCGGGGTATCCGCCGGGTCATGGGGCGGACTCCGGGCAGACCTCGGCCAGGGCCTGTTCCAGCTTCTCCATCTCGATGGGCTTGACCACGTAGCCGTCCATGCCCGCCTTGAGGAACTTCTCGCGGTCCCCGACCATGGCGTAGGCGGTCACGGCCACGATGGGGATGTCGGTTAGGTCCGCGCCGACCCGTCCGGCCCGGATGGCGCGGGCGGTCTCCACTCCGTCCATGACCGGCATCTGGATGTCCATGAGGATCACGTCGAAGGAGGCGGTCCGCAGGGTTTCCAGGACCTCTGCGCCATTCTCCACGGCGACCACGGTGTGCCCGCCCTTTTCCAGGAGGCGCTTCATGACCAGGCTGTTGACCCGCTCGTCCTCGGCCAGGAGGATGGACAGGGGTCTGAGCGCGCCCCCGGCGCGCGGCCGGGTCCGGTCCGCGGTGGGAGCCTCGTCGTCCCCGGCCCCGAAGGGCAGGGCCACGTACAGGGTGGTGCCCGCCCCCTCCTCGCTCTCGATGGACATGGTCCCCCCCATGAGCCGGACCAGATTCCGGCAGATGGACAACCCCAGCCCGGCCCCCTGGTGCCGCCGGGTGTACCCCTCGCTGACCTGGGTGAAGGCGTCGAACAGGGTATCGACCTTCTCGTCCGGGATGCCCTCCCCGGTGTCGGCCACGGAAAAAAGGATGCGGTAGCCCTTCGACGGCCCGTCCGGCAGCCGGTGCGCGGCCATGACGATGGAGCCCGTGGCCGTGAACTTGAAGGCGTTGCCCAGGAGGTTGGTCAGGACCTGTTGCAGCCGGATGGCGTCCCCGATCACGCGGCGCGGGACGTTCTCGCCCAGTTCGCAGATCAGGGTCACCCCGGACTGGGCCGAGGTCAGCTTGAACAGGTCGCAGACCTGCCGACAGGTCTCCACCAGATCGAAGGGGACCGCGCGAACCACCAGCTTTCCCGCCTCCACCCTCGACAGGTCCAGGATGTCGGTCAGCAGGTTCATCAGCCGCCGTGAGGATTGCAGGGCGGCCCCGCTGTATTCGGCCTGCTCCCGGCTCAGGCCGGTGGAATGCAGGAGCTGGAGCATGCCCATGATCCCGTTGAGCGGGGTCCGTATCTCGTGGCTCATGTTGGTCAGAAATTCCGTCTTGGAGCGGCTGAAGGCCTCGGCCTGCTCCTTGGCCCGGCGCAGGGCGTCCTGGTCCCGCTTGCGCTCGCTGAAGTCCTCCAGGGTGGCGATGACCTCGGTGGGCGACTGGCCCGGATTGACCGGGTTGAACTGGACGTGCAGGAAGGTTTCCCGCCGCCCGGTCTCCGAGCTGTAGTAGTCCTCGTAGGCGGAGGGGCTGCCCGCGATGGCCGTGGCCAGGGCCCGGCGCATGTCCGGGTTGCTCGCGCGCAGCATGGGGAAGCCGATGAGCGCCTCCCGGCTCGAACCCATCATCTCCACGAAGCGATCGTTGCAGTCCAGGATGCGCCCGTCCCGGCTGAAGCGGATCATGCCGAGCGGGGAGTTCTCGAAGATGACCCGGTGACGGCGTTCGCTGTCCTTGAGCTCGTCCTCGGCCCGCTTGCGCTCGGTGATGTCCCGAAACTCCACCACCCGGACCACGCGGCCCTTGTAGGGGATGCTCTTGGCCGCGATCTGGAGGGGATAGCACGTCCCGTCCCTGCGCAACCCCACGGTCTCGTAGGGCCGCTCGAACCGGGCGCGGATCTTTTCCCGGACGTCGTCGCGCGCGGACGGGGCCAACAGGTCGAGCGCCTCCATGCCGCTCAGCTCCTCCTGGGTATAGCCGGTGATGTCCGAAAGGCCCTGGTTGCAGTCGAGCAGGACGCCCTGGTCGTGGAGAAATATGCCGCCGAAGGAGGCGTTGTGCAGGACCTTGAAGCGCAGTTCGCTCTCCTTGAGCTCGTCCGCGATGCGCTTGCGCTCGGTGATGTCGCGGGCCACGCCGAGCACGCCGATGAGCTTGCCGTCGTCGTCGAAGAGCGGCGTCTTGATCGTCTCCAGGTACTCCACGTGGCCGTCGTCCCGGTAGGTGACCTGTTCCTCGTTGATGCACGGCCTGCCCGAGTTCATGGCCCGCAGGTCGTGACCGCGAAAAAAGTCCGCCAGGTCGGCGTCCACGAAGTCGTAGTCCGTGCGCCCGACGATCTCCGCCTCGCTGGCCCCGTACAACCGCTCGAAGCGGTGGTTGCAGAACAGGAAGACCCCTTCCTCGTCCTTGACCCAGACCAGCTCCGGCATGGTCTCCATCAGGGTGCGCAGGTGTGCCATGTTGACCTTGAGCGCGCTGTTGGCCAGGTCGGCGGCCATCTTGGCCCGGCGCAGCTCCTCTTCGGCGGTCTTGCGGGCATGGACGTCCTGGATGGTTCCGACCATGCGCGCCGGGGCCTTGCCGTCGTCGGACTCGGCCGTCTTGCCCCGGACCAGGACCCACCTCCAGATCCCGTCGCGGTCCAGGATGCGCAGCTCGCGGTCGAAGGCCCCCCGGCGCTCCACCGCCCCCCACAGGGCCTCCTCGAATCCGGGCCTGTCCGATGGATGGACCAGCCCCAACCAACCGTCGTGGGTGCCCGGCACGGCGTCCGACCCATAGCCCAGCAGGGCGGCCAGCTGCGGGCTGACGAAGACCTCGCTGGTGTCGCAGTCGAGATCCCAGACCGCGTCCTTGGCCGCGTCCAGGGCGAGCTTGAGCTGTTCCTCGCTAGCCTCGACGGCCTCCCTGGCCTCCTCCCGGGCGGACAGGTCGATGCCCAGGCTGGTCACGTTGGCCACGCCGCCCTCCGGGGCCGAGATGAGGACGTTGAACCAGGACACGTTCCGCCGACGCCCGTCGCGGGTGACGATCTCGTTGGTGTGGCAGGAATGCGGTCCCACGTCCCGGCGGGCCATGGTCGCCAGAAAGACCTCGCGGATGCCCTCGCGCACGTCCTCGGGCAGGAAGAGCTCGAACCAACTCTTGCCCCGTATTTCCTCGAAGGTCCACCCGGTCATGTCCAGGAGGTGCCGGTTGGCGAAGACCACCCGTCCCTCCGAATCCAGGCTGAGGACGATGTGGGGCATGTATTCGAGGACGCCGCGCCAGCGCCGTTCCGAATCCGCCAAGCGGTGTTCGAGTTCCTCGATGCGCCGTATGCACTGATCAAGATTCGTGAATTCCACCATTCCTCCAGGGGCTCCGGGGCTGAGGGGGGCGAAATGAGGCCGCCGCACTATCGCCATAGCATGAAACGGGGAGGGGCGGAATACGATTAGAATCGGCCTCCGGTGGCCCGTTACCGGACGCCGCGAAATCTGCTATGCTCGGCCGAACGGACGAAAAAACGATATCCACCTCCAGCCCCCGACGCCCAGGAACCGCCATGACCATTCCCCTCCCGCCCAATCCCCACGCCGTCGCCGTCCTCCTGCTCACGGGCCTGGCCCTGGTCCTGTTCAGCCGCGACAGGCTCCCCCTGGAGACCTCCAGCCTGGTCGTCCTCGTCTGCCTGGCCGTGGGCTTCGAGGCCGTGCCCTTCGAGACGGACGGCGTGCGCCTGCGGGCCGTGGACTTCTTCCTCGGGTTCGGCAACGAGGCCCTGGTCGCGGTCTGCGCATTGATGATCGCGGGCCAGGGCATCCTGCGCACCGGCGCGCTCGACCCCGTGGGCCGCTCCCTGGCCCGGTTCTGGCGGGTCAGTCCGGGCCTGTCCCTGCTCCTGACCCTGCTGCTCGGCGGGTTCATCAGCGCCTTCATCAACAACGTGCCCGTGGTGGTCCTGCTCCTGCCGGTGCTCATCAGCGTGTCGCTCAAGACCGACACTCCGGCGGCCAAGGTGCTCATGCCCATGGGCTTCTCCACCCTGCTCGGCGGCACGACCACGACCATCGGCACCTCCACCAACCTCCTGGTGGTGGCCGTGGCCATGGAGATGGGGCTGGCCCCGTTCGGCATGTTCGACTTCGCCGTACCGGCCGTGCTCGCGGGGCTGCTCGGCGCGGCCTACCTCTGGCTCGTGGCCCCGCGCCTGCTGCCCGACCGCAGGATATGCCTGACCGACTCCTCGCCCCGGATATTCACCGCGCACCTGGCCGTGACCCAGGGCGGCCCCCTGGACGCCCACCCCCTGCACAAGGCCCTGGAGCTGACCGGCAACAAGATGAGAATCGACGCCCTGGAGCGGGGCGAGGGCAACAAGCTCATGCTCCTGCCCGACGTGAAGCTGGCCGCCGGCGACCACCTTGTGGTCAGCGACACGCCGGAGAGACTGAAGGAATTCGAGCGGGTGCTGAGCGGCACCCTGTTCCCGGCCGGTTCCGTGGACGAGCCCATCAGCGACGACAACCCCTTCAGCGATGCGGACCAGCAGATCACCGAGATCGCCGTGTTCCAGGGGTCCGGGCTCCGGGGGACCACCCTGAACGACTACCATTTCTTCGACCGCACTGGGCTCGTCGCCCTGGCCATCCACCGCTCGGGCAAGCGCTACGAACGCATCGAGGACCACGTCGGCGACATCCTGCTGCGCGTGGGCGACATCCTGCTCGTCCAGGGGCCGCGCCCGAACATCGCCGAACTCAAGCGGAACACGGACATGCTGGTTCTCGACTCGACCATGGACCTGCCCTACTCGAGCAAGGCCCCCCTGGCCGTCGCCATCATGCTGGCCGTGATCGTCGCCGCGGCCGCGGGCCTCCTGCCCATCGCCATCAGCGCCACGGCGGGCGCCCTGCTCATGATCCTGACCGGTTGCCTGACCTGGCGCGACGCCACCCGGGCCCTCAGCGTCCAGGTCGTCCTCATCGTGGTCACCAGCCTGGCCCTGGGCACGGCCATGATCCGGACCGGCGGTGCCCAATACCTCGGCTCGGTCTTCGTGGCCCTGTCCGGCAACGCCTCGCCGACCATGGTCCTGAGCGGCCTGATGCTGCTCATGGCCGGGCTGACCAACATCATCTCCAACAACGCCACGGCGGTCATCGGCACGCCCATCGCCGTATCCATCGCCCGACAGATGGGGCTACCCCCGGAGCCCTTCGTCCTGGCCGTGCTCTTCGGGGCGAACATGAGCTACGCCACGCCCATGGCCTACAAGACCAACCTGCTGGTCATGAACGCGGGCGAGTACGCCTTCTCGGACTTTCTCAAGGTGGGCGTGCCCCTGCTCCTGATCATGTGGGGGGCGTACACGTTCCTGTTGCCTTTGTTCTACCTGTGACGCATCCTGGCGCATACGGGGAGCCTCCAACCATAACCGGTCCGCCCCTCCGGCCGGGCCGACAACCGAAATCGACGCCCATGAAGAAAACGAAAGAACCGAAGATGATCATCGGCTGGCGGGAGTGGGTCGGTCTGCCCGACCTGGACGTGCCCGCCATCAAGGCCAAGGTGGACACCGGGGCCCGGACCTCGGCCCTGCACGCCTTCGACGTCGTGCCCTTCGAGCGCGACGGCGTGCCCTGCGTGGCCTTCAACGTCCACCCCGTGCAGGGAAACGACGACCTGGTCATCCCCTGCACCGCCCCCCTGGTGGACCGCAGAAAAGTCACCAATTCGGGTGGACAAAGCCAGAACCGCTATGTCATAGCCACCACCCTGCTGCTGGCCGGGCGAACCTGGCCCATCGAACTGACCCTGACCAACCGGGACGAAATGAAGTTCCGCATGCTCCTCGGACGCAACGCCATGTCCGGGCGGCTGCTGGTGGACCCGTCCCTGTCCATGCAGGCCGGGAGCGCCCACGGCAGGAACGCGTACGCAAAACGAAACAAAGGACATCTGCCCACATGAAAATCGTGATCCTGTCGCGCAAGGCGAGCCTCTATTCCACCACGGCCCTGGCCGAGGCGGGCCGGACCCGAGGCCACGTCGTGGAGGTCATCAATCCCCTGCGCTGCTACATGAACATCACCTCCCACAGCCCGTCCATCCACTACAAGGGCGAGCGGGTGGAGGCCGTGGACGCGGTCATCCCGCGCATCGGCGCGTCCATCACCTTCTTCGGCTGCGCCGTGGTGCGCCAGTTCGAGATGATGGGCGTATACAGCCTGAACGAGTCCATCGCCATCACCCGCTCCCGCGACAAGCTGCGCAGCCTGCAACTGCTGTCGCGCAAGGGCATCGGGCTGCCGGTCACCGGCTTCGCCAGCTCCACCAAGTTCACCGGCGACCTCATCGACCTGGTGGGCGGCGCGCCCCTGGTGGTCAAGCTGCTGGAGGGCACCCAGGGCATCGGCGTGGTCCTGGCCGAGACCCGGCACGCGGCAGAGAGCGTCATCCAGGCCTTCCAGGGGCTCAACGCCAACATCCTGGTCCAGGAGTACATCAAGGAGTCGCGCGGCACGGACATCCGCTGTCTGGTGGTCGGCGGCAAGGTGGTGGCGGCCATGCGGCGCACCGCGGGCAAGGGCGAGTTCCGCTCGAACATCCATCGCGGGGGCTCGGCCGCGCCCATCAAGATCACCCCGGAGGAGCGCTCCACGGCCGTGCGGGCCGCCCGGATCATGGGGCTGAACGTCTGCGGCGTGGACCTGCTGCGCTCCAACCACGGCCCGGTGGTCATGGAGGTCAACTCCTCGCCGGGCCTGGAGGGCATCGAAAAGGCCACGGGCATCGACATCGCGGGCAAGATCATCGAATTCATCGAGAAGAACGCCAAGCCCGGCAAGACCAAGACGCGCGGCAAGGGCTAGGCCGCCGCGCGAACAATCGGGGAGGACAGACCATGACCAGACCATCCGTGACCATCGGCGGCAGGACCGTACTCCCCGGAACCCGCGCCACGGTGCACCTGCCCGTGCCCGACACCTTCCTGCGCCAGGGCTCGGTCATGCCGGTCCACGTCTTCCACGGCCGCCGCCAAGGCCCGTCCCTCTTCGTCTGCGCGGCCATCCACGGCGACGAGCTCAACGGAGTGGAGATCATCCGGCGGCTACTGCGCCTGAAGCGGCTGGACCGCCTGGCCGGGACCCTGTACGCCATCCCCATCGTGAACATCTACGGGTTCATGGCCAACACCCGCTACCTGCCGGACCGCCGCGACCTGAACCGGTTCTTCCCCGGCCGGGAGGGCGGCTCCCTGGCCTCGGAGCTGGCCTCGGTCTTCTTCGAGAACGTGGTCCGGCACTGCGACTACGGCATCGACCTGCACACCGGCTCCAACCACCGCCGGAACCTGCCGCATATCCGGGGCGACATGGAGGACCCGACGGTCCTGGCCATGGCCGAGGCCTTCGGCGCGCCGCTCGCCCTGGACCTGTCCGGCATGGAGGGGTCCCTGCGGGCGGCGGCCAAGGAGAACGGGGTGCGCGTCCTGCTCTTCGAGGCGGGCGAACCCCTGCGCTTCGACGAGTTTTCCATCCGCGCCGGGCTGCGCGGCATCACCTCGGTGCTCGAGGCCCTGGACATGCTCCCGGCGGGCAAGCGCAGGCGCGGGCGGGTGCCGCTCCAGATCGCCACGGACCGGACCTGGTGCCGGGCCCCGGCCAGCGGGCTGTTCCGGGCCTCGGCCAAGCTCGGCCAGCATGTCGCCCGGGGCGAGGTCCTGGGGACCATCTATGATCCCTTCGGCGGCCGGTCCACGGACCTGACCGCGCCCCAGGACGGCGTGATCATCGGCGACCAGTCCCTGGCCTCGGTCTACAAGGGCGACGCGGTCATGCACATCGCCCGATTCGACGCGCCGCGCCAGGCCCAGGCCTCGGTGGACGAGTATTCGGAAATGGTCATGGACGCCCGGATGGCGCGCTGACCGGAAGGGGGTGCGGGAGCGCCCGGGCCTATCCCTTGGGCCCCATCAGGAACCAGAACAGGAAGCCGAGCACCGGGAAGATCAGCACCAGCACGATCCACAGGACCTTGGAGCCGGTGCCCGCCGTGCTCTGGAAAATCTTGACCAGGGCGTACACGTCCAGCACGAGAACGAGCAATCCGAGCAATCCGCCGAATCCCATCATAGCCATTCACTCCAGTGTTCGAATTTGCGGTGCGCCGCCTTCCCCGGAGCCGTTCTCCAGGAAAGACGCGATGCTACCGTAGCACGTTTTTTCCCCGGCCCACAACCGGGCCGCCGGGTCACGCCTCCCGGTCCGGGCCGCCCTGCAACAGCACCCGCCGCCTGGGCAGACACTCGGGATAGTGCCCGTTGAGGTATCCGATCAGCCCCTCGCGCACCAGGCAGCGCAGGTCCCACGCCCTGGACGCGTCCGCCGCGCTGACGATGGCCCGCAGGGTCATTGTCTCCGGCCCGGCGTCGGTCACCTGGAGCACGCAGGTCTTGCCGTTCCACAGCCCGCCCGAGGTCTCGCACAGCCGGGTCAGCTCCGCGCGCAGGGGTTCGAGCGGGGTGGCGTAGTCCACGTGCAGAAAGACCGAGCCGATGATCTCCGCGGACTTCTTGGTCCAGTTCTGGAACACGGTGTCCGTGAAATAGGTGATCGGCACCACCAGACGGCGCTGGTCCCAGAGCTTGACCACCACGTAGGTGAAGGTGATCTCCTCGATGCGCCCCCACTCGCCCTCCACGATGACCACGTCGTCCAGGTTGACGGGGTGGGCCAGGGCGATCTGGATGCCCGCGATGATCGCCCCGAAGGTCTTCTGGGCCGAGATGCCGAGCACGATGCTGAGCACTCCGGCCGAGGCCAGCATGGTCCCGCCCAGCAGACGGAAGCGCTCGAACTGCATGAGCACGGCCGCGGCCGCCGCGAACCAGACCACGACCACGACGATCCGGTGCAGGATGCGCACCTTGGTCTGGACCTCGCGCGCGCCCAGGTTGTCCTCCATGTCCATGTCGTACTTCCAGCTGACCACGCCGGTCATGGCCGACAGGGCCAGGGTCGCGGCCCAGGCCGCCAGCACCACCCAGGCCGTGTTCATGGCCGTCACGGCGGGCCCGGACCAGCCCTCGGGCAGATGGGACGGCGGCACCAGGATGGACAGGCCCAGGGCCGTGGCGAAAACCGCCAGAAACAGGATTACCCGCCGCTTCGTGGACCGGGAAAGCAGCTCGCGCAGGTCGCGCCACCGCCGGGCCCGGCCTCCGCTGAACAGCCGGATAAGGGTGAACGCCGCCGCCCCGACCGCCAGGGCCAGCAGGACCCGGATGATCCAGCCCGCCGTCTCCGTGAACTCCATGCAATCCTCCCTGCCTGACTTTTTCCCGTGCAAAAACGGTTTCATCCGTTGCCGATACGATATATCATATTTTGCGTTCCCGGCAACGACAGCATGCACCGCTCCCCGTGTCCGCACGGAGGGGAAACCGGAGGAGCCCATGGCCAGATTCCTGAAAAAGAACGACATGACGGCAGGCAAGCCGCCGGGATCGCTCATCTTCGTCGGCCAGCAGAAGGTCACCGAACCGCGCCTGCGGATCATCGACTACGACGAGGAGACCCTGCGCGACGAAATCATCCGCGACGTGGACGTGCTCGCCCCCTGCCTGACCAGCAGGACCACCTCCTGGCTCAACGTGGACGGTCTGCACGAGCCCGAGGTCATGGGGCGCGTGGGCGCGGCCTTCTCCATCCCCGAGCTCATCCTCGAGGACATCGTCAACACCGGGCACCGGCCCAAGATGGACGAGTACCCGAACCTCATCTTCATCACCCTGAAGATGCTGTCCATCAACGAGGACCGCGACCGGATCATCTCGGAACAGCTCTCCTGCGTGCTCACCGGCCGTTGCCTGATCACCTTCCAGGAACAGCCCGGCGACGTGTTCGAGCCCGTGCGCGACCGCATCCGCCACCAGTCCGGCAGGCTGCGGCGGCGCGGCCCGGACTACCTGCTCTACGCCCTGCTCGACCGCGTGTTCGAAAACTACCTCAAGGTCATCGAGATCATGGGCGAACGCATCGAGGCCTTCGACGAGGAGGTCCTGGACGACCCCTCCCCGGAACTGCTCGAGGAGATCAACACCTACCGCCGGGAGATGGCCTTCATCCGCAGGGCCGTGCGCCCGGCCCGGGAGATCGCCCTCAAGCTGGCCAGGACCGAGAACGAGCTGGTGGCCGAGGAGATCACCCCGTACCTGCGCGACCTGACCGACATGGCCGAGCAGACCGCAGAGGCCGTGGAGACCTACCGCGAGATGCTCAACGACCACCTGAACAGCTACAACATGGCCGTGAGCAACCGCCTGAACGACGTGATGAAGTTCCTGACCATCTTCGCCACCATCTTCATCCCCCTGTCCTTCCTGGCGGGCCTCTACGGCATGAACTTCGACTTCATGCCCGAGCTGAAGTTCCGCTACGGCTACTTCGTGCTCCTCGGCGGCATGGGCGCGGTGGCCGTGGGCATGCTGCTCTATTTCAAAAAACGCAAATGGATCTAGTCCCCCCGAAAAGGAGGCCCCTGATGGACAAGACCACTTCCCCCGCGACCCAGGACCAGCCCAAGACCGGCCCGACCACCTGGCAAAAGGTCCGCCTGGCGACCATCACCACCCTGGTGGTCCTGTGGATCGTCTTCCTGCTCCAGAACACCGAACAGACCCAGGTCTCGTTCCTGTGGTTCACCTTCGCCACCTCGCGCATCCTGCTCCTGCTCGGCACCCTGGTCATCGGCGCCCTGGTCGGCGCGTTCCTGACCTACCGGCTGTGCGTCCGGAACAGGAAATCGCAGACCAAACCGCCCTCGTTCTCCTGATGCCCGCCGACCCCGGCCTTGCGGTCCGGGAAAAACCGGGTATCATGGATGAAAACAACGAACCCGACAAACCAAGGACTCAAGCCATGACACAGACCAGATACCTCCGCGCCCTGCTCCTGCCGCTCATCCTGCTGTCGGTCCTGGCCCTGGCCGTCCCGGCCGGCGCCCAGGCCTGGAAGGTGGACCCGGACCACTCCGCCGCCCACTTCTCCATCCGGCACATGATGATCGCCCAGGTGCGCGGCATGTTCCCGGACGTCACCGGAACCATAGACTTCGACCACGACAAGCCCACCGCCCTCGACATCACCGTCGGCGTCAACAGCATCGACACCGGCGTGGAGGCGCGCGACGCGCACCTCAAGAGCGGCGACTTCTTCGCGGCCGAAATCCACCCGACCATGACCTTCAAGAGCACCCGGGTCTTCCCGGCCGAAAACGGCTTCTCCGTGGCGGGCCTGCTGACCATCAAGGGCGCGTCCCACGAGATACAGCTGACCGTCACCGGCCTGAACGACCCGCGCGTGGACCCCTGGGGCAACACCCGCCGGGGCGCCACCGCCCTGTTCACCATCGACCGCCGCGACTACGGCGTTGACTGGAACGCCCCCCTGGACGGCGGCGGCTTCATGGTCGGCAACACCGTCCACATCGCCGTGGACCTCGAAGCCATCCAACCGAAGTAACGATCAATGAAAAGTCCCCCCGCGTTATGCGCGGGGGGACTTTTTTTGTTGCCTCCGGCCCCCCATCCCCTTCTCCCTCCTAAACTTTTTGTCGCCGCTTCGCGGGGTCACAGCGCGCAAGAGGCCCCTCTTTTCCCCACAGTTCCAACACGCCGCCCTGACGATTCCTCTTGTCCCCGTCCCTTCCGGCGCGAACCCTTCGGGACACCGCCTGGCCGCACCCCGCCGATCCCCCCGCGCCAAGCACCGCCTCCCCGCGTCCAGCCCCGAGCGCAGCGAGGCAACGGGATTCTCAAGGCCCTCGGCCTTGAGCGGGTGCAGGGCGGCGCCCTGCCCGCCGGAGGCGCCCTGCCGGCGAGGCCCCGTCGGAGACGCCCGCCCGGCGAGGGCCCGCCGGAGGCATCCCCCGACGGCCCCGGCCGGGGACATTCCCCTACTCCGCCTGTTTCGGCCAGCTGGCCTCGTCGAGCAGGAAGACGATGTTCTTGTAGGGCACCTTGCCGTGCAGGGACAGGCCGATCTCGCAGGTGCGCGAGGTGGAGTAGCCCATGGTGCAGCCGTCGAGCTGTTTGCGCAGGTCCTTGAGGGACGCCTCGTTCAGTTCGGGGTAGTTGAAGCCCCGGTCTCCGGCGAAGCCGCAGCAGAATATCTCGCCGGGCACGACCACTTCGCGGGCGCAGCGGCGGGCCAGGGCCTCCATGGACTCGGCCAGCCCCATCTTGCGCGAGGAGCAGGTGACGTGCAGGGCGATACGGCGGTTGACCGGGGTGAACTCCAGCCTGTCGGCCAGGAACTGGACCGCGAACTCCACGGGCTCGTACAGCTTGAGCCCCTTGATGTGCTCCTTCATGCGGTAGAGGCACGGGCTGGTGTCGCAGAGGATGGGCAGTTCGCCGCCGTTGCTGGCCGCGCGCAGGGCGCATTCGAGCTCCTGGAGCTTGGCGTCGGCCTGGTCCATGAACCCCTTGGATTCCCAGGGCTGACCGCAGCACAGTTTGGTCATGTTCGCGGGGTAGACCACCTCGTAGCCCGCCTTGGCCAGGAGGCTGAGGGTGCGGTCGCGAATGGCGGTCTTGTCCGGATCGTGCTTTTCCGGGCCCATGTGCCGGGCCACGCAGCTGGGGAAGTAGACCACGCGGTTGCCGGTGGCGGGCGAGGACAGGCGGGCGGGCGTTGCGGCGCGGGGCATGGAGGTGTTCCACCGGGGGATGCGCTTGCCGGAGTACTTGTGCAGGGAGCCTGCCACGGCGTCCATGGCCCGGTCGCCGAGCAGGTCCTGGGCGGCCCCGGCCACGCGCAGGGCCCCGGAGACCGCGTGGATGGTCATGCCCGTGGTGTTGGCCGCGAAGGTGGCCGCGGCGTTGGCCCAGCGGCCGTGTCCCCAGGCCCGGTACTGCTTGATGAACTTGCCGGTGTCGATGGCCACGGGACAGCGCGTGCCGCACAGGCCGTCGGCCGCGCAGGTGGCCTCGCCGTCGTAGTCGAAGCTGTCGTGGAAGGCCTTTTTGGTCTCGGCCGCGTCGCCCGCCTGTTCGCGACGGGAGATTTCGCGGTAGGCCACGATGCGCTGGCGCGGGGTCAGGGTCAGGGTGCGCGACGGGCAGACCGGCTCGCAGAAGCCGCACTCGATGCAGCGGTCGATCATGTCGTCGGCCACGGGCAGGGGCTTGAGGTCCTTGAGGTGGGCGCGCGGGTCGTCGTTGAGGATGACGCCGGGGTTGAGCAGCTTCCTGGGGTCGAAGAGGTGCTTGATGTCGCGCATGAGGGCAAAGGCGTCGCGGCCCCATTCGAGCTCCACGAAGTGGGCCATGTTCCGGCCGGTGCCGTGCTCGGCCTTGAGGGAGCCGTGGTACTTGTTGGCGACCATGTCGGTGACGTCGTTCATGAACGCCTCGTAGCGGTCGATCTCGGCCTGGGTGTTGAAGTCCTGGGTGAAGACGAAGTGCAGGTTCCCCTCCAGGGCGTGGCCGAAGATGATGGCCTTGTCGTAGCCGTGCTTGCGGAAGAGCTCCTGGAGGTCGAGGGCGCCGTCGGCCAGGGACTCGATGGGGAAGGCCACGTCCTCGATGATGACCGTGGTGCCCGGCTCGCGCACCGCGCCCACGGCCGGGAAGAGGCCCTTGCGCACGTTCCACAGCCTGCCGAACTCGGCGGGCACGTCGGTGAAACGGTGCGGTTCCAGCGGCTCGATGTGCGCGATGGTCTCCCGGACCTTCTCGATCTTGGCGGCCAGCTCGTCGGCGGACCCGGCGCGGACCTCGACCAGCAGGGCGCAGGCGTCCGGGCCGAGCTGGTCCAGCCCCTCGGGCATGCCCGGCTTGTCCTGGACCGAACCGATGGACGCGCGGTCCATGATCTCGGCCGCGGACACGGCCCCGCCGCGCAGGGCGGTGGCGGCCTCGCAGGCCGAGCGCACGTCCGGGAAGCGCATCAGGGAGGAGGCCTTGTGCGGGTGTTCGACCACGGTGTTGTAGACGACCTTGGAGATGAAGGCCAGGGTGCCTTCGCTGCCCACCAGGAGGTGTTGCAGGATCTCGAAGGGGTCCTCGAAGTCCACGATGGCGTTCAGGCTGTAGCCGGTGGTGTTCTTGATCTTGAACTTGCGCCGGATGCGTTCGGCCAGGGTCTCGTCGGCCAGGACCCGTTCGCGCATCTCGGAAAGCCCGTCGAGGATATGCCGGTGCGTGCGGGCGAAGGCCTCGCGGCTGGCCGGATCGCCGGTGTCCAGCGGGGTGCCGTCCACCAGGACCAGGCGCATGGAGTGCAGGGTCTTGTAGGAGTTCTCGGCCACGCCGCAACACATGCCCGAGGCGTTGTTGGCCACGATGCCGCCGATCTTGCAGGTGTCGATGGAGGCCGGGTCCGGACCGATCTTCTTGCCGTGCGGGGCCAGGTACCGGTTGGCCTGGCTGCCGATGATGCCCGGCTCCAGCTCGATCCTGGCGGCGTCGTCGAGGATGCGGTAGTGCCGCCAGCCGTCGCCCAGGCGGATGAGCACCGAGTCGCTGATGGCCTGGCCGGACAGGCTGATCCCGGCGGCGCGGAAGGTCACCGGCACCTGGTGGGCGTTGACCACGGCCAGGATGCGGATGACCTCGTCCTCGCTGTCCGTGTCGACCACGATCTTGGGGATGAGCCGGTAGAAGCTGGCGTCCGTGCCGTAGGCCAGGGTGCGCAGGGGATCGGTGTAGACCCGGTCTTTGGGCAGGAACGCGAGCAGTTCCCGATGGATGGCGTCATATGGTGCGATGAGCATTTTCTATCTCCTTGGTATGAAATCCGGTCCGGACGGACCCGAGGCGTAAACCTACCATAGTTATCCTTCTCATAACAACCCTGTGCCATTATTTTCCCACTCGTACCGGGAGGAAACCGGCCCCCGCCGAAGGCGCGAAACGGGGTGCAAGGGTGCGAACCCTTGCCCGCCGGGGGCGACAAATCCGCAGGACAGCGGATTTGGACCGCACCTGACAGGGCGCGACCCCGAAGGGGTGAGCCCCGGGACGGGGCGAATCAAACCGCCTGTCCATCGACGCGCAGCGGCATGCGCCTCTGATTTCTCCTCTTCCCCCAAAAGAAGACCCCGGCCGAAGCCGGGGTCTCTGGGTTTGTCGTTGCGCGGAAGCGGTCAGCGCAGGTGGCGGAAGACCTCCACGGCCTCGGCGGGCGGCGGGGTTTCCATGCGCCGGTAGCGGCTGCCGTCGCTGGTCCGCTCGACCATGTGGTGGTCGGCCAGTTCGCGTCGGAGCAGGGCGTGGTCCGCGAACAGGTGGTGTTGTTCGAGAAGCGCGCCGATCTCTGCCTCGTTGTAGTCCCGGCGCGGCGCGATGCGCGACCACAGGACCCACAGGCAGAGCAGCCGTTCGGAGTACTTCTTGGGCCAGCGGGTCAGGCGGGCCTGCTCGTCGAACAGGCGGACCACCCGCTTCACGCGCTTGGCGTCGACCTCGGCGGTTTGGGTCTCGGGCGGCTCCATGGTCCGGCGGGCGTCGAACTCGGCCTTGAAGTGCTGGAAGTTGCGGTAGCCCACGGATTTGACCAGCAGGTTGAGCATCTCCACGTGGCCGGGCACGGTCTCGGCTTCGCGGAGCCCGCGCCGCAGGGCCTGGGCCAGTGCGGAGACGTCCCCCGCGTAGAAGGGCATGGGAACTCTGGACATGACATATCCTCGCTTGCGCGCCTGTCGCGGATGAGGGACTGCCGGTGGCCGCCGACTTCCGGCCCGGCACGCTGCAAGGTGTCGAGCGGAGGGGAATGATGGCAGGTTTAGCTCCCCGGTGAGGGGCGGCGACGCCTGGGTGAACTGCCGACCGGCCCCGTGTATACGCGGGATCGGCGCGGCGCGCAAGGGACGGGAGCCTAGTCCGCGTCCTCCCGCTGTTCGCGCTTGAGGATGGGGCAGCACATGCTTAAGGGTTCGAAGGACTCGGTCTCCCGCATGTAGCTCAGGAGCTGGCCCGACTCCATCTCGAAATACCAGCCGTGCAGGCTCAGGGAGCCCTCGTCCACGCGCCGCTTGATCCAGGGGAAGGTCATCAGGTTGCGCACCGAGCGCAGGATGCCCGCCATCTCGCAGGCGGTGCAGGACTTCTTGTTGACCTCGCCGAAGTGGCCCACGACCTCGTCGCGCACCGGGGCCATGACCGACAGCCACTTGTACAGGAACTCGGTGTGCCGGACCTTGTCGTCGTGCATGAGCGCGTCGATGCCGCCGCACAGGGAGTGGCCGAGCACGATCAGGTGCTCCACCTTGAGGACCTTGACCGCGTACTCGATGGCCGAGGACACGCCGTGGAAGCCCTCGTCGCTCTCGTAGGGCGGGACGATGTTGGCCACGTTGCGGACCACGAAGATGTCGCCGGGCTCGCATTGCAGGATGAACGACGGATCGGTCCGCGAATCGCTGCACGCGATGACCATGGTGGTCGGGTTCTGCCCCTTGAGCAGAATCTCGAAGGGGGCGTCCTCGCGGCTGAAATACTCTTTCCGGAAATTCCGGAAACCGGCAATGAACTTCTGTATGTCTTTCATGGGAGCATGCACCTCGTGGATGGGGAGGCCGGAACCCGGGTCCCGGCCCTCTTCTTCCGTAGTGCATTTCCCGGCGGGAGGCAATGCGCTCCATACCCGCCGGGTCGGGAAATGTGCCCCGAAAATGACCGGCGGGGAGCCGGGCGACGTTGTTCGCGCCTGCGGGGCAAACGCGCCGCCCCTCTTTACGGCACGCTCCATGCAAGGTAGTGGGACCGACAAACGCACCAACAGGATGGGACACACCATGGACACCGCCGTACGCCGTATCGCCTGCGTCGCCTCGCAGACCCCCACCGCCCGGAAACGCCTGGCCGAACTGGAGGCGCGCTATCCCCTGGTCCCCCTGGACGAGGCCGACGCCCTGGTGGCGCTCGGCGGCGACGGGTTCATGCTCCGGACCATGCACCGGGTCATGGACCGCGACCTGCCCATCTACGGCATGAACTGCGGGACCATCGGCTTCCTGCTCAACCAGTATTCCCCGGACGACCTCTTCGAGCGCATCGACGCGGCCCAGGAACACCTCCTGAGCCCCCTGGCCATGGCCGCCACCACCGTGGACGGCGACCGCGTCTCGGCCCTGGCCTTCAACGAGGTGGCCATGCTGCGCATCTCCCAGCAGTCGGCCCACATCCGATTGTTCATCAACGGGCGCGAGCGGCTGGACAACATGGTCTGCGACGGGGTCATGATCGCCACCCCGGCGGGCTCCACGGCCTACAACCTGTCCGCCCACGGGCCGATCATCCCGCTGGGCTCCAACGTCATGGCCCTGACCCCCATCTGCCCCTTCCGGCCCCGGCGCTGGAACGGGGCCCTGCTGCCGGACACGGCCGACGTGGAATTCGAGGTCCTCGACCCGAAGCGGCGGCCGGTCAGCGTCACGGCGGACTTCCTGGAGGTCCGCGACGTGGCCCACATCCTGGTCCACGAGGACCACGCGCGCCCGGCGCGCATCCTCTTCGCCCCGGACCACTCCCTGGAGGAGCGCATCTTCAACGAGCAATTCGTGCACTGATTGCGGGCGGCCCGGGGTCGCGGGGGTGGACAACCCCGCCGATTGCGGTCAGGATGGGCCTCCCGAGGAACCGGCCCCCCCGCCGAGAACCGCCTGCCCGGCAAACCGTTAACCGACATGCACGCCAACGGGAACAACCGCACCCTCGCCGCCGTCCTGACCGGCGGTCTGTTCACCACCCTGGGGGTGGGGCTGTTCGCCTTCACCATCCCGCTCCTGACCCTGGACGAACGGGTCAGCGGGGCGTGGCTCGGCACGGCCTTCGCCGGATACTACCTGGCCAAGCTCCTGGTCTCGCCCCTGTCCGGCCTGGCCGCCGACCGCTACGGGCCCAAGCCGGTCCTGGTCCTGGCCATGGGTGCCGGCTGCCTCATCCCCCTGGCCTATTTCCTGTCCCCCGGCCTGGCCGCCCTGTACCTGGTCCAGGTGGCCATGGGGCTGGTCACGGGCCTGGTCCGGCCCGTGGGCCTGGCCGCCCTGGGCGGATCGGCCACGGGCGCGGCCCTGTCCCGGCGCTTCGCGGTCCACGCGGCCCTGTTCAACGCGGCCGCCTTCGCCGGGCCCATCCTCGGCAGCCTGCTCTACACCACCGGGGTCATGGGTCCGGTGCTGGTCGGCCTGTCCGTCTGCCTCGGCCTGGCCCTGGCCGCCACCCTGCTGCTCCTGCCCGGCGAGGCGACCACCAGCCGCCCGCCCTCGCCCCAGGCCGAGCCGGTCCGCTCCAAAAGCCGCGCCGGGGCCCTGCTCCTGGCCATCGGCGGGCGCAGCCTGGGCATCGGCCTGACCACCGCCTTCTACCCCATCGTCCTGGCCGAAATCCTCGGGCGGCACGGCCCGGTCATCGCGGCCACCTTCGCCGCGCCCGGCCTGGCCACCTTCCTCGGCCTGCTGCTCACCGGGCGGTTCGACAACAAGTCGCCGAACATGGACCGCGTGGTCCTGGGCATGCTCGTCAGCGCCGGGGGGCTCTACGCCCTGGGCGAGTGCCGGATGCTCTGGCAGTTCGCCGCCTTCGGCGTGATCCTGGGACTGGGCGCGGCCCTGTCCATCCCGGCCTCCATGTTCTTCGCCTCGACCCTGAGCCGCCGCCAGGGCGCGGTCTTCGGCGCGGCCAACCTCGCCTCCGGCCTCGGTTTTCTCCTGGGCCCCCTGCTCGGCGGGTTCATCGTCCACTCACTGCACGCCCCGGAGGCCGGGCTCAAGGCCGCGGCCGTCATCGGTGCACTGACCTGCCTGCCCCTGCTGACCCACGTCTTCCGCGACCAGTTCCACTGGGGCGCGGGCATGGCCCGGACCGCCACCGGCCTGGCCGCCTGCCTGCTCGGCCTGCTCCTGGCCGTGACCCTCTCCCCGAACCTGCGCCCGGACGGCGGAGACGAGGATTTCTACCGCTTCACCGACGTGGCCATGGGCACCGTGGTCAAGCTGACCATCGAGGCCCCGAGCCGCAAGTCCGCGGCCCTGGCGGCCCGCCTGACCATGACCGCCATGCGCGCCCTGCAGCAGGACTTCGACCACCGCAACCCGCGCGGCTCCATCGGCCGGATCAACCGCGCGGCCGGGCAGTCCTGGGTCAAGGTCACGCCGCGCGCCTTCGCCCTGCTCGACAGGGCGCTGCAATTCAGCGCGGCCACGGGCGGGGTCTTCGATCCCACTGTGGGGGCCCTGACCACCTCGCCCTTCTACTACGCCATGGACGAGTCCGTGGCCCGGGCCAAGTCCGGGCTGGTGGACTACCGCATGGTCCTCCTGGACCGGCCCGGCGACCGGGTCCGGCTCAAGAAACCGGGCATGGCGCTGGACCTCGGCGGCATCGCCAAGGGGTCCATCGTGGACGAGGCCGTGGCCCTGCTGCAAAAGCACGGCGTGCCCGCGGGCATCGTCGAGGCGGGCGGCGACTTCCGCTGCTTCGGCGACCGCGACTGGCACGTGGGCATCCGCCACCCGCGCAACGACGCGGTGTTCCAGACCATCGCCGTGCGCGGCAAGGGCGTATGCGGCTCCGGCGACTACCGCCAGTTCGTCACCCCGGACAAGCAGGACGGGCCCATCGAGCACCACCACATCATCGACCCCAAGACCATGGATTCGGCCCACGAGTCCATCGGCGTGACGGTCATCGCCGACACCGCCGAGCTGGCCGACGCCCTGGCCACCACTCTGTTCATCATGGGCCCGGCCAAGGGCGCCGCCTTCCTCGAAAGCTACTCGCCCGACAGCGCCTGCATCTGGTTCCTGCCCGACCGGACCGTGGCCTACACCGAGAATTTCCCGCACTGATCCCGCCCGGTTGCCCCACGGTCTGCGAACGGGCGGCCCGAAACATGCGCCTTGGTCCGCATGTCGGTATCCTATTTGCTAGGTTACGGGCATGGCTCCGCTCAATAATCGACACAAGGCAAACAATTCAGGGAAGTTGAACGCAAACGTCCCCCAGGGGGCCCGCTTTTGCCCTTGCCCCATCGGCGGATTTCCGCCTATTGCTGGGAAACGGACCGAAACAGACCCAACCCCCGCCCGTGCGGCGGGGAGCACAGGCAAAGCATGAAAGCCTTCAACGAGACGCGATTCAACACCCCGGCCGTGACGCTGGCATCTTCCTGCTCATCGGCCTGCCGTTCATCGTCGGCCTGCTGGTGCAGTACGACTACCTCCAGGACCTGGAGCAGGTATCCGACGAGCGGCTGACCCTGTACGAGATGACGCTCGATTCCGAGCTGCGCAAGTACGAGTACCTGCCCTACCTCATCTCCGAGAACGGCATGGTCACGGCCTTCCTGACCAAGGGCGGCGAGGGCGTGCCCATCAACCGCTTCCTCAAGCGGGTCAACACCATCGCCGAATCGTCGGTGGTCTACATCATCGGCACGGACGGCATCGTCAAGGCGGCCTCCAACTGGGACCGCCCCAACGCCTTCATCGGCCTGGACCTCGGCTTCCGGCCCTACTTCAAGGACGCCATGGCCGGACGCCAGGGGACCTTCTTCGGCGTGGGCATCACCCGGGGCGAGCCCGGCATCTACATCTCCCATCCCATCAAGGACAGGGACGAGGTCATCGGCGTGGCCGTGGCCAAGATCGCCCTGTCCCCCCTGGAGCACCTCTGGAAGGAGGGCGGCGAGACCCTGATCGTGACCGACTCCAACGGGGTCATCGTCCTGACCAGCCGCCCCTCATGGAAGTACATGACCCTGACCCCCCTGGACGCGGGCCTGATCCAGGAGATCCACGACCGCGAGCACTACCCCAAGTTCCAGCTCAAGCACCTGCCCTGGCACACACGGACCCGCTTCGGCTTCGTCCAGGAGACGACCATCGGCACCGAACGCTTCCTGCTGAACACCCGGGGCATCCCCGGCACGGACTGGAAGATCAGCTACCTCACCCCCCAGGGGCCCCTCTGGGAGCGGACCCTGGGCGTCTCCCTGACCACCTTCGTGGTTCTCGGCCTGGCCGTGCTGACCCGGCTCTTCCTGCGCGAGCGCCGGCAGCGCCAGATCTCCCGCCAGCAGGCCGTGGAGGCCAACCGCATCCGGGACATCAACCGCCAGCTGGCCCAGGAGGTGGAGGAGCGCAAGCGCACGGAGCACGAGCTGCGCGCGGCCCAGGAGGAGCTGGTCCAGGCGGGCAAGCTGGCCGCCCTGGGCGAGATGGCCACGGCCATCGCCCACGAGCTCAACCAGCCCATCGCGGCCACCAAGACCTACGTGGCCTCCTGCCGCCTGATGCTCAAGCGCGACAAGCTCGACGACCTCGACCCGACCCTGATCAAGGTCTCGGAGCTGGGCGACCGCATGGCCAAGGTCACGGGCCAGCTCAAGTCCTTTGCCCGGCGATCCACGGACAAGGACATCGAATTCGACCTGCGCCTGGCCATCAAGGAGGCGCTGAACCTGATGAAGCACCAGTTCCTGGTAGAGAACTGCGACCTCAAGCTGTCCATGCCCGGCCAGCCCGTGCTCATCCGGGGCGACCGCATGCGCATGGAACAGGTCCTCATCAACCTCTTCCGCAACGGCCTGGACGCCCTCCAGGAGACCGCCTCGCCGCTCATCGGCGTGCGCCTGTCCGAGGACGGCGACCGGGCGACCATCCACGTCTGGGACAACGGGCCGGGCATCGCCGAGGAGGTCGGCAAGAAGATCTTCGAGCCCTTCGTGACCACCAAGAAGGAGGGCATCGGCGTGGGCCTGGGCCTGTCCATTTCCTACAAGATCGTCAAGGACATGAAGGGCGACTTCCGGGTGGGCAACCGCGACCCGCACGGGGCGGAATTCTTCGTCATCCTGCCCCGTTCCAAGCAAAAACAAGAAGAAGAATCATGAAGAAAGTCATACTGGTGGACGACGAGCAGTCGGTCCGGGATTCGGCGCGGCAGTGGCTGGAACTCTCGGACTTCGAGGTGGCCGACTACGCGGACGCCCGCGTGGCCCTGCGCGACATCACCCCGGACTACGCGGGCATCGTCCTGACCGACGTGAAGATGCCCGGCCTGGACGGGCTGGCCTTCCAGAAAAAGATCGCGGACATCGACGAGCACATCCCGGTGGTCCTGTTCACCGGCCACGGCGACATCGCCATGGCCGTGGAGGCCATCCGGGGCGGGGCCTACGACTTCGTGGAAAAGCCCTTCGATCCCGAGCAGATACTGGAGACCATCAAGCGCGCCCTGGAAAAGCGGCGGCTGGTTCTGGAGAACCGCCAGCTCAAGATGGCCCTGTCCGAATGCGAGGGCATCGACTCGCGCCTGGTCGGCACCAGCGCGCCCATGCGCGAGCTCAAGAAGGAGATCACCCACATCGCCCCGACCAGGGCCAACGTGCTCCTGTTCGGCGAGACCGGCACGGGCAAGGAGGTCATCGCCCGGGCCATCCACAACCTCTCCCTGCTGAACAAGGGCCCGTACATGGCGCTGAACTGCGCGACCATCCCGGTGGACATGGCCGAGAGCGAGCTGTTCGGCCACGTCAGCGGGGCCTTCACCGGGGCCCAGGGCAAGCGCATCGGCAAGCTCGAGGCGGCCAACGGCGGGACCCTGTTCCTGGACGAGCTCAACTCCATGCCCCTGGACGTCCAGGGCAAGCTGCTGCGCGCCCTGGAGATGCGCGAGATCACCCCGCTTGGGGCCAACTCGCCGCGCGCGGTCAACTTCCGGCTCATCTCCGCCATGAACGAGAACCCGCGCAAGGCCATCGACGAGGGGCGGCTGCGCGAGGACCTCTACTTCCGCATCAACACCGTGGAGCTGAACGTCCCGCCCCTGCGCGAGCGCATGGACGACATCCCCCTGCTCTTCTCCTTCTTCCTGGAGCGCACGGCCGACACCTACGGCATGACCGCCGCGCCGCTCGGCCCCGAGGGGCTGCCCCTGATGATGAGCCACGACTGGCCCGGCAACGTCCGCGAGCTCAAGAGCGTGGCCGAGCGATACATCCTCTCCCCCCTGCCGCCCAAGGAGCGCATCGCCAAGATCATGGCCGCCAAGACCGGGGACACCGCGCCCCAGGCCGTCAGCCTGCGCGACCAGGTCTCCCTGTTCGAGCGCCACCTCATCCAGGAATCCCTGAACCGCAACGGCGGGGTCATCAAGGACGTCATCGACGACCTCGGCATCCCCCGCCGCACCCTGAACGAGAAGATGACCAAATACGGACTGAAACGGTCCGAATAATCATCGGCGGATTCTTGCCTACCGAATGCGCCCCATCGGCAAGAATCCGCTCATTCCCTTTCCCACGACCCATTATAGCCGTGTAATCCCGTGACTTTTTTGTCACGCGTTCTGGCATGCCTGTTGCTTTTCCGAAACCGTTGCGATCCATATCCGATGTATAGAGGAGGTTCCGTAGGAGGATCTCGGCAAGCGCATCGAACCGCGCGCGGGACGCGCCCGCCGGACCCGGTCCGGAGGGACGGGCCCCCCGCGCGGACGAGGCGATTCCAGAGGCAGGGTCTATTCGTATCAATCAAGAACAACAGGTGAAGAATGATGAAAACCTTTACGACATCCGTCCCAGGCGTATCCCTCACCGATGCCGCCCTCGACTGGCTGCAGATGCTGACGGGAGCAAGCCTGATCCTTTTCATGTGGTGTCACATGCTGCTCGTGTCCTCGGTGGTCATCTCCCCCGGCGTGATGAACGCCATCGCCCACTTCTTCGAGGCCACCTACATGGCCCAGGTGGGCGGTCCGCTGATCTTCCTGACCTTCCTGGTCCACTTCGCCCTGGCCGCGCGCAAGATCCCCTTCCGCGCCGAGGGACAGGCCACCATCGTGGCCCACGCCCGGATGCTCAAGCACCGCGACACCTGGCTGTGGGTGGTCCAGGCCGTGACCGCCATGATCATCCTGATCCTGGGCGCCATCCACATGTGGGTCGTGCTCAACGACCTGCCCATCACCGCCGCCAAGTCCGCCGCGCGCATGCAGCATTTCTGGTGGTTCCTCTTCTACATGATCCTCCTTCCCAGCGTGGAGCTTCACGTCAGCGTCGGCTTCTACCGCATCGCCGTGAAGTGGGGTTTCGTGAAATCCGAGCAGCGGAAGGGCTTCAAGCGCTTCGAGACGACCCTGTTCACCATCTTCATGGTCATCGGCGTCATCACCCTGATCCGCTTCATAACGCTGAGCTAACGAGGTGAACACCATGCAGACATACTATTCCGACCTGCTCGTCATCGGCGCCGGACTGTCCGGCGAACGCGTGGCCTGCGAGGCCGCCCAGAACGGCTTCAAAGCCACCTGCCTGTCCATCGTCCCGGCCCGGCGGTCCCACTCCTCTGCGGCCCAGGGCGGCATGCAGGCCGCCCTCGGCAACTGTGCCAAGGGCGAGGGCGACAACCCGGACGTCCATTTCATCGACACCGTCAAGGGCTCGGACTGGGGCTGCGATCAGGAGGTCGCCCGCCTGTTCGCCGACGCCGCGCCCATCGAGATGCGCCGCCTGGCCCACTGGGGCGTGCCCTGGAACCGCGTGGTCCCAGGCCAGTCCTTCTACTTCAAGGGCGGCGAGAAGTTCGAGAAATACGAGAAGGAGGAGAACGAGGGGCTGATCACCGCCCGCTCCTTCGGCGGCACTGCCAAGTGGCGCACCTGCTACACCTCGGACGGCACCGGCCACGCGGTCATGTGCACCATGGACAACCGCTGCGCCGAGCTGGGCATCGACGTCTTCGACAAGAAGGAAGCCATCTCGCTGATCCATGACGGCGACAAGTGCATGGGCGCGGTGGTCCGCGACCTGCGCAACGGCCAGCTGGAGGTACACCTGGCCAAGGCCACGGCCATCTGCACCGGCGGTTTCGGACGCATCTACAAGGCCACCACCAACGCGGTCATCTGCGACGGCGCGGGACACATCCTGGCCCACGAGACCGGCCTGGTGCCCATCGGCAACCCCGAATCCATCCAGTTCCACCCCACCGGCATCGTGCCCACCGACATCCTGGTCACCGAGGGCTGTCGAGGCGACGGCGGAACCCTGCTCGACGTCAACGAAGAGCGGTTCATGCACATCTACGAGCCGGAAAAGGCCGAGCTGGCCTCCCGCGACGTGGTCTCCCGCCGGATGACCGAGCACATGCGCGCGGGCAAGGGCGTGAAGTCCCCCTACGGCGAACACCTCTGGCTGGACATCCGCCACCTCGGCGACAAGCACATCTCCACCAAGCTGCGCGAAGTGGACGAGATCTGCCATCACTTCCTGGGCATCGACCCGCGCACCCAGCTCATCCCGGTGCGCCCCACCCAGCACTACACCATGGCCGGCATCCGGACCAACAAGGACGGCGCGGTCTACGGCCTCAAGGGCCTCTACTCCGCCGGCGAGGCGGCCTGCTGGGACATGCACGGCTTCAACCGGCTGGGCGGCAACTCCCTGGCCGAGACCGTGGTCGCGGGCGGCATCATCGGCGCCAAGATCGTCGAGTTCCTCAAGGGATACGAGACCACCTTCGACACCGCGGTCATCGAGGCCGAGGTCAAGCGCCAGCAGGAGCGCATCCACGACGTCATCCACGGCCGCAACGGCAAGCTGAACGTCTACGAGGTGCGCAACGAGATGCAGGAGGCCCTCATGAAGGGCTGCTTCGTCTTCCGCAACAAGGACGGCCTCGAAGAGTGCGTCTCCACCCTCCAGGGGACCATGGAGAAGGCCCGCAAGGTCGGCCTGGTCTCGGACGGCGTGGGCTGCAACCACGAGTTGGCCGCCGCGCTGAAGATCGAGGGCCAGGTCCGTCTGGCCATGTGCATCGCCCAGGCCGCCCTCATGCGCACCGAGTCGCGCGGTTCCCACAACCGCGAGGACTTCCCCGAGCGCAACGACAAGGAATGGCTCAACCGCACCCTGGCCTACTGGCCCATCGGCGCGGACATGCCCGACCTCAAGTACGAGGACACCACCCCGCTCTTCGAGTTGCCTCCGGGCGACCGCGGCTACGGCGGCGGCAAGATCATCCCGGCGGACGAAAAGTACGTGAAGGACCGCACCATCGCGAGCCCCGTCACCGAAATCGGCAAGAAGAAGTAACCCGGATCAAGAAAGGAATGCATCATGGGTAGACAAATCAAATTCGAGATATTCCGATATAATCCCGAGAGGAAGGGTGACGTCCCGCACATGCAGGAGTACATCCTGGACGAACACCCGAACATGACCCTGTTCATCGCCCTGAACAGGCTGCGCGAGGAGCAGGACCCGAGCCTCATCTTCGACTTCTGCTGCCGCGCGGGCATCTGCGGGGCGTGCGCCATGGTCATCAACGGCCGTCCGGGCCTGGCCTGCCAGACCAAGACCAAGGACCTGCCCGGCCACATCATCCTCCACCCCCTGCCGGTCTTCAAGCTCGTCGGCGACCTGTCCGTGGACACGGGCGTCTGGTTCCGCGAGATGTACGCCAAGACCGAGTCGTGGATCCACACCAAGAAGGTCTTCGATCCCGCCGCCCACGAAGAACGCATGGACAACGGCGTGGCCGAGCAGATCTACGAGCTTGAGCGGTGCATCGAGTGCGGCTGCTGCATCGCGGCCTGCGGCACCGCCCGCCTGCGCGACGACTTCATGGGGGCCGCCGCCCTGAACCGCATCGCCCGCTTCGTGGTCGACCCCCGCGACGAGCGGACGGACAGACAGTACTTCGAGGTCATCGGCAACGACAACGGCATCTTCGGCTGCATGGGCCTTCTCGCCTGCGAAGACGTCTGTCCCAAGGGGCTGCCCCTGCAGAACCAGCTCGGCTTCCTGCGCCGCAAGATGGGCATCACCGCAATGAAGCAGATCTTCAGGAAGAAATAACATGCGTACCATTCAGACCAGCGACATTATCGACGCCGTCGCCAGGATGTGCGTCAGCGCCAACACCGAACTGCCCGCCGACGTGCGCGCAAGACTGGAAAAGGCCATGGCAGAGGAAACCAGCCCTTCCGCCAAGGAAGTGCTCCGCCAGCTCCTGGAAAACGCGGACCTGGCCCACAACACCAAGCTGCCCCTGTGCCAGGACACCGGACTGGCCGTCTTCTTCGTGGAGGTCGGCGACGACGTGCGCATCGAGGGCGGCAACCTGCGCGAGGCCATCAACGAGGGCACGCGCAAGGGCTACAAGGAAGGGTACCTGCGCAAGTCCGCCTGCGACCCGCTGACCCGGGCCAACACCGGCGACGGCACCCCGGCCGTCATCCACTTCGACTTCGTGCCCGGCGACAAGCTCAAGATCTCCTTCATGGCCAAGGGCGGCGGCGCCGAGAACATGTCCCGCGTGACCATGCTCGCCCCGGCCCAGGGCTGGGAAGGAATCAAGAAGTTCGTGGTCAACCGCGTGGCCGAGGCCGGTCCCAACCCCTGCCCGCCCACGGTCATCGGCGTGGGCATCGGCGGGACCTTCGAGCACGCGGCCAAGATCGCCAAGCGCGGTCTGCTGCGCAAGCTCGACGACACCCATCCCGATCCGGACATCGCGGCCAAGGAAAAGGAGCTCGAGGACGCCATCAACGCCCTCGGCATCGGCCCCATGGGGCTCGGCGGCAAGACCACCGTGCTCAGCGTGAAGATCACCATGGAGCCCTGCCACCTGGCGAGCCTGCCTCTGGCCGTCAACGTGCAATGCCACTCCCAGCGGCATGAGGAGGTCATACTCTAATGGCTGAATACAAACTGAACACCCCGCTGACCGACGAGGACATCGCCCAGCTCAAGGCGGGCGACGTGGTCTTCCTGACCGGGACCATCTACTCCGCGCGCGACGCGGCCCACAAGAAGCTCGTGGACCTGCTCGACGCGGGCAAGGAGCTGCCCTTCAAGCTCGAAGGCGCGGCCATCTACTACGTCGGCCCCTCCCCGGCGCCTCCGGGCCGCCCCATCGGCGCCGCCGGTCCGACCACCAGCTACCGCATGGACTCCTACGCCCCGCGCCTCTACTCCCTGGGCCTCAAGGCGACCATCGGCAAGGGCAAGCGCGACGCCGCCACCCGGCAGGCCATGCAGGACTACACCGCCGTGTACTTCGGCGCCACGGGCGGCGCGGGCGCGCTGCTGTCCAACTCCATCGTGGCGTCCAAGGTCATCGCCTTCGACGAACTCGGTCCCGAGGCCATCCGCGAGATGACCGTCGAGGACTTCCCCCTGCTCGTCATCAACGATTCCCACGGCGGCGAACTGTACGCCGTGCCCGACCTGAAGGCCGCGGGCATCGAATAACGCACAAACCTTCAAGGAGATAACACAATGGCATTATTCACCAAACAAGAGGCCCTGGACTATCATTCCATCGGCCGCAAGGGGAAGGTCGAGGTCGTCCCGGTCAAGCCGTGCAAGACCCAGAAACATCTGTCCATGGCGTACAGCCCCGGCGTGGCCGAGGCGTGCAAGGCCATCCACGCCGATCCCGAACTGGTCTACGAATACACCGGCAAGGGCAACCTGGTCGGCGTGGTTTCCAACGGCACCGCCGTGCTCGGCCTGGGCAACATCGGGCCCCTGGCGGGCAAGCCGGTCATGGAGGGCAAGGGCGTGCTGTTCAAGGTCTTCGGCGACGTGGACGTCTACGACATCGACCTGGACGTCAGCGACCCGGACAAGCTGTGCGACATCGTCAAGGCCCTGGAGCCGACCTTCGGCGGCATCAACCTCGAAGACATCAAGGCCCCGGAATGCTTCTACATCGAAGAGAAGCTGAAAAAGGAAATGAACATCCCGGTCTTCCATGACGACCAGCACGGCACGGCCATCGTCACCTCCGCCGGCATGATGAACGCCATCGAGATCTCGGGCAAGAACGCCGCCGACATGCGCGTGGTCATCTCCGGCGCGGGCGCGGCGGCCATCGCCTGCACCAACCTGTACCGGAACATGGGCGTCAAGTTCGAGAACATCGCCATGTTCGACTCCAAGGGACACATCAACAAGCCCCGCACGGACCTGAACGAGTTCAAGCAGCAGTACGCCACCGAGAAGGAATACGCCTCCCTGGCCGAGGCCATGGTCGGCGCGGACTGCTTCCTGGGCCTGTCCAAGGGCGGCGTGGTCAGCAAGGAGATGGTCAAGTCCATGTCCGACAACTGCCCGATCATCTTCGCCTGCGCCAACCCGGACCCGGAGATCACCTACGACGACGCCAAGTCCGCCCGCCCCGACTGCATCATGGGCACCGGCCGCTCGGACTTCCCGAACCAGGTCAACAACGTGCTCGGCTTCCCGTTCATCTTCCGCGGCGCGCTCGACTGCGGCGCCACGGCCATCACCGAAGGCATGAAGCTGGCCGCCGCCCAGGCCCTGGCCGACCTGGCCAAGACCGAGGCCCCGCAATACGTCTGCGAGGCCTTCGGCGTGGACAAACTCGAGTTCGGCATCGACTACGTCATCCCCAAGGCCCTGGACCTGCGGCTCATCGAGTACGTCTCCGTGGCCGTGGCCAAGGCCGCCATGGAGGAGGGCGTGGCCCGCAAGCAACTCGACCTGGACGAATACAAGGCCTCGCTCGGCAAGCGTATCCAGGCCTCCAGCGCCCGCGTGAGCGCTTTCGTTGATACTTATCATCTTGGAATCTAAATAAATACCGGGCGGAGCGGGGTGCTCCGCCCGGCACTTTTCCTCAGCGCCGTCTGGGGTTGCGGTCCTTTCCGAGATGGAAACGTCTTACCAATTGAGGAGTGTAGAATGTCCAATCAGGCTGATTCAAACAACGGCAAGCGCATAGGGTTCTTCCTCGGACCCATCGTGCTCGTCGCGATGCTGCTCATTCCGGCCCCCGAGGGCATGAAGACAGAGGCATGGCACGTCGCGGCGGTTACCGCACTGATGGCCATCTGGTGGATCACCGAGGCGATTCCGATTCCGGCGACCTCCCTGCTGCCCATCGCCCTGTTCCCCATGCTCGGCGTCATGTCGTCCGCCGCGTCCACGGCCCCCTACGCCAACCACCTGATCTACCTGTTCATGGGCGGCTTCTTCCTGGCCGTGACCATGGAGCGCTGGAACCTGCACCGCCGTGTGGCCCTGTACACCATCAAGGCCATCGGCACGAGCCCGGCGCGCATGATCATGGGCTTCATGGTCGCCACCGGCTTCCTGTCCATGTGGGTGTCCAACACCGCCACGGCCATGATGATGGTCCCCATCGGCATGGCCGTCATCCAGCAGGCCACGGGCTACGACTCCGAGCACCTGCGTGACGGCACCACCCACGTCGGTCCCGAGTTCAACTTCGGCCGGGGCCTGATGCTCGGCATCGCCTACGCCGCGTCCATCGGCGGCGTGGCCACCATCATCGGCACCCCCCCGAACACCGTCATGGCCGGCATGGTCGAGAAGATGTTCGGCGTGCAGATCGGCTTCGGCCAGTGGATGCTCTTCGGCGTCCCGCTGGCGGTCATCACCCTGGCCTTCGCCTGGTTCCTGCTGACCAAGATCCTGTTCCCCATGGGCGGCCTGGAGTTGGCCGGCGGCGCCCAGATCATCGACGACGAAGTGAAGAAGCTCGGACCCATGTCCAGCCAGGAAAAGAAGATCGTGGTCGTGGGCTGTTTCATGGCCGCCTTCTGGCTGGCACGCGGCTTCATGGCCAAGTCCACCTTCGTCCTGGGCATCATGCCCCACTTCAAGTACGTGGGCGACGCCACCATCGGTATCCTCGGCGCCCTGATCCTGTTCGCCATCCCGGTCGACTTCAAGAAGGGCGAGTTCCTCCTGGATTGGAAGACCGCCGTGAAGATTCCCTGGGACGTCATCCTGCTCTTCGGCGGCGGCCTGGCCATCGCCAACGGCTTCGCCAAGACCGGCCTGGCCGCCTACATCGCGAGCCAGCTCGGCGGACTCGCCGGCACCAGCATGATCATCTTCGTCGGCGTCGTGGTCCTGATCACCATCTTCCTGACCGAGATCACCTCCAACACCGCCACCGCCACCCTGCTCGTGCCCATCATGGGTTCCGCGGCCATCGCCATGGGCGTGCACCCGTTCGCGACCATCGTCGGCGCCTGCGTGGCGGCCTCCTACGCCTTCATGCTCCCGGTGGCCACGCCGCCCAACGCCGTCGTCTTCGGCAGCGGATGCGTGAGCATCAAGCAGATGGCCAAGGCGGGCGTCTGGCTGAACATCTTCGGCACGATCCTGATCACCGCCTTCGTGGTCTACATCCTCCCGGCCCTGTGGGGCGTGGACCTGACCACCGTGCCCAGCTGGGCGGTCATTCCCAAGTAACGACAAGACCCTGCGGGCGGCTCCGGCCGCCCGCAGACCGCAACGGAATCAATCACCGGTAATCACCCGGAGCTGCCGCCTCATCGCGGCGGAGAGGAACGATGCGTTCAAAATCGAAAATATTTCCGGTCCTGGCGGCGACCTTAGTGCTCCTGGCCGTGGCCATCGTCGGCTATGTCCGCTCCGGCCAGACGCAGCCGATGCCCGTGCGCATCCTGTTCGAGAACAACGGGGGCAAGGTCATCTTCTCCCACCTGGTCCACCACCGGGACTACGGGATCGAATGCTCCCGCTGCCACCACGACAAGACCCAGCCCATCGTCACGCCCGAGGACGGGGCCCTGGCCTGCGGCTCCTGCCATCCCAACGACTTCGACAAGAATTTCGTGGACAATCACATGGATTCCTTCCCCAACGAGTCCTACTGCGTGCGCTGCCACCACATTGAATACGACAAGATCAACTTCGATCACGAGGTCCACAAGGACTACGCCTCGGACTGCGGCGACTGCCACCACGGCAAGGACATCGAGCCCGAGCCCCAGAAGTGCACCAACTGCCACGGGGAAAAGAGCACGAACAACCTCCTGTCCATGCGCGAGGCCGGACACAAGAGCTGCGGCCAGTGCCACGAGGACATGTTCGACAAGGGGTTGTCCAGCTGCAAGTCCTGCCACTCCCAGAAGGACATGACCGACTACAAGGGCGACTTCTCGGCCTGCAACCAGTGCCACGAGGCCGAGACCAGGGAGCTGGTCCTGCCGCGCATGAACGCCTTCCACGACCAGTGCATGTCCTGCCACGAGGAAATGGGCGCGGGCCCCTACGGCCCGGACAACTGCAAACAATGCCACATCAGCAGGTAGCCGGAACATGACCATGCAACAAACACCCTCCGCCCAGGCGGAGATGACCCTGAACCGCCACTGCCCGCTGGTCACCTGCGGCCAGGAGGTCGCGCGCGGCGAGCGCATCGCCACAGCGTCCCGGCCCGGCGCGGGCGACATCCACGCCCCCTTCGCCGGCACGGTCCGGCACGTGGATCCGTACCGCATCCGCATCGAGGGCGGCGAGGGCGGGACCGTGCCCCCGGAAGTCCTCGACGGCCTGAGCGGCCCGGAACTCCTGACCCGCCTGCGCGAACTCGGGGCCGACATCCCGGTCTGTCACCAGGTGGACACCCTGATCCTCAACGCGGTGGACGAGGAGCCGAGCCTGCACTCCCGGCGCACCCTCATGGCCGAGCGGCAGGACACCCTGCGCGCCGGGGCCGAGGCCCTGGTCCGGGGATTCGTGCCCGTGGACGTGGTCCTGGCCGTGCCCGGAGCGGTCCGGGAGAGCCTGCCCAACATGACCGTCAAGGTCGTGCCGGACCAGTATCCCCAGGGGCTCGACCCCCTGGTGGCCAAGGCCGTGACCGGCATCGAGGCCCCGGACAACACCCTGGTCATCGGCCTGGAGACCGTGTTCCACGCGGGCCTGGTCATGGAGACCGGCCTGCCGGTCATGGAGACCATGGTCACCGTGGGCAACGCGGCCCGGCTCATGGACCTGGGCACCCCGGTGGGCGAGATCCTGACCACCGATGGCGAGACCCTCCGCGACGGCGACCGCATCGTCCTGGGCGGCGTGCTCCGGGGCACGGCCGCGTCCTCGCCCGGCCAGGGCGTGGACCGCGCGACCACCTGCGTCGGCCTGGTGCGCAACCCGGCGCCGGTGGTGGTGGATGCCGCCTGCGTGGGGTGCGGGGAGTGCGTGCGGCGGTGTCCGGCGCGGCTGGATCCGGCCATGATCACCAGCTATGCCGAGTTCGGGCGGTACGACAAGGCCGAGGCCGAGGGTGTGGACGTCTGCTTCGAGTGCGGCCTGTGCGGCTATTTCTGCATCGCCCACCGCCCCATGCTTCAATACATCCGGCTCGCCAAGAGCGAATTGGCGAAGGCCAAAGCCCAGTCCGGGGAGGTACCCCTGCCGTGAAGCCCCTCAACCCCTTTGCCCTGACCGTCTCGGTCCCGCCCCACCGCCACTGCGGCACCACCGTGCGGGACCGGATGCTGACCATCCTGGTGGCCATGCTGCCCGCCGCCGTCATGGCGACCATGACCTTCGGCATGCCCGCCGTGCGCGTCATGGCCCTGTCCATGGCCGCCGCCGTGCTGGCCGAGATGGCCTGCGACTACTTCATGGACCGGGAGACCGAGGTCCACGACTTCCACGCCTTCACCGTGGGGCTGTCCTTCGCCTTCCTGCTGCCCGCATCGGCCCCGTGGTGGCTGGTGACCTTCGGCAGCGCGGCCTCCATCGTGCTCGGCAAGATGGCCTTCGGCCCGCTGGGCGGCAGCCCGTTCTGCGCCCCGCTCATCGGCTGGGCCATCTGCCGCATCTCCTGGCCCGCCTTCATGGACATCAACGCCTCCATGCTCGGCACGGACCTGACCTATCCCCTGGCCCAGCTCAAGGACTTCGGCCTGGACGCGGTCCAGATCACCGACACCCGCCAGCTCTTCCTGGGCAAGCAGCTCGGCGGCCTGGGCGCGGTCCAGATCGCGGGCGTGGTCCTCGGCGGCATGCTCCTGGTCATGCGCAGGCACGTCTCGTCCATCATCCCGGTGGGGGTCATCGGCGGGGTCGCCCTGACCGCCTTCCTGTTCCACTGGCTCGACCCGTCCATCTACGCCTCCCCGGCCTTCCATCTGCTGACCGGGTCCACCCTGTTCGGGGCCTTCTTCCTGGCCACGGACGGGCCGTCCTCCCCCAACCGGCAGATCCCCATGCTCCTCTTCGGGCTGCTGACCGGAGCCCTGATCATCATCATCCGGACCTGGGGGGCCTACGCGGACGGCGTGCCCTTCGCCATCCTGCTGGCCAACCTGTTCACCCCGGTCCTGGAACGCATCCGGCCCAAGCCGTTCGGAAGGAGGTAGGCCATGAAGGAAATGATCAAGATGATGATCGTCCTGTCGCTCATCTGCGGCATCGCGGGCATCACCCTGGCCGCGCTCAGGCAGGTCACGGCCCCGATCATCGAGGAGCAGGTCCTGACCTATGTCCAGGCCCCGGCCATCGAGTCGGTCCTGGCCGGGTACGACAACAACCCGATCAAGGACCGCAGGAAGTTCGAGGTGGACGGCCGCACCGTGATCGTGTTCCCGGCCCTCAAGAACGGCGCGCTCGTGGGCGTGGCCTTCGAGACCTCGGGCAAGGGCTACGGCGGCGACATCGGCGTCATGGTCGGCTTCGACGTGCACGCCATGGCCCTGACCGGCATCGGCATCACCACCCTCAAGGAGACCCCCGGCGTGGGCGCGCGCGTGGCCGAGCACGGCTACACCACCCAGTTCCGGGGCCATTCACTGGAACACATGGACCTCAAGAAGAACGGCGGCGACATCCAGGCCGTGGCCGGGGCGACCATCTCGTCCACCGGCACCGTGGCCGCCGTGCGCGACGCCATCGCCATCTTCAACGCCCTGAAAGGCAAGCTCGCCGCGGGCTGGTCCTAGACCGCCGCAGCGCATGGAGCCGACAATGAACAGCAGATTGTGGAAGGAATTCTCGAAAGGGCTGTGGACGGACCTGCCGCCGTTCAAGCTGGTCCTGGGGCTCTGCCCGACCCTGGCCGTGACCAACACGGCGAGCAACGGGCTCGGCATGGGCGTAGCCGTCATCTTCGTCCTGGCCCTGTCCAACATGCTGGTCTCCCTGCTCAGCCGGTTCATCCCGTCCAAGGTGCGCATCGCCTGCTTCATCGTGGTCGCGGCCTCCCTGGTGGTCGCCGTGGAGCTGCTCATGCAGGCCTTCGCCTATCCGCTCTACCAGCGGCTGGGCATCTTCGTGCCGCTCATCGTGGTCAACTGCATCATCCTGGGGAGGGCCGAGGCCTTCGCCTCCAAGAATCCCGTGCTCCCGTCCCTGGCCGACGGCCTGGGCATGGGCGTGGGCTACACCCTGTCCCTGACCTTTCTCGGGGCCCTGCGCGAGCTGCTCGGCACGGGCATGATCTTCGGGGTCAACGTGGCCTGGGAGGGCTTTCAGCCCATCGGCATCATGGTCAAGGCGCCGGGCGCCTTCGTCACGCTCGGCATCCTCCTGTGCATCATGACCTTCGTGGAGAACGTCCGGCGCAGGCGAAAGGGGCTGGCGGCCGTCCAGGCCCCGACCCACGACTGCGGCGCATGCGGCGGCTGCGGCCACAAGAACTGCTGACGAGTATCCAAAAAATCAAAATTGGAGGCTGTTCAAAAATGGTGAGATGCTAGGCGCGAAAAAAGTTCAAGGCCGAAGCGTACTTCCGGTACGCGAGGGTTTGGACTTTTTGAAGCAACGACGCAGATCGCCGTTTTTCAACAGCCGCGGATCAAGGAAACGATAATGCAGGAATACTTCCTTCTCTTCATCGGGGCGATGTTCGTCAACAACATCGTCCTGGCCCAGTACCTGGGCAACTGCCCGTTCATCGGCACCTCCAGGGACACGGGCGTGGCCGTCGGCATGGGCGGGGCCGTGGTCTTCGTGGCCGTCATGGCCGCGGCCATCACCTGGCTGGTCCAGGAGTACGTCCTGGCCCCCTTCGGCCTGGACTTCCTCCAGACGCTCGCCTTCATCCTGGTCATCGCCGCCCTGGTCCAGTTCGTGGAGATGTTCCTCAAGAAGGTCGTCCCGCCGCTGTACAAGTCCCTGGGCATCTTCCTGCCGCTGATCACCACCAACTGCGCGGTCATGGGCATCGCGCTCATCTGCCAGCGCGAGGAGTTCGGCTTCGTCAAGACGGTCCTGTTCGCCTTCGCCTCGGGGTTGGGCTTCATGCTCGCCCTGGTCCTGCTGGCGGGCATCCGCGAGAGGCTGGCCGTGCGGCGGCTGCCCATGGCCATGCGCGGCACGCCCATCGGGCTGATCATGGCCGGGCTCATGTCCCTGGCCTTCTTCGCCTTCAAGGGCATGATCTAACGGACAAGCACGGGACGACATCATGATACTGACATCGGGACTGACTCTGTTCGGCATCGGCCTGCTGGCGGCGGCCATCCTGGGCATCGCCTCGAAGCTCCTCTTCGTCAAGGAGGACCCGCGCATCGCGCTCATCGAGGACAACCTGCCCGGGGCCAACTGCGGCGGCTGCGGCTTCCCGGGCTGCTCGGGCGCGGCGGCCGCCATCGTGGCGGGCAAGGCCCCGGCCTCGGCCTGCATCGTGGCCGACTCCGAGGCCATCGCGGTCATCGCCGCCCTCATGGGCCAGGAGGTCGTCGAGCGCGAGCCCGAGCTGGCCGTGCGCGACTGCACCGGCGGGCTGCGGGCCGAGGACGCCTTCCACTACGAGGGCGCCCTGGACTGCCGGGCCGCCCACCTGCTCTACGGCGGGTCCAAGTCCTGCCCCGAGGGCTGCCTGGGGTTGGGCTCCTGCGTGCGCGCCTGCCCCTTCGACGCCATCCACATGGGACCCGAGGGGCTGCCGGTCATCGACCCGAACCGCTGCAAGGCGTGCGGCAACTGCGTGGACGCCTGCCCGCGCGGCGTCATCGCCGTGTCCGGCATGTCCGCCCGGCTGCTGCACCTCAACCAGACCACCGACTGCCTGGCCCCGTGCCGCCAGAAGTGCCCGGCCCAGATCAACATCCCCAGGTATATCGAGCAGATCAAGGCGGGCGACTACGACGGCGCGGTCATGACCATCAAGGAGCGCAACCCGCTGCCGGTCACCTGCGGCCGGGTCTGCCCCCGGCCGTGCGAGACGGTCTGCCGCCGCCAGCACGTGGACGCCCCGGTGGGCATCAACATGCTCAAGCGCTTCGTGGCCGACCGCGAGCTGCGCTCGGGCGTCCACCTGCCCGTGCCCTGCGCCAGGGACACCGGCAAACGCGTGGCCGTCATCGGCGGCGGCCCGGCCGGGCTGTCCTGCGCCTATTTCCTGCGCCGCCTGGGCCACCACCCGACCATCTTCGACGCCATGCCCAAGCTCGGCGGCCAGACCCGCTACGGCATCCCGGAATACCGCCTGCCCAAGGCGGACCTGGACTGGGAGATCCAGGGCATCCTGGACCTGGGCATCGACACCCGCATGAACACCCGGTTCGGCCGCGACTTCACCCTGGAATCCCTGAAGGCCGAGGGTTTCGACGCCACCTTCATCGGCATCGGCGCGTGGCGGGCATCCGGCATGTACGCCGAGGGCGAGGACCTGGACGGCGTCATGGGCGGCATCGAGTTCCTGACCGCCCACGCCCTGGGCCAGAAACCCGAGACCGGCAGCAAGGTCATCGTGGTCGGCGGCGGCAACACGGCCATCGACGCGGCCCGCACCTGCGTCCGCCTGGGGGCCGACGTGACCCTCATGTACCGGCGCACGCGGAACGAGATGCCCGCCGCCGAGGAAGAGATCGACGGGGCCGAGGAGGAGGGCGTGAAGTTCACGTTCCTGGCCGCCCCGGCCCGGGTCATCGGCGACGAAAACGGCCGGGCCACCCACCTGGAATACTACGAGATGGAGCTCGGCGAACCGGACGCCTCCGGACGCCGCCGCCCGATCAAGAAGGAGGGCTCCGAGCAGCGCATGGAGGCCACCCTGATCATCCCGGCCATCGGCCAGAAGCCCGACCTCGCCTGCCTGTACGAGGACAATCCCGAGGGAACCTGCGCCCTGGAGACCACCAAGTGGCAGACCATCGCGGCCGACCCGGACACCTTCGAGACGGCCATCCCCGGCGTATTCACGGCGGGCGACGTCTACACCGGCCCGGACCTGGTCATCTCGGCCATCGGCGACGGCCGCAAGGCGGCCCGGTCCATCCACTACCACCTGACCCAGGCCGCCATCCCGGTCCCCGAGACCACCCAGAAGGGCATGATCCCCTATACGTTGTTCAAGGAAATCGACCACGTGGAACGCAAACAACGGGCCGTCCTGCCCCTCCTGTGCCACGGCGACGACCGCACCTGCACCTTCAGCGAGGTGGAGGGCCCCCTCGACGAACCCCAGGCCCTGACCGAAGCCGACCGCTGCCTCCGCTGCGGCCTGGTCTGCTACGACCGGGACGAACCGTTCCTGGCCGAGGAATCCCCTGTCGAGGAGACCCAGGCCGGAAACTGACCAACCAAGCCATACCCCATGCCCTACGGAGCATAGCGGATGCCGTCGTCAACAGCCCCGACGTCACCCACGGCATCCGGCCGGGAGAAGGCGCTCCGACAACCGCCTTCTCCCGGTTCTCCACCGGGCCGGTCCAAGGAGACCGACATGTCCAAGAGCCTCTACATAGCAGCCACCGAAGCCCGCAGCGGCAAGTCCGCCATCGTCCTCGGGGTCATGCATCTGCTGCGCGCCAACCTCCAGAACGTGGCCGTGTTCCGCCCGGTCGTCAGCGACCCGCTGGAGGGACGACGCGACCACGACATCGACCTGCTGCTGCGCCACTTCAAGCTCGACCAGCCCTATGAGCGGACCTACGGCTACACCCTGAGCGAGGCCCGCAGGCTGATCAACAGCGGCAACAAGGCCCTGCTCCTGGAGAACACCCTGAACAAGTTCAAGGAGCTGGAAAAGGAGTACGACTTCGTGCTCTGCGAGGGCACGGACTACATCGGCGGCAGCGCCACCCTGGAGTTCGAGATCAACGTGAGCATCGTCTCCAACCTGGGCTGCCCGGTCCTGGTCGTGGTCAACGGCCTGGACCGGACCGACGACGAGCTGTGCGGCTCGGCCCAGCGCACGGTGGAAATCTTCGAGGAGCGCGGCCTGGAGGTCCTGGGGCTGATCGTCAACCGCGCCCGGCCGGACTTCTCCCCCGGGATGCTCAGGGACCTCAAGGCCCGGACCCGAACGGCCCAGCCCCTGCTGACCTACGCCATCCCGGACGACAAGCGGCTGGGCAACCCGACCATCCACGACGTCATCAAGTGGCTGGACGCCAAGGTCCTCTACGGCCACGGCAGCCTGGACACCCCGGTGGACAGCTTCCTGACCGCGGCCATGCACATCACCCATTTCCTGGAATACATTGAGGACGGGGCCCTGATCATCACCCCCGGCGACCGCATGGACATCATCCTGGCGGCCATCTCCTCGCGCCAGTCCGCGGCCTACGGGAACATCGCGGGCATGGTCCTGACCGGCGGCATCCAGCCCTCCGTGTCCATGCACCGGCTCATCGAGGGCTGGACCGGCGTGCCCCTGCCCATCCTGAGCGCCCGGGACCACACCTACATGGTCACCCAGACCCTCCAGGCCCTGCACGGAACCATCGACCCCGAACACCCGGCCAAGATCGCCGCCTCCATCGGCCTGTTCGAGGCCCAGGTGGACATCGAGGAGCTGCGCGACCGGCTGGTCGCCTCCCGGACCACAAAGATCACGCCGATCATGTTCGAATACAACCTCATCGAGACGGCCAGGGCGCAGCGCATGCGCATCGTCCTGCCCGAGGGCACGAGCGAGCGCATCCTCCGGGCCACCGAGATATTGCAGCGGCGCAACGTGGCGGACATCACCCTGCTCGGCGACCCCGAGGCCGTGGCCGCCCAGGCGGCGGGCCTGGGCGTGGAGCTGAACGGCGCCCGCGTGGTGGACCCGGCCTCCTCGCCGCTCTTCGAGGACTACGCCGAGCGCTACTTCGAGGCCCGCAAACACAAGGGCATCCGCATGGCGGACGCCCGCGACCGCATGGTGGACCCGACCTATTTCGGGACCATGATGGTCCACGCGGGCCAGGCCGACGGCATGGTCTCCGGCTCCGTGACCACCACGGCCCAGACCATCCGGCCCGCCTTCGAGTTCATCAAGACCAAGCCGGACGCCGCCATCGTCTCGTCCGTGTTCCTCATGTGCATGGGCGACCGCGTGGTCTGCTTCGGCGACTGCGCGGTCAATCCCAAGCCCGACGCCCGGCAGCTGGCCGAGATCGCGCTGAGTTCGGCCCAGACCGCCCGGCTCTTCGGCATCGACCCGTTCGTGGCCATGCTCTCCTATTCCACGGGCGGGTCCGGCTCGGGCGCGGACGTGGACAAGGTCGTGGAGGCCACGGCCATCGCCAAGGAACTGGCCGGGGAGCGCGGGCTTTCCCTGCCCATCGAGGGGCCGCTCCAGTACGACGCGGCCGTGGACCCGGAGGTCGCCCGGACCAAGCTGCCCGGCTCCGAGGTGGCGGGCAGGGCCACGGTCTTCATCTTCCCGGACCTGAACACCGGCAACAACACCTACAAGGCCGTGCAGCGGGCCGTGCCCGGCTCCGTGGCCATCGGCCCGGTCCTCCAGGGGCTGAACAGGCCGGTCAACGACCTGTCGCGCGGCTGCCGCGTGCGGGACATCGTCAACACCGTGGCCATCACCGCCATCCAGGCCCAGGGCCAGAGGAACCTCTAGCATGCGCATCAGTTCCGGCGAGGCCGGAGATCGTCCGCGCCACACCGGCCCTTGCCGGGGCGCGACCATATACCGAACCGCAACGAGCAGAAAAAAACGGAGCACGATATGTCCAAAATGAAGACCATGGACGGCAACACCGCCGCCGCCTGGGTGGCCTACGCCATGAGCGAGACCGCCGCCATCTATCCCATCACCCCCTCCTCCACCATGGGCGAGATCGCCGACGAATGGGCCGCCCAGGACAAGAGGAACGTCTTCGGCCATCCCCTGAAAATCCGCCAGATGCAGTCCGAGGCGGGCGCGGCGGGCGCGGTCCACGGGTCCCTGGCTGGCGGCGCGCTGACCACCACCTTCACCGCCTCCCAGGGCCTGCTGCTCATGATCCCGAACATGTACAAGATCGCGGGCGAGCTGCTGCCCTGCGTCTTCCATGTCTCCGCCCGCGCCGTGGCCGGGCACGCCCTGTCCATCTTCGGCGACCACCAGGACGTCATGGCCTGCCGCCAGACCGGCTTCGCCATGCTCGCCTCGGCCTCGGTCCAGGAGGTCATGGATCTCGCCCTGGTGGCCCACCTGGCCACGGTCGAGTCCTCCGTGCCCTTCGTCTCCTTCTTCGACGGCTTCCGCACCTCCCACGAGATCCAGAAGATCGAGACCATCGACTACGCGGACATGCTGCCGCTCCTGAACAGGGACAAGGTGGCCGAGTTCCGCAAACGGGCCATGAACCCCGAGCACCCGAACATCCGGGGCACGGCCCAGAACCCGGACATCTATTTCCAGGGACGCGAGGCGGCCAACCCCAACTACGCGGCCATCCCGACCATCGTCGAGGAGTACATGGTCCAGGTCTCGGCCCTGACCGGTCGGGCCTACAAGCCCTTCGACTATGTCGGCGCGCCCGACGCCGAGCGGGTCATCGTCTCCATGGGCTCCTCCTGCGAGACCATCGAGGAGGTGGTCAACCACCTGGTCGCCAACGGCGAAAAGGTCGGCCTGATCAAGGTCCGGCTGTACCGCCCGTTCTCGGCCAAGCACTTTCTGTCCATGTTGCCCGCCGCCTGCACCAGGCTCGCGGTCCTCGACCGGACCAAGGAGCCGGGCGCCCTGGGCGACCCCCTGTACCAGGACATCTGCGCCGTGTTCCTCGAGCAGGGCGGCGGCCCGGCCGTGGTCGGCGGACGCTACGGCCTGGGCTCCAAGGAATTCACCCCGGCCATGGCCAAGGCCGTGTTCGACAACCTGGCCCAGGCCGCGCCCAAGCGCCGCTTCACCGTGGGCATCGACGACGACGTGACCCACTCCTCCCTCGTCCCGACCGGGACCCTGGACACGACCCCCAAAGGCACCGTGCAGTGCAAGTTCTGGGGTCTCGGTTCGGACGGCACGGTGGGCGCGAACAAGCAGGCCATCAAGATCATCGGCGACAACACCGACATGTACGCCCAGGGCTACTTCGCCTACGACTCCAAGAAATCGGGCGGCATCACCATCTCCCACCTGCGCTTCGGCGACGAACCGATCCAGTCCACCTACCTGGTGGCGGCCGCCGACTACGTGGCCTGCCACAACCCGAGCTACGTGCACCTCTACGACGTGCTGGAGGGCATCAAGGACGGCGGGACCTTCGTGCTGAACTGCCCCTGGACCGGCGGCGAGATCGAAAACCAGCTCCCGGCCGCCATGCGCCGGACCATCGCCCAAAAGAACCTCAAGTTCTACACCATCGACGCGGTCAAGATCGCGGGCGAGGTGGGCCTGGGCGGCCGCATCAACATGGTCATGCAGACCGCCTTCTTCAAGCTGGCCGACGTCATTCCCTTCGAACAGGCCGTCAGCCTGCTCAAGGACGGCATCGACAAGGCCTACGGCAAGAAGGGTCCGAAGATCGTCGAGATGAACTGCGCCGCCGTTGACAAGGCCCCGGCCGCCCTGGTCAAGGTGGATGTCCCCGCCGCCTGGGCGAGCCCGGCCGACGAACCCGCCGCCCAAAACGACGAGCCCGACTACGTCAGGAACGTCATGCGCCCCATGCTGGCCCAGAAGGGCGACAGCCTGCCGGTGTCCGCCTTTTCCAAGGACGGGACCATGCCGACGGCCACCTCGAAATATGAAAAGCGCGGCGTGGCCATCAACGTGCCCCAGTGGATCGCGGACAACTGCATCCAGTGCAACCAGTGCGCCTTTGTCTGCCCCCACGCCGCCCTGCGCCCGGTCCTGCTGACCGAGGCCGAGCTGGCGGGCGCGCCCGCGACCTTCGCCACGGTCGAGGCCAAGGGCAAGGACGTCCAGGGCATGCGCTACCGCATGCAGGTCAACACCCTGGACTGCCTGGGCTGCGGCAACTGCGCCGACATCTGCCCGGCCAAGGACAAGGCCCTGGTCATGCGGCCCATCGCCACCCAGACCCCGGACCAGGCGCCCAACTTCGACTTCACCGAGACCGTGTCCTACAAGGACGCCTTCAAACGCGACTCGGTCAAGGGCTCCCAGTTCCGCCAGCCGCTCATGGAGTTCTCCGGGGCCTGCGCGGGCTGTGGCGAGACCCCCTACGTCAAGGTCCTGACCCAGCTCTTCGGCGAGCGCATGGTCATCGCCAACGCCACGGGCTGCTCGTCCATCTGGGGCGCAAGCGCCCCCTCCACCCCCTACTGCGTCAACCGTGACGGGTTCGGCCCGGCCTGGGGCAACTCCCTGTTCGAGGACGCCGCCGAGTTCGGCTACGGCATCAACATGGGGTTGAACAACCGCCGCGAAATCCTCGTGGCCGACTGCGAAAAGGCCCTTGAGACCGCCACGGGCTCCGTGAAGACCGCCCTGACCGCATGGCTGGCCGCCAAGGACGACTCCGAGGGGTCCGCCGCCACCGGCGCGACCCTCAAGGCCGCCCTCGAAGGCGCTGCCGACCCGACCCTCAAGGCCATCGCGGCCAACGCCGACCTGTTCACCAGGAAGTCCGTGTGGATCTTCGGCGGCGACGGCTGGGCCTACGACATCGGCTACGGCGGCGTGGACCACGTGCTCGCGTCCGGCGAGGACATCAACATCCTGGTCCTGGACACCGAGGTCTATTCCAACACCGGCGGCCAGTCCTCCAAGGCCACGCCGCTCGGCTCCATCGCCAAGTTCGCGGCCGCGGGCAAGCGCACCGGCAAGAAGGACCTCGGCCGCATGGCCATGACCTACGGCTACGTCTACGTGGCCTCGGTCTCCATGGGCGCGGACAAGCAGCAGCTTCTCAAGGCCTTCCGCGAGGCCGAAGCCTACAATGGGCCGTCACTGATCATCTGCTACGCCCCGTGCATCAACCAGGGCATCAAGAAGGGCATGGGCAAGACCCAGCTCGAACAAAAGCTGGCCGTGGCCTCCGGCTACTGGCCCCTCTACCGCTTCGACCCCGAACGGGCCGACAAGGGCGAAAACCCGTTCCAGCTCGACTCCAAGGGGCCGGACGGCACGCTCCAGGAATTCCTGTCCGGCGAAAACCGCTACGCCATGCTGGAGCGGTTCCACCCGGACCTGTCCAGGACCTACCGGGCCCGCATCGAACAGGACTACGACAGGCGCTACGCCATCCTCAGCCGCATGGCCGAGGCCGCGCCCGTCACCCCCGAATCCGAAGACCCCGCCGCCTGCGACGCCGGCATCTCCGCCGAGAGCCCCGGCTCCGGCGAACCGTGCGACGACGGCCGCTAACCGACAATAACGCGGGTGGAGTTTTGTGACCGCAACTTACAAAATATAACTCCTAAGGAATCACCCCCGCGTTATGGGCCTCCCGCCACCGGCGGGAGGCCTTCTTTTTTGATGCCTCCGGCGGCCAGGGGGGAAACTTTTGAATAAGTTTCCCCCCTGGACCCCCCTTCCAAACGTTTTATGTGCCTTCGGCAAAGGCGTATGGACGCGGAAGGGCAGATCATTTTTGCGGGAAAATGAGGAAGACAACGCAGATTCCGCCCGAGCACGACTTCCCATGCTCGCACCCCGCGAAGCGGCGATAAAAAGTTTAGGAGGGGAGAGGGGATGGGGGTCCGGGGGAAGGGGGGAGGGGAAGCCCTTTTCCAAAGGGTTCCCCTCCCCCCTTCCCCCGGCCGCCGGAGGCACAAAAAAAGGGACGCCCTTTCGGGCGTCCCTTTTGGGTGAATATATGGATGGAATTACTTGTCCAGGGTCACGGAGTCGGCCTGGACTTCGGTGTACATGAGGTCGCCGACGATCTTGCCGTTGATGTCCACGTCGGCATGGGTGAGGGCGGCCGGGTTGGTCTCGGCGTTCTCAATGTGCACGAGCAGTTCGCCGGTATTGTCGGAGAACAGCACGCTGTCGTTGTTGATGACCTTGACGATATGGCCGTGCAGGGCCACGCCGGTGTCCATGCCCGAGGCGTTGGCGGCGGCCACGGTGTGGGCCCGCATGTCCTGGGACTGGAACGAGCCGGCAAAGGTGTTGGCGGCGGCGAAAGCGGTGGCGGCAAAGACGGTAAACACGAGCATCAGGGCAAAGGTGAAACGCTTCATGACAATATCCTCTCTGTAAATTTGTTGGCTTCTCACTGCCGGTTCCCAACCGGCGATGCCTTTCATCTACCACAGTGTAACAAAATGTGAAGTAAAATTTTGCACTTTAACTTATTGTTTTAACTTTATTTTTAAAAAATCTTCACATTTTAATTGATCGGTCAATCAAAACATAAGCCCTTTTCGGGGGCTGACAAGGGGGAAAGGGGCAAAAAAATACCACCGGGTCAGGGACCGAAAAAGGGGTCGTCACTCCTTGTTTCCGGTCCCTGCCGGGGAGTGTTTCGGGGGTGCGATGAGGGGTGGCTCGGATCGGCCGGAGAGGGATGCGGTCGGGGTTGGCTCTGGGGAACTACCCGGGTCGGTCGAAAAGAACGACCGAAGGCGCCGGAGGCGATTCGACTTTTCGACTCGGGATGGGCCGGGCTCCGAAAAAACACCGGGAACGCCGCCGCGAAAGGGCCTTCACCGCCCGGTTTCCCCTCCCCTGCGCCCTGCATATCCTATAAAAAAACGGGATTTTAAAACATTCTGTTGTTTTTCAGCGATTAGGTGTCGTAGCCAATGATTTTCACGACGATCTTGCTGATACCGCTGGTCAGCCAAGCCCCGCCCTTGTACCAGCTCTTCGAACGCAAGTTTCCGCTGACACTGGATGTCTCACGCATTCCGCTTGCATCCCACTGTCTTTCCTTGGTTCTGCCGTCGGCATAATGTTCTTGGATGACGGCACCCTGCTTGAGAAGAAGGCGCTTGAATTCCTTGGTGTCGCCCGGCACATATTCGATGGGTAGGGTCTGCCCGGTTTTGCGTGGGGCAGATTGCGCTGGAGCGGCAGTGGCCTTTGCGGGACGCGGAACACGGTCTTCAAACAGCCCCACGAGCTGGGCCGCTCGCAGATATAGTTCGCTTGTGTCGGCCACCTGCTTTTGGAGCGGGGTCACATCGTCGAGTACGATGTTTTTGAAGCCTTGGTTGATAATGGTCTGGAACCGGAAGCCGTCCCGGCGTCCACGGAAGAAGGATTCCATCATCCGGGCAGCTTCCTTCACGCCCTGGATAGTAGCGTTGTTGACCTTTGGGGACAGGAAAAGGATCTCGGCGGGCACGCCGGGGAAATGGATGTCGATGGTCAGAGCCGTCCGAAACAGCTTCTTGACGATCCGGGCGGCGGTCTCGGCTTTAGGGCCGTATTGCAGCCCGTTCGTGTGAAAGGCAATGTCGGCGGCGATGACTTTCCTTGCCATCCCTTGCACGAACTGCACGCCGAGTACGTCGATTTCGGCCTGGCCGAGGAACTGGGAAAGGCTGGATGTCTTTTTCAAGACTTTTCCCGAGAACTCGGCGGCGCCTTCCCTGTACCACTGTTCGTGTTCGGCAGTGATCTCCCCAGGCCATATGGGGGACGGCTTCCAGTTCAGTTCGGCCAGTTGGCACCCCCTGCAATGGCGTACCCACGTCCTTACCAGCGATTCGCCTATTTCGACCTTCATATCCGCTCCTGATGAGTTTTCACCTCATACGACAATGGCGCATGGCGGTCCACCCCGGAGCGAAACATTTTGGCCGGTTACGGCTCCTGGCCGACCTTGAATGCCCGGAAGTCCCTGACGGGCGCATAGGCGGTCTTGCGGCAAGCCTGACGGTAGAATTCCTCCAGCCTGCTCTTGGATTCCAGCTTGGTCACGATCCGCAACAGGTTGAACCACGCCATGTAGTGGTCGAGGAACTTCGAGGCCACGCCGCAGAACCGGCGCATCCATTCCTTGAGACCCGCGTGGTAGTTGTTGACGTGCTGGATGTGGTGGACACCCTGGGTGTACACGCCCTGACGGCTGTTCAAGCGGACATGCCGGATGCCCTCGCGCTTGGCGTAGGTGGCGAAGCCGGACATGGAGTCCGTGACAAGCGTGCTGTCCGGCATGATGTTGCCGCCGATGGCCCGCGCGACCTGATCGGCCGACAAGCGCCCCCGGCCAGCGGCATGGCTTAACACGTCACCATCGCGGCTGAGCCCCACCAACACGGCCACTTGTTCGTTCGAGATACCGCGTTTCCGTGCGACGCCCCGGTGCTTCCTCGGAGGACGGTGCTTCAGGTTGCGGCTTCCCTTGTTGGATTCGACGAAAAAGGTTTCGTCCATCTCGACGATGCCGGACAGGATATCCCGGGCATGCAACGCCTTCAGGCCACACAGGATCTTGTGCCGCCAATAGAAGGCCGTGGGGATGGAAATCTCGAGCCGCTTGGCGGTCCGGGGAAGGCTCAACCCCTCGATCATGCATCGGATGTAGCGGGACCACAGCTCGGGCTTGTGGGTCCCCGCCATCGGCGTCCCCGTCAGTTCGGTAAAGGTGCGTCCGCAATCCTTGCACATGTACCGCTGGCGGGCCATGTAGGCGTTCTTGTCGCTGTACGCGCCCCAACGCTTCACATCGACGCTTCCGCACCTGGGGCAGTGCCTGCCATCAGCGAAACGCGCCTCGACGATGGTATCCCTGAACCCCTTCAACCCCTCGATGTGCTCGTGGAGATAGGCTTCGATGCGGCGGGCGCAGGCTTCCTGCTGGTCTTTATTCAACGATCTGAACTGGTTGATAACGGCCTGAATAGACATTGCGCTTTGCCTCCTTTTAGTCCATACTAAATAGTTAGACTTTTTTCGGCAAAAGCAACATTATTTTTTAAAATGCCGTAAAAAAAAGGATGCAGGCATCCACCCGCATCCCTTTTCCGTGATCCTGCGGGGGAATTATTTCAGGAGGCCGCCGAGCACGCCGCGCACGATGCGGCGGCCGAAGGCGGAACCGATGGAGCGGATGGCGGATTTGGCGAAGGCCTCCACCAGTCCCTGGCGGTTGGAGTTGGAGCGGCCGGCCCGGGCGGCCTTGCGCTCCTCCTTTTCGCGTTCCTGCTGCTGGAGCTGGGCCTGGCGCTGCTCCTCCTGTTCCTGGCGGCGGGCGGTCAGGATCTCGTAGGCCGACTCCGGGTCGATCTCCTGTTCATAGTGGCCGTAGAGGACCGAGCCCCGGATGAGCTGGTCCTGTTCCCCCGGTTCGAGCACGCCCAGGCGGCTGCGCGGGGGCAGGATAAAGGCCCGCCGGACCATGGCGGGCGCGCCCTTGCGTTCGAGAAACGAGACCAGGGCCTCGCCCACGCCCAGGTCGGTCACGGCCGCCTCCACGTCCAGGTCCGGGTTGATGCGGAAGGTCTGGGCCGTGGTGCGCACGGCCTCGCGGTCGCGCGGGGTGTAGGCGCGCAGAGCGTGCTGCACGCGGTTGCCGAGCTGGCCGAGCACCTCGGGCGGCAGGTCCGTGGGCATCTGGGTGACGAAATACACGCCCACGCCCTTGGAGCGGATCAGGCGGACGACCATCTCGATCTTGTCCACCAGGGCGCGTGGGGCGCGGTCGAAGAGCAGGTGCGCCTCGTCGAAGAAGAAGACCAGCCGGGGCTTTTCCGGGTCGCCCACCTCGGGCAGGGCCTCGAACAGCTCGGACAGGAGCCACAGGAGCATGGTCGAGTAGACGCGCGGCGAGCGCAGCAGCCGGTCCGCGGCCAGGATGTTGATCATGCCCTTGCCGCCCTCGGTCTGCATCAGGTCGTCCAGGTTCAGGGCGGGTTCGCCGAAGAATTCGTCTCCGCCCTGCTCCTCCAGGGCGAGCAGGCCGCGCTGGATGGCCCCCACCGAGGCCGCCGAGATGTTTCCGTACTGGGCCCGGAACCGCTTGGCGTTCTCGGCCAGGTAGACGAGCATGGCCCGCAGGTCGTTCAGGTCCAGGAGCAGCAGCCCCTCGTCGTCGGCGATGCGGAAGGCCATGGACAGGACCCCGCTCTGGGTGTCGTTCAGATCGAGCAGCCGGGCCAGGAGCAGCGGACCCATCTCCGAGACCGTGGTCCGCAGGGGGTGTCCCTTGGCCCCGAACACGTCCCAGAAGGTCACCGGGTAGGCCTGGTAGGTGAAATCGGCAAGCCCGAGCTGCTCCACCCGCTCCCTGACCTTGGCGTGGTCGCCGCCGGGCCGGGCCATGGTCCCGAGATCGCCCTTGACGTCGGCCATGAAGACCGGCACGCCGATGTCGCTGAAATGCTCGGCCAGGACGCGCAGGCTGACGGTCTTGCCGGTTCCGGTGGCCCCGGCGATGAGGCCGTGGCGGTTGGCCATGTGGGGCAGGATGCCGAGGGGGAGGTCGCCGCTCACGGCCACCTCGAGCAGGGGAAGATGTTCGCTCATGAAAGTCTCGCGCTGGGTTGTCGGGGTTCGCGCCGGGCGAACCCGGAATGATTCTCGTTTGATCCCAACATACCGCAATTCCGGCGGGAGTAAAGGCGAAAGCGGCCCCGGTCGGCGGGCGGCGGATCAGTCGTCGGCGGCGCGCTTCCCGGCGGGCAGGGCCCCTTCCAGAAATATGGCGATGCACTGGCGGAAGTGGGCGATGCGCTCCTCGCGGTCGCTCCAGCTGAACCCGCCCAGGGCGTCGAAGATGACCGCGCCGGTGAACACGTCCAGGAGCATGTGGGCGGCGTTGTCCGTGTTCTGGATGGCCAGCCGCCCCTTGCGGCATTGCCGGTCCAGCCACTCCTTGAGTTCCATGCGGTTGCGGTGCCCTCCGTGGCGGCGCAGGATGTCCCGGATCTGGGGGTGCTGCAGGGACTCGATGTTGGCGGTGCGCAGGAACGCCGCGCGGATTTCGTAATTCTGCTGATCGATGTCGATCATGAACATGCGCGCCAGGGCCTGGTCCAGGGGGAGGTCGTCGTACCCGTCCCCGAAGTCGATCATCTTCAGGCGGTGGGATTCGACCACGGCCGCAAACAGGTCGAGCTTGCCGGGGAAAAGGCGGTACAGGGTCTGCTTGGAAATTCGGCAGCAGGCCGCGATCTCTCTGGTGCAGGTACCGGCGAACCCCTTGCGCACGAAAAGCTTTTCCGCCGCCTGGACAATCTGCCGACGGCGCTCCGCGTCGGGCACGGTCTTGGGGCGGCCGCGTCTGGCCTTGACATCCGTTCCCACCCGGCTTCCTCCGTTTAACATATTTTCACAATTTACCGGATTGACAGCAGAGCCCGTCATCCTTATGAGTACTGCCTGGTACCGTAAATGATCCCGCTTCCAAGCGTCAAGGAGGAATCCGCATTGCAGATCCTGTCCCACAGCCATTTCCACTTTGCAACGGGCCGCGCCGCGACCGTGCCGCTGGTCCTCTTCTGCCTCCTGGTCCTGACCGGCCTGGCGGGCTGCGAGGACAAGACTCCCGAGGCCAAGGCCAACCGGGCTCCGGTTGAGATCGGCGTGGAAATCCTGCACCCGCAGTCCGTGCACCTGACCACCGAACTGCCCGGCCGGACCACGGCCTCGCTCGTGGCCGACGTCCGCCCGCAGGTGGACGGCATCATCCGCGAGCGACTCTTCCGCGAGGGCAGCGAGGTCAAGGCCGGGGACGTGCTCTACCGCATCGAGCCGTCCTCCTACCGCGCGGTCTACGACAGCGCCGTGGCCACCCTGAAAAAGGCCCAGGCCGCCCTGCCCAGCTCCGAGAACAAGGCCAAGCGCTACTCCGAGCTGATCAAGGACAAGGCCATCAGCTCCCAGGACTACGAGGACGCCAGGGCCATCTACGAGTCCGACCTGGCCGCCGTGGCCTCGGCCAAGGCCGAAGTGGAGCGCGCCCGCATCAACCTCGGCTACACCGAGATCAAGGCCCCCATCAGCGGCCGCATCGAGAAGTCCGACCTCACGCCCGGCGCGCTGGTCACGGCCAACCAGAGCGTCCCGCTGACCACCATCCGGCGGCTCGATCCCATCAACGTGGACATGACCCAGTCGAGCACCAGCCTGCTCAACCTGCGTCAGGCCATCGCCTCCGGGCGCATCCACGTGTCCGGCACGATCATGGCGGTGAAACTGAAGCTCGAAAACGGGACCATCTATTCCCACCCCGGCTCCCTGGAGTTCTCCGAGACCAAGGTGGACGAGTCCACCGGCACCTTCACCGTGCGCGCCGAGTTCCCCAACCCGGACCGGCTGCTCCTGCCCGGCATGTACGTCCGCGCCATCATCGAGGAAGGCGTGATCGACAACAGCTACCTGGTCCCCCAGCGGGCGGTCAGCCGGAACACCAAGGGACAGCCCGTGGCCATGTTCGTGGGCCAGGACAACAAGGTCGAGGAGCGGGTCCTGTCGGTCAGCCGCAACGTGGGCAACTCCTGGCTGGTGGAGTCCGGCATCGGCGACGGCGACAAGCTCGTGGTCGAAGGCTCCCAGTTCGTGCGCGCCGGCCAGGTGGTGACCACCAAGGAAATGACGGTGGAGGACGCGACCGGCGAGGTCAAGCCCGTGCAGGACGCACAGCCCGCCCAGGGCGCAGGAGCGGAAGGCTAGCCCGATCATGTCCGAATTCTTCATCAAGCGGCCCATCTTCGCCTGGGTCATCGCCATCGTCATCATGCTCGCGGGCCTGCTGGCCCTCGACACCCTGTCCATCTCCCAGTACCCGGACATCGCGCCCACCTCGGTGCGTGTCAGCTGCAACTACCCCGGCGCGGACGCCAAGACCGTGGAGAACTCGGTGACCAAGGTCATCGAGCAGGGCATGACCGGTATCGACAACCTGGACTACATGACCTCCACGTCCACCTCCACGGGCCAGTCCGACATCACCCTGACCTTCACCAACGCGGCCAACCCCGACGTGGCCCAGATGCAGGTCCAGAACAAGCTCCAGCAGGTCACCTCCCAGCTGCCCGACGTGGTCGAGAGCAACGGCGTCAGCGTGACCAAGTCCTCGGCCAGCTTCCTGATGGTCATCGGCTTCGTGTCCACGGACGGGAGCATGTCCTCGGTGGACATCGCCGACTACGTGGACAGCTCCCTGAACGACACCCTCAAGCGAGTGGAGGGCGTGGGCGACACCCAGCTCTTCGCCTCGGCCTACGCCATGCGCATCTGGCTCAACCCGGACAAGCTGGCCGGGTACTCGCTCATGCCCGGCGACGTGGCCGCGGCCATCCAGGCCCAGAACACCCAGATTTCCGCCGGACAGCTCGGCGGCCTGCCCTCGGTCAAGGGCCAGCAGCTCAACGCCACCATCACCGCGCGCAGCCGGTTGCAGACCCCCGAGCAGTTCCGCAACATCATCATCAAGAGTTCGGCCAACGGCTCCATCGTCCGCCTGTCGGACGTGGCCGAGGTCGAACTCGGGGCCGAGAGCTACACCACCAACGGCCTGTACAACGGCACCATGCCCTCCGCGGGCCTGGCCATCAAGCTGGCCACCGGGGCCAACGCCATCCAGACCGCCGAGGCCGTGGAAGCGGCCATCGCCAAGCTCTCGCCCACCTTCCCCCGAAGCATCAAGGTGGTCTACCCCTACGACACCACCCCGTTCGTCAAGCTGTCCATCTCCGACGTGATCGAGACCCTGATCGAGGCCATCATCCTGGTCTTCCTGGTCATGCTCATCTTCCTGCAGAACATCCGGGCCACCTTCATCCCGACCATCGCCGTGCCCGTGGTCCTGCTCGGCACCTTCGCCGTGCTCTCCATCGCGGGCTACTCCATCAACACCCTGACCATGTTCGCCATGGTCCTGGCCATCGGCCTGCTCGTTGACGACGCCATCGTGGTCGTCGAGAACGTGGAGCGCGTCATGGCCACCGAGGGGCTGAGCCCGCGCGAGGCCACGCGCAAGTCCATGAAGGAGATCTCCGGGGCCCTGGTGGGCATCGCCACGGTCCTGTCCGCGGTCTTCGTGCCCATGGCCTTCTTCGGCGGGTCCGTGGGCGTCATCTACCGCCAGTTCTCCCTGACCATCGTCTCGGCCATGATCCTCTCGGTCCTGGTGGCCCTGATCCTGACCCCGGCCCTGTGCGCCTCCATCCTGCGTCCCGTGAACCACCACAAGCCGTTGTGTTGCTTCCGCTGGTTCAACCGCTGGTTCGACCGCTCCACCGACGCCTACCACGACGGCACGGCCTGGATACTGCGCCGCACCGGCCGCCTCCTGATCGTCTTCCTGCTCCTCATCGCGGCCATGAGCTGGATGTTCGCCAAGCTGCCCAGCTCGTTCCTGCCCATGGAGGACCAGGGCATCCTCATCGCCAGCGTCCAGCTCCCGGTGGGGGCCACCCAGGAACGCACCCAGCGGGTCATGGACAAGGTCTCGAGTTATTTCCTGAATCATGAGAAAGAGGCCGTGGAGGGCGTCTTCACCACCGTGGGCTTCAGCTTCAGCGGCGCGGGCCAGAACGTGGGCATCGCCTTCATCCGGCTCAAGCCCTTCGAGGAACGGCACGAGCCGGGCCTGTCGGCCCAGGCCGTGGCGGGCCGCGCCATGGGCGCCTTCTCCCAGATGCGCGAGGCGCGCATCTTCGCCCTGGCCCCGCCCGCCATTCACGGCATGGGCACGTCCAACGGCTTCGACTTCTACCTCCAGGATATCAACGGCGCCGGGCACCAGAAGCTCATGCAGGTGCGCAACCAGTTCCTGGCCCTGGCCGCCCAGAGCCCGCTGCTGTCCAACACCCGGCCCAACGGCCAGGAGGACCAGCCGCAGTACCACATCGACATCGACCAGGAGAAGGCAAGCGCCCTGGGGCTCTCCTTCGCGAACATCAACACCACCCTGTCCACGGCCTGGGGCAGCGACTACGTCAACGACTTCATCGACCGGGGCCGGGTCAAGCCCGTGTACCTCCAGGCCGAGGCCCAGTTCCGCATGCAGCCGAGCGACGTGAACCGCTGGTTCGTGCGCAACGACACGGGCGGCATGGTCCCGTTCGCCTCCTTCGCCTCGGGCCGGTGGACCTACGACTCCCCCCGGCTGGAGCGCTACAACGGCTCGTCCGCCGTGGAGATCCAGGGCCAGGCGGCCCAGGGGGTCAGCTCCGGCGACGCCATGAAGGAGGTCGCCCGGATCATCGGCGAACTGCCCGCGGGCTTCAACCTCCAGTGGACCGGCCTGTCGGCCCAGGAGGAGCTGTCCGGCAACCAGGCAGCGCCCCTCTACGCCCTGTCCATCCTGGTGGTCTTCCTCTGCCTGGCGGCGCTGTACGAGAGCTGGTCCATCCCGTTCGCGGTCATCCTGTCGGTGCCCGTGGGCATCTTCGGCGCGCTGCTGGCGGCCACCCTGTTCGGCCAGAGCAACGACGTCTACTTCAAGGTCGGCCTGCTGACCACCATCGGCCTGGCCGCCAAGAACGCCATCCTCATCGTGGAGTTCGCCGTGGCTCAGCAGGAACACGGGGCCGGGGTCATCGAGGCCACCCTGACCGCCGCGCGGCTCAGGCTGCGCCCCATCCTGATGACCTCGTTCGCCTTCATCCTCGGCGTGACCCCCCTGGCCGTGGCCTCGGGCGCGGGCTCCGGCGCGCAGAACTCCGTGGGCATCGGCGTCATGGGCGGCATGATCGCGGCCACCATCCTGGGCATCTTCTTCATCCCCATGCTCTACGTGGCCCTGCGCAAGGTCTTCAAGTTCAAGCCCGCCGTGCACTTCGACGACGACCTCGAACCGGCCAGGCCGACCAAGCCGGTCAACCCGGACGGCGCGGCCTAGCCGCCCCGCACCACGCACAACACGGCCGCGTCCCGACATCCGGGGCGCGGCCTTTTTTTCGTCCGCAGCCGACCCGTCGGTCCTGGTTCCCGAGACGGCGGGCATCGCGGAAGGCTGCCCCTCCGTCCCAAGGGGGGGCGACAGAACGGCACGCGGGTGCTCATCACGCCCGCGCAAGGGCGGGCCCGGAGGTCCGCGGGGAACAGTCACAAAAAACCCCGGCGCAGGGCCGGGGCGATCATGTCTTGAAAGGCTTTCGGCTAACCCGCCGCGATCTCCTCCCAGAGGAGGTCCATGATCTGCGACTTGACCCGCGAAAACGCCGGGGTCAGCGAGGCCTTGTGGTCGCGCGGGCGGGGGATGTCCACGGGCACGCGGGCCTTGATCCGGCCCGGCCGCCTGGACATGATGTAGACGTTGTCGGCCAGCAGGATGGCCTCGTCGATGTCGTGGGTGATGAACAGAATGGTGCTCGATTCCTTGCGCCAGACGTCCAGGAGCAGCTCCTGGAGGAGCAGCCGGGTCTGGGCGTCCAGGGCCCCGAAGGGCTCGTCCATGAGCAGCATGACCGGCTTGTTGGCCAGCACGCGGGCGATGGCCACGCGCTGCTTCATGCCGCCCGAAAGCTCCTTGGGCAGGGCGTTCTCGAACTCGGACAGGTTCACCAGGTTGATGTACTTGCGGGCGATCTCGGCCCGCTCGGCCGGGGGCACGCCCTTGAGGCGCAGGCCGAACTCCACGTTCTTGCGCACGGTCAGCCAGGGGAAAAGCGTGTACGACTGGAAGACCATGCCCCTGTCCGCGCCCGGCCCGGTGATGGGGCTGCCCTCGAGCACGGCCGCGCCCGAGGTGGCGCGTTCCAGCCCGGCCACGATGTTCAGCAGGGTGGACTTGCCGCAGCCGGACGGCCCGACGATGACGGCCAGCTCGCCCCGGTCCACGGTCAGGTTGATGTCCTCGAGCGCGGTCACCTCCCCCTTGTTGGAGTCGAAGACCTTGCCCAGATGGTCGATGGACAGCATGGTCATCGTTTTTCGCTCCAGGGGGTTATGATGCGCGTCAGCAGCTTGAACAGGTAGTCGGTCAAGAGCCCGAGCACGCCGATGATGATCAGCCCGGCGAAGATCCGGTCGATGGCCAGGAACCGCTGGGCGCGCAGGATCATGTAGCCCAGCCCGGAGTTGGCGGCCACCAGCTCGGCCACCACCAGGTAGGTCCAGGCCCAGCCCACGGTGATGCGCAGATCGTCCATGATGCCCGGCAGCGCGCCGGGGAACAGGACCAGCCGGTAGGTCTGCAGGCGGTTGGCCCCCAGGGTGGCGGCGGCCCGGCTCAGGTCGGCGGGCACCGTGGCCACGCTGTCCGCGACCATCAGGACCAGCTGGAAGAAGGTGCCCAGAAAGATGATGGCGAACTTCTGGGCGTCGCCGATGCCGAAATAGAGCAGGGTCAGCGGGACCAGGGCGACCACGGGCAGGTAGCGGGCGAACTCCATGACCGGGGCGACCATGTGCGAGGCGCGCCGGGACGTGGCGATGAGCAGCCCGAGCGGCACGGCGATCACGGCCGCCAGGGACCAGCCGACCATGACCCGGTACACGCTGTCCCAGGTATAGGAAAAGAGGATGCCCTCGCGGTACATCTCCCCGAAGGACAGGAAGACCTTGTGCGGCGCGGGCAGGAACAGGGGCTTGACCGAGCCGGAGTAGGCCAGGACCGCCCATATGCCGAGAACGGCGGACAGGGACGCGGCAGCCAGCCACGCCCCTCTCCGCACGGTCGGATTTCCCTGTTTCATGCTACTCGGCGTTGACGTAGTCGGCGCTGATCAGCGCGTCCACGGACACGTCCTTGGTGATGATGCCCTTGGACTTCCAGAAGGAGATGGCCCGCTCGGCGACCTCATAGACGCTGTTGGGCTGGGACTTGTCGAAGAACGCCTTGTTGTCGGCCTGGCCGATGAAGGTCACGCCCGAGGCCATGTCGGCCATTTCCTGGGTCTCGAGGCCCATGGCCTTGGCCATGATCTCGTTGCCCTTGTCCGGGTTCTGCACGTACCAGGCGATGGCCTGGTTCCAGCACTTGGTCATCTTGGCGGGCACCTCGGGGTGCGCCTTGACGTAGTCGGCGTTGAGCACGAACACGTCCACGATGGTCTTGGGCATTTCCTTGGACGAGACGAGCACATGGCCGCCCTCGCGCTGGCCCGCATTGGTCAGCCAGGGCTCCCAGGTCACGGCGGCGTCGATGCGCCCGGCCACGAAGGCCGCGCCCGCGTCCGAAGCGCCCATCTCGGTGATGTTGACGTCCTTCTCGTCCACGCCGTTCTTGGCCAGGATGGACAGGAAAAAGAAATAGGAGGTGGAGGACTTGTCCAGCCCCACGGTCTTGCCCTTGAGGTCGGCCACGGTCTTGATCTCGCCCGAGGCGACCACGCCGTCGCCGCCGGTGGACTCGTCCATGCCGAAGATGACGACCTCGGGGGTGCCCTTGGCGTAGTGGATGACCTCGCGGTCGAGCACGTTGCCCAGGCCGTCGATGTTGCCCGAGGCGAGCGCCGCGGCATACTGGGCCTCATCCTCGATGATGACCAGGTCCACGTCCAGGCCTTCCTTTTCGAAGTAGCCGAGTTCCTTGGCGATATACAGCGGCCCGTAGCCGACCCAGGTGGCGTGGGCGACCTTCACCGGCGTACCGGCGAAGGCGGTGGAAGCACAGAGCGCCAGCGCGCAGACCATCATCATAATGCGTTTCATGATATACCCCTCCAGGGCGTTCGGGACGGGAAATCCCCCACGGCCGCCCGTCGCCGGAACCCCTCCTCGCGCGTATCGGCCCGGATTTCCAGCAACCCGCATTTCGTCGTCACCTGATAGTCCACTTCCGTCACACACGCAACAATTTCGGCCACGCCGCCCCCCCCGGCGGCCACGGCCGCAGGACCGGAAATGACGGATTCCGCATTTCGCGGCCCAAGCCGGTCAGGCGGCCAGGTCCGATGGGCTCGCGAAAACGGATTTTCCCCATGCGGGCAAGTGGGGCGCAGAAAAAGGGCTGCCGCAGCAGCCCTTGCGCAATACGTCAGTACGCCGAGATTGGAGGCATCCCAACGATCTATTCCGTTGGAACTCCCCGCAGTCGTTATTGTTTTTTCCGGGATCGCAGGTACCAGGGGACCACAAGCCAAACAATCCCGGCAATCAGGCAAGCGGCGCTGAAGACTTCCGGGTATGGGATAGGAACATCGTAATGAAACAATTCCTTTTCGCCCATGCCCATCATGCCCATAGAGACCAGTATAATCCCCACGGCTAGCTCTGCTGGCTTAATCCTCATTTCTTCCTTTTCCATCATCGAACTTCCCCTCGTCATGCTTCGTGGGACGACGTAGAAACCATGCAAGAGGAATTATCGATATACCTACTGCGGCGTAAGCGTAAGCCGCCCAGGAAGGGATGGGCCATCCCTTGAAGCTGAAGTCTTTGGTTACTATCATGCCGACTCCATGAGCGGTCATGACAATCCCCATGAATACTTCCCACGCTTTTATCCTCATATCATCTTCCATATTTCTCTTTATACCAGTCATATCCAGCTCTAGCAGCTGCACCTGCAGCACCCGCCCGGGTCATGGGTGCCGGCCCTTTATCGAATGCACCGGAAGCAAAGTCCGCTGCCGCTTTTGAACCCGCAGCAAGTTTATCCGGATGCTGCATCGCGGCCGCCGCAGCCGCGGGAGCCGCCTTTGCCGCACCTGCCGCTCCGACAATGCCGGAGTTGATCCCGATAACCTTGCCCATGGCATCATGGACGCCCTCGGTGGCCGTCGGCTTGCCCTTGCCGTAATCCTTGTCGGTCTTTTTGCCAAACCAATCTGTGGCCTTGGCCGCCAAGTACGATCCGGTGGCGCTGATGGCGGTCGCACCTGCCATGCCTGCCGCAAAGGGCAGAAGAAACGGCAGCAGTCCTGTCGGATCGTTGGCATTGACCGGATCATCCAAACAATAACCATACCAATCCGGATCACCGCCCCTGTCCCCGATGGGATCGGGCGCGGTCCACCTGCCGGTGAAGGTGTCGTAGTCCCTCCAGCCGAAGCGGACGAATCCCAGCTCCCGGTCGTGCAGGCCGCCCGCGAAGCCGATGGGCACGTGCAAGGCCGGATTGGTGTCTTCGATGATCCCGCCGAAGGGATCGTACAGAATCTCCTTTATCACGTCGCCGAACGTCTCGGCAACTGCGGGCCGGCAACCGCCCTGATTTCCGTGCAGCCCCCTACCCCCGGCCGATGCCGGACGCCTTGACAAAGTCCGGCCTTCGATTCAGCATCCGGTTGTTCTTCATCAAAAGGAGCTTGGATGACTTCCCGGTACATGGATCTTGCCGCCCGCCGTATGGACAAGGGCAGCCCGCAGGTCTAAGCCGCTCGGCCGCATCGACGCGGCCTTCGAATGCCCGGTCGGCCGGTCCCGGCCCCGCTTCGCCCGAAGCGGGTCTGTTGGGACGCCCTTGCTCCATATCCCCCTCCCGTTCCCTGTTGCCCTCCGGCCGCGACTCCGGCCGGTCGTGATCAAGCGCCCTTGAGGCACGCCCTCTGGGCAAGAACAATGGAAGCAAGATGAAGACACCGATACATGCCGCACATGGCTGCGAGGCGACGGACAGGCTCCGCCGACTCGGCTGGAACGAACACTTCGACGGCCTGATGACGAACCCGGGATTCGACCCGGACCGGGTGGCCAGGGTCGTCAGCGCGCAACGCGACCTGTTCCTGGTCGCCGACGGACGCGCCGAATGGATCTGCACCCCCTCGGGCAAACTGCGCCGTGCCCGGCGGGAGGACTACCCCGTGACCGGGGACTGGGTCATCGTCGACGAAAGCGTCGTGCAGCGCGTGCTCCCGCGACGAAACACCCTGCGCCGGGGCGAGGCGGGCTCGCGGGGAAAACAGGATGGCGCGGCCCCGCGCGAGCAGCCCATCGCCGCCAACCTGGACACGGTCCTCATCGTCAGCGGGCTCGACCGCGACTACAACCCGCGCCGGTTGGAGCGGTACCTGGCCCTGGTCTACAACTGCGGGATGACGCCCGTGATCGTCCTGACCAAGGCGGACCTCCTCGACTGTCCGGACGCGTTCCGCGCCGAGGCCGAAGCCGTTGCGCCGGGCGTCCCGGTCGTGCTCACCTCCACCGTGGACGGCAGCGGCGCGGAAGGGCTGCATGGCTATCTGGGGCCCGGACGGACGGCGGCCATGATCGGCTCCTCCGGGGCCGGGAAGTCCTCGCTGGCCAACATGCTGCTCGGCCACGACGTGCGGGCCACGGCGGCCGTCAGCCGGAGCGTGGGCAAGGGGCGGCACACCACGACGTCGCGCGAACTCATCGCCATGCCGCAAGGCGGCCTGCTCATGGACAATCCGGGCATCCGCGAGATCGCCTTCGCCGGTGACGGCGCGGGCCTGGACGCGGCCTTTGCCGACATCCTGGAGCTGGCCGAATCCTGCCGCTTCGCCGACTGCACGCACCGGCACGAACCGGGCTGCGCGGTGCTCCGCGCCGTGGACACCGGCATCCTGCCGCCGGAGCGGCTGGACAATTACCGCAAGATGCAGCGCGAAATGGACTATGTCCGGGCCCGCAGCGAAAAGAGCGCGGACTACGTGGAAAAGGAGCGGTGGAGGGACCGGGCCATGGAGATACGGCGCATCACCAAGCGCGGGAAGCGTTGACGCCAAACCCCGGCCGCGGCCGGAAACCGGGCCTGAAAAATGAAGGGGGGTGGGATGCATCCCACCCCCCTGTCGTCCGGCAGGGACCGAATCCCCGGCCTCCGCCGTGACGGCAGGGACGGCCTGGGCGACGCACCATCAATGCCACCCAGGCCACCCCCGCAAGGAGCGCCCGCCTGCGGTATCGCCCGCCGGACCCTCCTGCGGGCGGACGGACGCCCTCGGCCTCGGGCGGGGGCTACATGCCCTTGCCGAAGCCGCAGACGGGATACCGGCAGGTGGCGCACCCTTCGCAGAACCCGCCGTATCCCAGAGCGAGAATGTCGTCGCGGGTCACCGCTTCGCCGCTGAGCAGCCTGGGGACCACCAGGTCGAAGATGCTTGCCCGATAGTACATGACGCAACCGGGGAGCCCCAGCACGGGGACGTCGCCGATACGCGCCAGCATGAACATGGCGCCCGGCAGGATCGGAGCGCCGTAGGTGACCACCTCGGCCCCGGCGGCCCGGATGGCGGCCGGGGTTCGGTCGTCGGGGTCCACGGACATGCCGCCGGTGACCACGATGAACTCCGCGCCCTCGCTGAGGAAACGGCGGATGGCCTTGGCGGTCATGGCCTCGTCGTCGGACACGAGGCGCTTGCCCAGGACCGTGCAGCCGTAGCTCTCGAACTTGCCCTGGACCACCGGACCGAACTTGTCCTTGATCAGCCCCTTGTACACCTCGCTGCCGGTGACCACGATGCCCACGCGGGCGGGTTTCAGCGCCCGCACCCGGACCATGGGTTCGCCCTCGGCGAGCAGCCGTTCGGCGTCGGCGACCAATTCCTCGGGGACCGCCAGGGGCAGCACCCGGACTCCGGCCAGATGCCGGCCCTTGCGCACGAGCTGGTTGCCGTGGATGGTGGCGAAGAGGACGTCCCCCAGGGAGTTGAGCTTGAGCAGGCGCGTGGCGTCGATATTGACCAGCCCGTCCATGGCGGCGGTGAAGGTGACCTTGCCCTCCACGGGCTCGTTCAGCTCCAGGCCGGGCCCGGCCGCCGCCCTGGCGATGCGGCGGGCCGCGTCGTCCTCGTGGACGTAGCCGTCCGCGAGATCGAGCACGTAGAGATGTTCCTTGCCGATCTTGCGCAGCTCGGACACGTCTTCCGGACGGACCACATGCCCCCGGCGGAACCCCGGTCCCTTGCTCTGGCCGGGGATGATCCGGGTGATGTCGTGACACAATACCGTGCCGATGGCGTCTTCAACGTCGATGACTTTCATGGGTGGCCTCCCTGTCCCCGCCCGGGGCGCGGAACACGATGGTTGGTTTCTGGTGGTATGCGAAAAAGGCGGTCGCGGCCGGGATGGCGGCGGTTCCCTTCACGTCCTGAACGATCCCGGCGCGGCCGGGGGACCGGCGCTCCGCATGGCCGGGCCGGACGCGCCGGAGAGCATGGAAAAACTGCCGCGGCAGGGGGATGGAGCGATCAGGCCGTGCGGGCATGTCCCTTCCCCATCATGCGCCGCAGGCGGAAATAGTCGTCGTCCAGGCCCATGGCGCGCATCTGCTCGTAGACCTCGGGGCAGACGCCCCGGGCCAGCCGGATCTGGAGCTGGATCAGGTCGTCCACCTCGTATTCGCCGGTGTACAGCGGGGGCGCCGCGTCCGTGCGCCAATAGTCGTCGCTGATGAGCCCCTGCCGCTTGGACAGCTCGTACTGTCTGGTCCCCGGCAGGATGGTGGTGATGCCGACGATGGGGGACGTTCCCGGCCGGATCTCCCGGATGAGCGCGATGGTCTCGTCGATGGTCTCCGGGGTCTCGCCGGGGTTGCCGACCATGAGGAAACAGCAGGGCTCCATGCCCGCCAGGTGCGTCATGCGGAAGGCCCGACGCACCTGGTCCGTGGTGAAGCCCTTGTTGATGGCCTTCAGGATGCGCGGGCTGCCGGACTCCACGCCGTAGTAGACCCGGTAGCATCCGGCCTTGCGCATCCAGCCGAGCATCTCCTCGTTGACGCAGTCCACGCGGGTCTCGGCCATCCAGACCAGGTCCAGCCTGCGGTCCAGGATCTCCTTGCAGATGCCGATGGTCCGCTGGGGGTTCAGCGAGAACAGGTCGTCGGAAAAATAGACGTGCCGCACGCCGAGGTCGGCCACCAGCCGCTCCAGTTCGTCGGCCACGTTGCCCGGAGAACGGAAGGCCCACTTGCCCTTGAAGAACCGGTTCACCGAGCAGAACTCGCATTTGAAGGGGCAGCCCCTGGAGGTCATGACGTGGGTTCCCGGCAGGGACTGGTACTCCGGGGGAATCTCCGGGGACTTGTATTCCGCCGGATCGAAGGCGTCGTAGGCCGGGAAGGGAAAGACATCCAGGTCGGTGACGCTCTCCCGTGGCGGGGTCAGGTGCATGGCCCCGTCCCGAACAAAGGCCAGCCCCCGGACGTCGTCCAGTTCGCGGGCCAAAATGCGCTCCATGACGGGACGCCGGACCGGGCCGTTGGTGAAATGCCGGGCCAGCTCCACCATGGTGATCTCCCCTTCGCCCAGGGCCACCAGGTCCACGTTGCCGTCGGCCAGGATATGGTCCGGGAAAAAGGTGGCGTGTGGGCCGCCCATGATCACCGGGACCTCGGGGAGCAGACGCTTGGACAGGGCGGCCAGTCGCATGGCATTGCCCCGGCCGAAGGTGAAGCAGCTGATGCCCACCAGGTCGGGATCGCTTTCGGTCAGCAGGGCCTCCACAAGGGACCAGTCCCAGTCGTGCAGGTCCCGGTATTCCGCCGGGAACCCGCCGACCCGCAGGGCCGAGGCCAGGGAGGCGACGCCCAGGGGCACCCAAGTCTTGGGCGGCAGCAGGTCCGCCACGAAGGTGGCCGGGTTCATGAGCCGTGTTGCAGGGGGAGCCAGGAGCAGAATCTTCATCTGAGCCTTCCTTCCGTCGCGGAGGACGCAGGGCCGGGCCGCCGCGAGGCGGCCCGGCTTGCGTTGGGGGAAACCCCGACCAACCGAGGGGCTGAAAACCTCGGGAGGTCGGGTTTCACGGTTCCTAATGGACGGAGGTGTTCTTCACTATCCATTGTGGATTTGGTTAACTCGGCAGCTTGAAGGCCTGGGCCTCGAAGGAGGCCAGCACGTCCTGCATGCCCAGCTTCTTGAGCAGGCTGCGGGTCGGCAGCCCGGTCTTCACGTCCCAGCCCATGAGCTTGTAGTACTCCGTCTTGGTCGCCTCGAAGTTCTCGCGGATCAGGGGCGGGTGCGGCGGATCGGCCGGGGGATAGGCGGGCAGGAGCCGGGTGTCCACCGGGGCGAAGAAGTGATCCGGAATCTGGTCGTGCTCTTCGCGCATGTTCACCGCCTTGCCGTCATTCCACTCCAGGACCGTCAGAAGGCGGTGCAGGGTCCAGGTTCTGGCGGCCTGCTCGTTCAGTTTCTCCTGGGTCATCTTTTCCCCGGTGACCAGCCCGACGAGCTTGTACTCCACCGAGATGTCGCCGGCATACCCACGGTCCTCGCGGCCGCTGACCATCACGGGATAGACCCAGTCGCAGCCCGTCAGGCTGTCCTTGATGCAGCCCCGATAGTGGATGAACTGGCTCAGGTAGGCGTTGGCCTTGGCCGACTTGTCGCCGTTCCAGGTCAGGGGGGTGGTGCGGTCGCGGTGGATGTCGTTCAACCCGTTCTCCGCGACGTCCTTGCCCCAGTGCCGGATGGCCACGGGCATGGCCTGCTCAAAGGAGAGCCCGGTCCATTCGATCAGGTTGGTCATGGAGTGGCGCATGGGGTCGCAGTTCTCCATGGCGAAGTTGACGGCCCAGTAGTAGCCGAAGGTCCTGGGGTCGTAGTGGGCGGACATGCCCCAGCCGCCGTTGCCGCCGACCACGCCGCCCATGATGCCTTCCATCTTGACGAACTTCATGACGCCGTCGGCGACGTCGGGCATCTTGAGCCGCTTGAACTCGTCCGAGAGGATGTCCATGGCCCGGCGGAAGCCCTCGCCCAGGGCGTCGCCCAGGAAGTCCTCGCGATAGGCCATCATGGTCAGCATGCCTTCCAGTCCGGCGGAACCCAGGTCGCCGCCCCCGCGGGGGTAGTGCGCGGCCTCCAGGACGTCGAGGTTCTTCTTGCTGACCAGCTTCTTGTCGTACATGTGCCGGAGCAGGCTCTTGCCGTTCACCTCTTCGTCCTGCAGGAACCAGATGAACTGGATCATGGGGAACATCTCGAAGGAGTCCAGCCCCAGCTTGTTGACCAGCTGGCTCGCCTGGAAGGTGGCCTCGTCCCGGTTGCCCATCCACGCGTAGAACCACTGGGTGCAGCTCACCGCGCCCATGCCTTCCTTGGGCGTCTTCATGTACGTGTAGCAGCCCTGGGGACAGGAGTAGCAGGACTGGGTCTTGAGGTGGTATTTCATCAGCCAGGGCGCATTGCTCTCGGTCTGGTTGAAGCGCTGCGCCTGATGGTTGATGTCCGCGGGATCGATGTGCTTCCCGGTCCAGCTCAGGGGACCGCTGGACAGCGGGGTGGCGCCCAGAGGGGCGGGCTGGAAGCTGCGCACGACCTTGACGTATTCGATGAGCCCCTTCTCGTCCGCCACCTTGACGCCCTTGTTGCCGCGCACGGCAATGGCCTTAAGGTTCTTGGAACCCATGACCGCGCCGAAGCCGCCCTGCCGGGCCACGTTGCCGAGGCGATGGATGATGGGCGCGATGCGGACCATCCGTTCACCGGCGGGGCCGATGGTGGCGATCTGGATGTCCTCGTCCTTCTGCAACTGCTTGATGGCTTCCTGGGCGGCCAGGCCGTCCTTGCCCCACACGGACGAGGCGTCCTCGATGGTCACCTTGTCGTTGTTGATGTTGATGTACACCGGTTTGGGGGCCTTGCCCTGGACGATGACCGCGTCATAGCCCGCGAACTTCAGCTCCGCGCCCCAGTAGCCGCCGAAATTGCTTCGAGAGGCCATGGAGTGCTTGGCCTGCGTCGCATAGGAGTGCGGCGAAATGCTGATCACTTCCGGCCGCGAGGTGGAGGGCGCCATGGTGCCGGTCAGGGGGCCGATGGCGAAGATCAGGCGGTTTTCCGGGTCAAAAGGACCCGCCTTGGGCGCCTCGTCGAAGATGACCTTGTACCCGAAACCGAGGCCGCCCAGGTAGTCCGTGTATTTCTTGGTTTCTTCCGTTGAGATGGTGCCCTTGGTCAGGTCCACCCTCAATATTTTCCCAGCCCATCCATACATTGTAGCTGCTCCTTTGAAAGGGGATTATCCCAGTTGAATGAACTTGATCGCTGCGGCCGGGCAATACTTCACGCATTGCGGGTCGCCGCCGCAGAGGTCGCACTTGCTGTAGGTGTCCTTTTCCTCGTTGTGGACCACCATGCCCCAGGGACAGGCCGCGAAGCATTCGCCGCACGCCTGGCATTTCTCGGGATCGATGACCCGGGCGCCGGTCTTCTTGTCCAGGACCAGGGCGTCGTACTCGCAGGCCAGGTAGCAGTCCGCCATGTTGCATTGCTTGCACTCAAAGGGCATGGCGATGAGCTTTTGCAGGGAGTGCAGGGGGTCGTACCTGGTGTGGATGCGGGCGAGGGCCGGCTGGCAGATGCCGTCGTGCGACAGGGAGCAGACGATCTCGCAGGTCCGGCAACCCACGCAGGCGGTCGGATCGGTCGCGAGCCAGGCCCTGGCATTGGGAAGCTTGTCCGGGGTGATGCCCCGGTTGGTGCATTCCGGCTTGAAGTTCCTGGGCGCGGCCATCACCTCGGTGGCGACCAGGGCTCCCGTGGCTATCTGGATGCCCAGAAAGCCGAGCATCTTTCTCCGGGAGACGACCAGTTTGTCCTCGGGCGGCTGCGCCTTCTCCCGGTACTCTTCGGGAAAAGACGTCGCCATGGAATCAGGCAGGTTTTGGATTGAACTCTCGCTCACAGTGTCCTCCTTGGTATGGGCGATTTCGGAACCAGTATTATGCCCAAATAGGCAAGATAGGTGCCAGGGATGCGATTCCCCCGCCCGACATTTTCGTCCCCTCCCGAGGCCGTGACGATAACGTCGCCAAGTTGAAGGTGATTACATCTTACCGACGGGACGAAACTCGCCCCAAAAGTCACGCGAAAGGGGTAAAAAGAGGACGTTGAGTGTTTGAAGGATCGTGTCGGAATGACCCAGACATCCCTTTTCATGGGTCAAACAGGGCCAATTTCCGCCTCCGACGGTCATCATTTTTTTGATTGAACATATGTTCATGTTTTGACGTCTACATCCCATCCAAGCGCCCGCACTCCCCCCCGTCCGCCGACTCGCAGACGACCGCCCACGCGGGTCAACCGATGTTCCCCGGTGTGCCTGGGGCGGGCAAGGCGCACACGTCCCCCTGCGGGTGCGGCCAATTGGGCTGCAGCGGAAGCGTCGCAACGGCAGGGCGAATCCCGCTTGAGGAGAGGGAGGCGCCCCGGTCATGGTCCTGGGTGAACACGGCCCCCGCCCCCGCGCCGCATGGCCGAGGGCGACCGGGAGGCCTGTACGATCGGCTTGATGGGTCCAGGAGAGAGACGAAATCCGGTTGGGAAATGGCAACATGCAAAGAGCCCCGGACACGGCCATGTCCGGGGCTCTTCCCCTTTTCGGCGGGGGTGCGTTCTGCCGTCGAAACGGTGCCCACATGAAAAAGGACACCAACTTGCGTTGATGTCCTTGTTCTTTACCGGCGGAGCCGAAGGGACTCGATCCCTCGGCCTCGGGCGTGACCGGAATGAAGCCGCCCGACGCGGCTCACGCATTCCATTGGTCGGCGTTCCGGGATTGCTTGGGGCCTGTCGGATGAGGCTGAAACACTACATAATATGTCTGATCAGTGGCATTTGGATTGCGTCCTGTGATATAGGCATATCGCACAACGATATACCCAGAAGAGGACTTCTATAAAATGGGCTGGAAAGGCTTTTATCCAATTCCGACTGAATCACACTATACCCCTCCAGATTGAAATGACACAATGTGTTATTGATCTCATCCCACTCTGATATTTTCACTTCATCATTATATGGGAAATTATCGAAATTTTTCCTTGCTATGCTTACATAGTGCAGAGAGTCAAATGCCTTTTCAAACTTTTTGTCAATTGATCTCATGTAACCATTTGACATGACCTCGTGCAATACATCCATGAGATCTGTTTTCAACGAACCTTTAACAATATTCAATACCGTGCTGCTGGCGAGCCAGGATGCGACATCGCTACATGCAGTCCTTCCGCATCCGCAACCAAGCATCTTTACCGCGTCAGGTACGACAGGTGTACCCCGCTCAATATGCTGAGGACCATCTGAGATGCAATACCGGAATTGATCGCTCAATCTCCCATGTCTTTCTTTTGCTACCGTTCTCAGCAGTAGCCCCGCTTCAACAAAATGTAACAACAAAGCTGGATCAACAACCATTCTGCCCAGATCTTCAGAGTATCGGTCACCAGCACACTCACGTACCTGCCTCTTGAACCAAAGCGGAATACTGTCAGTAATGCCGTAATCTTCATTAATCAATCGTGTATTCAGGATGCAAACGTCTATGTGCCGGGGGTTTACCACAAGATCCCCGAAATCCGCGATTTGGCAATTGTCGGAATACCTTCCAGCCAATAAAACGGTCAACTCCAGCAATTTCGCATAGCTTAAGGCAATAAGAGGCAAATGTTTGCCATCGGAATTCTTGGATATGTCCTCCAGCTCGACTTGCCTTGAAGTGATAAATTCCTCATCCAAACTCCTTGGATCCAGTGTTGCATCCAGGAACTCATTGAATCTTGTCAAATCAGCAATTGTCATATCCATCGTTCACTCCGTATGCCCAGCGGATACATTCTGCCTCACACTCCTCCCACCAGTTGATCGCTCCGGAAAAAGCCTGTGCGCCTGCCGGCCATCGTTGCCCCGTGTCCTTTCCGAGCAGGAGACACGCATGAGGGCACTAAGGTCGCCCGGCATATGCATCCGCCTCCTCAAGTCGAACAACGACACAGGGGCCACACTGAATAACAATAAGAAGACAATAGAATTGAGGGCCTTGCAGACTGCATGACGGCTCCGTCATGGCAAGATAAGTGGAATAGCGACGTCAAGTATAGCCGACGAGACTTATGCCCGATTTGACACAATGCTCTTCCTGCACACATTCGGCGGCACAAAAGCGATCAGCCGGGGGGGCCGCAAGAAAACAGATAGTCCAACCCACCGTGATGGCTACCTGAAAATTGAAATATATCCGATTACTGTGTCCGAGGCTTTTCGGACGACGAAAACGAAAAAGGACACCAACTTGCGTTGATGTCCTTGTTCTTTACTGGCGGAGCCGAAGGGACTCGAACCCTCGGCCTCCGGCGTGACAGGCCGGCGTTATAACCAACTTAACTACGGCTCCGCTCTATTATATAAAGGGCGTTAAGTGGACCCCTTATGTCAAATATGGTGGGCGCGACAGGGCTCGAACCTGTGACCCTCGGCTTGTAAGGCCGATGCTCTCCCAGCTGAGCTACGCGCCCGCAGGAAGAGAGTCTTTAGCTTGAGCCGGTGCGCTTGTCAACCACTTTCGGCAGTGGCGACGCGCTGTTGGCCAAGCCCCCAACCGCGTTCAGCGAAGGGCATACTGCCCATACGGCCGCCATTTGTCAACGCTTTTCGACAAAATTTTTATATGGCACAACCATCCGGAATAACACGGTTATTTTGCAGACCAGAGGACCCGCCCGCCCTTCCGGGCCAGCCAGCCCACGGCCAGGCCGCGATAGTACAGCCCCACGCTCCCCCCGCCCTGCCTAAACGGCACGCTCTGGCCGGTCAGGAGCCGCTCCAGAATCCCGGTGTCGTCCGCCTCGAACACGTCGCAGGCCGCGCGGGCCGGGTCTTCGGCCAGGAGCATGCGGGCCAGGGGGCCGGGGGTGAACTTGGCCCGGTCGCCCTTGCCCGCCACCTTGCCCAGGGGGAACCCCTGCCAGCGCAGGGAATCGGGCATCAGGGCCAGGGCCCGCTCATGCAGAAAGAATGCCTTGCCGCCGAAATCGTAGACCTCGCCGCGAGGCAGCCGGGTCAGGTCCAGCCCGTCGCCGCCGACCATCTTCGCCAGGTTCAGACGGGTGCCGGGCAGGTCCTTTTTTTGCGCGGGCGCGACAGGGGTTGCGCTCGGCGCGCCCCGCTTCGTGAACCGGGCCAGGAAGAACCCCTGGCCGTCCGAGTCCTCGGCCACGCGCAGGACGCCGTCCAGGCCGGGCCGGTGCGGCGGCTCGAAGACGAACCCCGCGGGCTCGGCAAGGGGCGCCAGATCGAGATCGAGCGTCTCCAGGGCCCAGGCCGTCTGGTCCTCGTTCTCCTCTATGTTGGTGGTGCAGGTGGAGTACAGAACCACGCCGCCGGGCCGGAGCAGGGCCACCGCCTTCTCAAGGAGCGTCTTTTGCAAGGCCACCAGCGGGGCGGTCTTGGACCCGGACCAGACCTCCATGACCTTGGGGTTCTTGTCCACGGTGCCCCAGCCGCTGCACGGCGGGTCCAGCTGGATGTGCCCCCAGGTCCCGTCCGCAAAAGGCAGGTCCTGGGCCATGGCCTTGGCCGTGGCCGTGTTGACCGAACCAGTGCGCCGCAGGTTGGCGCGCAGGGTGGCCAGCCGGTCGGCCGAGGGCTCGGAGGCGAAGACGAATCCCTGCGGGCCCACCAGGCGGGAGAGCAGCCCGGTCTTGCTGCCCGGCGCGGAGCACATGTCCAGGACGCTCGCCCCGACAGGCGGGGCCAGGGTCAGGGGCGGCAGCATGGAGGAGCGGTCCTGGATATAGACCAGGCCGAACCGGGCGGCCAGACTCTCGCCCAGTGGGAACGGCTCACGGACCAGCCTGCGGGCGTGGACGAAAAACGGCTCGGGCTCGAAGTCGAAGCCCTGCGCGCGGAGCAGTCCCTCCACCACGGGGACGGCCGGATCGTCGCAGACCAGCCGAAAGGTACGTCCGAATGGGGTCATGTTCTCTCCCTGGGGCGGCCCGGACACCGGACCGTCACCATGCCGGCCGGCCCGTCCGCCGACGGCAGCAATAGCGGCTATGGCCCGCCGGATCAACCGTCTTCGCCCTTTGCATCCGGCCGGGAAACTGGTACAAGGGGCTCCCGTGCGCAACCGCACGCCCACACAAGTCACACAAGCAGGTCATCACCTACCTTACCGGAGGAATACATGGCAAGAAGACCCGTCATCACCGTCTTGACCGCCCTTGCGGCGACCCTGCTCCTGGCCCTTCCGGCCATGGCCCAGGGGGCCAAGACTTATGCGGTCCTGCCGTTCGTCTACAACGGCCCCCAGAAATACGAATACTTTTCCAAGGCCGTCCAGGCCAGCCTGGAGAACGACCTGGAATGGATCGGCCACGTGGAGCCGACCACCAAGAGCCTTCAGTCCGTGACCGTGCCCAAGGACAGGGGCGCGGCCCTGAACGCCCTGCGCGGCCTGGGCGTGGACTACCTCATGTACGGCGAGATCGCCATCCTCGACCAAAAGGCGCACATGCGCATCGATGCGGTCTCCGCCGACGGCAAGGCCTGGCAGAAAAAGGGCGAAGTGGATATCGACGAGATGACCAACTGGCTGGATTCCCAGGCCAGGGCCCTTCAGGGCGACGTCTTCAACCGTCCGGGCTACGGCACGGTGGAGCAGGAAAAGGTCGCCCAGGACACGGTCCAGACCATGGCCCCCACCGAGAGCCCGTTCATCACCGGCGACGGCCAGCCCTTCCAGGCCGAGACCCTGAACCCGCAGTTCCGCTATGAAGGCGGGACCGAGACCACCGGCCGCTGGCGGAGCCAGACCCTGCCCTTCTACTCCTTCGGCATGTTCATCGCCGACGGCGACGGCGACGGCCGCAACGAGATCTTCATCCTCCAGGAATCGGCCATCTCGGCCTACCGCATCAAGGAGGGCAAGCTCCAGCATCTGAACACCTTCGACCTCCCGGCCAACGTCATGAGCGTCCGCCTGGAGATCGCGGACCTGAACCGCGACGGCAAGCCCGAATTCGTGGTCGGGGCCTACCAGTTCCAGAGCCAGGGCGGCATCAAGGCCCCGCGCGGCACGCCCCGGTCCAGCATCCTGTCCTTTGAGGGCGGCAAATTCAAATACCTGGTCAAGAAGGTGGACCGCTTCCTCGGCGTGCTCCGTCTCCCGCCGACCTACATGCCCATCCTGGTGGCCCAGAAAAAGGGCCAGCGCGACCTCTTCGACAAGCACATGAACGAGGCCTTCATCAAGGGCGACGACATCGAGATAGGCCAGCCCATCCCTGTGCCGCCCTTCGGCAACGTCTACAACCTGACCTATCTGCCCGACGGCCTGGGCTACAAGTGCGTCGTCGTCAACAACAGCCACAAGCTGGTGGTCTACAGCCAGACCTTTGAGCGCCTCTACGAGAGCGACGAGACCTACAACAGTTCCGGCGTGGTCATCGAGACCGCCGACAAGATGGTCGGCATGGGCGGCGGCAAGACCGAGGAGCACGGCGTGACCTACAACATCCCCATCCGGGGCATCACCGCGCCGCTGACCTCGAACAAGCGCTACGAGCTGCTGGTCAACAGGGACCTGTCCGCCACGGCCCAGGTGTTCCAGAACTACAAGTACTTCACCCAGGGTGAAATCCACTCGCTGGTCTATGACCAGGTGGGCCTGAACCTGGCCTGGAAGACCCGGCGCATCAAGGGCCAGGTTTCGGACGTGGCCCTGGCCGACCTGAACAACGACGGCAACAAGCAACTGTGCGTGCTGGTCAACACCTTTGTGGGCTACGGCTACGGCAACCGCAAGACCGTGGTCCTGGCCTACGACCTGAACGTCAAATAGGGAGCGGCCGCCCGGCTGTTCCCAACGATACGCATTATTAAGGAGAGAGTGATGCGAAAACCGATGACCGTGCTGGCCGCCAGCCTGGCCCTGCTCTGCCTCATGGCGGCCACGGCCCTGGCCGGGACCATGGTGACCTATGCCAACTTCCCGCCCTCCAAGACCTTCCCCTGCGTCCAGATGGAGCGGTGGAAGACCGAGGTGGAGAAGCGCACCGGCGGCGCCCTGACCGTCCAGACCTTCCCCGGCTCCACCCTGCTCGGGGCCAAGAACATGCTCCGCGGCGTACAGACCGGACAGGCCGACATCGGCTGCATTTCCATCGCCTACTATCCCGGCGTGTTCCCGCTCATGTCCGCGGTCAACCTGCCCGTGGCCTTCACCTCCACCGAGGCGGCCAGCCTGACCATGTGGGACCTCTTCCAGAAGTACCAGCCCGAGGAATTCAAGGACGTCAAGGTCCTGACCCTGTTCACCTCGGCCCCGTCCCAGATCATGAGCAAGGTGCCGGTCAAGACCCTCGCCGACCTCAAGGGCATGCCGCTGCGCGCCTCGGGCACCATCCTGCGCGTCCTGAGCGGCCTGGGCGCCCAGGGCGTGGGCATGCCCATGTCCGAGACCCCCGAGGCCCTGCAGAAGGGCGTGGTCAAAGGACTGGTCTCCTCCTTCGACGTGCTCAAGGACTTCAACTTCGCCGAGAGCTGCCGTCACGAGACCATCACCAACCTGCCGGTCTACCCCTTTGCCGTCATCATGAACAAGGCCAAGTGGGAGTCCCTGCCCGCCGACGTCAAGGAGGTCCTCGACGACCTGGCCCGCGACCAGGCCCAGTGGACCGGCAAGTACCTGGACCAGCACATCGACGACTCCCTGAACTGGTCCAAGGAGCAGTACCAGGTGGAGGTCCACACCCTGACCCCGGTCGAGCACGCCGAGCTCAAGAAGCTGGGCCAGCCCCTGGTGGACGACTGGAAGGCCGAGTGCGCCAAGGCCGGCATCGACGCCGAGCCCGTGCTCAAGGACCTCCTGGAGCTCCAGGCCAAATACGAATCCATGTAACACGATCCTTCGCCGCCCCCGCGTCCGCGCGGGGGCGGTTTTTTCGGGGCCTCCCATGATGCAATTCCTCGATCGCGCCAGCGAGCTGGTGGCCAGGGCGCTGGCCGTGCTCGCGGGCCTGTTCCTCATTTCCATGATGCTGCTGGCCTGCGCCAACATGGTCCTGCGGTCCGTCTTCGGCATGCCCGTGCAGGGCACCTTCGAACTGATGGGCTTCCTCGGCGCGGTGGTGGCCGCCTTTTCCCTGGCCTTTGCCCAGCGGCGCAAGGCGCACGTCTCCGTGGGCATCCTGCTGGCCCGCTTCCCGGCCTGGTTCCGGCGGCTGGCCGACGCGTCCACCAACGCCCTGTCCTGCGGCTTTTTCCTCCTGGCGGGCGTCGAGACCTGGAAGTGGGCCCTGTTCCTGGTCCAAACCGGCGAGGTCTCCGAGACCCTGCAGATCGTCTTTCATCCCTTCGTGTTCGCCTCGGCCGCCGGGTGCATCGCCCTGGCCTTCGTCCTGGCCGTGGACACGCTCAAGGCCCTGACCCAGAAGAAGGTGGCGTAATGGACCCGATCACCACCGGCATCGTCGGCACCTTCCTGCTCCTGGTGTCCATCTTCCTGTTCCGCATCCCCGTGGCCTTCGCCATGGGGATCATCGGCTTCGGCGGCTTCGCCTACATCCTCAATTGGAACGCGGCCACGGGCATGCTCGGCACCGAGCTGTGGAACGTCTTTTCCAACTACGGCCTGACCGTCATCCCCCTGTTCATCCTCATGGGCCAGATCTGCTTCTACTCCGGGGTCAACGAGCGGCTGTACAAGTCCGCCTACGCCTGGATGGGCCAGATCCGGGGCGGCATCGCCATGACCACGGTCCTGGCCTGCGCCGGGTTCGCGGCCATCTGCGGGTCCAACTCGGCCACGGCCGCGACCATGTCCACCGTGGCCCTGCCCGAGATGAAGAAATTCAAGTACAACCCGATCCTGTCCACGGGCTCGGTGGCCGCGGGCGCGACCCTCGGCGTGGTCATCCCGCCCTCGGTGGTCCTGATCATCATCGGCCTGCAGACCAGCCAGTCCATCGCCGGGCTGTTCGTGGGCGGCATGATCCCCGGCATCCTGCTGACCACCCTGTTCCTGGCCACCATCTGGTACCTGTGCCAGATCCACCCCGACTGGGGTCCGGCCGGACCGAAGACCACCTTCGCCGAAAAGCTGCGCTCCCTGCCCGGCTCCATCGAGATGGTCACCCTGTTCATCCTGGTCATGGGCGGCCTGTTCATGGGCTTCTTCACCCCCACCGAGGCGGGCGCCGCGGGCGCGGCCCTGGCCCTGCTCATCGCCACCATCTCGGGCAAGATGACCTTGGAGAAGGTCCGCCTGGCCATCAGCGACACCCTCAAGATTTCCTCCATGATCATGGTCATCATGCTCGGCGCGGTCATCTTCGGCCGTTTCCTGGCCATCTCCCGGCTGCCCTTCGAGGCCGCCACCTGGGTGGCCGGGCTGCCCATCCCGCCGGTGGTCATCATCATCGTCATCTGCCTGATCTACGTCATCGGCGGCATGGTCATGGACGCCCTGGCCCTGCTCCTGGTGACCATCCCCATCTTCTTCCCCGTGGTCACGGCCATGAACTACGACCCCATCTGGTTCGGCGTGCTCATCACCGTGGTCACCACCCTGGGCGCCATCACCCCGCCCGTGGGCGTGAACCTGTTCATCGTCGCCTCCATGGCCCCGGACGTGTCCATGACCGACGCCTTCAAGGGCGTGGCGTATTTCGTGGCCGCCTATGTGGTCTGCGTGGCGTTGCTGCTGATGGTCCCCCAGTTGGTGACGTTCCTGCCTAACTTGATGTAGGGCGGGGGGCGGCTTTCGAGCGCGGAGAGCCGCTGTCGGGCGCTGCGCACGCGATTCGCTCCAGGGGTGGGGCGGTTGTTGCGGTCCTGACGAAGAGCTCTCTTCTTGCCAATAAGTCAGCGGAACCTGTATGGTTCGCCCATGTCCGCTCCCCTTGGCCGAAAGATCGTCAAATGGTCCCTGCTGATCCTGCCGTGGCTGCTGGCCGTGCTGCTGGCCGCCGGGTGGTGGCTGACGGTCTGGACGCCGGGCTATCTGGAGCGGCTGGTGCCGAGGCTGGCGGCGGACATGGGGCTGACGCTCACGGAATTTCACGTGCGCAACGCCGGGCTGTTCTCGGCGGACATCGGGCCGGTGCGCCTGGGGTCCGGGACGGACGGGCTGACCCTGGCCAACGTGCACGTGACCTATACCCCGGCTTTGCTCAAGGCGGGGCGGGTCCACGCGGTCCGGCTGGACGGCCTGCGCCTGGCCTGCTCCTGGGACGGCGAGCGGTTCCGCATGCCGGTCCTCGACCTGCTGCCCGCATCCGATGGCGGGGCAAAGGGAGGGACGGCGAGTGAGGCCCAGGGCGGCGCGGCCATCCCCTCCCTGCCCCTGGACAGCCTGACCCTGCGCGACGCGGTCCTGGACGGCGAGTTCCTGGGCCGCAGACTGGCCGTGCCCGTCGATGCCGAGATCACGCCGGGCGAGACCCTGGCCTTCCGGGCCGACCTGGCCCCGCGCGATCAGGTTGTCCACGTGGAGGGCAGCCTGGGGCCGACCCTGAACGACCTTTCCCTGACCCTGGCCACGGACGGACTGCGCGTGGGGGCCTTCGACGACTTCCTGCCCGTGCCCGTGGACGGCGCGGCCCGCATTGCGGCCACGGCCCGCCTGAACCCGGCCGACCCGGCCAACGCTGCGGCCGAGTTCACCCTGGACCTGACCGGAACCGACCTGCGCGCCCTGGGCGTGACCCTGGCCGACGACGCGGCCGTGACCGTCAAGGGGCGGCTCGAACAGGGCGTGATCCGCTTCTCGGTCAGCCGCGTGGCCGTGCAATCGCCCTACCCCGCGTCCGTGACCGTCCCGTCGGGCAGCCTCGCCGAGAACGAGCTGTTCGTCCAGTTCTCCCTGGCCGGGGCCGGGGTGGAGATGGGCGGCCGGTTCGACGCCGCGCGCCGGGCGGACGACAGCGGACTGTGGGACGTGTCCCTGACGGCGGCCAACCCGGACCGGCTGGTCGTCCGCACCACGGGCAGGACCATCCGACTGAACGGCTTTATCTTTTCCCTGCACGGCGCGGCCGGGCCGGGGTCGGCGGACGTGGTCCTGGACTGCGGCACCAACGGCACCGGGCTGGAGAATACCGGCTTTTCCTCCGGCCCCATGCGGCTGACCCTGCCGCTCAGGTGGCCCGCGCCCAAGACCAACAAGGCGGGCTCCATCAGCCTGTCCGGGCTCGCCCTGGACAAGCGCAGGCTCGGCAACGTCAAGGCCCGGATACGCCAGCAGGGCACGGACCTGGCCTACGGCGGGACCCTGTACACCGAGCTGCTGCCCGGCCTGCGGGTGCCCTTTTCCGGGACCTCGTCCATGGTCCGCAACGAGTCGGACGTGACCTTCCGGATCGAGAACTACGCCCTGCCCGAGGGGTTCGACCCGGCCACGCTGGCGCCGGGGCTCAAGGGCGTCACGCTGGCCGGGACCATCCGTGCGGACGGCGGCGTCACCGTGAACGAGCGCGGCATGGACAGCCGGGCCGGGGTCTTCCTGAACCACGGCAGCCTGACCATGAACGACGGCGGCACGGTGGTGGAGAACATCGACCTGACCTACTACACCCCGGACCTGTTCACCCTGCGCAGCGCACCGGCCCAGAGCCTGACCTTCGACTCCCTCAAGGCGGGCGACATCCTCCTGACCGGGGGCCGGGTGGTCTACCAGTTGGAGTCCATGGGCTCCATCCTGGTGGAGCAGGCCGGGTTCGACTGGTGCGGCGGGCACGTGTCCAGCCGGGCCTTCCGCATCGTGCCCGAGTCCAAGGAGTACGCGGTCACCCTGTTCTGCTCGGAGCTGAAGCTCTCGGAGATCCTGGGCCAGCTCGGACTGGCCCAGGCCCGGGGCGAGGCGGCCCTGTCGGGCGAGCTGCCCGTGACCTGGAAGAACGGGAAAATTTCGTTCAGCAACGGATTTTTGCACTCCACGCCGGGCGAGGGCGGGGTCATCCGGGTGGAGGCCATGCAGGACCTGGTGGACGCCATCCCCGAGGGCACGCCCGAGCGCGGCCAGCTGGAACTGGCCCGGGAGGCGGTCCGCGACTTCGAGTACAAGTGGGTGCGCATCAAGGCGGACACCGTGGGCGAGGACCTGCTGGTGCGCCTGTCCGTGGACGGCAAGCCCGCCTCCACCCTGCCCTTTGTCTACAGGCGGGAGTTCGGCGGCTTCGTGCGCGTGACCGGCGACGTCAAGGGGTCCAATTTCCAGGGATTGCGCCTGGACGTGAATTTCAGCGTACCGCTGGACCGGATTTTGCTGTATAAGGACATCACACGCATGATCGAATAGGGAGAAACGCCATGAACCGATACATCGCCGCAGCCGTCTGCCTCCTGCTGCTTTCCGCACCGGGCTGTTCCACCAGCCACAAGGTGGAGGTGGCCCCGGTGGAGGTCAAGCCCATCCACATCACCATCGACGTGAACGTCCGGGTGGACAAGGCCCTGGACGACTTCTTCTCCGACATCGATGATGCCCCAGCTCAACCGGAGGCGACCAATGCGCAATAGAACACTGATATTGACCCTGGCCCTGGCCCTGTGCCTGGCCGCGACCACGGCCCTGGCCGATTCCGTCAAGGACCGGATCATCGCCCGCAAGCCCGCCGTGACAGCGCTGCTGGCCGACGGCACCGTGGGCGAGAACAACCAGGGCTACCTCGAATTCCGGGGTGCCAAGAAGCAGGCCGACGTGGTGGCCGCCGAGAACCAGGACCGGGCCGCGGTCTATGCGGCCATCGCCAAGAAGGCCGGGACCACCCCCGCCCTGGTGGGCCAGCGCCGCGCGGCCAAGATCGCCCAGCAGGCCCCGTCCGGCACCTGGCTCCAAAAGCCCGAAGGCGCCTGGTACAAGAAATAACCCCAACCGACTCCGCCCCCCCTCGCCCTTCGCCGAAGGCGACCCCAAAAGTTTAGGGAAGGATAGGGGATGGGGGTCCGGGGGAAGGGGAGAGGGAACCCCTTTTCTCAAAGGGGTTCCCTCTCCCCTTCCCCCGGCCGCCGGAGGCCCCCCAAATCATGCCCGAAACGCAGTCCGTCGTCGTCAGCCAGGCCGAATCCGGCCAGAAGCTGTTGCAGTTTTTGGAGCGCCGCCTAAGCGGCGAGGTGCCCCGTTCGGCCATCCAGAAGTGGATTCGGACCGGACAGGTGCGCGTGGACAAGGGCCGCAAAAAGCCCTTCGACCGTCTGGAGGCCGGGCAGACCGTGCGCATCCCGCCCTACGCGCCGGGCCAGGACAAACAGGTCTCCGAGGCGGGCGGTCTGGCCGTCGCCTATGAGGACGCCGAGCTGCTGGCCGTGGCCAAGCCCGCCGGGCTGGCGGCCCACGGCGGCGACGGGGTGGACGACTCGGTGGTCGCCCGGCTGCGGGCCATGTATCGGAACGCGGACTTCATGCCCACCCTGGCCCACCGGCTGGACCGCGACACCTCGGGCCTGCTCCTGGCGGCCAAGAGCTACGCCGTGCTGCGCGAGCTCAACGACCTGTTCGCCTCGAACGGCGTGGCCAAGGTGTACCTGGCCTGGGTGGACGGGCGCTGGGACGAGCCGGACGGAACCCTGCTCGAGGACGTCATGGAGAAGCGCGGCGCGCCGGGCGCGGAGCGGGTGCGCACAGGGTCGGGCAAGACGGCCCTGGCCAGGGTCACGGGGCTGGTCTCGAGCCGGGACCGCTCCCTGGTGGCCGTGCGGCTGCTCACCGGGCGCACGCACCAGATCCGGGTGCAGCTGGCCTCGCGCGGCCATGCGGTCATCGGCGACAGGAAGTACGGAGCCCCGTCGGCACGCGGCAAGGGGTCGTCGCGCGGGCCCATGCGGCTGCACTGCTTCGCCCTGCGCGCCGGGGAGCGGACCATCAGCCTGCCCCCGGCCTGGTCCGGCGGCTGGGCCGTGGACCGGGACGCCCTGCAAAAAGCCCTCGGCCTGCTCTTCGACTGACCCTACCAGCTTAGGGCGATCTCCCGCTCGGCCGTGCGGTCGAAGGCGGCCACCTCGTCCAGGTGGGCGGCCATGTAGGCCTCGTCGTCCACCGAGCCGTCGCACTCACCGTCGGGCTGCGGGCCGAACTTGACCGCGGCCACCACGTCGCCGTCCATGGAGACCACGTAGGCCCGGACCAGCTGGCACAGTTTCGGCAGCCAGGAGGTCTGCGGCGGATAGGCCTTGATCCCGGTCCTCGGCGCGTCGATGGGCCGGCCGATGAGGTCCTCGAACTTGCGCCGGTCCATGCTCGAAACGAGGACCGAGGTGCCGTCATCGGCGCGGTACAGCCAGCCCTCCACGGTCGTGCCCATGAACTCGCGGTGCACGCGCTTCTCGTACTTGAGGTCGGGCCCCAGGGTCACGGTCACGGCGCGGCCGGTGTCGATCCGGGCGTAGGTGATCACGTTGTCGGCGCGCTCCTCGGTGAGCGGGCCCCTGGCGGCGCACCCGGCCATCCAGAGCATGAGCGTGGCCAGAAAAACGAGCGAAAGCGGACGGTTCATGATCTTCTCCTATTTCCAGCCGATGACTTCATAGCCCTTGTCGCGCAGGCACCGATTGACGAAATTCTGGTGGATGGCCGAGGGGGTCCCGGACTTGAACCCCTCGTTGACCGCGCTCCCGGCGGCCGCCGCGCCGCCCGTGGCCGCTGCGGCCCGGCCCACGTTGTTGCCCATGATGGCCGCGAAGACCGCTCCGGCGGCCGCGCCCACGGCCCCGGACTTGGCCACGTTTCCGGCGGCCGCGCCCGAATCGGTGGCGTTGGCCCCGGCGGCCTCGGCCTTCATGATGCAGTCGTCGATGTCAGCCTGGGCCACCTGCATGCCCACCTCGTCCAGGTGCGCGTTGGGGTAGAGCACGGGCCGCTTGGGCCCGCACCCGGCCAGGATCAGGACCGCCGCGACGGCCCAGAGCGCGTAGTGGATTCGTTTCATGACGCCACCTCCCGGGGCAATACCGGAACTATGCGAAAAACCCCCGGCCGGGTCAATGGCCCGCCCGCTGTTGCCTACCGACCGCAAAACCGGTATATAGACTAAATCTAGAAAATCTCAGGGGGAGTCCCATGCACCGCAACAACCTTTTCCTTTCGCTCCTGATGCTCCTGGCCCTCGGCCTGTTCGCCAACGGCTGCACGGTCTACGACGTGGCCGTGGAGGAGCGCAACGTGGGCGACTACGCCAACGACGAGAAGATCGCCTTCGTCATCGAGAAGGATTTCCTGGCCGACGACCTGGTCAAATACATGGATTTCGACGCGTCCAGCTATGAAGGGCTGGTCTACATCGTGGGCGAATACGAGTCCCGCGCCCAGGTCAACCGGGCCATCGAGATCGCCAAGTCCGTGGGGGGCGTGCGCTCGGTGACCACCTACCTGCTGCCCAAGAAGGAAAACGACACCTGCGGCACCACCGACAACCTGAACCTCTACGCCAAGGTCAAGAGCCTGCTGGTGGACGACAAGGACATCTGGTCCACCAACGTGGAGATCAAGACCGTGCAGTGCAACGTGGTCCTGCTCGGCATCGTGGGCTCCGCCGCGGAGCGCGACAAGATCATCGCCCACGCCAAGTCCGTGCCGGGCGCGCGCTCGGTCAAGTCCTTCCTGCGGATCAAGCGGAGCTAGCGCCCATGGCGGCGCGCACGGGAATAGGACGGTCGGGCGCGCCCGGCCCGGCCTGCGCCCTCCTGTGCTGCGCCCTGCTGCTGGCGGCCTGCGCCGGGACCACGCCCGCGCCGGTCCCGCCCGAGGCCGTGGTTCCCGCCCAAAGCGCCTCGCCCCGCGCCGAAAAGGTCATCCGCACGGCCCGCGCCCTGGTCGGCACCCCGTACAAATGGGGCGGCTACTCGCCGGGGACAGGCTTCGACTGCTCCGGGTTCATCTGGTACGTCTACCACCAGAACGGGGTCAACCTGCCGCGCATGTCCTGGCAGCAACTGGGCGCGGGACAACCGATCCGGCGCGCCGACATCCGGCCCGGCGACCTGGTCTTCCACCAGGTGGACAAGGACGGCAAGTCCCTGCACGTGGGCATCGTCACCGACCGGGGCACCTTCGTGCACTCCCCCAGCTCCGGCAGGCGGGTCATGGAATCGAGCCTCAATTCGCCCTTCTGGGCGGAACACTACCTGGGCGCGCGGCGCGTGCTCTAATCCTGCTTCGCCCCGTCCCGCGCCCCGTCCTTTGACGGGTCCTGCGGCGACCCCTTGGTCCTTTTTCCGCGACGCAGCACCTTGTCGCGTACCGAGCGCACCGTGCCGCCCACGGTCCGGCCCGTGGCCCGCAGTACCCCCCCGGCCGATCCGGCCGCGCCGGAGACCGTCTTCCCGGCCTGTTTGGCCAGCCGTCCGGCCCCGCCCGCCGCATCGAGCACCGAGCGCGCCGAGCGTCGGGCCGCTCCCAGGGCCGCATCCGCGACCTTGTCCACGGCCCGGTCCACGCCGTCCACCACCGTGCGGGCGGAATCCGAAACGCCGCGCCCCACGGTCTTCGCCCCGTTGCCCACGGCCCTGGCCCCGCTGCCCACGGCACCGGCCGCGCCGGACACGCCGCGTCCCACGCTCCCGGCCGCGCCGGAAACGCCCTTGCCCACGGAGGTGAAGGCCTTCTTGGCTCCACCCCGGACCGCCCGCGACGAACCCTTGACCAGCAGCTTGGTCACCTGGGTCACGGTCTCGCCCGAGATGGACATGAACATGCGCGCCGCCTCCAGGGTGGCCGAACGGCGCATGGCCCCGCGCCGATCCAGGTCCAGGCTCATGTAGTTACGGGCCACGATGCCGCAGCGCATGGCCAGCAGCGCATTGGTGGAGCCGCTCAGGATGGAGCTGGTCACGGTGGAGGCCACGGCCTCGGCCCCGGGCATGACCCCCAGGGCGGACCCGGCCACCAGCGGCCCCATGAGTTCGTGGATGTACTCCTCGATGCCGAACTCCTCGATGGAGCCCGCCAGGAACGAGGTCACCGCGATGTTCACGTACAGGTTGACCAGCTCGCGGTAGTGCGGCCGCTGGGCGTAGAGCTTGGAGATGCGCCAGGCCAGGCGCGAGATGAGAAACAGGACCACCAGGGAGTCGAGCCGCCCGTTCTGGGAGATGGCCGAGCCGATGAAGACCCGCTTGGCCGTGGAGCGTATCTCCTCGTCGGCCCGCTTGCGCAGGACCGTCAGGCCCAGCTCCAGGCCAGACTCGTCGCGCACGGACACGCCCGAGTCCAGGAGGATGCGGTTCCTGGACAGCCGCTTGACCTGCTCCCGGCGGAACCCGGCCATCTCCTCGGGCGAAGGATCGGCATGGACCAGCAGCGGTCGGGGCCGGATCAGGATGAGCGACGCCCACCAGGCCAGCGAGCCGCCGACCACGGCCAGCAGGGTCCAAAAGACCCACGGGCCCAGGGCCGGGTTGAAGCGCGCGGCGAAGTCGGCCAGCCCGGCCACGCAGTTATAGAGAAAGACCAGGAAGGCGGCCAGGATGATGATCCCGGCGACGGTCAGAAAGTTCTTCATCTGTTTCGACATGGCGGTCCTCCTCGCACAGGATAAGGCCCCGACGGCGAAAGGCAAATATTGAAAAAGGCCGCCCCGCGCGGGACGGCCTGGCAGCTCGTGACGGGAAAACCGTTATTCCTTGGGGATCAACGGCTTGTAGTACATGCCGATCTTGATGCGATCCGTGGTGAACTGGCTCTTGAGCTTGACCTTGAGGTCGTCGGTCTCCCAGCGGTACTCGTCCCAGCCGTCCGACTGCTTGTGGTCGGGCAGGCCGTAGGAGTCCATCAGGGTGGCCACCACCTGCTTGACGTCCTTGGCCTTGTCGATCTCCACCAGCACCGTGTAGAGCTTGCCCTGGCGGAAGCCGTAGGTCACGTTGGCGCCCTGGATGTTGAACACCCCGCAGGGCTCGACCTTGTTGACGTTGTAATACTTCACCCCGCCCACGGTGCGGGAGTAGGTGATCTCCTCCACGGCGGAGATGGGCGCGCCCCAGGGGATCGCCTTGCACTCCTCCACCGGGGACGAGGCGGCCGGTTGGACGGCCTGTCCGGACTCGGCGGCCAGGGCCGCGGAGGCCAGGCACAGGATCAGCATCAGGGCCGGGATCAAGAGGCGGATTTTCAAGACGAACTCCTTGTTCATGCGTTCCACGTAACTCATTTACATACTTTTTCCGAAAGGGCGACCGTCTGTCAACCGTTGGTTTTCGTGCCCGCGCAGGTGAAGGCGTTCCTGTCCATGGTGTAGAAGCTCCCCCGGTCGATGCCCACGGCCCGGCCGCAGGGGCAGAAGACCTTGCCGTCCCGCTCCTCCATGTTCCAGACCTTGCGGATGCGGTCCTTGTGGCAGCGGTGCAGCTCCCCCTGGCCGATCTTGTGATACTTCCAGAGCTTGCGGCGGCAGTCGGCGCACTTGAGAATCAGCATGCCGCACACTATCGCGGAGAGCCCGAAAAGCAAAGCCGCAGGGGCCGCCGCCCCTTTCAGCCGGAAATCGACCGGTTTTTGTTGAAATGGGCCTCCGCTCACCCTATTCTTGAATCATTCGACGAATCCGGGAGGCTGCCGGGCCCCCGAAACCCCTTTCGCAACACAGCAGGGTCCATCATGGTCACATATATCGCAATCGCTTCCCTCTCCTTCCTGGCGGGCGTCATCGCCGTGCTGCTCGCGTGCAGGCGGCGGCGTAAGGATTCGGGCAGTATCAGCCTGGACGGCTTCAATTTCGACAAGCAGAAAAAGTACGAGAAGGACGGCAGGAAGTACCCGTTCTCCTATTAGACCCGGTTGAAGTGGACCGTCTCCACCTCGGGGAAGTCCTCCAGGGACTTGGCGATGCCCGCCCGGAGAAAGGAATCCACCCAGCGGAAGATGTTGTTGCGCCGGATCTGCTCGCGCAGCCTGGACATGTGCGCCTTGCGCTCCTCGAGCGGCCAGTGCAGGGCGCGGTGCAGCGCCTTGGCGATGCCCTCCACGTCGTAGGGGTTGACCAGGTAGGCGTGCCGCTGTAGCTGGGCCGCGGCCCCGGCGAACTCGCTCAGCACCAGGACCCCGTCACCCTTGTTGTTGCAGGCGCAGTACTCCTTGGCCACCAGGTTCATGCCGTCGCGCAGGGGCGTGACCAGCCCCACGTCGGCGGCCGCGTAGTAGGCCACCAGGTCGTCGTGGGGCAGGCTGCGGTAATGATAATGGACCGGTACCCAGCCCGGAAAGGAGAACTCGCCGTTGACCCGGCCCACCAGCCGCTCGATCTCGGTACGCAGCTCCTTGTACTCCCCCACTTCCTCGCGGCTCGGCACCGCGATCTGGATGAAGTTGACCGTCCCCTGGAGGTCCGGATAGCGGCGCAGCAGGGTCTGGATGGAGCGGATGCGCTCGGGGATGCCCTTGGTGTAGTCCAGCCGGTCCACCCCGAGGATGATCTTGCGGTGCCGGAGCGCTTCCTTGAGATCGACGGTCTTCTGGACCACCTCGGGCCTGGCCGCCATCTCCGAGAACTGTGTGTAGTCGATGGAGATGGGGAACGCCCCGGCCCGAAACGAGCGGTTGCCCATGTGCACGGTGACCACCGCGCCGCGCCCCTCGACCCGGGCCTCGGGCATGAGCCGGTGCAGGCTGCCCACAAAGTTGCGCCGGTCCTGGACCGTCTGGAAGCCCACCAGGTCGAACTCGGTCAACGCCTGGATGAGCTTGGCCCGCCAGGGCAGCTTCATGAAGATGTCCGGCGGAGGGAAGGGGATATGCAGGAAAAACCCCGTGTTGCGCCGAACCCCCATGGACTTCAGAAAAAAGGCCTGGTGCATGAGGTGGTAGTCCTGGATCCAGATGTAGTCCTCGGGCGAGGAACGCCGGGCCACCACCTCGGCGAACTTGAAGTTCACGTCCAGGTAGGTCCGCCAGTAGCGGGGATGGAAACGGCAGCGGCTTTGCAGGTCGTGAAACAGGGGCCAGACGATCTCGTTGGAAAAGCCGTAGTAGTAGCCGTCCACCTCCTCCTCCGTCAGGGGCACGGTGCACAGCTCATAGCCCGCCTCCTCGGTGAAGTCGGCGAAGAGCGTCTCCATGTCGGTCCCGCCGACGGTCCCGCCGCCCGCCCCCTCTTCGGGCTCGGCCGCGCCGGACCAGCCGATCCACATGCCGCCCCGGTTCCTGAGCACCGGGGCCATGGCCGTGACCAGGCCGCCCGATCCCTGCTTGAGCTTCCAGCCGTCCTCTTCCCTTTTCAGGGCGACCGGAAGCCGGTTGGAGACCACCACCAGCCGTTGCAACGCGGGTTCCATCCTGTACCTGCTCCTGTTTTTCCGATTTTTCCTCTATCTACCTGAGTAACGCGCTTTCCGGGGGATTTCAACCGCGCCCGGCAACGCCCTGGAAAAATTTGACGCGCCCCCTGTTGACACCGCCCGCGCCATACTTATCTCTAGCCCCAGTCGAAAAACACGCCGCCACTGCTTGCGGTGAAGACATCATAAGGAGACTTTTCATGGGTTTGAAACCGCTCAATGACCGCGTCATCGTCCAGAGGAAGGAAGGAGAGGAGAAAACCGCCGGGGGCATCTACATCCCGGACTCCGCCAAGGAAAAGCCCCAGAACGGCATCGTCGTGGCCGCCGGCCCCGAGTGCAAGACCGTCAAGGAGGGCGACATCGTCCTGTTCGCCAAGTACGCGGGCAGCGAGTTCAGCATGGACGACGACGATCTGATTATCATGCACGAGGACGACATCCTCGGCGTCTTCGCCTAAAACCGCCCATAAAGGCCCGATTGCTTCGTTGCTGCAAAAGAATCAAATCCTCGCGTAGGAAGACTACGCTTCGGCCTTGATCCTTTTTTGCGCCTCGCACTCGAACCTTTCTGAACGGTTTTCGAAGCCGAGCAACACTAACAGACAACAACTTTTCATAGGGATTCGGAACAATGTCCAAAGCAATTGATTACAAAGCCGTCGCCCGCGAGGGCATGCAGCGCGGCGTCAACACCCTGGCCGACGCCGTCAAGGTCACCCTTGGACCCAAGGGCCGCAACGTCATGATCGAGAAGACCTGGGGCGCGCCCCAGGTGACCAAGGACGGCGTGACCGTGGCCGAGAAGATCGACCTCGAGGACAAGCTCGAGAACATGGGCGCCCAGATGGTCAAGGAAGTGGCCAAGAAGACCAACGACATCGCCGGTGACGGCACCACCACCGCCACCATCCTGGCCCAGGCCGTGTTCAACGAGGGCGTCAAGCTCCTGGCCGCTGGCCGCAACCCCATGTCCCTGAAGCGCGGCATCGACGCCGCCGTGGCCGCCGTGGTCGAGGAACTCGACGCCATGGCCAAGCCCATCAAGAAGACCTCCGAGATCGCCCAGGTCGGCGCCATCTCCGCCAACAACGACCCGACCATCGGCGCGATCCTGGCCGAGGCCGTGGACAAGGTCGGCGACAACGGCGTCATCACCGTGGAGGAATCTCAGGGACTGACCACCGAACTGGACGTGGTCGAGGGCATGCAGTGGGACAACGGCTACCTCTCCCCCTATTTCGTCAATAACCAGGAAGACCAGAGCGTGACCTTCGAAAAGCCGTTCATCCTCCTGGCCGAGAACAAGATCTCCGGCATCAAGCCCCTGGTGCCCATCCTCGAGGCCGTGGCCAAGGCGGGCCGTCCGCTGCTGATCATTGCCGAGACCGTGGAAAACGACGCCCTGGCCGGACTGACCATCAACGCCATGCGCGGCGCCCTCAAGGTCTGCGCCGTCAAGGCCCCCGGCTTCGGCGACCGCCGCAAGGAAATGGTCCGCGACATCGCCATCATGACCGGCGCCACCCCGGTGTCCGAGGACACCGCCGTGACCCTGGAATCCATCCGTCCCGAGCACTTCGGCACCGCCAAGAAGATCGTGGTCGAGAAGAAGAACACCCTCATCGTGGGCGGCGCGGGCGACAAGAAGGCCATCCAGGGCCGCTGCGACGAGATCTCCAACATGATCAAGAACGCCACCAGCGACTACGACCGCGAGAAGCTCCAGGAGCGCCTGGCCAAGATGGTCGGCGGCGTGGCCGTGGTCAAGGTCGGCGCGCCCACCGAACTCGAGATGAAGGAGCGCAAGGACCGCGTGGACGACGCCCTGAACGCCACCCGCGCGGCCGTAGATGAAGGCATCGTGGCCGGCGGCGGCACCGCCCTGGTGCGCGCCGGAAAGGCCCTCAAGAACCTCAAGGGCGCGGACGACACCGAACAGGCGGGCATCGAAATCATCGCCCGGGCCATCGAGGAACCGCTCAAGCAGATCGCCAACAACTGCGGCCTCGAAGGCACCGTCATCGTCGAGAAGGTCAAGGCCCTCAAGGGCAACAACGGCTTCAACGCGGCCACCGGCGAATACACCGACCTGGTCAAGGACGGCGTCATCGACCCGAAAAAGGTCACCCGCATCGCCCTCCAGAACGCCGCCTCCGTGGCCAGCATGCTCCTGACCACCGAATGCGCCATCTCCGACTTCGTCGCCGAAGAAGACTAATCACCCGGTAATAAGCACCCCAAAGGGTGGACGCGCCAACGCGTCCACCCTTTTTTTTGCGCCTCCGGCGGCCAGGGGGAAGGGGAGAGAGGGCACCCTTTGGAAAAGGGCTGCCCTCTCTCTCCCCTTCCCCCCTGGCCGCCCCAACCCCTCTCTCCCCCTCCTAAACTTTTTATTGCCGCTTCGCGGGCGGTGCGAACGCGGGAGATCACCGTCTTCCCGTCGTCCCGACACGCCTCCTGGCAATTTCCCTTGTCCTCCGCCCCTTCCGCGTCCAGCCCCGAGCGCAGCTCGGCGATGGGGGTGCAGGGGGCCTTGCTCCCTGCCGGGTGCAGGGCAGCGCCCTGCCCGCCGGAGGCGCCCGCCCGGCGAGGGTCCGCCGGGGGCATCCCCCGCACGCATGCCCTGCCCGCTCATCCCCCTTGTCCTCGCCGCGGCAAACCGCTACCATCGGCACCATGTCATTCCTTTCCAGACTGGTGCGTCCCGAGACCAGGGGCAGCAAAAACTTCGAGCGGGGCCGGGCGGCCGAGGCGCGGGGCGATTTCGGCAAGGCCGAGACGTACTTCGCCGAGGGCGCGGCGGCCTATGACGCGTATTTTGCCGGGCGGAAGGACGAGGTCCGGCCTTCGCACCTGGTCATGGCCGGAGTCTGCTACACGCGCTCGGGCCGGTACGAGGACGCGTTGCGGGTGTTGTCCGAGTGCGTGGCGCGCAAGGAGATACCGGACGCGTTCGTGAACGCGGGGTACGCGGCGGCCAAGCTGGGCCGGGGCGAGGAGGCGGCCGGGTACTGGTCGCGCTATCCGTCCTGGGCGGGCCAGCGCAAGGTGGCGTCGGCCCTGGCGGAGCAGGTCAAGGCGATCCGCGCGGACGGTGCGGACCTCGACGGGGCATGCGAGGCCGTAGCCGTGGCAGTGTACGAACAGGACAAGCTCAATGCGCGCGACCGGCAGTTCCGCAAGTCGGGCGGGCAGCGGACCTCCGAGTTCCGGCAGGGATATTGAGACGGGTTCGCACGGTCCGGACAAGACGGGTGATTTTTCCTTCATGAAAACGATTGGTGCAAATATCCTGGCGTGTTGGCTGGTGCTGGGCATGGTGCTTCCGGCCCTGGCCGCGGAGACCGTGGTAACGGGCACGGGCGATCCGGTCCGGGACGTGGCCAGTGTCCAGGCCGCCCTGGACAAGGGCGGCACGGTCCGGCTGCGCGGCCGTTTCGACTTCGGGGCCGAGGGCCGGGCCAGGATCACCAAGGACGTGCGCATCCTCGGGCAGGAGAACGGCTCGGGCGACCCGGTGACGATCATCTCGGGCGGGACCTGGACCCTGTATTCGCCCCTGCCCATGGACACCACCCCGCCCGCCAAGGACGGGCCGCTGATCGCGGTCCGCGACCTGCATTTCGACGGGGCGCGTGGCACGCCCCTGCACTTCGCCTACGCAGGCGGGCTGGAGGTCGGCGGCTGCCTGGTCACCAATGTGGAGCCGCAGCGCGCGGGCATTCCGTGGGAAGGCGGCGAGAGCCGACCGCTCCAGGCCGGGATCGTGGTCGGCAACCGGCTGGTCCACGCCAAGGGCATGCTGGAGCGGGCGGTCACGGGCACGGTGCTCATTGAGGGCAACCGGCTGGAGATGATCAACGATGACCCGGAGGAGACCGCCGGGTACGGGATCATCGCGGACTGGACCTGGGGCGCGGACCTGACCATCCGCGACAACGAGATCCACCGCACCTCGCGCAACGGCATCGAGGTCCTGGACAACCAACTGGACGGCAAGGGCAAGGGTGCCATCCTGATTCGGGACAACCGTATTGTCACGGACAACGAGGGCATCGCCTACCCCAACAAGTTCGGACCCAACGGTATCGTCGCAGGATGGTATTTCGACACCACCGGCGGGGCCGATTTTTCGCGCAACAACCGCATCGGCATCACCGGCAACCGCATCGAGGGTCGCGGCGAAAACTCCACGGGCCTGCTGCTCTACGCCAACGACATGGTGGTGACCTGCAACGACATCGTCATGGCCGGGGGACAGAGCGCGCGCGGCGTGGTCCAGACCGGCTCGCGCGGATTCTTCGCCAACAACCGGGTGCGCGGCCGGGCCAACTACGCGCTGTTCTGCTACCCCTTCGAGGCCCTGACCGCCACGGCCAACACCTTTGCCTGGACCGACCTCGGCCTGTTCACGGGCTTCAAGGGACAGGTCCTGCTCGGCGGCCGGGTCAACCTGGTGGTCGGCGCCATCCAGGCCCTGACCGACCACGGCCAGGGCAACCGCGTGGTGGACTGCGCCCCCTGCTCCCTGCCCGAAGCCGATCCCGAGAGCGACGGTTGGCAATCCGGGAACTGATCCCACCCCTTCCTGGCCGTAGGCAAACCGGTCGGCCGGAACCGGCACGACAGCGAGCCGCTGCGCGAATCCTCAGACGATTCGGATGGTTGAAATACACGACGCGATATTCTCGCGCCGCTGTTGACAGCACCCAGGCTCCCCTGTATTAGTTGAAAACGATTTTCAATTTCAAAAGAGGAAGGGCACCATGTGCGCAGCGTTGATCGGTGGAATGGACCGGCTGAAAAATGAATACGTGAGCGAGGCCAGACGCAGCGGGGTCAAGCTCAAGCACTTCACCGGCAAGGAGCGGAAGATTTCCAAGGCCCTGGGCGAGGTGGATTTCGTGGTCATGTTCACCAACAAGGTGTCCCACAAGGCGCGCAAGGACGTGCTCGACGCCGTGCGCGGCAAGGACGTGCCGGTCTACATGCACCACTCCTGCGGCGTGTCCACCCTGCGCAGGCAGCTCGACGAGGTGGTCGGCTAGCCGTCGGGCGGTTATCGACAAGGTATCGGTCGGAGGACCGGTCGAGACCGGTCAGGAAACGGCCGTCCCCCGGTCCCAGTTGCGGATCAGGTTGATGACCTTCTCGGTCAGGCCGTGGAACTCCGGCTTGGTGACCTGCTCGTCGGCCATGACCGCCTTGCCCTTGTGCAGCACGGACTTGGAGATGAGCGAGGAAAACAGGACCACCGGCAGGACCTTCAACACCGGGTCCTCCTTGATCCTGCGGGTCAGGGTGTAGCCGTCCATCTGCGGCATCTCCACGTCCGAAACCACCGCGTCCAGATAGTCCAAGGGACTGCCGCCGTCGGCCGCGCACCGGGCCTTGATCCCCTCAAGCACCGACCACGCCTCGGCCCCGTCCCGGACCATGGTCACCTCGAAATTGGCCTGGCCGAAATTGCCCTCCAGCAACTGGCGCACCGACGTGGAATCGTCCGCCACCAGCGCCCGGTACCGCTCATCGGAGACCACGTGGCTCATGCGTCCCTTGGTCTGGCCCGACTCGTCCAGGTCCGCCAGGACCTGCTCCAGGTCGAGCATGAGCACGAACCGGTCCTTGATCTTCACCGTCCCGGTGATGCAGTTGGTGGCCATGGACGACACGTACTTGCTCGGCGGCTCCACGTCCGCCCAGCACACCCGGTGGATCTGCGTCACCCCGGAAACCAGAAAACCCGTGATCATGCCGTTGAACTCGGTCACGATGATCGGCTCGTTGGCCGCGGGCGACCGCTCCATGTCCAGCCAGACGCTCAGGTCCACCACCGGCAGGATCAGGTCGCGCAACGGAATCGTGCCCAGAAAACTCGGATGCGCCGCCGCCTCGGAACCCTCCAGCCCCCTGGGGGCCTCCACCACCTCCAGGACCTTGGCCACGTTCACCCCGAAATACTGCCGCTCCACGCCTGCCGGGGTCACCTCGTCAAGAAAGAACTCGATGATCTCAAGTTCGTTCGTCCCCGTCTCCAACAGAATCTCCGTCTGACTCATTCGCCCTCCTCCGGCACCTTGCGGCCTTGACCTCTCGTACCACGCCCCATGCCCGAGATGAATGATAATCTGCGGGGACGGAAGATGCCTCCGGCGGCCAGGGAACCCTTTGGAAAGGGTTCCCTGGACCCTCCCAAACTTCTTGGGTGCCTTCGGCAGGTGCGTACGGAAACGGGATGGCGGCGTGTTGAAACTTGGGAGGACAAAGAAGGCAACTTCCCGCGCTCACACCACCCGCGCAGCGGCGACAAAAAGTTTGGGAGGGTGAGAGAGAGGTTGGGGGGTCCAGGGGGGAAGGGGAGAGAGAGGGCAGCCCTTTTCCAATGGGTGCCCTCTCTCTCCCCTTCCCCCCCGTGGCCGCCGGAGGCGCAAAAAAAGGGCGGGCGCGCTTTGCGCGTCCGCCCTTTTCTTCGAGCATGGGTGCATCTACGACGAGGCGGCTCCGGCGCAGACGGGTTGGTTGAGGCTGAGGGTATCCCATTGCACGGGTTCCTCGTGTTTGACGGGCCGGTTGAGACCTGCGCCGAGGACTTCGTCCCAGTGGACCGGGGAGATGCCCACGCGCGGGCAGCGGGTGGTCAGGTCGGCCTCGGTGAGGATGTGTCCGGCGGGCAGGTCGCGGGAAAAGACGATGCATTTGCGCAGTTTCTTGGCGGCGGCCTGTTCGTCGGGGAACACGACCTTGCCCTTGACCTGGACGGCCTTTTCGACCTCGCGGATCATGGTCACCATGGCGGCCAGCTGTGCGGGTTCGAGGGAGGCCTGGTGGTCGGTGCCCTTGAGGGTCTTGTCCAGGGTGAAGTGGCGTTCCACCACGCAGGCGCCCAGGGCGGCGGCGGCCACGCTGGGACCGATGCCCTTTTCATGGCCGGAGTAGCCCACGGGCACGCCGTAGCGCTCGCGCAGGGCGTCCATGACGGGCAGGCCGATGTGTTCCTCGGGGCAGGGGTAGGTGGAATTGCAGTGCAGCAGGATGACGTTGTCGTGGTAGGCGCGGATCTCGGCCATGGCCACGTCGATGTCGTCCAGGCCGCTCATGCCGGTGGACAGGATGATGGGGATGTCGGCCCTGGCGTATTTGCGCACCAGGGGGACGTTGACGAGTTCGGCGGAGCTGATCTTGAGCAGTTCCACGTCCAGGTCCAGGATCTGGGCCAGGCTCGGGTCGTCCCAGGCCGAGGCGAAGAAGACCAGGCCCAGGGACTCGGCGTATTCCTTGAGCCGGGCCATCTGTTCGATGGACAGCTCAAGGGCGGCGCGGTGTTCGCCGTAGGTCGGGCCGAAGCTGTTGGGACCGGTGTAGGGAGCGGCCCGTCCCTGGCGGGTGAGCAGCGCCTCGCTGTCCCGTTTCTGGAACTTGACTCCCTGGACCCCGGCGCCGGCGGCCTCGTCGATCATCCGCTTGGCGATGTCGAACTCGCCCTGGTGGTTGTTGCCGATTTCCGCGACCACGAAGCAGGGGTGGCCCTTGCCGATGGTGACGCCCGAACGCAATGTGACGGATTGGAGCTGTTTCATAATCAGAATCTCACGATTTGAAATCCGCGCTTGTCGGCGTAGGGCTTGACCTGTTCGAAGATCTCGCCCTGCTTGCCGAAGGAGGTGATGACCACGGCGTCGCAGTCCACCTGATCCAGGACATGCGGTGCGGAAACCACGTGTCCGTTGAAAATCTGCCCCTGTTTCTTGGTGTCGTTGTCCAGCAGGACCTTGACCCGGAAGCGGGTGCCGCGCAGGGCGGACAGGACCACCTCGCAGGTCTCGGACGCGCCGAACAGCGCCAGGTCCCGCTTGCCTTCGTTGTCCAGGCCGTGCAGCTTGTCGAGCACGAACTCCTTGATGGTGGAATAGAGCCGGACGGTCTCCGAGGAATAGTCGGAGAACATGCGCTGGCGGGAGCGGCGGCCCTGTTCCGTCAGGGTGTAGTGGTAGCTCTTGCCGTTGACCGGGAGGAACTCGACCAGTCCCTCGGTCTGCAACTGCTTGAGGTACTGGTTGACCATGGCCCCGGACAGGTGCAGCTGCCTGCCCAGTTCGTACTGGGACAGGCTGGAATCCCGGGACAGGGCGTCCAGGATGGCCAGGACGCGGGTGCTCTTGCTCGGCCTGAGATAGCCGCCCTCGGTAATCAGCATTCCGGTCACCACATTTTCAGCGTGTTCTGCCATGCAACTTCTCGGTCATTCGTTCGGTCAATGATTCATCCGTTCGAGGTGGCGTCCGGTGTGCCGAGGATTTCACTCTAGGCACGGCCACCACCCCTGTCAACTCGGCCCCGGACCGGGCTTTCCGGTCTTCGGGCCCCGAGGTCCGTCCCGCCCGTCCGCCGGATCAATCGTTGACATATTGAATAATCGGCGCTTCCGGGTCCCGACTTTAGCCGACGGGCAACGATTTCCCCCGAAAGGGGCGTGCGCGGGAGGTTGCAAGGAGTCTGCCAAGGGACCCGCGCGGGGTGCACGTGGCCTGTCTTTACTGGTTAATATACTGATAAACAAGGAGTTAATTTTTCAGCCTTTCGCCCGGCCGGGCCGTTTCCTGGACATTCCTTCCCCGGAGACGAAAAACCGTCAAAAGTTCGACCCCGTCTGTTTGAAACACGCCATATTGACCACGGGACCGGGCTATTATACCGTCCCCGCACCTTCTCAACACCGAAACCCTCTTGAAGGAAGCGCCCGATGGAGCAAATCGACCGCCCCTGGCTCAAATCCTATGACCCGGATGTGCCGCCGACCCTGGATTACGAGCGGATTCCCCTGTTCAAATTCCTGGACCGGGCCGCGCACAAGTGGCCCAAGCGCCAGGCCATCGTCTTCCGCAACTGGTCGATCACCTACGCCAAGCTCAAGGCGCAGACCGAGATCGTGGCGGCCAATCTCCGGGCCGCGGGCATACGCAAGGGCGACCGGGTGGCGCTCATGCTGCCCAACCTGCCCCAGTCCATCATCGCCTTCTGGGGCGTGCTCCGGGCCGGAGGCGTGGGGGTCATGACCAACCCCCTGTACATGGAGACCGAGATCATCCACCAGTTCAACGACGCCGGGGTGCGCTGCTGCATCACCCTGGACCTGCTCTGGCCCAAGCTCGAGAAGCTCCGCGACTCCCTGCCGGTGGAGAAGTACTTCGTGACCACCATCGGCGAGGGGCTGAAGTTCCCCCTGAACATGCTCTACGCCCTCCAGGCGAAGAAGAACGGCAACACCCCCAGGGTGCCCTTCGACGGCCGGTCCGTGCTGCCCTTCAAGACCCTGACCAAGGGGCGCGAAAAGTTCACCAACGAGCGGGTGGACGCCGAGGACATGGCCCTGTTGCAGTACACCGGCGGGACCACGGGCGTGGCCAAGGGATGCATGCTGACCCACTTCAACATCGGCGCGAACATGCAGCAGTGCCAGTCCATGATGCACACCCTGGGCAAGAAGAAGGAGACCTTCCTCGGCATCCTGCCCTATTTCCATATATATGGGCTGACCACCTGCCTGGCCTGGCCCACCAGCCTGGGCGCGACCCTGGCCCCGTTCCCGCGCTATGTGCCGCTGGACGTGCTCAAGGGCATCCACAAGCTGCGCCCCACGGTCTTTCCCGGCGCGCCCGCCCTGTATATTTCGCTCCTGCAGCAGAAGGACATCGACAAGTACGACCTCAAGTCCATCGAGGTCTGCGTGTCCGGGTCCGCGCCCATGCCCGTGGAGTACATGGAGCAGTTCCTCGAACGCTCGGGCACGTCCATCACCGAAGGGTACGGGCTGACCGAGGCCTCGCCCGTGACCCACTTCAACCCCCTGGAGGGCAAGAGCAAGAACGGCTCCATCGGCCTGCCCTTCCCGGACACGGACGCCAAGATCGTGGACATGGAGGTGGGCGGCGACCCCCTGCCGCCGGGCAAGCGCGGCGAGTTGGTCATCCGGGGCCCGCAGGTCATGAAGGGGTACTACAACCGGCCCGACGCCACGGCAGACGTGCTCCGCAACGGCTGGCTGTACACCGGCGACATCGCCACCATGGACGAGGAAGGCTATTTCTACATCGTGGACCGCAAGAAGGACCTGATCATCTCCGGGGGATACAACATCTACCCGCGCGAGATCGACGAGGTCCTGCACGGCCACCCCAAGATCAAGGAGGCCGTGTCCGTGGGCATCTCCCACGAGGCGCGCGGCGAGATCGTCAAGGCCTACGTGGTGGTCCAGGACGGCGAGACCCTGTCGCGCAGCGAGGTCATCGCCTACTGTCGCGAAAAGCTGGCCAACTACAAGGTCCCGCGCCAGGTGGAGTTCCGCAGGGACCTGCCCAAGACCATGGTCGGCAAGGTCCTGCGCCGCGCCCTGCGCGAGGAGGAGGAAGCCAGGGCCGAGGCCAAGAAGCAGCGCCGCAACGGGAACAAGGACGCCGAGACCGCGAACGGGAACGCCGAGGCCGAAAACGGGGGTGAATAGCCGCCGGACAGGGCCGTCCCAAGCCGTTTCAAGGGCCGGTTTCCGCAAGGAAACCGGCCTTTTTGCGGGCCATCCAAGGCCTGCGGCCCGCCCCGCACGGCCAACGGGCCCGGGAGAAACGCCGATTCTCCGCTTCTTTTCTCACATTAATGAAAAATTTTATTCCCCCAAAAATTTCTTTTTGAGAAATTTCGCGCCGTTTTATCCTGAAACTGCGCAATATATTCAACCATACCGCGAGATTTGCAAAAATGTACTACCGAAAAGCCCTTCCTCTCACCCCCCTTTTCGTGTATGAATCATCACTGTTTCAACCAGCAACCATATTCCTATGAGAGGAGGAGTAATGAAACTGAGTTTGCACAAGACGGGCCTGCTGGCTCTGGCGTTCGTTCTGAGCTTCCTGATGATCGTCCCGGCCTTCGCCGCCGACACCATCAAAATCGGCTTCAACCTGCCCCTGACGGGCGACATCCCCGAGGTCGGCGACGGCTCCAAGAAGGCCGCCGAGATGTACCTCAAGGACATCAATGACGCTGGCGGCCTCGAGGTCGGCGGCAAGAAGTACATGCTCGAGTTCGTCTACATGGACAACGAGTCCAAGGCCGAATCCGCGGTCAACGCGGCCCTGAAGCTCATCGAGCAGGAGAACGTTGTCGCCATCATCGGCCCCAACTCCTCCAAGCAGGCCGTGCCCGCCGGCGGCACCTGCAACGACAACCGTTGCCCGATGATCACCCCCTGGTCCACCAACCCCGACACCACCAAGGATCGTCCGTGGGTCTTCCGCGCCGCCTTCCTGGATCCGTTCCAGGGCCCGGTCGCCGCTGACTTCGCCGCCTCCAAGTTCGGCGCCAAGACCTCCGCCGTCCTGTTCGACGTGTCCAACGACTACTCCAAGGGCCTGGCCGAGATCTTCAAGGCCGCCTGGGAGAAGAAGGGCCTCGGCCCGGTCGTGGCCTTCGAGTCCCACGGCACCAAGGACCAGGACTTCTCCGCCCAGCTGACCACCATCATCAAGGCCAACCCCGATTTCATCTTCGTGCCCGACAACTACAACCAGGTTGCCCTGATCGTGCAGCAGGCGCGTGACCTCGGCTACAAGGGTCCCTTCATGGGTTCCGACGCCTGGGGCACCCCCGACCTGATCAAGCTCTGCGGTGAGCAGTGCTACGGCAACTACTTCTCCACCCACTACGCCGCTGCCGGCGCCACCGGCGCCACCAAGGTCTTCATCGACCGCTACGAGAAGGCCTACGGCTCCACCCCGGCCGACTACGCGGCCCTGACCTGGGATTCCATCGGCCTGCTCGTTCAGGGCATCCAGAACGCTGGCAAGGTGGACTCCAACCCGCGCAAGGAGCGTCAGCTCATCCGCGACGGCCTGGCCGCCATCAAGTCCTTCGACGGCATCACCGGCAAGTCCAAGTTCGACGAACAGGGCGACCCGATCAAGTGCGCCGTCGTGGTCAAGATCTCCGACCAGGGCGAATTCGTCTTCGAGCAGTCCGTCTGCCCGTAGACACCCGATTGCATCTGCCTAGGCGAGCGGGGGCTTAACGGCCCCCGCTCTTGTATCCCCCTTCCGAGGCATCCGGCACCCCTCGGCCCAGATTCAAGACATTCTCCCCAGGGAAGGCTACCGTGGACTTCATCATTCAAAATATCATCAACGCCCTGCAGTGGGGCAGCTTCTACGCGCTCATCGCGTTGGGCTACACCCTGGTGTACGGCGTGCTCCGCCTGATCAACTTCGCCCATGGCGACATCTTCATGGTCGGGGCGTACATCGCGTTTTTCGTGGCCGGGTTCCTGCTCGGCCCGGCCATCGGGCTGTCGCCGTTCGCGACTTTCCTGCTCGCCGTGCCGCTGACCATGTTCCTGACCGCCTGCGTGGGCGTGACCCTGGAGCGCATCGCGTACCGGCCGCTCAGGCGCAAGGGGGCGCACCGCCTCTACGTGGTCATCACGGCCCTCATGTGCGGCCTGATCCTCGAGTACTCCAACCTGGCCGTGCTCGGCGCCAGCCGGTTGAAGTTCCCGGAGCTGGTCCAGAAATCCGTCTGGAACCTGGGCGGCGTGACCGTGACCAACCTGAAGGTCATCGTCATCTTCGCGGCCATCGCCGTGTTCATCATCCTCAATTTCATCGTCACCAAGACCAAGATCGGCATGGCCATGCGCGGCATCTCCTACGACAAGTTCGCCATCCCGCTCATGGGCATCCCCATCGACCAGATCATCGTCTTCACCTTCATCCTGGGCTCCGGCTTCGCGGGGTTGGCCGGGCTGCTCTTCGCCATGTCCTACCCGGTGCTTGAGCCGTTCATGGGCATGCTCATCGGCTGGAAGGCGTTCATCGCGGCCGTGGTCGGCGGCATCGGCGACATCCGGGGCGCGTTCTACGGCGGCTTCCTGCTCGGCTTCATCGAGGTCGGCGTGGTCACCGTGTTCCCGTCCACCTACCGGGACCTGTTCGCCTTCACCATCCTGCTGATCATTCTCTGGATGAAACCGACCGGGCTGTTCGGCATGCCGCAGTCCACCAAGATCTAGTTGGGAGAAACCGATGCAGAAATACTCTCTCAACGTCCTCATGGTCCTGGTGGCCGTGGTCCTGCTGGTCCTGGCCCAGTACCGCATCCTCGACAACTACATCCAGGCGGTCATCATGTTCGGCGGCATCAACATCATGATGTCCACCTCGCTGAACCTGGTGAACGGCAACATGGGCGAATTCACCTGCGGGCACGCGGCCTTCATGTGCGTGGGGGCCTACGTGGCCTCCCTGCTGTCCGTGCTCTGCTTCGGCAACAAGTTCGGCGACCCGCTGCTGCCCGCGGCGGCCTCCTACTTCGTCTTCCCGGTCATCATCCTGATGGGCGGCGCGGTGGCGGCCCTGTCCTCGATCCTGGTGGCCCTGCCCTCGTTCAAGACCCGCGACGACTACCTGGCCATCATCACCATCGCGGTCAACTACATGGTCATCTCGGCCATCGAGAACATGGACTGGATCGGCGGCTCGCGCGGCTTCCAGGGCATGAAGGACACGGTCTGGGCCATGGTCGATTCCACCCCGTCCTGGCTGGCCGGGGACAACGACTTCCCCTGGGTCCTGCTCTTCGTCATCCTGTTCACCGCCTTCGACATCTGGGTCATCCGGCGGTTCATCACCTCGACCTACGGCAAGGGCGTCAACGCCGTGTGCCAGGACGAGACCGCGGCCGAGATCATGTCGGTCAACACCAACAAGATCAAAACCGTGAACTTCATGATCTCGGCGGGTCTGGCCGGATGCGCGGGCGGCCTGTTCGCCCACGTGGTCGGCTACGTCAACCCGCAGTCCTTCAACATCCTCAAGTCCACCGAGGCCATGGTCATGGTCTACCTGGGCGGCATGGGGTCGCTCTCGGGCGCGGTCATCTCGGCGGTGGTCTTCACCTTCCTGCTCGAGGTCCTGCGCTCCCAGGCGCTCATCGACTTCCTGCTGGCCCCGGCCACCTTCGTGTTCCCGGACTGGGAGCCGTCGGCGGGCGTCATCAAGTGGGTCCTCATCCCCCTGCTCCTGGTCCTGATCATGCAGTTCCGGCCCGAGGGCATCATGGGCAACAAGGAGTTGTCGGACGTGTTCCCGAAACTCAAGAAATACTACACATTCAAATAGGGGGCTGTTCATGTCACTGCTTAAAATAGACAGCCTCACCCAGCGGTTCGGCGGCCTCCAGGCGGTCTCCGAGTTCTCCGTGGACATGCAGGGCGGCGAATTGATGGGCCTCATCGGCCCCAACGGCGCGGGCAAGACCACCATCTTCAACCTCATCTCCGGCTTCTACCAGCCCACCGAGGGGACCATCACCTTCGACGGCAAGCCCACCAAGGGGCTCAAGCCCCACCAGGTCACCTCCATGGGCATCGCCCGGACCTTCCAGAACATCCGCCTGTGGCACGACATGACCGTGCTGGACAACATCCGCATCGCCCAGCACTACCGGCTCGGTTACTCGGTCTGGGATTCGGTCATCCGGGGCAAGAAATACCGCAAGCGCGAGGAGCGCATCCTGGAGATCGCCGAGAAGCTGCTCGATGCCATGTCCCTGACCGAAGTGGCCATGGAGCTGCCCAAGAACCTGCCCTACGGCCTGCAGCGCCGTGTGGAGATCGCCCGGGCCATGTCCATCCGGCCCAAGCTGCTGCTCCTGGACGAGCCCGCTGCGGGCCTGAACTCCAAGGACGTGGAGGACCTGATCACCCTGGTCCGCTGGATCCACGAGCACTTCGACATCACCATCTTCATGATCGAGCATCAGATGAAGGTCGTCACCTCCCTGTGCCAGTGGATCAAGGTCATCGACTTCGGCTCGACCATCGCCGAGGGCACCCCCGAAGACATCCAGAGCAACCCGGCCGTCATCAAGGCCTATCTTGGAGACGACAACATATGACCACCACTCCCTTACTCGAAGTCGAAAACCTCTACGTCAAGTACGGCAACATCGAGGCCCTGCACGGCATCTCCTTCACCGTGGGCGAGGGCGAGATCGTCACCCTCATCGGCGCCAACGGCGCGGGCAAGTCCACCACGCTCATGTCCATCGCCCAGCTGCCCCCGCCCGAGGCCCCCAAGGTCATCAAGGGCGACATCCGCTTCAAGGGCCAGTCCATCCTGGGCATGTCCGCGGACAAGGTCGTCTCGGACCTGCACACGGCCCTGGTCCCCGAGGGACGCCACATCTTCGGCAACCTGACCGTGGAGGAGAACCTCACGCTGGCCACCTATTCCCGCAAGGACGGGCAGGGCGAGATCGACCGCGACTACAAGCGCGTCTACACCCTGTTCCCGCGCCTGGACGAGCGCAAGAAGCAGCGCTCCGAGTCCCTGTCCGGCGGCGAGCAGCAGATGCTCGCCGTGGGCCGCGCGCTCATGTCCGGCTGCCGGGTTATCATGCTCGACGAGCCGTCCATGGGGCTCGCCCCCCTGCTCATGTACGACATGTTCCGGACCCTCAAGGAGCTGAACGAGGAGGGCATGACCATCCTGCTCATCGAGCAGAACGCCAACCTGGCCCTCAAGTTCGCCCACCGGGGCTACGTCATCGACACCGGCGAGATCGTGGCCCAGGGCTCGTCCGCCCAGCTCATGGAGGACCCCGAGGTCAAGCGGGCCTACCTCGGCGGCTAGCCCTCCCCCTCCGAACGCGAAACCCGTCCGGCGCGCCCGTGGCAATGTCCACAGGCGCGCCGGTTTCGTTTTGCCGCTGGCACGGCTTGTGCTGTCTCCCGGAACGGGGCAAATATTGCCCCGCCGCGAACCGGCGCATCCGGCACACAAGGAGAAGGCATGAGCACCACGGCCATCGGCTCCAATCTGATCACCGGCACCTACACACTGCTCCGCGCCTCGGTGGAGCAGAAGCAGCTCTACCAGCAGGCCGGAACCCTGGACGAGGAGTCCAACCAGACCAGCGCCGCCACCGGGCTGACCTCGGACATCTACGCCCTGCTCGACCAGATTCCCAAGGGGGACGACAACCGCCTCTCCTTCCAGGAGGTGGAGGACTACCGCGAGGAGCTGGGGGACAAGTGGGACGCCTCGGTCATGGCCGACCTGAAGGAGCTGGGCGTGGACGTGTCCGCCGAGTTCGCCATGACCTACGACCCGGACACGGGCAAGGTCACCGTTCCGGACGACACCGAGGACGCGGACATCATCAACAAGTATTTCGAAGACAACCCGGACAAGGTCCAGGAGTTCTACACCATCATCCAGCTGGGCAAGCTGACCTCCACGGCCTCGTCCACCCTCTCCCAGGACGAACTGATGACCAGCCTGCAACAGCAGTCCCTGGCCTGGTGGTACGCGGACAACACCGACCCGACCAGCTGGTTCGAGGGCGGCGGCCTCCTGTCCATGAGCGGCAGCACCTCCACCGCCTACACCGGCCTCAACCTCTTCGTCTGACCGGTCTCCGGAACAAAAAAAGGCGCACCCCCAACCAGGATGCGCCTTTTGTCATGGCAAATGACCGCCTCTCCCGGCAGCGGCCGGGAGTGCGCATCGCAAGCCGCTATTCGACCACGGAGGCCTTCTCGATGAGCACCGGCTCGGCCGGGACATCGTCGTGGAAACCGTGGCGGCCGGTGGCCACGCCCTTGATCTTGTCCACCACGTCCTGGCCCTCCACGACCTTGCCGAACACGGCGTAGCCCCAGCCCTGGGGGGTCTCGGAGGAGAAGTTCAGGAAGCCGTTGTCCTTGACGTTGATGAAGAACTGGGACGACGCGGAGTGCGGGTCCATGGTCCGGGCCATGGCCAGGGTGTATTTGTCGTTGGTCAGGCCGTTGTTGGCCTCGTTCTTGATGGGCGCGCGGGTCGCCTTTTCCTTCATGTTCTTGTCCATGCCGCCGCCCTGGATCATGAAGTTGTCGATGACGCGGTGGAAGATCAGGCCGTCATAGAAGCCCTCCTCCACGTACTGCTGGAAATTGGCCGCGGTCTTGGGGGCCTTGTCGAAATCGAGTTCGATGACGATGTCGCCCATGCTGGTTTCCATCTTGATCATGCATGTACTCCTTTGTGCCGGGCCGTGCCCGGCGTGATGTCGTTCGGGGTATCCCCCTTACCAGAGCCCGTGGCGGGTGGCAAATCCGCCGCCGCACGGGCCGGGATCATTGTCCGGATTCGGGCGTATCCGCGACCTCGCCCTTGACCTCCCCGCCTCCGGTGAGACCGGGGTCGTAGAACATGTCCCCGTCGCCCGCAAGCCCCTGCCTGCGCACCTGGACCGGGTCCTCGACCCGGAATGTCAGCAGCGAGCCGAGTTTGAGGATGTTCCGCTCGATGACCAGCTCGGCCTGGGGCTCCACGATCTCCGCCTGCTTGGCGGCGCCGGGGCCGTCCGCGCGGAAGTTCACGGGCGGCGGACCGTCCACGAAGCCCGTGCCCAGGTAGGCCAGGGCCACGCCCGCGGCCACCGGCTTGAGCACCCGCACCGTGCCCGCCCAGGTCAGCCAGGCCATGGGCCCGCTACCCCTTGATGACCTTGACGATGGCCTCCTGGGCCTCGGCGGTCAGATAGGGATGCATGGGCAGGGCGAAGATGCGCGAGGCCGTGTCCTCGGACACCGGGAAGTCGCCGGGTTTGTAGCCCAGGTCGGCGAAGGCCTTCTGCAGGTGCAGCGGCTTGGGATAGTAGATGACCGACGGGATGGACGCCTCGGCCAGCCTGCCCATGACCTCGGTGCGCTGCTCGGTGTCCCGGGCCAGGACGCAGTACTGGGCCCAGACCGAGACATTGCCCTCGGGCACGGACGGCGGGGTCAGGCCGTCCACCTCGGACAGCAGCGCGGCATAGCGCGCGGCCACTTCCTGGCGCTTCTCGATCTCGCCGGGGAAAATCTCGAACTTGGCCAGGAGCACGGCCGCCTGCATGGAGTCCATGCGCGCGGTCAGTCCCAGCCGGTCGTTGTCGTACTTGTGCTCGCCCATGCCGTGCACGCGGATGGAGATCAGCAGTTTGTGCAGGGCCTCGTTGTGGGCGAAGACCATGCCGCCGTCGCCGTAGCAGCCGAGCGGCTTGGCCGGGAAAAAGGAGGTGCAGGCCAGGTCGCCCAGGGAACAGACCGAGCGGCCCTGGCAGGTCGCGCCGAAGGACTGGGCCGCGTCCACCACCAGGAACAGGCCGGAGTTGTGGGCCAGGGGCTCGATGGCGTCGTAGTCCGCGGGCTGGCCGAAGATGTCCACGGCGATGACACCCTTGGCGGTCAGGTCCTTGCGATTCTCCTTGACGAAGCGGATCTTGCGCCGCAGGTCGTCGGGGTCGATGTTGAAGGTCACGGGGTCGATGTCCACGAAGACCGGGGTCGCGCCGAGCAGGGCGACCACCTCGGCCGTGGCGATGAAGGTGAACGGCGTGGTGAAGATGGCGTCGCCCGGCCCCACGCCCAGGGCCATGAGGGCCATGAGCAGGGCGTCGGTGCCCGACGAGCAGCTCACGGCGTGGTCCACCCCGGCGTACTCGGCCAGCTTGCTTTCCAGCTCGCCGATCTCCGGGCCCATGATGTAGGCCCCGCGTTCCAGGACCGCGTCGATATTGTGTTTGATCTGGTCCTCGATCTGCCGATACTGCGTTTTCAGATCGATGAAAGGTATGCTCATGATGATACTCGCTTGTAGGAGTGGGTGATTGTGTGCCGGCAGTGTCTCACGAAAGATCACGCCGAACAAGAAATTTACCGGGCCGAGCCGCGCCGCGCCGCAGCCGCGGCCACGAACCGTTCCGCCCAGCCGGGCACGGCCAGGGCGTGGATGTGGTTGTATCCGGCCCAGGTGTTCCTGTGCAGAAACCCGTCCCGGCCCAGCGCGCTGCCCTGGCCCCGGAGCATGCGCAACCCGTGGCGCAGGTCGGCCGCGCCGTCGGACACGCACAGGGAATAATGAAATTCATGACCCCGGACGCGCGCGCCCCTGGGGAAGAAGACCGTGTCCTCGACCACCTCGGCCTCGGTGTAGCCGAGCCCCTGGGGCCGGGGGCAGAAGGAGGTGGTCAGGGGAAAGACGCCCGCCATGGCGTGGCTCCCGCCGTGGATCTCCAGGGTCTCGCACAGGACCATGAACCCGCCGCACTCGGCGTAGATGGGCAGGCCGGACTCGGACAGGGCGCGCAGGTGGTCCAGCGCGGGCCGGTTGGCCGCGATGCGCTCGGCAAAGACCTCGGGGAACCCTCCGCCCAGGTACAGCCCGTCGATCTCGGGCCAGGGCGCCTTGTCCAGGAGGCTCAACCGGACCAGCTCGGCCCCGGCGTGCTCCAGGGCCTCCAGGTTCTCGGGATAGTAGAACCACAGAGCCGCGTCGTGCACGTAGCCGATGCGCGCCCGTTTGGCCGCCGCCGGACCGGAAAAGATCGGGCCGGGCGCGGGGCCGAAGTCCGGGGCCGCGTCCGCCGCCGCCAGGATGCCGTCCAGGTCCAGCCACTCCCCGGCCAGGTCGGCCAATGCGTCCAGATGGGCGGCCCCGTCGTATTCCTGGTCGGACATGAGGCCCATGTGCCGCTCGGGGATGGGATTTCGCATCTTGGGGAGCATGCCCAGCACGGGCACGTCGCAATAGGTCTCCATGGACCGGCGCAGCACGGCGCGATGGCGCTCGCCCGCCGTGCGGTTGAGGATCACGCCCGCCAGGTTCAGGCCGGGCTCGAACCCGGCGCACCCCTGAACGATGGCGGCCACGGTGCGGGTCATCTTGGTGCAGTCGATGGCCAGGATCACCGGGGCGTCGAGCACGCGGGCCAGCTCGGCGCTGGAGCAGGTGCCCTGCTCGTTCATGCCGTCGAACAGCCCCCGATTGCCCTCGATGAGGCTCACGTCCGCGCCGCGCGACTTGTGGAAGAACACGGAACGGATGACGTCCCGGGTGTGGAAATACGGGTCCAGATTGGAACACGGCCGGTTCGCGGCCAGGCCGAGCCACTGGGCGTCGATGTAGTCCGGGCCCTTCTTGAACGGGGCCACGGTCAGGCCCCGGCGCGTGAAGGCGCGGGCCAGCGCCAGGGAGACGATGGTCTTGCCGGTGCCGCCGGACAGTCCGGCCAGGAGGATGCGCGGGAGGGGATTCTGCACGTTGAAAACCGGGCTTATTGAACCAAGAAAGCCTTGCCCGTCATCGCATGGACGAGGGCAAGGCTTGTAAACCGATCAGGCTCGAAGATTAACCTTCGCCCTCGGAAGCGGCCTGCTTGCCGACGCCGGCCAGACCGTACATGGTGGTGGACCCGGAGGACCAGAACACCATCTTTTCTTCCTGAACCAACTGGGTCAGGAGTTTTTTCACGTCGCGGCTCTTCTCATCCGGGAAAAGCTTAGTGAAGTCGTTGAAGTAAAACTTGGTCTTACTGCTGGACTTCTCTTCGCAGAATTTGATGATTTCAGCTTTTGCAGCTACGGGATCGAGTGCCATGAGGGACTCCTTATTTTTGCATAAAGTCGGGGTACGGCGGATTCGCCGTACCCCGAAACCTTTATTTTCTTACCACTTGAACTGCGTGGTCTGGCGCCAGGTGTAGTAGGCCGGATCACGGAAGTCATCGATCAGATGCTCGCTGAACGGCAGGTCGCATTTCTCGAAGAAACGCTCCCAACCGATGCGGTTGGCCCAGTCGCCCAGACGCTCGTACTTGTGGGCGTCGGCGGCGTAGGTGTCGAGGATCTTTTTGATCACCTTGGTCATCGTGGGCCAGCGAGGCGGCTCGTTGGGGATGAACGGAACCACGACCTTGGAGAAGGCGGGCTTGGTGATGCGGTTGGAGATCTTGCCGCCGACCATCAGGGCGATACCGTCGCCGTCCTTGTCAGCCAGGGGCATGGAGGGACACATGGTGTAGCAGTTGCCGCAGAACATGCAGCGCTCCTGCTTGACCGCGACGGTCTTGTAGGTCTCACCGTCGAGCTCGATCTTGGAGGGACGCACAGCGCCGGTGGGGCAGGCGGCAACGGCCAGCGGGATCTCGCACAGGTTGTCGAGGAACTTGTGGTCGAGCAGCGGCGGTTTGCGGTGGATGCCCAGGATGGCGATGTCGGAGCAGTGCACCGCGCCGCACATGTTCAGGCAGCAGGCCATGGAGATGCGCACCGGGGCGGGCAGCTTCATGCTGGTGAACTCGTCGAAGACCACGTCCATGGTCGCCTTGACGGTACCGGAAGCGTCGGTCGCCGGGGTGTGGCAGTGGACCCAGCCCTGGGTGTGGACGATGTTCGTCACACCGGCGCCGGTGCCGCCGACGGGGAACTTGTGGGCTCCGCCGGGGAACTTCTGGTCGTTCAGGTACTTCTTCAGTTCCTTGGCGGCCTCTTCGGTCTCGACCTGGAACTCGAGGTTGTTACGGGTGGTGAAACGGACATAGCCGCCGGAGAACTTGTCGGCGATGTCGCAGATTTCACGGATGTGGGTCACGGACATCAGGCGGGCGGTACCGGCGCGGACGGTGTAGGTCTTGGCGCCGGACTGAGCCACGTGCAGCAGGATGCCGGACTCGATGATCTCATGGTAGTCCCATTTACCAAAGTTCTCTTTGATAACCGGGGGCAGGTACTCGCCGAAGTGACGAGGTCCGATGTCGGAAATCCGACCTTCCATCGGTTTTGCGGGATTGTACCCAGAAGAAATAAAAGCCATATCGATACACTCCTCTTTTTAGCGCTGGTGGCGCTTGCGGAATTCGTTGATATCCCGATCCCAACCGCCTTCGACGTCTTCGGCTTTCCAGAAGATGTAGGGGTTGTGGCGAGGCTCCTGGACCTGGCGGGCATCCACGGGGACACCGGCGGCGTCGATCAGGGCGGACATGCCCAGACGCTTCATGGTCTCACCGATACGCTCACGGTTCTTGCCCTCTTCCATCCACCAATCCCAGATGTTCTCGATGAGGTCCTTGATGGACTGGTAGTCGTCTTCCTTGTTCACTTCCATGAAGGGAACGAGCAGGGAGCCCATCTGCGGGCCGTCGAGGATCGGGGCCTTGGCGCCGCACAGGATCGAACAGCCGCGCTCGTCGCCGATCTTCAGCGCGCGAGGCATGGTGTTGATGCAGTGCATGCAGCGGACGCATTCCTTGTCGTCGATGGTCAGTTTGCCGTCGGCGTAGGTAATGCACTTGGAGGGACACAGGTCCACGACTTCCTTCTGGATGTCGAACGCGCCCCAGTCACGGCCCGCATGGGCGCCGGCGTTGGGAGCGATCTCGCCGCCGACGTAGGCGGCCACGGCTTCCTGATTGACCTTGATCTGGTCTTTCCAGGTACCGATGAAGGAAAGGTCGGAACGGGCGATGGCGGCCACGCAGCCGTTCGGGCAACCGTCGAACTTGAACTTGAACTTGTAGGGGAACGCCGGGCGATGGAGCTCGTCCTGGTATTCCTGGGTCAGGTTGTAGCACAGCTCCTGGGTGTTGTAGCAGGCGTACTCGCAGCGGGACATGCCGAGGCAGGTGGCGGGGGTACGCAGGTTGGAGCCGGAACCGCCGAGGTCGATCTCGAGGTCATGGGTCAGTTCCCAGAAGATTTCCTCAAGCTGCGGGGTGGTGGTGCCCAGGAACACGATGTCGCCGGTGGCGCCGTGCATGTTGGTCAGGCCGGAGCCGCGGAGCTCCCAGATCTTGACCAGGCTGCGCAGCAGCTCGGTGCTGTACCATTTGCCGTTGGGCTGGGCCACGCGCACGGTGTGGAAGTGCGCAACACCGGGGAACTTCTCCGGCTGGTCACAGTAACGGCCGATGACGCCGCCGCCGTAGCCGAAGACGCCGACGATGCCGCCGTGCTTCCAGTGGGTCTCGCCGTCCTCGTAGGACATTTCCAGAACACCCAGCAGATCTTCGGGGCAATCGACGGGAATCTGGTAATCCAGACCCTTCTCGTTCTTGGCTCGAGAGTCAGCCTCCTGTTTGATGTCGGATACAAAGCTGGGCCACGGGCCGCTTTCCAGCTGATCCAACATAGGAGTTTTGTGTTTCGCCATTCCCTTAACCTCCATTGTTTGATTAAGATGTTGCCATCAACCATTCTTGCGCCCGGGCCGGGTAATGGTGAAAAAAATCACCTGAAGCCAGAACGCCTTTCCTACGAAACGCAACTACCCGGAATAGCGGCAATTGCGCCAATATTCACAAGGTATGCAGGGCTGATAATGTACTGGACCGTTCGGTTTTTTGTCAACCGAAATATCCAAGAAACCATTGTCAATCCTCAATTTGCCGCCTTGACGGACACCCTGATTTCGGGATCGTTCGCCACCCCCGGCCTTGCCTTCGCGGCCGAGCCGGAGTATCGGACCCTTGGCACAGGATATGGACCGCCATAAGCGTTACCGCAAAAGGGTATGAGGAGCAACACAAACTTGCAAATTCCAACCACAAACGAACCGCAATGCCGACGTTGCGGGCAGTGCTGCCGCAGCGGCGGCCCGGCCCTGCACGTGCAGGATCTCCCGCTCATCCAGGACGGCACCATCCCCCTGGCCGACATCGTCACCCTGCGCGCCGGTGAATGGGTCTTCGACCAGCCCGCCCAGAACGTCGTCCCCCTCGAGACCGAGATGCTCAAGATCAAGGGCCGCGACGGCGGCTGGACCTGCATCTATCTGAGCCCAGAGAGCAACCTCTGCGCCGTGTACGCCACCCGGCCCGCCGAGTGCGAGGCCCTGTTCTGCGAGGACACCGGACCGCTTCAGGCCATGTACGCCAGGGACCGGCTGACCCGCGCCGACCTCCTGCCCGAAGGCCACCCTCTGCGCGAACTCATGGCCGAGCACGACCGCCGCTGCGATCCCCGCCGCATGGAGGCGCTGGCCCAGGCCGCCCGGGAAGGCGACCGCGAGGCCGGCGAATCGCTCAAGGAAATGGTCGTCTACGACATGGAGCTGCGCCGCCTGGTCCCGGAGAAGTCGGGCATGGCCCCGGAGCTGAACGACTTCCTCTTCGGCCGCCCCCTGCGCGTCCTGCTCGGGGCCATGAACGTCAAGGTCTATGACACGGGCGACACGGTCCGCTTCAACTTCCAAGCCTAGGAGAACGCGCCATGAAAGATGCACGCGGCGTCTACTACACCCCGTCCCTGCAACACCCCGAGGTGCGCATGTACGTGCGCGAGAACGGGGGCGAGATCGAATTCCGCCTGTACAATCCGGACGAGCCGATCATCTGGGAAAAGCACCCCTGGGTCCCCTACGGAGCCATCGAGGCGGCCGCGGTCATGTTCCGCGAGAAAAACACCGACCGCAATCCCCTGGCCCTCTACGATCTCGACATCGCCCGCAAGCTGCTTGGCGAATAACTTCCCGAAAACACACGGTAATTCATAGCCGTTTTCAACCGCCCGGTTCCGCCGGGCGGTTTGTTTTTGTCGAATGGGAATTTTTCCTGGGAAAGGGCCTCAATATCAGGAGGTTCCCCTATTGTATTTGCAATAAAAGTATGACTGTATGGGCACGTCAACGACAACAATTGTTTTCCCGGCAATCCCCGCCGGGAACTCCCCCCGAAAGGCTCCAATCACCGCCATGGAGCCTTTCTTTTTGCCGTGCGCGCGGCTTCCGAGAGCGGCGCATCCGCACATTTTTCGGGGGGCCGTTTCATCCTCACGTAGGAAGACTACGCTGCGGTGAAACGGCCCCCCGAAAAATGCACGGCTGCACCACTCTCGAAAGCCTGACTCCGTACGGGGGCGAGAGCCGCTGTCGGGTGCCCGGGGGCACCCGAGTCGCTCCGGGGGGTGGGGAACGCTGGGGGGGGGCTGTCGGGTGGCGGTGCCGCCCGAGTCGCTCACGATGGTGTGGCGGGGGGTGGCTTCGCCACCTGGGGGTGCCTGGGGGTGTGAGGGGGGGGGAAACCGGGTCCTCCCGCTGCCCTCCCCGCCGAAGGCGGCACCACAACGAATGCCGCTGATTCGGTCATAAATCGAGGCCTTCCGTTGCACCCCGCCCCGCCGAAGGCGACGACAAAAAGTTTAGGGAAAGGAGGGGATGGGGGTTCGGGGGAAGGGGAGGAAAAACCCTTTTCTCAAAGGGTTTTTCCTCCCCTTCCCCCGGCCGCCGGAGGCGCCCCCCTACCCCGCTGCGCGGGCGCAGTCGGGGCAGAGGCCTTCGAGGTGGAGGTCCACGTGGCTGACGGCCAGGTTCAGGGCGTTGGCCACGGCGGTCTCGTCGAAGTGCAGGTCCTCGTTGGCGATGCACTGGACGCGGCCGCAGCCGGTGCAATGGAAGTGGCTGTGGTTGCCGCCCACGCAGTAGTGCTGGGCGCGTTCGCCCGAGTTGAAGCGGTTGACCGCGCCCCTGTCGGCCAGCAGGTCGAGGATGCGGTAGACCGTGACCCGGTTGATCCGGTGCTCGCGCAGGATATGGGAATGGACCTCGGCGGCGGTCACGGGCCGGTGGTGCGCGGCCACGGCGGACAGGACCAGGATGCGGTTGAGGGTCGGTTCCAGGCCGGTCCGCTCCAGGAATTCCCGGGCGGCCCCGGCCGTGTCGTGCTGAGTCATGCCGGCCTCCGTGAAGCCGCGCTAGCGCAGGGCCTGGTCAAAGGCCTGGGCCGCGTGCAGCAGGTTGTCCTTCCAGTCCGCGGCCAGAGGGTCGAGGGGCACCACCTTGGCCTTGAGCTCCGAGGCGATGACGTCGGCGCTGCGCCGCGAGAACTGCGGCTGGACAAAAACCACGGACACGCCCAGTTCCCGGCCGTGCTCGACGATCTCGGCCAGATGCCGGGGGCTCGGCTCGCTGCCGCCCGCCTCGATGGCCACCTGGGTCAGGCCGTAGCGCTTGGCGAAATAGCCCCAGGACGGGTGGAAGACCATGAAGGTCCGCTTGTCCGCCGGGAGGGCCGACAGGGTCTTATCGATGGACGCATTCAGCTCGTCCAGTTCCTTGAGGAACGCGGCCAGGTTGGCCTCGTACACGTCGCGGTGGGCCGCATCGGCGCGGACCAGCCCGGCGCAGGTGTTCCGGGCGATGGTCCGCACCCGCACGGGATCGAGCCAGATGTGCGGATCGAGGATGCCGTGCTCGTGATCCCCGTCGTGCGCGGCCTCGCCCTCGTGCCCGCCCTCCTCGTCATGATGATGGGCGGCCATGGGCAGCTTCTCCACGCCCTCCTGGGTGCGGACCACGAGCATGTCGCGGTTGGCGTCGGCCAGCTTGGGCAGCCAGACGTCCTCCAGGTTGACACCGATGGCGAAGTAGACCTGCGCCTTGGTCAGGGCGGTCATCTGCCTCGGGGTGGGCTCGTACATGTGCGGGTTGGCCCCGGGCAGGACCAGCACGCTCACGTCCACCAGGTCCCCGCCGATGCGCTCCACGAAATATTGTTGCGGCAGGATGGATACGAACGCCCGCACCCCGCCCTCGGCCGACGCGGACCCGGCCCAGGTCAGGACCAGCCCGAACACCGTCAACAGTACCATTTTCTTCAGATGAGAAACCGCCATGACAACCTCCAGGGGTCGCATTGTTGCATTGCCGTTATGAGCAAACGGATTGCATGATGCAACTCGTTTGCATACCTGTCAACCCCCCTTGCAGAATCGGGAAGACCTCCGCCTTGCGGCTGCCCGTGACGCGGACGGTGCGGGAGCGGCGGCGAGAACCAGGTACGGGATCGGGCTCCGGGCAAAGCGCGGAGGGGAGGCCGGGGCATTACATCGGGAACCGGGGCGCGGGGCCGGACCGGGGTTTTCCTGTGTGTGCTGTCGCCTTTTAGTTCAGGTGGTGTTCTTCGACGTAATCGAGGACGAAGTCTTCGGCCGCTTCGACGGTGGAGACGTCGTCGCGGACCCGGGATGTGGGGTCGGGGCGTGGGGTCGGGGCGCGGGGCCGTGTCGCGGGGCCGGGACAGGCCGTCACGAAGCGGGATGGCGCCGCGCGCACCGGGGGTGCGCCCGGTCGTCGGCAACGACACGGCCCGGTCCGGGAAACATCCCCCCGGACCGGGCCGATTCATTCTCGTTGCCGGTGAAGACGTGCTACTTGATGACAGCGGCGCCGGCCATGGCCACGCTCTCGTCCTCGTCAACGGTGCCGCCGGACACGCCGATGGCGCCGATGACCACGTTGTTCTTGTCGACCAGCGGCACGCCGCCCGCGAACAGGATCAGGCCGTTGTTGCTGGCCTCGATGCCGTACAGGGGCTGGCCGGGCACGGAGGCCGCGCCCAGGGTCCGGGTGGTCATGTTGAAGTACCGGGCCGTGATGGCCTTCTTGATGGAGATGTCGATGCTGCCGAGGAAGGCGTCTTCCTGGCGGTAGAAGGCCTTGAGGTTGCCCCCGGCGTCAACGATGGCGATGTTCATGGGAATCTTGATCGCCACGGCTTTTTCCAGGGCGGCCTTGAGAATGGCCTGGGCCTGGACCAGGGTGATGTCCCCCGGCAGGGTCTTGACCGGCTCTCCCGCGAACACGGGCGCGGCGAACAGGGTGACGCAACAGACAAGCACGGCGGAAAGAATCATTTTACGCATACCAAACTCCTACTCAAAGACTTGGGCCGCCGACCCCCGCCTCACACTGAATCCGGGGTAACCGGCGGCGGATGTAGCAGTAAATTACCTTCCGGGAAAAAACACTGCAACAGAAAAAAGGCATGTTTTTTCGATGGACAAACCATCCCGGCGCGAGGTCCGAAACGGTCCTTCGGCCACGGGAACCGGGACGTCACGCCCCGCCGTCGCCAAAGGGGCGCGCCAGCCCCACGCAGACCGCGGACAGCAGCGCCCCGGCCAGGGTCAGCAGCAGGAAAAGCCCGGTGAACCGCCAGCCGAAATAGCCCACCAGCACGGGGACGAGCACGGGCTTGACCGAACGGCAGCACATGAAGTTGGCGATGTTGAAGGCGGACGCGCCCTTGTCCTTGAGGGTCGTGAACAGCGGGTACCATGCGTAGATGGGGCCCATGGAGACGATGCCAGCTAGGGCCGAGAGCACGAGCCCGCCGGGTCCGGCCTCTCGCCCCATGAGCCGGGACGCCAGGGACGGCGACAGGAACCGGTTGAGCAGCACCATCATGGCCAGGGCCGCGCACATGGGCAGCCCCAGCTGCAGGAAGATGGTCCCGCAGACGCGCAGGGCCCGCAGGGTCTTTTCGGGATCGAGCAGGAAGGCCCCGGCGTAGAGCGCGGCGCAGACCAGGGGGAACCGCCACGGCCTGAGCCGCGCCGACCATCCGGAAGAGGGCTTGTCCGTGCGCATGGCCCGCCTCACCACCACGAGCCCACGGCAAAGGCCAGCAGCACGGCCATGACGAACCCCGCCAGGTTGCGGACCACGGCGAAGCGCATGCCCAGGGCCTCGGCCTCCACGGGCAGCTGAATCAGCCCCACCGTGACCCAGGCCATCATCAGGGCCAGGACCCCGGCCAGGCTCACCCCGGCCTTGAGCAAACTCTCCCCGATGACGTAGCTGTTGACCGGGTTGCCGACCATGACGCTGCCCAGCACCGCGCCCCACAGGGCGTCCGGGAGGGGCGCGCCCGCGAACAGCGCGAACAGGGCCTCCTGGCTGACGAACCCCCGGAGCAGCCCGAGCAGCAGGATGACCCCGATCAGGCGCGGGACCATGGCGTAGAACTGGCGCACCCCCTTTTTCGCGGCCTCGCGCCACGGGTGGGCCGCCTCGGGCGCGGAAACATCGGAAGACGCGGAGGAATCGACGGATGCGGCGCCGGGTGCGTCCCCGGCCTCCCCGGCCGCCAGGTACGCGGCCACGGCCTGGGACACGGTGCCGGACGCGCCCTGGACCACCTCGATGCCGCGCCGTTCCAGGGCCGCCGTGATGTGCGGGGCCACGTGGCCCGCCAGCAGGACCCGCGCGCCCTGCTCCACGGCCAGGGCCATGACCGCGACCCCGGCGCCGGGACCGGCCGAGACCGGCGGACCGGGAAAGGTCTCGAAGGACATGTCGTCGGACTCGACCAGGACCAGATGGGCGGCAACCCCCAGGCGGTGGGCCACGTTCCCGTCCAGTCCGGGCCGGGTGGAGGGAACGGCGATCTTCACCCGGGCCTCCGTGTGCGGAAATTTCGCATCGCCCCCATGGCGATGCCCTCCCTTCCCGTACCCCCATTGCTGCGCGCGGTCCACTTCGATGCCCCGGCCGGAGGAGGGGGCGGTCCGTGCGGCACATTGCGCATTGACGCCGCTCGACAACGATGATTGAATACCTGCAACATCTGTCCAGATGTCCCGCCACATCCGAGAGGGAAGGAAAACACCGGAGGCCCCCGTGCCTGCTTATTCCATCGAGACGCTCAACGGCCTGCTCGAAGAACTTCTTGACCTCCCCGCCCGGACCAGCCCCGCGGCGGACGTGAACGCGGCCCTGCGCGTGGCCGACCGCCTGGAATCCGACGGATACGTGTTCAGCCTGAAGGACCTGTGCCCCCGAAGCATGGACAGCCTGTGGCGGGCCTCGTTCCGCCTGGGCGACAGGGAGTTCTCGGCCGAGGACGCCCGCTCCGCCCCGGCCATCTGCGCCGCCGCCGTGGCCGCCCTGCGGGAGCGGCCCGGCAAGTCCTAGGCCGGAGCACCCCGGCCCGCACGGTGCGCCGGGCAACCGGCCTCCGTCTTGACAACGGGCGAAATCCGGCCAAGGACGTACCCGCATTCCCACGCGACAATCCGGCGGCGCGGCGACATGTTCGCCACGCCGCCCCCAGCCCGCCGACGCGAACGGCGCAACAACGACAACCCCCCAGGAGACCCCCGGCCATGGACACCCGACCCGCTCAAGAACTGGCGACCTTCATCGACACCTGGACCACGGACCCCAACCGGACCAAGGACTGCTTCACGGCCCTCAAATGCCGCCTCGAAGGGTTGGACGGCATCAAGCTCGACTTCGTGTCCCGGCCCGGCATCACCCATTCCCTACGCGCCGCCCACGAGAACCAGCGCAAGCGCAACCTGTTCGCCATGGTGGACATCATCGACGACGACCCGGACGACCGCTGGCTGTCGGTCTGCTTCTACAGCGAACTGGTGGACGACCCCGACGGCCTGGGCGACGAAGTCCCCGGCGGCCTGCTGGGCGAGGACGCCCGATGCTTCGACCTGTACGAGGGGGACGACGACATGGTCCGCTACATAGGGGAGAGGCTGGCCGCCGCCTGCCGGGCCGCGGCCGGGGAATAGCCCCCCCTCGGAGGGGCCGGGAGGCGGGCTGGAGGGAACGTGCTCCGGCCCGCCGCCGCGCTTTTCGCGAAAGGGAGAAGGTTGCCGCGAGCCGCCTAGAGGCCGATGGCGTCCCGCAGGTAGCGGGCGGCGCTTTCGCCCTTCAGGCTGCGGTCCCAGAGCTGGCGGGTCAGGTCGTTGTGCAGCCGGATGGATTCCGGGGCCGAGGAGATGGTGGCCACGCCGATGCGGATGTTGGCGAAGGAGCCCAGCTTGTAGGGGCTGACCGCGACCTCGGAATGGTTGGCCTGCTTGAAGATCTGGAAGCTGGCCCCCGGCGCGGAATCGACCAGCACCCCGATCTGCACGCCCATGGGCTGCTCCCGGAGCAGGTCGATGATGTTCAGGACCTCGCGCTTGGCCGTGCGCACCCGGTCCTCCAGGTCCACGCCCTGCGGGTTGTTGCAGCCGATGAAGCCGGTCTTGCAGAAATATTCGAGTTCGGCCGCCGAGATCAGGCTAATGATGTGCGGCCTGCGCTCCCGGTAGCTTTTCTTCCTGGCCTTCAAAATCTTGAGAATCTTCTCGATCTCCAGAAGGGACTGGGCCCGGTCGTCCACGTCCAGCGGGATGCTCTCGGCCAGCACGTCGGCCAGCACCCAGTCGTAGTCGTCCGTGGTCAACAGATAGGAGATGGGCCCGAAGAGGACGCTCAGCTGCTCGGCGGTCTCCTCCAGCTGGCGCATGCGCTCGAAAAACGCCAGGGCCGAGGAACAGTATTCCACGCCGACCCCGAGGAGCGATTCCAGGGACACCTGGAGCAGGTCGGCGATCTTGCCCAGCACGTCCACACGGATGGGCTGGCCGGATTCATACCGGTATATGGCCGCGCGGGAGATGCCTGTCCGCTGGGCCACGTTCTCCGGCGTCAGGTTTTTCCCTATTCTGTAAGCCCGGAGCCGTTCCCCCAGGTGCGCGATGGATTCGGATTGAGAGATCATGTCTTCCTTTGTTCCCCTTTTTATATTTTTTTACAAAAACGTAGTTCTAATGTCAATATTTTTCAAATTTGAGATACGTATCAAATCTGAGATATTTTGCTTGACTTCGTTGGAGACCACATACTAGCGTGAACAAAATTCATCATCAGTGAGGAGAGAAAGATGAAATTTCATTCCCGGTCTATTTCAAAATTGTTCATAGGTTTCGCGGTCTTCGCCATGGCCGCCGTCTTCTGCGCCAACGCGCAGGCGGCGACCTACGTGGCCAAGATCGGCCACCTGGAGTCCGCCCAGCAGTCCCGCAACACCCTGCTGGTCAAGGTCGCCCAGCTGGTCAAGGAACGCACCAACGGCGACGTGGAGTTCCAGATCTACCCCCAGGGCCAGCTCGGCGGTCAGCGCCAGATGAACGAGGGCGTCCAGCTCGGCACCCTTGAAGGCACGGTCGCCCCGGCCGCGTTCCTGGGCGGGTTCAACCCCATGGTCTCCATCCTGGACGTGCCCTACTTGTACCCGGATGACGACGCCCGCTCCCAGCAGTTGCGCGAGAGCAAGTTCGGCCAGATGTTGCTCGACAGCTTCGCCGACAAGGGTGTGGCCGCCATCACCATCTGGCCCAACGGCCGCAAGTGCTTCTCGTCCAACAAGCCCATCGACACCCCCGACGACTTCAAGGGTCAGAAGTTCCGGGTCATGGACTCCAAGATCCTGATCGAACAGTTCAAGGCCCTGGGCGCCTCGGCCATCGCCCTGCCGTTCAGCGAGCTCTACACCGCCCTGCAGACCGGCGTGGTCGACGGCGAGGAGAACCCCCTCGATACCATCCAGCGCATGAAGTACTTCGAGGTCCAGAAGAACTTCGTCATCTCCTACCACGGCCTGATGGAAGACTTCGTGCTCTTCAACCAGATGTGGTGGTCCAGCCTGCCCGAGAACTACCGGACCATCATCCGCGACGCCTTCCGGGAAGTCATCCCCGAGCTGGTGGCCCACAAGGCCAAGTCCGTGGCCGCCGCCCTGGAGGACATCAAGTCCCACGGCGTGAACGTCCGCGTCCTCTCCGCCGACGAGAAGGCCGAGTTCCGCGCCAAGATGTTCAAGCCGTCCATGGACGTCTTCCTGTCCAAGACGGGCGACCAGGGCAAGAAGCTCTTCGAGGTCTACACCGAAGAGTACGACAAGATCATGAAGTAGCGGCCCCCGGGGCCCCTTGGAACTGAATGTGTCGATCCCGGGTGCGAACCCGGAGAGTTTCGGAGCGTATCATGTTTCTTCTCAATTTGTTGCGTAGGATAGAACGGGTCTTCCTCGTCAGCACGTTTTCCCTCATGGTCGTCCTGTTCTTCATGAACGTGGTGGCCAGGGAGGTGGGCGGAGAAATGGCGAGCAACCTGTCCTGGGTCGAAGAAGCGGTCCGCCTCATGAATCTCTTCCTGGTCTTCGGCGCGCTGGGCATCGCCCTGGAGCGCGGCATGCACGTCGGGATCGACACGTTCAGGGACCGGCTCCCGGCCGGTATCCGCAAACCGCTGCTCAAGGTCATCGACCTGTCCGGCCTGTGCTTTTGCGCCTATCTCGTCTGGCAGGGGTACGTCCTGGTCAAGTTCGTCCTGGGCACCGGCCAGACCAGCCCGACCCTGGGCATGCGCATGGGCTGGATCTACCTGGCCCCGGTCATGGGCTTCACCCTGCTGGGCCTGCGCTATTTCCTGAGCCTCATCGGCTTCATCGACCGGTTCGGACAGAACAAGTCCGAGGAGGAGGCCGCGTAATGCTTGTTCTCATCATCCTTCTGGCGGTGCTCCTGCTCTTCGCGGGGTTCGAGATGTTCCTCGTCCTCGGCTGGCCCGCCCTGCTCATCAAGTCGTCCTTCTACGCGACCATCCCGAACCCGGCCATCATCCAGAAGCTCGTGGGCGGCATCAACCACACCACCCTGCTGGCCATCCCGTTCTTCATCCTGGCCGCCCACCTGATGGGCTCCGGCCAGATCGCCAAGCAGCTGACCAACTGCGTCAAGCTGCTCATCGGCCGGACGCCCGGCGGCGTCGGCCACACCGTGGTCGGCGGGTCCATGGCCTTCGGCTCGGTCTCGGGTTCCGCGCCCGCCACCGTGGCCGCCATGGGCGGCATGCTCTACCCCGAGATGCGCAAGAGCGGCTTTTCCGAGAAGTTCAGCCTGGGGCTGATCGTCTCCAGCGCCGAGACCGCCCTGCTCATTCCGCCCTCCATCACCTTCATCATCTACGGCTGGATCACGGGCACCTCCATCGCCAAGCTCTTCGCGGGCGGCATCGCCGTGGGCCTGTTCCTCGGCCTGGCCTTCTCGGTCATGGTCTGGCTTGAGGCCAAGCGCAAGGGCATCGCCCGCAGCGAAAGGACCTCCTTCGCGGACAAGCTCAAGGGCATCCGGGCCGCGGGCTGGGCCCTGGGCATGCCGGTGATCATCCTGGGCGGCATCTATTCCGGCGTGTTCACGCCCACCGAGGCCGCCGCCGTGAGCGTGGTCTACGCGGTCATCGTCGAGTCCCTGGTGTACCGCGAGTTCACCTGGAAGAAGCTCTTCGACGTGGTCGAGAAGAGCGCCGTGTCCACGGCCATCATCTTCGTCCTCCTGGCCGTGGGCGGGCTGCTGTCCTTCTTCGTCACCCTGGGCCAGGTGCCCACGCACATCACCAACTTCCTGGACGCCGCCCACGCAGGGCCCGTCGCCTTCCTCATCTTCGTCAACATCTGCTTCCTCATCGCGGGCATGTTCATCGACCCCAACTCCGCGCAGCTGATCCTGGTGCCGCCCCTGTTCCCGGTGGCCACGGCCCTGGGCGTGGACCCGGTGCACTTCGGCATGATCGTCACCCTGAACATCAGCCTGGGCATGATCACGCCGCCCTTCGGCCTGGACATCTTCGTGGCCGCGTCCACCCTGGGCAAGCCGGTCATGAGCATCATCCAGGGCGTCTGGCCCTTCGTGATCGTGAACATCCTGGTCCTGCTGGTGGTCACCTACGTGCCGGACCTGTCCCTGTTCATTCCCCGGCTCATCTTCAACTGATCCGAACCCGGTCCGGAAGCGACATGGCAGTGATGAAGAAATCCGCCCCGAGCGGAATGGCCGCTCATTCCCCCCGCAAGGGGGCCGTCCCCGACGCCGAGGCTTTCGCGCGCGACCTCTTCGACGAGGCGGCCCGCCTGAGCCCGGCCGACGTGGGCATCAGCCGCCCGGCCTACTCGGCCACCGAGACCCGCGTCCTCGAGGCCCTGCGCGAACGGGCCGAGGCCTGGGGCCTCGCGGTCCGGGCGGACCGGGGCGGCAACTATCATTTCGCCCTCCCTGACGACATGGACGCCGGGCGCTTCGCCGTGGTCGGCTCCCACGTGGATTCCGTGCACCAGGGCGGCAACTACGACGGGCTGGCCGGGGTGGCCGCCGGGCTGCTCTGCCTGATCCGGGCCAAGGCCGCCGGACAACGCTTCGCCCGCCCGGTCCGCTGCATCGCCATGCGGGCCGAGGAGAGCCACTGGTTCGGGCCGTGCTACATCGGATCCAAGGGGCTGACCGGCCAGCTGACCGGGGCCGAGCTGGCCGCCGTGCACCGGGACGACGGCCGGACCCTGGAGAGCCACATGCGCGCCCTCGGCATCGACGTGGACGCCATCCGGGCGGGCCGCCCGCTGCTGGACACGGCCTCCGTGCTCGAATACGTCGAGCTGCACATCGAGCAGGGCCCCATGCTGGTCGAAAAGCGTCTGCCCGTGGCCGTGGTCTCGGGCATCCGGGGCAACTTCCGCCACCGCAGGATCACCTGCCTCGGCGAGGCCGGGCACTCCGGGGCCGTGCCCCGGGCCTACCGCCGCGATCCGGTCTTCGCCCTGGCCGACCTCCTCTCCCGGCTGGACGACAGCTGGCTGACCATCCTCCAGAAGGGCGACGACCTGGTCCTGACCTCGGGGGTGGTCTCCACGGACCCGAGGACCAACTCCCTGTCACGCATCCCGGACAAGGTGACCTTCAGCTTCGACTGCCGCAGCCAGAGCGGCGCGGTCCTGGACGGCATGCGCGAGATGCTCCGCGAGGAGATGCACCAGGTGGAGCGGGCCCGGAGGGTCGAGTTCGTCCTGGACGACGAGCTGTCCACGGCCCCGGCCCTGATGGACGGCAAGGTCATCGCCGGGCTCAGGGCGGCCATGGCCCGGACGGGCCTGGAACCCTTCGTCATGCCGTCCGGCGGCGGCCACGACGCGGCCGTCTTCGCCAACGCGGGCGTGCCCTCAGGAATGATTTTCGTGCGCAACCGCAACGGGTCGCACAACCCGGACGAGGCCCTGGACGTCGCGGACTTCCTCCTGGGGGCCGAGGTCCTGTACAACCATCTGCTGGAGGGGGAATGATGTCCGTGACGGAACTGACCATCCGGCGGCCGGACGACTGGCACGCCCACCTGCGCGACGGGGACATGCTCCGCGCCGTGGCCGAATGGACGGCGCGCGACTTCGGCCGGGCCATCGTCATGCCCAACGTGGTCCCGCCCGCGACCACCGTGGCCCTGGCGGACGCCTACCGCCGGCGGGTGCTCGACGCCCTGCCCGAGGGCTGCGATTTCACGCCGCTGATGACCCTCTATCTCACCGAGGCCACCGCCCCGGAGGAGATCGACCGGGCCGTGGCCTCGGGCTTCGTCAAGGCCGTGAAGCTCTTCCCGGCCGGGGCCACCACCAATTCCGAGAACGGCGTCCGGGACATGGACCGGGTCATGCCGGTCCTGGAGCGCATGGCCGAGACCGGGCTGGTCCTGTCCGTGCACGGCGAAGTGACCGACCCGGCCGTGGACGTCTTCGACCGCGAGGCGGCCTACATCGACCGGGTCCTGGACCCGCTCCGCCGCCGTCTGCCCGAGCTGCGCATCGTCATAGAGCACGTCACCTCGGCCCGGGGGGTCGAGTATGTCCTCTCGGCCGAGCGCAACCTGGCCGCGACCATCACCCCGCACCACCTGGTCCTGACCCGCAGCCACATCCTGTCCGGCGGCATCCACCCGCATTACTACTGCCTGCCCGTGGCCAAGAGTCCGGAGGACCGCCGCGCCGTGCGCCGGGCGGCCGTCTCCGGCGACCCCCGCTTCTTTTTCGGCTCGGATTCCGCGCCCCACCCCGACGCCGCCAAGCTGCGTCCGGCGGGCAGCGCGGGCATCTTCAACGCGCCCACGGCCCTGGCCTGCGTGGCGGCCGTCTTCGAGGAAGAGTCCAGCCTGGAGAAACTTGAGACGTTTGTTGCCCTGAGCGGCCCGGCCTTTTATAACCTGCTGGCGAGCTCATCCCGGATCACCCTCCGCAGGAGCGAACAGGCGGTCGCCTTCCCGGACCGGATCATGACCGCCGACGGCCCGGTGACCGTGTTCGATCCGGGCTTTCCCCTGCACTGGCGGGTGGTCGGCCGGGACGGGCTGGACGATTCAACATTTTAATCACCAAAGGGAGTTGAGAGATGTTTCCGAGCACCTTTCCCAGCAGGGAACTGATGGCCGAGATGACGGCGAAGATGCTGCTTGAGATCAAGGCCGTGCACTTCCAGGCCGACAAGCCCTACATGTTCACGTCCGGCCTGGCGAGCCCCGTGTACATCGACTGCCGCAAGCTGATCTCCTACCCGCGCATCCGGAACACGCTGATGGACTTCTGCGTCTCCGTGCTCCTGCGCGAGGTCGGATTCGAGCAGTTCGACGCCGTGGCGGGCGGCGAGACCGCGGGCATCCCCTTCGCGGCCTGGATCGCCGACAAGATGAACATCCCCATGCAGTACGTCCGCAAAAAACCCAAGGGATTCGGCCGTGACGCCCAGATCGAGGGCGACATCACCGAAGGGCAGCGCGTCCTCCTGGTCGAGGACCTGACCACGGACGGCGGCAGCAAGATCAAATTCTGCGAGGCCCTCCGGAAGGCCGGCGCCCTGGTGACCGACGCCATGGTCGTCTTCTACTACGACATGTTCAAGGAGACGCGCGACAACCTGCTGCACCACGACCTGCGGCTCCACTGGCTCGCCACCTGGTGGGACGTCCTGGCCGTGTGCAAGGACAACAACTACTTCGACACCAAGACCCTGGGCGAGGTCGAGGCCTTCCTGAACGAACCCCTGGTCTGGTCCGGCAACCACGGCGGATCGACCGAAATCGCCAAGTAACGATTTGGAGTGAACGATGTTTGATTCCCTGACCGAAGTCCTCGATACGGAAGGCTGCGGCATCCACGGATTCCAGAAATGCGCCGCCCTGGCCCTGGAGCAGGGCGCGGAGGACGCCGTGAACGCCGCCCCCTGTCTCCTGCTGGCCGCCGCGGCCGAACAGTTCGTCAACCTGTACGAGGGGCAGCCGTTGCCCACCGAGGTTGCCGAGGAGGAGTACCGGCGGTTCAGCGCCTACGTCGCCGAGCTGGGCGAGGCCTTCGCCTCCGGGGAAGAGAACAAACGGGTGGCGGCCATGAACGGCATCGCCGCCGGAATCATCGAGAGCAAACGGGCATAGACCGGCCCGTTGCCGCGCCGACTCGGCGCGAAGCCGCTCCCTCCCGCATCCGCGCCGGGAGGGAGCGCCGGTCGGCGGGACCGTTTCCGAGACCGTTCCGCCGACGCAGGGCCGCCGCCTCCGGGCCGTCGGCCGCCATGCGCGGACCGCGCACCATCCATCCGCGACAGCCCGTCCGCGCCCCTTTTCCGGGGCCCGACCGTCGCCCCGTCAGCGGGGCGTCGGAACGGTCCTTTCGCCGATTCCGCCGGGCGGAAGCGCCGACATCCCGGACGGACCGCGCCGCAACCAACCGCGAGGGGGAACTTGCCATGTGCCAAGAGAGCAAAACGGGTCGGACCCACTGCACCATCCTCTCCAACGAGCCGCTCGCCGAAGGCGTCCGGGAGCTGATCTTCGAGAGCCCGGCCATGGCCGCCAGCGCCCGCCCCGGACAGTTCGTCAGCGTCTACTGCCGCCACCAGGGCCAGCTCCTGCCCCGGCCCATCTCCATCTGCGAGATCGACCGGGACAACGGGCGGCTGCACCTGGTCTACGCCTGCCGGGGCAAGGGCACCCGCGAGTTCGCGGACTACCGGCCCGGCGAGCGGGTCGACGTCATGGGCCCCCTGGGCAACGGCTTTCCTCTGGGCGCGGCGGGCGAAACCAACCTGATCATCGGCGGCGGCGTGGGCACGCCCCCCCTGGTGGAGCTGTGCAAACAGCTTCCCGGCCGCAAGGTCGTCGCGGTCAGCTTCCGGAGCGATCCGTATCTGATCGAGCGCCTTGCCCTGTACGGCGAGGTCCTGGTCGCCACCCGCGACGGCTCCGTCGGGGTACGGGGCAACGCCATGAAGATTGTGGAGGACCGGGGGCTCACCGGGACCATCTTCGCCTGCGGCCCGACCCCCATGCTCCGGGCGGTACAGGCCTATGCGGCCCGGCGGGAGCTCCCCGCCTACCTCTCCCTGGAGGAGCGCATGGGCTGCGGCTTCGGCTGCTGCGTGGGCTGCGTGACCAAGATCCGGGACGACGGAGAGGCCGGTTTTTCCTATCGCAAGGTGTGCAAGGACGGTCCCGTCTTCGCCGCCGAGGAGGTCATATTTTCATGAACCTGCGCGTGAACATCGCCGGTGTGGAGCTGAAGAATCCCATCATGACCGCCTCCGGGACCTTCGGTTCCGGCAAGGATTTCGTGGACTACGTGGACCTGAACCGGATCGGCTGCGTGGTGGTCAAGGGCGTGGCCAAGACCCCCTGGCCCGGCAACCAGCCGCCCCGCATCGCCGAGGCCTACGGCGGCATCCTCAACGCGGTGGGTCTGCAGAACCCCGGGGTGGACGCCTTCTGCCAGGACGACATCCCCTTCCTGCGCGGCTTCGACACGAAAATAGCGGTCAACATCGCGGGCCGGACCATCGACGAGTACGTGGAGGTGGCCGAGCGGCTGGCCTCGGCCGATGTGGACCTGCTGGAGCTGAACATCTCCTGCCCCAACGTCAAGGAGGGCGGCGTGGCCTTCGGCGTGGACCCGGCCATGGCCGAGGCCGTGACCCGGGCCGTGAAGGCGGTGGCCGGGCAGCCCCTGATCGTCAAGCTGAGCCCCAACGTCACCGATATCGCGGCCATCGCCAGGGCCGTGGAGGCGGGCGGCGCGGACGCCGTCTCGCTGATCAACACCCTGCTCGGCGCGCGCATCGACGTCCACCGCCGGGCCTTCGTCCTCTCCACCAAACAGGGCGGCCTGTCCGGCCCGGCCATAAAGCCCGTGGCCGTGCGCATGGTCTACCAGGTGGCCCGGGCCGTGCACCTGCCGATCATCGGCATGGGCGGCATCATGACCGGCGAAGACGCGGCGGAATTCCTCATGGCCGGCGCCACCGCCGTGGCCGTGGGCACGGCCAACCTCTTCAAGCCCACCGCCACCATGGACATCCTCGACGAACTCATCACCTTCATGCAAACCACCGGCGTCGAAGACGTCAACACCCTCATCGGCGTGGTGAAGTAGCCGCGCCGCGACACGAAAGGACTACCCCGGCGCACAAAAAAGCGGCCCCCGGCAAATAACCGTGGGCCGCTTTTTTCATTCTTGGTACCAGGGGAGGGACTCGAACCCTCACAGTATCACTACCGGCGGATTTTGAGTCCGCTGCGTCTACCAATTCCGCCACCCTGGCGTGGGAGAGGTTATCTCATAGGGCAGCCGTGCGGGCTCTGTCAATGGCATTGTGACGCGGAGACGACGGCGGGACGGGGCGTGGCCGGACGGCGGGAGGAGGGTCTGCGTGTGCCGGACGGCAGGACGGGGGGCGCGCTGGCCGAATGGCGCGACGGGGTGCGAGCGGGGCGGCGGGACGGGGCTGCGTGGGCCTGCGGGACGAGGCTGCGGGGGCGGCGGGACGTGGCTGCGTGGGACTGACGTTGGGAAGGGGGTGCAATTCGGGTAGCGGGGCGGGGGGCGCGCGGGCCGGGCACCGTGGGCCTAGCTACAGTCATTTACACTTTTTTACATGGGCTGAATGGTGCTTTTGCCGGGGGAAGACTATATGCCGGGGAGTGCCGGGCGCGCCTGTGGGGCGGTCCGGCGGTGAAACGTAAACCCTGCGAGGTTGTCATGAAACGATATCTTGTCCCGGCCGTCCTGGCCCTGCTCCTTCTGGCCGCCGGTTGCGCGTCGCAGGACACGCGCGGGCAGGGGCCTTCCGGCGGACCCGGTGGACCCGGCGTCCAAGGTGAATCCGGTGGCCCCGGCGGTCCGGGCGGACCCGGCGGGCCGGTCACGGCCGAACAGCGCGTGGCCGACATGAAAACCCGGCTCGGCCTGACCGACGAGCAGGTCGCGGCCGTCACTCCCATCATCCAGGAGCAGCTTGAAGGCGAGAAGTCGCTCATGGACCAGGCCCGGTCCGGGGACAGCGACGCCCGCAAGGCCGTGCAGCAAAAGATGGACGATCTGAACTGGGAAACCGACAAGAAGCTGGCCAAGATTCTGACCGAGGACCAGATGCTCGCCTACTCCAAGTGGCGCGACGAGATGGCCGCCAAGCGGAACAGCGACCGGCCCGAACCGCCCGAGGGCGGCCCCGGCGGCGGCAGGCCGCCCCGGCAGTAGCTTCGACCGCGCCCCTTCCGGCCCCCCTTCCGGCCCCTTCCAACCCCCTTCCGGCAAAGAACCCGCAATTTTTCCGGAAGGGGGTTGTTTTGAACCGCGCCTTCTGTCAAGTTGTGTGGCATCTCCGTTTGTCACCCGGCGGTGGCATGGTCCGGCAACGGACCGCCGGTGCCGGACCAACCATCCAGGACCCGGGAGGGTTTCATGAAAACATACCGGCAGTACATCAACGGCGAATTCCGCGACGCGGTCTCCGGCGAGCAGTTCGAGGTCATCAACCCCTTCACCGAAAAGGTCGTGGCCATGGCCCCCAAGGGCAATGCCCAGGACGCCGCCCTGGCGCTGGAAGCCGCCTCCGCCGCCCAGAAGGCCTGGGCGGCCACGCCCTGCTCGGCGCGCGCCCCGTACCTGGCCCGGATGGCCGCCGCCATCCGGGCCAACCGCGAGATGCTCGCCCGCACCCTGGCCGAGGAACAGGCCAAGGTCCTGCCGCTGGCCCAGGTGGAGATCGACGCCACCGCCGCCTATTTCGACTACTACGCGGGCTGGTCCAACAAGTATGAGGGCGAGGTCATCCAGAGCGACCGGCCCACCGAGAACATCCTGCTCTACCGACAGCCCATCGGCGTGGTGGTCGGCATCTGCCCGTGGAACTTCCCGTTCTTCGTCATGGCCCGCAAGGTCGCCCCGTCCATCCTGACCGGCTGCACCATCATCCTCAAGCCGAGCAGCGACACCCCGAACACCACCTTCGAGTTCGCCAGGCTCATCGCCGACATCGGCCTTCCCAAGGGCGTGCTCAACTTCGTGTCCGGCGGCGGGTCCACCCTGGGCGACGCCCTGGTGCGCAGCCCCGAGGTCGGCCTGGTCACCCTGACCGGCAGCGTGGAGACCGGCCAGAACATCATCACCTCCACCGCCCAAAACATCACCAAGACCTCGCTCGAACTGGGCGGCAAGGCCCCGGTCATCGTCTGCGCCGACTGCGACATGGACCTGACCGTCAAGGCCGCGGTCGCCTCGCGCGTCATCTTCTCGGGCCAGGTCTGCAACTGCGCCGAGCGCGTCTACGTGGAGGCCCCGGTCTACGACGAGTTCATGGAACGCATGACCAAGGCCATGGGTGCCGTGACCTACGGCGATCCCTTCGCCGACCCCGCGCCCGACATGGCCTGCCAGATCAACGCGGCCCAGCTGGGCAAGATCGAGGACATGGTCTCCACGGCCAAGGCCGACGGCGTGGAGGTCCTGGTGGGCGGCAAGCGCGCCGAGGGGCAGCCCTCGGGCTACTTCTACGAGCCCACCCTGCTGGCGGGCTGCACCCAGGACATGGAGATCGTGCGCAAGGAGATCTTCGGACCGGTCCTGCCCGTGGTCAAGGTGGACGACTTCGACCAGGCCATCGACCTGGCCAACGACTGCGAGTACGGCCTGACCTCCTCCATCTTCACCCACAACGTGACCAAGATGATGCGGGCCATCAACGAACTGAAGTTCGGCGAGACCTACGTCAACCGCGAGCACTTCGAGTCCATCCAGGGCTTCCACGCGGGCTGGCGCAAGTCCGGCATCGGCGGGGCCGACGGCAAACATGGCCTGTACGAGTACCTCCAGACCCACGTGGCCTACATCCAGTACTAGCCCTCGCTTCCATTACGACAAAAGGGACCGGCCACGGGGCCGGTCCCTTTTGTCGTCGCCGGGCTCACTCCGCCTGCCCGCCGTAGAGATCGCGGACCACGTCGAGCCAGGCCTGGGCCGCCCGCGAGCGGTACGCGCCCCGCCGCCAGATCACGGCCATGTCCCAGACCATGTGCGGGTCCTCGACATCGATGATCCCGACCGCGCCGGAGGTCCGCCGCTCGGCCACGATCCGGGGCAGGAAGGCCGCCCCCAGTCCGGCCCCGGCCAGCTTGCAGATGAAGTCGATCTGGCTGCTCTTGGCGATGACCGCGGGCTCGAACCCGGACCGGCGGCAGGCCGTCAGGATGATCCGGTTCAGGGCGAAGCCGTCCTCGAACAGGATGAACGGCACCTCGCGCAGGGCGTCGAGGCGGATGGATTTCCGCGCGGCCTGGGGATAGTCCGGGGAAAGCAGGGCCACCAGGGGCTCACGCCGGACCGGCAGCCACTCGAACTCCTCGGACACGGGCAAGAGGGACGCGGCCAGCTCCACGCGACCGGCCCGCAGCAGCTCCTCCAGCTCGTCGCTGCCGTGCTCCATCAGCCGGATGTCGATGCCCGGAAAACGCTTGCGGTATTCCGCGAACACCGGGGCGAACAGGGTGGCCGCCCCGATCTGCGGCAACCCCAGGACCAGCGTGCCCTTGGCCAGCCCCTGAAGCTCCTCCAGCTCGCGCTCCATGTCGCCCCGCTCGGCCAGCAGGCGCAACCCCCGGCGGTAGACCACCTCGCCCGACGGGGTCGGCACGATGCCGGGCGCACCCCGGTCGAGCAGCGGCGCGTCCAGTTCGTTCTCCAGCTGGCGCACGGCCTTGCTGATGGTGGACTGGGTGCTGAACAGGACCTTGGCGGCTCGGGAAAACCCCTGCTGCCGGACCACTTCCACGAACATCTCTATTTTTCTGAACTCCATACCCATTCCAATATGGAATAGTTTCAAGTTACACAAGTCATTTGCTTCATCGAATGGGCCGACCTATGTTCCCGGCACGAGGTAATCATGACAACACGCGCCATAGCCATCCCCCTGCGGAGGAAATTCCACAACAGCAGCCTGGCCCAGGCCGGCCTGCTCTTTCTCGTCTGGCTGGCCAGCGAGGGGTTCGTCCGGGCCACGCACGTCCCGGTTCCGTCGGGCATCATCGGCCTGCTCATCGTCTTCACGCTGCTCTCCAGCCGGAGGGTCAGCCCGCGCAGCCTGCGCCGGGGGTCCGACTGGTACCTGGGCGAGATGCTGCTCTTCTTCATCCCGGCCGTGCCCGCGGTCATGGCCCACCCGGAGTTCTTCGGCCTGCTCGGCCTGAAGCTCCTGGCGGTCATCCTCCTGGGCACCGTGGCGGTCATGAACGTCACGGCGCTGACCGTGGACCTGTTCTTCCGCCTGGAGGCCCGCCGTGAACGCCGCGGTTGAGTTCTGGAACCAGCCCCTGGTCCAGGCCGTGGTCTGGTCCCTGCTGACCATCGCCCTCTACCTGGCGGCCAAGCTGGCCTACCGCCGCTGGCACCAATGGTGGCAGATGCCCCTGGCCCTGGCCCCGGCCCTGCTCATCCTGCTGGTCTGGGCCATGCACGTGCCCTACAGCCGGTACCACGACTCGGCGGGCTGGCTCCTGACCATGCTCGGGCCGGTCACGGTGGCCTTCGCCGTGCCCATCTACGAGCAGCGCAGGCTCATCCGGCGCTACTGGGCGGTCCTGAGCATCGGCATGCTGGCCGGGTCCGCAACGGCCTTCCTGACCAGCTGGGCCTTCGCCTCCCTGATGGGCATCGACGGGACCCTGCGCCTCAGCCTGCTGCCGCGCTCCATCAGCACCCCCTTCGCCGTGGACGTATCCAGGGACATCGGCGGCACGGCCGACCTGACGGCGGTCTTCGTCATCGTCACCGGCGTGCTCGGCTCCTTGGTGGGCGGGTTCCTGGCTGAACGGCTGCCCCTGCGCTCGGCCCTGGCGCGCGGGGCCATGCTCGGCGTGGCCGCCCACGGCGCGGGCACGGCCAAGGCCAACGAGCTCGGCCCCGAGGAGGGGTCCATCGCCGGGCTGCTCATGGTCCTGGTCGGCATGCTCGACGTGCTCGGCGCGACCGTCTTCGCCCTTTTCCGATAAGCGCGCTTTTTCCCCCGTTGCCGGGGCGGCGCGCACCCTCATTCCCCTTGTCAGGCCCTGCGCTTGGTGGTAGCACCGCTGGACCAACACACCCACGTCTGAGCAAGGAAACACGCATGCTGCCCATTGGTTCCATCGTCAACGCCTGCGCCATCATCGGCGGTTCGCTGATAGGCTGTTTTTTGCAGTCCCGCTTTCCCGAGCGCATCCGGTCCATCGTCTTCCAGGGGCTGGGGTTGTGCGTCCTGCTCATCGGCATCCAGATGGCACTCAAGGTGGAGAACATCCTGATCGTCATCTTCGCGGTGCTCCTCGGCGGCATCACCGGGGAATGGCTGCGCCTCGACACCCTGTTCGAACGGCTGGGCAACCGCTTCAAGCAGCTGGTCCACTCCAAGAACGCCACCTTCACGGACGGCCTGGTGACCACCTCCCTGCTCTTCTGCATCGGGGCCATGGCCATCGTCGGCTCGCTGGAGGAGGGCATCCACGGCGACGCCACCATCATCTACACCAAGTCCATCCTGGACGGCTTCGCGGCCATCGCCTTTGCCGCCACCTACGGCACCGGGGTCATCTTCTCGTTCATCCCGGTCCTCCTGTACCAGGGCTCCATCACCCTGGGGGCCTCCTTCTTCCAGCAGTACTTCTCGGACCTGATGATCGCCCAGATCACCGGCTGCGGCGGTCTGCTCATCGTCGGCATCGGCATCAACCTCCTGGAACTGACCGAGATCCGGCTGGCCAACCTGCTCCCCGCCCTGGTCTACGTCATCGTCCTGACCTACTTCTTCGGCTGACCGCTTCCGGCGGCCCGCCCGGCCTCTCCCCTCCCCTTTCGCCTCCCCTTCCGGCCGCCCCTTGACAATGCGGCGGACGCTAATTAGTTATCATGGTAACAATAAACGCCGGCAGGCGAACCCGTGGAGGAACCCATGCTTTACGACATAGATAAGGAGCGCTCGGCGCTCGTATTCATCGAGTTCCAGAATGAATGGCTCTCGGACGAGGGGATCCTGCAACGGCGGGTCATCAAGGACCTCGACGCCTTCCGGGACGCGGTGCGGACCGGCGCGCGGATCATCGAGTCCGCCCGAAGCAACGGCTGGACCGTGGTCCACGCGGGCCTCGACCTGCGCGACGACCCCGACTACCTGCTCTTCAACGGCGGCCGGGACGTGCTCGGGCTGCGGGGGGCCATCCCCCGCGCCGGGACCTGGCGGGACAAGGGCGTTGAGCGGCCCGCGCCGTTCGCGCCGCTCAGGGGCGAATTCGTGGTCGCCGGGCGGTCCGGGGCGAGCGTGCTCAAGAACTCCACCCTGGACCCGTTCCTGCGCAACCGGCGCATCGACACCCTCTTCCTCATGGGCTTCGCGACCCACGTCTGTGTGGAGTCCTCCCTGCGCGAGGCCCACGACATGGGCTACAACGCCTACCTGGTGGAGGATGCCTGCGCGGCCTTCGAGCGCGCCCAGCACGAGCACGTGCGCAAACACGTGGTCCATCACTTCGGCGCGGAAACCAACGGCGCGGAGCTCATCGCGCGCATGGAGGGCTGACCGTGTTCTTCCTCAAGGAACTGCCCACCCGCGAGACCCTGGAGCGCTACCACCGGCGCTTCCCCGGCATGCGGCCCGAGGTGGTCATGGAGGCCCTCGTGCTCATGAAACAGGGCAGCCTGCTCATCCGCCGCATGGACGAGTACTTCGCGGCCCACGGCCTGTCCCAGCTGCGCTACCTGGCCCTGGTGGTCATCGACCGCGAGCCGGACCGGGAGGAGATGACCGTCACGGAGCTGGCCTCCAAGCTCGACGTGTCCAAGCCGGTCATGACCCGGACCCTCAAGTCCCTGGTCGACGACGGCTTCCTGGCCGTGGCCGCGGACGAAACCGACCGGCGCGCCAAGCGCGTCCGGCTGACCGGTCCGGGCCGGGACAAGCTCGAGGCCATCCTGCCCGGCTACTACGAGACCATCCAGGCGGCCATGCAGGGGCTGGAGAGCGACCATGCCTAGCCCGGTCTTCGTCCTCAAGGTCTGGGTCTGCGTCTGGCTGCTCGTCACCCTGTTGACGGCCGCCGTGCGCAGCCTGGCCTGGCAACCGCCCCTGTTCGTGCAGACCATGGCCGTCAGCGGCATCCTCGTGCCGCTGATGGTCTACGTGATCCTGCCCTTCCTGCGCAGCGACAAGCCCCCGCAAGGAGACCGCCGATGACCCTGCGGCGCGCCAACCATCCCGGCCGGCCCGACCCGCTCGGGCCTTACGGCCATGCCGTCCGGCACAACGACACCCTGTACCTGTCCGGGCTCACGGCCCACGGCGCGCCCGCCCGCTCCCCGGTCCGGGTGGCCGGGCTCTTTGCCGACGGTCTCAGGATCGGCGTGGAGACCGTCCTGGACGTGAACGGGTAGCCTTCGCGAAAAAATGAAAAAAGGCCCGCCGGACGATCGTCAGGCGGGCCTTTCTGCGTGCTGAGGGGGATGCCTATTCGGCGGCCGCCTGCTTTTTGGCGGGCTTCTTCTTGGAGGCGCAGCCGCCGCAGCCCTTGGTCTTCCTGATTTCCTCGTCCGGCTCCAGGGTGCGGATTTCGGCCTCGGACTGGATGTGGCCCTTTTCCACGGCATAGGCGATGCAGTCCTCGAGGATCTGCTGGCAGTGCCCGGTGGGGATGAACTCGCCGACCATGGCCCGCTGGAACTCGGGACGGTCGAAGGGCTCGGCCCATTCCTTCTCGCGCAGGGACATCCATGGCCCGATCTCGGGGGTGTCGATGGGCGGCGTGGTGGAACGCAGGAACACCTCCCAGTGGGTGTACCCGTAGATGTCGTCCAGGGTCTCCTCCGGGGTGCAGCTGTGCACCTCGCTGGCCTGGAACGAGACGAACAGCTTGAAGCCCACGGCCAGTTCCTTGAACACGCGCCCGAACTCCTCGGTCCGGTAGCCCTCGACGAGATATTCTCTGAAATCTTTAGCCATTACATACTCCTTGACGGGTGCCATGAACAGGAAATCAGCGGCATACTTACTCAATTCCCCACTTAAATCAAGGGGTTTCGCAAAACCACCTCCCCGCCCCGGCATTCAGACCATAAGCCACCACACCCCGCGAAGCGGCGATACAAAGTTTAGGGAAAGGTGGGGATGGGGGGTCCGGGAAAAGGGAAGGAACACCCCTTTTCTCAAAGGGGTGTTCCTTCCCTTCCCCCGGCCGCCGGAGGTGCCCCCCCCCTCTACCCCAGCAGGGCGAGGACGAGGGGCATGGTCAGGGCGGAGAGCACGGTCTGGGCGGTGATGATCAGGGCCATGACCTCGTGGTCGCCGCCCATCTGGCGGGCCAGGATGAAGGAGGACACGGACACCGGGATGGCGGTGTAGATGAGCGCGGTGGTCACGGCCGGGCCGGACACGCCGAGGAGCCGGGCGCAGCCGTAGGCGGCCAGCGGCAGGGCCACGAGGTGGGCCAGGGAGGCCAGGACCACGGGCAGGGTGGACGCGCCCAGGCCGCCGAAGCGCAGCCCCGCGCCCACGGCCAGCAGGCCGAGCGGCAGGGCGGCCTTGCCCAGGATGGCGAGCAGGTCCGTGACCACGCCGGGCAGGGGCAGGCCGAGCAGGCTGATGGCCATGCCGACCACGCAGGCCAGGATGAGCGGGTTCTTGACCAGCTCAAGGCCCACGCGGCCCAGCCCGCCGCCGTGTTTGCCGTGGCGCGACAGGACCAGGACGCAGAGCACGTTGACCAGGGGGATGAGGGTCAGCATGGCCACGGCGGTCAGGGTCATCCAGTCCGGGCCCAGGAGCGCGGCGGCGGCGGACATTCCCACGTAGGTGTTGGGCCGGATGGCCCCCTGGAAGACCGAGGTGAAGACCGGGCCGTCCAGGTGGAACATGGTCCGGGTGAAGACCAGGAACGCGCCCACCAGGCAGACGGCCGAGACCAGGGTCAGGACGAGCCCCATGGAGGAGGCGTCGAAATGGCGCCCGGCCAGACCGCTGACGAGCATGGCCGGGAAGAGCACGTAGTAGGTCAGCCGTTCGGACACGGGCCAGAAGCCCACGCTGGGAAAGTCGAGGCGATGCAGGACAAAGCCGATGAGGATGAGCCCGAAGATGGGCAGGATGGCGAGGACCACGGGCGACATGCTCGGCACGCTACGCCCGGAGACTGTGGCATGGCAAGAAAAACGGGGGGCTTCCGTGCGGGAAGCCCCCTGTCGCGTCTATTCGGGGATGGTCTCCATGGAGGCCCATTTGGGCTCGTGGAGGGGCAGGACGTAGTCGGCCATGTCCCGGGCCTTGAGCAGGATGTCGTAGGCCTCGTAGGGGCCGGTGTTGGTGCCCGGCGGAATGACCTCCATCTCCATGGCCCGGACCTCCTTGGGCGGATCCAGGTTCTCGAGGATGGTGCAGAAGCCGCAGATGAGCACCGACCCCTTGTCGGTCTCGATCTTCACGGACATGCCGCCGGGGGTGTGGGCCGGGGTGTGGATCATGGTGATGCCGGGCAGGACCTCGGTGTCCTTGTTCACGGTCACGATCTGGCCGTTCTCCTTGACGTCGTCCACGTAGTCCTCGAGGTAGCGGAAATCGAGCGGGTGCGGGTTGTAGACCGACTCCAGCTCCTTCTCGTGCACGTAGAAGGTCGCGTTCACGCACTTGTAGTCGTTCTCGCAGTGGTCGTTGTGCAGGTGGGTGTGGATGACCACGTCGATGTCCTCGGGCTTGAGGCCGTATTTGGCCAGCCCCTCCTCGAAGGTATATATGTGGCCGCCGATGGCCTTTTCGCGCTCCTCGGAGACGATGGGCTGCATCTCGCCGGTATCCACCAGGATGTGCTTGTCGCCGCCCTCGATGTACCAGGTGTAGATGGGGATGGTGTACGGGGTCCCGTAGTCGTGCTGGTAGGTCATCATGCCTTTGTCGAAGACCTTGGTGCCCATGACGATCGGGTGAATCTTGTAGGTGCTCATGCTTCACGCTTCCTGTTGTATTTCAACTCTAAGTATGAGCGGACGTACCCCCTGTCAAGACCGGGGCAGCCCCCCGCGCCCCCGGCCCGGACCGGACTCGGGCGGAACACGCGGGGAGGTATTATTAATATTATACACACCTTGACCCGTTAACTCATCCTCGGGTAGGTACTTGCAATGCGGGGCTATGCCGTTGCGCTGGCCGCCGAAGGCTATTTACGGGTATTCTCTAATTATTGCGGATAATTGGGGAAACTTGAAGACAGATACACAGACCCTCATTTTCAAGGAGAGCGAGCATGGACGTCGAACTGGCCAAGCCCTTCATCAAAGCCGCCATAGATGTCTTGTCCACCATGGCCTTCATCAAGCCCGAGGTCGGCAAGCCGTATGTGAAGCGAAACAACGTCGCGGCCGGCGACGTGTCCGGGATGGTCGGCATCACCGGCGAGAAAAACGGCAGTGTTTCCCTTTCCTTTTCCAAGGGCTGCGCCGTGGCCATCGTCAGGAACATGCTCGGCGACGAGATCGAGGACATCATGCAGGACGTCAAGGACGCCGTGGGCGAGCTGACCAACATGATCTCCGGCCAGGCCAGGGCCGGGCTGGCGGAGAAGGGACTCGTGTTCCAGGGCTCCACGCCCACCGTGGTCATGGGGGACAACCACACCATTTCCCACATGGCCAAGGCCCCGATCATGGCCATCCCCTTCAAGACCAAGGACGGGAACTTCACCATCGAGTTCTGCTTCGAGTAGGCCGCAGCCTTTTCAACAACACGCGGAGACGACATGTCACCACTAGACAACTTCAGAGAAAAGGAATTCCTGGATCAGATCACGATCCTCAATGAGATTTCCGGAAGCAAGGACTCGGAGGCCCTGCCCGACCTGGTGGACCTGCTCAAGGACCCCGTTGGCGACACGTCCATCGACTACATGGTGGTCAATGCCCTGAACGCGGTCCTGTCGAGCGACGAGGACAAGGCCATCGAGGGACTGAAGGACCCGCACGAGGGGTTCAGCATCCTGTGCATCCGGGTGGCCGGGGAATACGGCCTCAAGGGCGCGGTGGGGCCGCTGGTGGACCTGGCCCTGACCGAGCAGGACATCGACCGCCTGATGGAGATCCTGACCTCGCTCGCGCGCATCGGCGACGAGGCCGCCACCCCCGTGTTCCGCCGGTTCCTGAACCACCAGGACCCGTTCATCCAGTCCTCGTGCATCGAGGCCCTGGGCAAGCTCGGCGACCCGCAGTCCATTGCCGAATTCAAGAAGATCATTGCCGACAGCGAGGCGGACGACCGCTTCGAGGTCTGCGACATCACCACCTGGAAGGCCGTGGACGCCCTGGCCCGCAACGCCACCGAGGACACCATCGCCTTCCTGGTCAACACCCTGCATCACAAGAACCCCACGGTGCGCCGGATCATCACCGACGCTCTGATCAACGTGGGCCCGTTCTGCATCCCCATGCTCCTGGGCGCCTTCGAGACCGGGGACACGGACACCCGGATTCTGGCCGCCAACGTGCTGGGCTTCCTGCGCGACAAGGCGGGCGCGGACGGGCTGGTGGCCGCCTTCGACAAGGGCCGGGCCGACGACCTCAACGTGCGCTACGCCGTGTACGAGGCCCTGGGCCGCATAGGCACCATGAAGGGCATCATCTGCCTGGTGGACGGGCTGTCCGAGACCGACGAACTGATCCTCATGGCCGTCATCGGAGGGCTGGAGCAGCACGTCAATCCGGGCATGATCTCCACCCTGACCAACCTCATCGTCAAGGCCGACGACCAGGCCTTCCGCCTGGCCAAGGCGGTCATCAGTTCTCGGGCCACGGCCATCTTCGACCGCCTGTACGACAACCAGGGGGCCGGGGACATCCTGGTGGACGCCCTGGCCGAGTCCCGGGACCCGGAGATCGTCGAGGAATTCCGGGGCGTGCTGGCCGAGATCGGCGGCATGCGCGCGGAGCAGGACCTGGACCGGCTGCCGAGCCTGACCCTGGGCACGCGCAAGGCTCTGGCAGCGGACGACTCGCGCTCCATGTGCGCCATGCACCGGGCCATCCTCACGGACCTCGGTTTCGAGCCGTCCATGGCCGCCAACGGCGAGGAGGCCTACGAGTTCATCGAGCAGGGCGAGACGTTCGAGGTCATCATCACGGACATGAACATGCCGATCATGGACGGCATGGAGCTGGTCGGCAAGATCCGCTCCACCCCGGGCATGGAGGACGTGCCGATCATCATGGTCACCACCGAGTCCGAGGCCTCCCAGCAGGGGCTGGCCTCCAAGACCGGCGTGACCGCCTTCATCACCAAGCCCTTCAAGCCCGACGACCTCAAGGCCAAGATCCTCGAAGTCACCGGGTAGCGACCCGACGGAAAAGCCGTGCAAGGGGCCTCGTTCGAGGCCCTTTTTTTTGGACGTATAGAGTTGACCCTTTTCGCCGGTTGAAAGCCGCGTGGCGATGAAACATTGCGTCGCAGGCGCTGAAGGGGGATGCAGGGGCGCGAGTCCTCGCCCGCCGGAGGCGAAATCATCCGACTTGCGCCGCGAAGCGGCTTTCAACGTTTGATTTTTCCGCCAGTGAGTAAAAGGGATGGTTCTTTTTTTTGTGTGGGGGGCGCCTAGCCCTCGTCTGTTCCCGCGTCCCTGAGCGGGCGCAGGAAGTCGATGACCATGTCGGCCACCTCCGGGGAGTAGAGCATCCAGACGTGGCCCATGGGGGCGCAGACGCGCTCCCGCCAGCCGGGCCGACCGGTGCGCAGAAGGTCGAGCGGGATGACGTAGTCGTCGGCCATGGTGTAGACCGCCAGCTTGGGGCAGTCCGGGTCCGGGGCTTCGGCCACGGCCTCGGTGATGTCCCGGCCCGGAATGAGCCCCCGGGCCATGCGGTTGCCGCCCAGCCAGGCCAGCTCGCTGCCCCCGTGGGGCGAGCCCAGGGTGACCAGCGCGGCCACCCGGTCGCGGAACCGGGGGTCGCCAGCGGCGCAGCGGCAGAGCAGCCCGCCCAGGCTGTGACCGATGAGGATGACCCCGCCGTCCGGGGCGTCGCCCAGGATCGCGTCCAGCCTGTCCTTGAGCCCGGCCAGGGCGTGGTCGAAGTCCCTGGTGAAGCTGTTGTAGCCGTAGGTGTGCAGGTTGCGGAACCCGGCCCGGCGCAGCCTGCGGGCCATGACCAGCCAGGCCGTGCGGTTGTGGTACAGGCCGTGGACCATGAGCACGGGCGTGCCCGTGCGCGAGGCGGCCCGCTCGGGCAGGGCCAGGAAGAGGATGCTCGGCAGGGCGACCACGTCGGCGGCCATGGCCGTGACCACGCCGCGCGCCACGGCCGCGCCCAGGCCGCCGGTCTCCTCGCGGATGAGCCCGAGCCGCCCGGCCAGGGCGTTGGAAAGCAGGAAGATGCCGTAGCGCAGCAGGGTGAACAGGGCCAGGCCCAGGAGGACGTAGCAGAAGACTTTGACGGGCATGCCGCACCATGACGTCCGCCCTGTCCGCTGTCAACCCGGCCCATCCCCGTGACCAGGCAGGGCGCATGCCCTTGCGCCGGGCCCCGGCACGGTGTACCTAGGCCGGACATCAAAAGGAGCATTTTCGTGACAACCACACTCTGCCTCGACATCGGCAGCGGCACCCAGGACGTGCTGCTCCACTACCCGGACAGGGAGATCGAGAACTGTCCCAAATTCGTCATCCCCTCCCCGGCCCTGCAGATCGGCCGCCGCATGGAGCCCCTGCGCATGGCCAAAAAGCCCGTCTGGCTGCACGGCAGCAACATGGGCGGCGGCGTGACCCGCTTCGTCAACGCCCACCTCAAGGCCGGGCTCAAGGTGGCCGCCTCCGAGAGCGCCGCCTACACCATGGCCGACGACCTGACGCGCGTCACCGGCATGGGCATCGAGCTGACCGACACCTGCCCGGACGGCTACGTCCCGGTGCGCTTCACCGACTTCGACGAGGCCTGGTGGCGCCGCTTCCTGGACGCCGCCGAACTGCCCTGGCCCGACCGCATCGCGGCCTGCGCCCAGGACCACGGCTTCCACCCCGGCAAGTCCAACCGCCTGGGCCGGTTCAAGCTGTGGCAGACCCTGCTCCACGACGGCGAAGGCCGCCCCGAGGCCCTGGTCTACCAGACCCCGCCCACCATGCTTACCCGGCTCAAGGACCTGCAACGTGACATCGGCGGCGGGCCCGTGGCCGACACCGGCGCGGCCGCCGTGCTCGGCGCGCTCTACGTGGACGAGATCGAACGCCTGAGCTTTACGCGCGGCATCACCCTGGTCAACATCGGCAACTCGCACCTGATCGCCTTCCTGCTCTTCAACGGGCGCATCCACGGGGTCTACGAACAGCACACCGGCTGCGTGAACGGCGAGAAGCTGTGGGCCGACCTGGCCGCGTTCCGCTGCGGCTGCCTGTCCTTCGAGCAGGTCTTCGACGAGAAGGGGCACGGCTGCCTATGCCTGGACCTGCCCGCCGCGGCCGAGGGTTTCACGCCCACCTTCGTCATCGGCCCGCGCCGGGGCATGCTCAATGGGTACGACGTGGAATTCCCCTCACCGGGCGGCGACATGATGCTGGCCGGCTGCTTCGGCCTGCTCAAGGGTCTGGCCATGCAGGAATAAGCGCGGGATCGACCTCGGTACGATCCGCCTCCTTCTCCGTGTTATATCCGCCTCATACCGCCTTCATCGAATGATCGCGCGCCGGTCCGCCCCCGGACCGGCGCGCGTGCACAGTGCCGAAATTCGTCCCGCCCCCTAGGCAGAACGGCCGTCGAGTGCTATCGTTCAACCTGTCCATTACCCCTGCAAACCGGAGTTCGTCATGTCCGTCAAATACAATGCCGCCCCCCTGCTCACCCTGCTGCTCGTGCTTTCCTGCCTCCTGACCGCCGCGCCCGCCTCGGCCGGATGGGGCGACGCCCTCAAGGCGGCCGGAGACGCCGGGGCCAAGGCCGCGGGGTTGTCCGTGACCCCGTCCCAGATCGAGACCGCCTTCCGCGAACTGCTCTCCATGGGCGCGGATTCCGCCGTGGAATCCCTGTCCCAGGACGGCGGCTTCTCCAAGCTGGCGGCCACGTCCCTGTCCCTGCCGGACAGTTACCAGAAGGTTGCCGAGACCGTGGCCCCGAACCTGCTGGCCAACCTGAACTCCGCGGCCGAGGCGGCCGTCCCGGCCGTGGGCGAGCTCTTCCAGAAGACCATCAAGAGCATGGAGTTCGCCAACCCCACCGGCCTGCTCTCGGGCAAGAGCGACGCCGTGACCAGCTATTTCGAGGAGAGCGCCCGGTCCGATCTGGCCAAAAACGCGGCCCCGCTGATCCAGGCCGCCCTGGAAAAGGCCGGGGCCGGCAGCGCGGTCAGCGCCGTGCAGCAGCTCTCCTCCCTGACCGGCACCGCCTTCGACCCGGTGGACTACCTGACCGACAAGACCCTGGACTCCATGTTCCTGTACATGGCCCAGACCGAAAAGGGCGTTCGCTCGGGCGACATCACGGCCACCAGCGAACTTCTGCAAAAAGTCTTCTAGGAGCGAAACCATGAACAAGACCCTCAAGATCAGCCTGATCGTCGTCGGGGCCCTGGCGGCCCTGTTCGTGACCGCCTGCATCGTCCTGGTGCTGGTCGTCGATCCCAACGACTACAAGGTCCAGATATCCCAGGCGGTCAAGGATCGCACCGGCCGTGAGCTGAAATTCGAAGGCGACATCGGCTTCAACTTCTTCCCCTGGCTCGGGCTCAAGGTCGGGCCCATGGCGCTCGGCAACGCGCCGGGCTTCGCACCCGACGAGATGGTCCGCATCAACCGCGCCGAGGCCTCCATCCGGCTCCTGCCCCTGCTCTCGGGGGACGTGGCCGTGGGCACCGTGGTCCTGGACGGCCTGACCCTGAACCTGGCCAGGAACAAACAGGGCGCGACCAACTGGGACGACCTGGCCAAGGGCGGCGAGGCGGGCAAGGCCGAGGCCGAGACCGCCACAGGCTCCGAATCCCCCGCCGAGTCCGGCTCCGCCCCGTCCCTGTCCGTCGAGGGCGTGGAGATCACCGGGGCCAACATCGTCTACGACGACCGCCAGGCGGGCACCAGGACCACCGTCAACGACCTCAGCCTGATCATCGGCGCGGTCGGCGACAAGATCCGCTTCCCCTTCGAACTCAAGTTCCGTCTCAAGCTCGACAGTCCCAAGGTGGACACCCGCCCGGTCCTGATCGGCTTCGCCCGGTTCGACCAGGAGGCGGGCAGCATAGAGGTGGACGACATGGAGTTCTCCCTGCTCAACCTCAAGCTGACCGGCCTGCTCTTCGCCAAGAGCAAGGCCGACGACACCTCGTTCTCCGCCGAACTCAAGCTGGCCCCGGCCTCGGTTCGCGAGCTCATGAAACAGCTCGGCCTGACCCCGCCCGAAACGGCCGACCCCAAGGTCCTGGAGAACCTGTCCGCCGACCTCAAGGTCAACGGTTCCGACACGCAGGCCACCCTGGAGTCCCTGACCGTCAAGCTGGACCAGACCCTGCTCACGGCCGAGGGCGCAGTCAAAAACTTCAAGAAGCCCGCCGTGACCCTCAACGCCAACGTGGACGACATCGACGCGGACCGCTACCTGCCGCCCAAGTCCGAATCCGCCGACTCGAAGCAGGCCGCACCCGCCGCCCAGGCCACGCAGGCCCCGGCCGCCGAGCCCGACCTGAGCGCGCTCAAGGACCTGGACCTCAAGGCCCGGCTGACCGTGGGCAAGCTCAAGGTCATGAACCTGACCATCACCGATATCCTGGCCGCGATCACCGCGAAGAACGGGCTGGTCACGGCCGACCCGGTCTCCCTGAACCTCTATGACGGCGCCTACACGGCCAAGGGCACCCTCAACGCCAACCAGGCCGTGGCGGGCTGGACCGAAACAGGCCAGCTCAAGAACGTCCAGGCCGGGCCGCTGCTCAAGGACCTGACCGGCAAGCAGCGGCTGAGCGGCACGACCAACGCCCAGTACGACCTCAAGGGCGCGGGCCTGACCCCGGACAACATCAAGAAGTCCGTGACCGGCACCGCCTCCTTCGCCTTCACCGACGGGGCCATCCACGGCGTGAACGTGGCCAAGATGCTCCGCGACGGCTGGAGCCGCCTCAAGGGCCAGGCCGTGAGCGGCGACGAACCGGCCAAGACCGACTTCGCCGAGCTGCTCGGCTCCGCCACCCTGACCAACGGGCACATCGTCAACAAGGACCTGCTCATGAAGTCCCCGCTGCTGCGCGTCACCGGCCAGGGCTGGGCCGACCTGCCCAAGAACACCACGGACTACACGGCCACGGTCACCGTGGTCGGCACCCTGGAGGGCCAGGACGGCAAGTCCATCGAGGATCTCAAGGGGCTTCCCCTGCCCGTCAACGTCAAGGGCAGCCTGGACGACCCGTCCATCTCCCTGGACCTCAAGGCCATGGGCGAGGCCCTGTTCAAGGGTACGTTCAAGGAGGGCGCCAAGGGCATCGAGAAGACCCTCAAGCAGGACCTCCTGGGCGGCTCCAAGACCTCCGGCTCCACCGGCACCACCACCGACACCAAGACCACGGACAAGCCCGTGAACCCGCTCAAGAAGCTGTTCCAGTAAGCGCTTGCCTCCGGCGGCCGGGGAGAGGGAAACCCTTTGAAAAGGGTTCTCCCTCTCCCCGCCCTCCGGCTCCCCCATCCCCTCTCCCTTCCCAAACCTTTTGGTTCCGCTTCGCGGGGCAGGCACACGATGGACCGCCCCCTCTGCCCTATTCCGCTCCGCCCCCATCCTCCCGAACGATCTCACTCCACTTCACCGCGCAGGTTGCCCGACTTTCCGCGTTAGACGGCAGCCTTTTTATACCCCCCCGGCCGTGGGACAGGCTTGGGAGAGAGTGGGGCAGCGTGCATTTTCTTTTGACGGGCTTTCACCGCAGCGTATTGCGGCATACGCGAGGATGAAAGCGCGCCGGGAAAAATGCGCGGATGGCCCGCTATCGCAAGCCGCTAGACGTTACAGAAATGCCACCCCCCTGAAACAACTGTTTCTCGGACATTCCTTATAAGATGCAAAATTCATCAGGAGGCATTCCATGCTGCGCTCTCTCATTCTGTCCGCCTTGCTCCTGGCCTCCGCCGTCCAGACCGTCTGGGCCGCGGATGTCACCGTGGAGAAATACGACATCGAAATTCCCAAGGAATTCATGGTCCCCTACACGGGCCAATACGCCGACCGGTTCCCAGGCGGGTTCACCATCGGCGTGGGCTCGGGCATGACCTACGTGGGCCGCGCCGCCGACGGTGCGCGCGTGTTCTACGCCATCACCGACCGTGGCCCCAACGCCGACGCGCCCAAGTTCGAGCTGAACGGCAAGGCCACGGCCAGCAAGATGTTCCCGGCCCCGAACTTCGCGCCCTCCTTCGGGGCGGTGCGCGTCAAGGACGGCCACGCCGTGCTCGCCTCCCTGATCACCATCAAGGACGAGAAGGGCCGCCCCGTGTCGGGCAGGGCCATCCCCATCGGCTCCGTGGGAGCCACCGGCGAAGTGCCCCTGGACGACGTCCTGAAGCGGCTGCCCTTCGATCCCGAGGGGCTGGACACCGAGGGCATCGCCATCGACAGCAAGGACAAGCGCTACCTGTGGATCTGTGACGAGTACGGCCCGTTCATCGCCAAGATCGACGGCTACACCGGCAGGATCGTCAAGAAGTTCGTGCCGGGTAAGGAGTTGCCCATGATCGTCACCACCCGCCAGCCCAACCGGGGCATGGAGGGCATCGCCGTGACCCCCGGCGGCAAGGTCCTGGCCGCCGTCCAGTCGGTCTGCGACGTGGACGGCAACATCAAGAAGTCCAAGGCCACCTTCATCCGCCTGGTGCTCCTCGACCCGGCCACCGGCAAGGTCGAGCAGTTCGCCTACCCGCACGACATCCGGAACTACGCCCAGTCCGCCCACGCCATGATCGGCGACCTGCACGCCATCTCGGACAGCAAATTCCTGCTGGTGGAGCGGGGCAAGAACGCGGACGGCAAGGGCCGCATCCCCATCTACCTCATCGACCTGGCCCAGGCCACGGACATCTCGGACGTCAAGACCAATGACGGCAAGGAGCTTGAGACCCTGGCCGACCGCAGCGCCGTGGAGGGGCTGGGCGTGAAATACGTTCAAAAGACGAGGCTCCTCGACATCAAGGAGTACGGCTGGAAACCCGCCAAGGCCGAGGGTGTGGCCCTGCTGCCCGACATGCGCACCATCGCCGTGACCTCGGACAACGACTTCGGCTTCACCTTCAAGGTCGTGGACCCGGTCAACGACGAGGACGGCAAGCCCGTGACCAAGGCCGCCGCCTACACCGTGGACGGTTCGGGCCAGGTCAAATACAAGGGCAAGCCCGTGAACACGCACATCGAGCTCTCGCCCTCCGAGACCGCCTCCAAGCTCTGGCTCTTCACCCTGCCCAAGCCCGTGACCCAATACTAGACCCCATCCGAGGCCGGGGGAGGCAACCTCCTCTCCCCTTCCCCGGTCTCGACATCCTCCATCGCCGACCGCCGACCCGCGAAGGAGCAAACAAAAGGCCCCGGTTCGAATGAACCGGGGCCTTTTCATTGCGGAACAGGACCGCGAGCTGCCTAGAATCGCAGGGACAGGCAGGTCAGGCCGCCGTCCAGCTTGCGGAACTCGGACACGTCGATGACCACGGTCTTGACCCCGGTGGCCTGGACCTTGGCCAGGGTCTTGGGGAAGCCCGCCGGGACGATGACCGTGCCGTTGATGTACAGGCAGTTGCGGGCATAGGCCTCGTCGTCCTCGACCACGACGTGCCGGAAGCGGGCCAGCTCGGGCAGGGAGTCGCAGCAGGGCGAGACCAGAATGGTGTCGTTGCCGATGAAGTTGACGTCAGTCTTGAAGTGCAGGGAGGGGCAGCAGGCGATGACCACGGTGTCGTAGCCGTGGGGCCGGACCGCGTCGGCCAGGGCGGCCGCGCCTTGGGCATTGGTGCGGTCGGACAGCCCCACGAAGAAGGTCTTGTCCACCAGGAGCACGTCACCGCCCTCGATGAGCGCGGGCGGGACGATGCGGACCACGGGCTTGTGCCGGGCCAGCTCCGGCTCGATGGTCAGCTGTTCGCCCTGGCGCGACGGCGCGCCCAGCGGGGTGAGCACGGCGACCTCCGCACAGACCACGGCGGTGTCCTCCACGAAACAGCAGTCCGGGAATCCCGGCGCGGCATCGAGCACGGTCACGTCCAGGCCCAGATCGCGCAGGGTCCGGCAGTAGGCGTCGTGCTGCTCCAGGGCCAACTCGAAGTCCGGCTTGCCCAAGTTCTGCGAAGTGATGCCGTCGACCATCTCGGGTCCCGGACGGCGGGTAATGGCATGAGTGAACATGGTGATCTCCTTCAATGAAAAGTGCCCGCACAGAGTGCTGATTCCCCACCCGCCCGTCAAGCACGTTCTCTCTCGAAAAGCAAGGTGGACAACGCCCAACCGCGAGCGCCGGCAGCCCCTCCGTTGCGGGCAACCCCAGCCTTCCCTCTGGAGCGCCTTGGTGCGCATAGCGCACCAACAGCGGCTCTCTCCTCCCGCGTCCGCACGGAGCGAGGCTTTCGAGAGTGGGTCGGATGTGCATTTTCCGAGGGGGACGGGCGACCGCAGCGTATTGCTCCATACGTGAGGATCGCCTGCCGCCTCGGAAACGGTGCGGGCGGCCCGCTCTCGGAAGCCGCTCGATAAAAAAGAAAAAGCCCCAGTCAGAGACTGGGGCTTTGGAAATATTCCTTGGCGGCGACCTACTTTCCCACACGCTACCATGCAGTATCATCGGCGATGGAGGGCTTAACTACCGGGTTCGGAATGGGACCGGGTGTACCCCCTCCTCCTTGGCCACCAAGAAAATTTGGTGAACTTGGAAGTTCGAATATATAAGTAAATAGGGGAAGAGAGAATTCCATTAGTTGTTAAATAAGCCGCACGATCTATTAGTACTGGTCAGCTGAACAACTTGCGTTGCTTACACCTCCAGCCTATCAACCTGGTGGTCTTCCAGGGATCTTTAGGGACATAATGTCCAGGGAGAACTTATCTTAAGGCGGGCTTCCCGCTTAGATGCTTTCAGCGGTTATCCTTTCCGAACTTAGCTACCCTGCTATGCCGCTGGCGCGACAACAGGAACACCATAGGTTCGTCCACCCCGGTCCTCTCGTACTAGGGGCAGACCCTTTTCAATTCTCCTACGCCCACGGAGGATAGGGACCAAACTGTCTCACGACGTTTTAAACCCAGCTCGCGTACCACTTTAAACGGCGAACAGCCGTACCCTTGGGACCTGCTTCAGCCCCAGGATGTGATGAGCCGACATCGAGGTGCCAAACCGCGTCGTCGATGTGAACTCTTGGACGCGATCAGCCTGTTATCCCCGGCGTACCTTTTATCCTATGAGCGATGGCCCTTCCATTCGGAACCACCGGATCACTAAGACCAACTTTCGTTCCTGCTCGAGATGTCTCTCTCACAGTCAAGCTCCCTTATGCCTTTGCACTCAACGGCTGGTTTCCAATCAGCCTGAGGGAACCTTTGCAAGCCTCCGTTACTATTTTGGAGGCGACCGCCCCAGTCAAACTACCCACCAGACAATGTCTCCACACCGGATAACGGTTATGGATTAGATACCTAAGTAATCAAGGGTGGTATTTCAAGGGTGACTCCACGCATACTGGCGTACACGCTTCAAAGTCTCCCACCTATCCTACACATGATTAATCAAATACCAATGTCAAGCTGCAGTAAAGGTGCACAGGGTCTTTCCGTCCTTCCGCGGGTAACCGGCATTTTCACCGGTAATTCAATTTCACTGAGTCTCTGGTTGAGACAGCGGGGAGATCGTTACGCCATTCGTGCAGGTCGGAACTTACCCGACAAGGAATTTCGCTACCTTAGGACCGTTATAGTTACGGCCGCCGTTTACTGGGGCTTCGATTTAGAGCTTCGCTTGCGCTGACCCCACCTCTTAACCTTCCAGCACCGGGCAGGCGTCAGTCCCTATACATCGTCTTACGACTTAGCAGAGACCTATGTTTTTAGTAAACAGTCGCCCCCCCCGATTCCTGCGTCTCAAATCCGCTCACATAGTCAAATGGTCACGGAATCGAGCACCCCTTATCGCGAACTTACGGGGTCATTTTGCCGAGTTCCTTAACCAGAGTTCTCTCAAGCGCCTTGGTCTGCTCGACCCACCTACCTGTGTCGGTTTGCGGTACGGTATGCATACGCTAAACTTAGAAGATTTTCTTGGCAGCATGGACTCAACGGCTTCAGTCAGTTTAATGACACGGCATCACGTCTCAGGCATAGAGAGCTGCGGATTTACCTGCAACTCAACCCTACTCGCTTGCACCGGGATATCCAACACCCGGACCGCCTATCCTCCTGCGTCCCTCCATCGCACACGTATACATGTACAGGAATATTAACCTGTTTCCCATCGACTACGCATTTCTGCCTCGCCTTAGGGGCCGACTTACCCTGGGAAGATTAACTTTACCCAGGAAACCTTAGGTTTACGGCGAATAAGTTTCTCACTTATTTTATCGTTACTCATGCCAGCATATTCACTTCTCATTAGTCCAGCGCACCTCACGGTACACCTTCGTCCCATCTGAGAACGCTCCCCTACCGCTCATAGTAAACTATGAACCCAAAGCTTCGGTACAATGCTTAGCCCCGTTACATTTTCGGCGCAGAATCGCTAGGCCAGTGAGCTATTACGCTTTCTTTAAAGGATGGCTGCTTCTAAGCCAACCTCCTGGATGTATCAGCAACTCCACCACCTTTCCCACTTAGCATTGATTTAGAGACCTTAGCTGTTGGTCTGGGCTGTTTCCCTTTTGGCCACGGGCCTTCGCACCCATAGCCTGACTGCCATACATCATTTACCGGCATTCGGAGTTTGAAAGGGGTTGGTAACCTGGTGGGGCCCCTAGCCCTGTCAGTGCTCTACCTCCGGTAAACTAATATGACGCTATACCTCAATATATTTCGGGGAGAACCAGCTATCACCGAGTTTGATTGGCCTTTCACCCCTATCCACAAGTCATCCAAATCGTTTTCAACCGATACTGGTTCGGCCCTCCACTTGATTTTACTCAAGTTTCAGCCTGCTCATGGATAGATCACCCGGCTTCGGGTCTAATCCGCAGTACTTGGCGCCCTATTCAGACTCGCTTTCGCTACGGCTACGTCTCAAGACTTAACCTCGCACTACAGATTAACTCGCTGGCCCGTTATGCAAAAAGCACGCGGTCACGGAACAAGTCCGCTCCCACAGCTTGTAGGCACATGGTTTCAGGTTCTATTTCACTCCCCTAACAGGGGTTCTTTTCACCTTTCCCTCACGGTACTGGTTCGCTATCGGTCACTAGGGAGTATTTAGGCTTGGGAGATGGTCCTCCCGGATTCCCACGGGGTTTCACGTGTCCCGCGGTACTCAGGTACCGGTCACGCCACTTTCGATTTAAGGTACGAGACTT